>NZ_BAGG01000103.1 GCF_000308695.1 Nocardia takedensis NBRC 100417 | reverse complement strand
GGATGCGAAATATTAGCTGTTGGGATGCCACGCGCGGGTGTCGCCGGTGTGTGTAACTCGATGTGCCGAGGGTGGAACGCATCTCGCGCTCCGTCTCCGCGCGGTGGCGGTCGTGGATCGATGACGGATCATGTGCCCACGAACGCGGTGATTGTGTTCTCGGTCACCCGAGCGGTGGTATCCGCATGGCCGCCACCGGGATTCGGCGCGAACCGCGTGTGGGCCGCCGCGCCGGGCTCGGAATCCGCGCGAATTCCGCCTCCGTGCGACACGCCTGACGGTCCGGCCGATATCGGGGTGAGCACCCGATATGACTCGTCATGGCGATTCGGCGCGTCCCGTCGATCCGATGTCGCGGCGGCGCAGGCCGAGTCGCGGTTCGCGCCCTCTCCGGTCTCCCGGTGCCGAGTGGTCGGATTCGACGCGGAATGTGGTTCGCGGCGCGTCGCGTGTCGCCGCGGGCCTCGACCGAAAACTATTGTGTCGGTGTGTCTCACGCGATGGCCTCGATCCCGCAGCCGGCAAAGTCCGGGCCAGTCGTGACCGAAGGGCAACGATCTAGCACACTTGACGGTGTGGGAGATGTCGAGGAGGTACTCAGCCGCCTGCGGCGGTATCCGGATGTGGAGGCCCTGAACCTCTATGCCGTCGATGCCGCCGATCGGCTCGTCCTCGACGTCGCGGGCGAGGCCGTCGCCGCTGCGGGTAGCGGAAAGGTTGCGGTGATCGGCGACGCGTACGGCGCGCTGACGCTGGGCGTGGTCGTGGGCCACGATCTGCGCGATATCCGCGTTCACCAGGATCTGCTGACCGGTGAGCTCGCGCTCGCGAACAACGCCAAGGCGCTGGGCCTGGCCGATCGCTACACCGCCCACGCGCTCGACGTCGACCTGCTCGACGGTGTGCGTGCGGTGCTGCTGCGCCTGCCGCGGGCGCTGTCCGGGCTGGCCGAGATCGCCGAGTCGATCGCGCGCTACGCGGCACCCGACGTGACGGTGATCGCCGGGGGTCGTGACAAATACCTCACCAAGTCCATGAACGACACCTTGGGTCAGTACTTTTCGCAGGTCCGGGCCAGTCGGGGGCGGCAGAAGTCGCGCACGCTGCTGGTCACCGGGCCGAAGGCCGTCGGCTCGCCCGCGTTCCCCGTGCGCGATCGACTCGAGGATTTCGACCTGGACGTTGTCGCGCACGGCGCGGCCTTCTCCGGCCCGCGCCTGGACATCGGCACCCGGTTCCTGCTGCAACATCTGAAGTGGATGAAGCCCGACGCCCGCGACGCCATCGATCTGGGCTGCGGGACGGGCATCCTGGCGGTCGCGCTGGCCAAGGCGCGTCCGGCGATCCGGGTGGTCGGCACCGACCAGTCGGCGGCGGCGGTGGCCTCGGCGCGGGCGACGGCGGCCGTCAACGAGGTGGAGGATCGGGTGCGGGTGGTGCGCGACGACGCGATGTCCTCGGCCGCGGACAACAGCGCGGATCTGGTGCTGTGCAATCCGCCGTTCCACGTGGGGGCGGCGGTGCACACGGGGTCGGCGATCAAGATGTTCGCCGAGACCGGTCGGGTGCTGCGTCCGGGCGGAGAACTCTGGACGGTGTACAACTCGCACCTGAACTATCGTGGTGTCGTGGAGCGGATGGTCGGGCGCACCGATGTGGTGGGCCGGAACCGGAAGTTCACGGTCACCCGATCCGTGCGTGGCCTGCACGACGTCCAGGAGCGGTAGACCCCGGCGACGGTGGAGTCCGAATTGTCGGTATTCCGCCCACCCTCGGGAACCGGACGGTCCGATCGTTCGTTACCTGGTCGATAGGGACATAACGGACCGATCATGGAATGCTTCCCGGTAACCGGACACAGGTAGCATCCCGGCCAGAGATCACCCCACCAGGAGGTAGGTGCTTTGCGTACCAGCAGCAATCCGGTCTTCAGAAACTTGCCGAGGCAAGAAGGCGTCGGCGGTTACGCCAATTTCGGATCCGGGGTGGCAGGCGCCGGCCAGGTCGGCAACCAGTACGGACAGCAGCAGCCCTACCAGCAGCAGCCGTACGCCCCGGCCCCCGCGACGCGGGCCATGACCATCGACGACGTGGTGACCAAGACCGGCATCACCCTGGGCGTACTGGCCCTGTCGGCGATCGTGTCCTACGCGCTCACCAACGCCAACACCTCGCTGGCCCCGCTGTTCGTCATCGTCGGCGGCCTGGTCGGCCTGGTGCTCGTGCTGATCGCGACCTTCGCGAACAAGATGGACAACCCGGCCATCGTGCTGTCCTACGCGGTCGCCGAGGGTTTCTTCCTCGGTGCGCTGTCGTTCATGTTCACCGACGTCGCCTTCGGCGGAGTCGGCGGCAGCGCCCTGATCGGCCAAGCGGTGCTCGGCACCTTCGGCGTCTTCGCGGGCATGCTCGTGGTCTACAAGACCGGGGCCATCCGCGTCACGCCGCGCTTCACCCGCATGATCGTCGGCGCCATGATCGGCGTGCTGGTGCTCGCCGTGGGCAACCTGATCGCGAGCTTCTTCATCTCCGGCGGCCTCGGCCTGCGTGACGGCGGTGCGCTGGCGATCGTGTTCAGCCTGGTGTGCATCGCGATCGCGGCGTTCAGCTTCCTGCTCGACTTCGACGCCGCCGACCAGCTGATCCGCGCCCAGGCGCCGGAGAAGGCGGCCTGGGGCGTCGCGCTCGGCCTGACCGTCACCCTGGTCTGGCTCTACGTCGAGATCCTGCGACTGCTGAGCTACTTCAACAACGACTGATCGGTCGAACCGAGAAGGGCGGTCCCACCACCGGTGGGGCCGCCCTTCGTCGTCCAGGGACCGCTAGCTCAGTCGCTCGATGACCATCGCCATGCCCTGGCCGCCGCCGACGCACATGGTCTCCACACCGAACTGCTTGTCGTAGGTCTGGAGGTTGTTGATCAGCGTGGTGGTGATGCGCGCGCCGGTCATGCCGAACGGGTGGCCCAGCGCGATCGCGCCGCCGGAGACATTGAGGGTGTCCTCGTCGATCTTCAGCTCACGCGCCGAGCCGAGCACCTGCACCGCGAACGCCTCGTTGATCTCGAACAGGTCGATGTCGGAGACGGACTTGCCCGCCAGCGCCAGCGCCCGCTTGACGGCCTCGATCGGGCCCAGACCCATGATCTCCGGCGAGAGCCCGGACACGCCCGTGGAGACGATGCGCGCCAGCGGGGTCAGGCCGAGGTCCTTGGCGGCGGTGTCGCTCATGATGACCAGCGCCGCCGCGCCGTCGTTGAGCGGGCAGCAGTTGCCCGCGGTGACGGTGCCGTCGGGGCGGAACACCGGCTTGAGCTTGCTGACCGCTTCGTAGGTGACGCCGGCGCGCGGGCCGTCGTCCTTGCTGACGACGGTGCCGTCGGGCAGCGTGACCGGGGTGATCTCACGCTCGAAGAAGCCCGCCGCGATGGCCTGTTCGGCCCGGTTCTGCGAGCGCACGCCCCACCGGTCCTGGTCTTCCCGGGTGATGCCGGTGAAGGAGGCGACGTTCTCGGCGGTCTGGCCCATCGCGATGTACGGGTCGGGGACCAGTCCGTCCTCGCGCGGGTCGTGCCAGGCGCCCTTGCCGCCCTCGGCGGTGGCCGCGGTGCGCGCCTGGGCCTCGTCGAAGAACGGGTTCTTGGTGTCGGGCCAACTGTCGGCCGAGCCGTTCTTGTACCGCGACACCGTCTCCACGCCCGCGGAGATGAACACCTCGCCTTCCCCGGCCTTGATGGCGTGGAAGGCCATCCGGGTGGACTGCAACGACGACGCGCAGTAGCGGTGCACGGTGGTGCCGGGCAGCGAGTCGTAACCCAGTTCCACGGCCACGATGCGGGCCAGGTTGAACCCCTGTTCGCCGCCGGGCGAACCGCAGCCCAGGATCAGGTCGTCGATGCGGGTGGGGTCGAGCGCGGGGATCTTGTCCAACGCGGCCCGCACGATCTGGGTGGTGAGATCGTCGGGGCGCATATTCACCAGCGAACCCTTGGCGGCGCGGCCGATGGGGGAGCGAGCGGTGGAAACGATGACTGCCTCGGGCATGAGGGCTCCTTGGGTACTCCGTGCTCAGTTTTGTACTGGCACTTCTATGTGTACCGAATCCGCGGAGCGTCGCAGACGCCACCCCGGCGATTCGACGAGTCCGCGCAGGCGGGCGGTGATGCCGCGACGATCGGCCGAGCGGGCCTGCTCGGATTCGCCGCGTCGTTGCGCGAGCGCGCCCACCAGGACCGGCAGGACGTGCGCGGCGGCCAGGGCGTAGCCGTCGGCGGAGGGGTGGAAGCCGTCCTCGGCGAACAGGCGGTCGGGGGCGGTGAGGAATTCCGGGCCGAGATCGCGCATCGACACCGGTTGTCCGCCCGCCGCGAGCACCACCCCGAGTTGGGCACGGGCGAGTCGGGCGCTCCAGTTGTGCACGACGGTGCGCAGCGGTTGCGGGATCGCCGAGACGGTGCCGAGGTCGGGACAGGTGCCGACCACCACGACGCTGCCCGCGGCGCGCAGACGCCCCACCGCCGCGCCGAGTCGGTGGGCCGAGGCGGAGATCGAATGCTTCTTGGTGATGTCGTTGGCGCCGATGAAGATGACCGCGGCGTCCGGCGGCGGCCCCGCGATGAACATCGCGTCCACCTGGCCCGCCAGACCTTTGGAGGTGGCCCCGCAGATCGCCTTGGTGCTCAGCCGCACGCGCAGCCCCGTCGCCTCGGCCAGCCCGCGCGCGATGCGCACCCCGGGCACTTCCTCGCAGACCGCGCAGCCCAGCCCGGCCGCCGTGGAATCGCCGAAGACCATCAGGTGCACGTCGACCGGCGTGCCCGGTCGCCACGGCAGCGGGTCCGCGCCGCCCGCGGTGTAGACGCCGTCCGCCTCCGGCGGTTTGGAGGTGTCCCGGCCGATGACGCCGCGCGCGACGCCCGCCTGCGCGGTCAGCACCCGATACGCGGCCCACGACGCCGTGCCCGCGCCCGATCCGGCCAGCACGGTGGCTATCCCTGTCATGGCGGCGGTCCGCCTGTTCATCCGACGTGCCACACCGGAAATATTACGGGGAGATGGCCGGTGCCGGCTCGTGCCGATTCCGACGAAGCTCAGGCCGGGACGTCGAATCCGGCCTGCGCCGGGACGTTGAGCGCGTCCGTGCTGACCACGACCTCCACCCGGCCCGGCCCGGTGTCCTGGAACAGCGAGTACTGGATGCTGCCGTAGATGCCGGTCACCACGGTGTTCTCGTAGGTGCCGACCGCGCCGGTGTTCATGTTGCGCCAAGCCACGATCGCCCGGACCTCGCACAGCGGCGCGAACGGGTACAGGCCCGGTCCGACGCCCTGGACCGGGGTGGCCTTCATGTTCAGGATCGCCCGGCCCGGCCAGTCGGGGCTGGTGTCGGCCCAGGTCTGGATGTTCGTCCAGCACAGACCGCCGCGCGCGAGGGTCGGGACCTGGGGGAAGGAGGTGGTGGCCGCGGCGGCGTGCGCGCCGGAGGCGACGGCCAGCGAGGCCGCGACGCTCACGAGTACCGCGACCGCGCGGGCGAGGTTGGGCTGCTTCATGTTTCCGCATCCTAGGCGCGCGGGGTCCGGTTCGGGGGACGGGACAGGCCGATGTCGTGCCGGTGCGCGAGCCCCCGGCCGATGTGGCGTGTTCTCGCACTTCTGCAACGATGGGGCTATGCGCATCGCGGATCACGTCGTGGACCTCATCGGCAACACTCCCCTGGTCCGGCTGAACTCGGTGGTCGGCCCGAACGCGGGTCTGGTCGCCGCCAAGATCGAATATCTGAACCCGGGCGGCAGCTCCAAGGACCGCATCGCGGTGAAGATGATCGAGGCGGCCGAGGCGTCGGGGCAACTGCGGCCGGGCGGCACCATCGTCGAGCCGACCTCCGGCAACACCGGCGTCGGTCTGGCGCTGGTGGCGCAACAGCGTGGCTACAAGTGCGTGTTCGTCTGCCCGGACAAGGTCTCCGAGGACAAGCGCAACGTGCTGCGCGCCTACGGCGCCGAGGTCGTGGTGTGCCCGACGGCCGTCCCCCCGGACCACCCGGACAGCTACTACAGCGTCTCCGACCGCCTGGTGCGCGAGATCGACGGCGCGTGGAAGCCCGACCAGTACTCCAACCCGGGCGGCCCCGACAGCCACTACGAGACCACCGGTCCGGAGATCTGGCGTGACACCGAGGGCAAGGTCACCCACTTCGTCGCGGGCGTCGGCACCGGCGGCACCATCACCGGCGCCGGCCGCTACCTCAAGGAGGTCTCCGGCGGCAAGGTGAAGGTCGTCGGCGCGGACCCGGAGGGCTCGGTCTACTCCGGCGGCACCGGGCGGCCGTACCTGGTCGAGGGCGTCGGCGAGGACTTCTGGCCCTCGGCCTACGACCCGGCGATCCCCGACGAGATCATCGCCGTCTCCGACGCGGACTCCTTCGACATGACCAGGCGACTGGCCCGCGAGGAAGGGCTGCTGGTCGGCGGCTCCTGCGGGATGGCGGTGGTGGCGGCCATCGAGGTGGCGCGCCGCGATCCCGAGGCCGTGGTGGTCGTGCTGCTGCCCGACGGCGGCCGCGGCTACCTGTCGAAGATCTTCAACGACCAGTGGATGAGCTCCTACGGCTTCCTGCGCACCCGCCTGGACGGCAGCACCGCCGAACCGCTGGTCGGCGACGTGCTGCGCGGCAAGTCCGGCGAACTGCCCGATCTGGTGCACACCCACCCGTCGGAGACCTTGCGCGACGCCATCGAGATCCTGCGCGAATACGGCGTCTCGCAGATGCCGGTGGTCGGCGCGGAACCGCCGGTGATGGCGGGCGAGGTCGCGGGCAGCGTCTCCGAGCGGGATCTGCTCTCGGCGGTCTTCGAGGGCCGCGCGCACCTCACCGATTCGGTGGAGAAGCACATGAGCGCCTCGTTCCCGCTGATCGGCTCGGGTGAGCCGATCTCCGCGGCCACCAAGGCGCTCTCGGACACCGACGCGCTCATGGTGGTCGACGACGGCAAGCCGGTGGGCGTCATCACCCGCCACGACCTGCTCGGCTTCCTCAGCATCGGCACCCTGGGCCACTGAGGGCGGCGGCACCGAGGGCGGCGGCCACCGGGTAGCCGCAGTGGGGGCAACGACTACCGGGTGGCAGTTCTCGAGGGCGGTGGCTACCGCGTCGGCGGCCACAGGGATTCGTGGCAACCATGTTCGGGGCGGCCGGGTTCGGGCCGCCCCGGCGTGTTCGGGGCGGCCGGGTTCGGGCCGCCCCGGCGTGTTCGGGGGCGGCTGCTCCCTCAGCGGAAGGCGTCCGCGCCGGTCAGCGCCTTGCCCAACACCAACTGGTGCACCTCGGCGGTGCCTTCGTAGGTCAGCACCGACTCCAGGTTGTTGGCGTGACGCAGCACCGGATAGTCCAGGGTGATGCCGTTCGCGCCCAGGATGGTGCGGCACTCGCGCGCGATGGCGATCGCTTCGCGCGTGCTGTTCAACTTGCCCGCGCTGATCTGCTCCCCGCTGATCTCGTGCCGGTCCTTGAGCCTGCCGAGCTGGATCGCCAGCAGTTGCCCTTTGCCCAGTTCCACCGCCATATCCGCGAGTTTGGCCTGGGTGAGCTGGTAGGCGGCGAGGGGTTTGTCGAAGACCTCGCGGGTACGGGCGTAGTCGATCGCGGCGTTCAGGCAATCCCTGGCCGCCCCCAGCGCGCCGAACACGATCCCGAAACGCGCCTCGCTCAGGCAGGCCAGCGGCGAGGCCAGCCCGCGCGATTCCGGCAGCACGGCGTCACCGGGCAGGCGCAGGTCGTCGAATTCCAGTTCCGCGGTGATCGAGGCGCGCAGCGAGAGTTTGCGGTGCATCTCGCGGGCCTGGAAACCGGGGGTGTCGGTGGGGACGAGGAATCCGCGGATGCGTTCGTCGGTGCGCGCCCACACCACCGCGACGTCGGCCACCGACCCGTTGGTGATCCACATCTTCGAGCCGTTGAGCACCCAGTCGTCGCCGTCGCGGACCGCCCGGGTGCGCATCCCGCCCGGGTTGGAGCCGAAATCGGGTTCGGTCAGGCCGAAACAGCCCAGGACCCGGCCCGCCGCCATCTCGGGTAGCCAGTGCTGCTTCTGCTCCTCGGAACCGAACAGGTGGATCGCGGTCATCGCCAGCGACCCCTGCACCGACACCATGCTGCGGATGCCGGAGTCGACCGCCTCGAGTTCCTGGCAGGCCAGGCCGTAACTGGTGGCCGAGAGTCCCGCGCAGCCGTAGCCCTCGAGATGCATGCCGAGCAGGCCCAGCTCGCCCAATTGCGGCGCGAGTTCGCGCACCGGCAGGCTGCCCGCCTCGAACCAGTCCGCGATGTGCGGACGCAGCCGTCGCGCCGCGAAGGCGGCCACGGTATCCCGGATCTCGCGCTCCTCGGCGGTGAGCAGGGCATCGATCGCGAACAGTTCGTCAACGGTCACCATGGGCTCAGCCTAGAGGTCCGCACCCGGGCGCTCGGCGGGCCGCGAAGCGCGGAGTTTAGGGTGGGACCATGACCGAGCTGGGATTCTCCACACGGGCCGTGCACGCCGGTTACGATCCGGATCCGCTCACCGGCGCGGTGAACGTGCCGATCTACGCGAGTTCGACCTTCGCCCAGGACGGCGTCGGCGGCCTGCGCGGCGGATTCGAGTACGGCCGCACCGGCAACCCGACCCGCACCGCGCTCGAGGCGAATCTCGCCGCGCTGGAATCGGGTTCCCACGGCCGCGCGTTCGCCTCCGGGATGGCCGCCACCGACTGCGCGCTGCGCGCGATGCTGCGTCCCGGCGATCACGTCGTGATCCCCGACGACGCCTACGGCGGCACCTTCCGCCTGATCGACAAGGTCTTCAGCCAGTGGGGGATCGAGCATTCCCCGGCGCACGTGTTCGACACCGACGAGATGCGGGCCGCGATCCGCCCGAACACCAAGCTGATCTGGATCGAGACCCCCACCAACCCGCTGCTCAGCATCGGCGACATCCCCGCGCTGGCCGACATCGCGCACGCGGTGGGCGCGAAACTGGTGGTGGACAACACCTTCGCCACCCCGTACCTGCAACAGCCGCTGCTGCTGGGCGCGGATGTCGTCACCCACTCGACCACCAAATACCTGGGCGGGCACTCCGACGTGGTCGGCGGCGTCCTGATCACCAACGATCCCGAACTCGACGCGGCCTTCGCGTTCCTGCAGAACGGCGCGGGCGCGGTACCGGGCCCGTTCGACGCCTACCTGACCGCGCGCGGCACCAAGACGCTGGCGCTGCGCATGGAACGGCACTGCGACAACGCCGAGACCTTGGCGGGCTATCTGACGGGTCATCCGAAGATCTCCCAGGTCATCTACCCGGGTCTGCCCGAACACCCCGGTCACGTGGTGGCCGACAAGCAGATGCGCCGTTTCGGCGGCATGATCTCGGTGCGCCTGCACGGCGGACGCGAAGCCGCCCACGACTTCTGCTCGCGCACGAAGATCTTCACCCTGGCCGAATCCCTCGGCGGGGTGGAGTCGTTGATCGAACATCCGGCCGCGATGACCCACGCCTCCACCGAGGGATCGGTGCTGGAGGTGCCCGCGGACCTGGTGCGGCTCTCGGTCGGCATCGAGGATGCCGGCGATCTGCTCAGCGACGTCGAACAGGCGCTGGCGGGTTGACACGACAGAGCGGCCGCCTCCGATCCGGGGGCGGCCGCTCTGGTCTCGGGTTTCCGACGAAGGAGATCAGCTGTGGTACGGCTCCGCGCTCAGCAGTGTGACCTTCATGGTGTTGCCGTTGGGCAGGGTGTACTCGCGCGTCTCACCGACCTTGGCATCGATCAGCGCGCCGCCGAGCGGGGAGTTGGGGGAGTAGGTCTCCAGCTTCGAATCGCTCAGACCTTCTTCGCGGGTGGCGATCAGGAAGGTCTCGGTGTCGGATTCGTCGCCGTCGTAGTAGACCTTGACCACCGAACCGGGGAGTGCGACGCCGGACTTGGTGGGGGCGACGCCGACCTTCGCGTTGTTCAGCAGTTCCTGGAGCTGCCGGATGCGCGCTTCCTGCTGACCCTGCTCCTCGCGCGCGGCGTGGTAGCCGCCGTTCTCCTTGAGGTCGCCCTCCTCCCGGCGCTCGTTGATCTCCGCGGCGATGACGGGACGGTTGGCGATGAGCGCGTCGAGTTCGCCCTTGAGCCTGTCGTGCGACTCCGGGGTCAGCCAGGTCACTTGCGTCTCGGTCATCTCGATCACTCCCTAGTAGTTGTTCCCGGCGTGCCGGGATTCCCTGATACCGCTGCGGCCCACCCGGAGGCAGGCGCGCACCAGCCGACGGCTAGAGCGATCCTGGGAAGTTCGTCGAACCCCGACAGGCCTGGTCCCGGGCAAACCCGAAAACCCGGAACTCACAGCGCTGGCCGCCAATGCAGCAAACACGGCTCCGAGCCCCGGAACCGTGTATCACGCCATTTTAGCATGATTCACAAATACGCAGGTCGGAGTTCATTTTGCGAGCGAGCGCGGGGTCGATTCGTGACCTTTGCACCGCTCGCTACTTCGCGGTCACTCCGCCCGCAGATACTCCGGCACGTGCATGCTGCACCCGTAGACATCCCCCGCTGAGGGCCGCGAGGAGGACCGCACCTCGGTGGTGAACTCGACCGTCCCGTGCTCGGAGGAGGTCACCAGGATCTCGCGCCTGCCGACCTCGACGGTGTCGCGATCCATCGCGCGAACGAAACAGACCGCCGGGCGCGTCGGATCGTCGCGGGTGACCTTCAGTCGCACCGACAGGGTGCTGTCGTCGACGACGGTGTAGCCGAGTTGTTCGGCCTCGACATCGCGGGTGCCGTACTTCTGGAAGCCCAGGTAGGCGACCCCGAAGCCGAGGACCAGCACCGCGGCGGTGGCCGCGACGGGCAACCAGGGCCGCCGCCGTGGCGCGGCGGCGCCGTAGCGATCGGCGCGCCGGGCCGCTCCCGCGGCGGGCGCGCCACCGATGGTTTCCGGCTCGGGCTCGTTCATGGACTCGGCACTCCCGGGGGGTACGTCGGAACAAAACTGGGTCGAATGGAACTATAGGGAACGAAGACTTGACACCCGCGACCGAGAGCGACGGTGAACGAGACGTGAGTGGCCTTCGCCTCATGGCGGTGCACGCCCACCCAGACGACGAATCCAGCAAGGGTGCCGCGACCACCGCCCGGTACGCCGACGAGGGGCACGAGGTGCTCGTCGTGACGCTGACCGGCGGCGAACGCGGCAGCATCCTGAACCCGGCGATGGACACCCCGGGGGTGCTCGACCGCATCCACGAGGTCCGCCGCGAGGAGATGGCCGCGGCCGCCCGCGCGCTCGGGGTGCGCCAGACCTGGCTCGGCTACGTCGACTCCGGGCTGCCCGAGGGCGATCCGCCGCCGCCGCTGCCGGAGGGCTGCTTCGCGCTGGTGCCGCTCGAGGAGTCCACCGAGGCGCTGGTGCGGGTGATCCGCGAATTCCGCCCGCACGTCATCACCACCTACGACGAGAACGGCGGCTATCCGCACCCCGATCACATCCGCTGCCACGAGGTGTCGGTGGCCGCCTACGAGGCGGCCGGTGATCCGGAGCGCTTCCCCGACGCCGGCGAGCCGTGGACGCCGCTCAAGCTGTACTACGACCACGGCTTCAGCATGAAGCGGCTCGAGGTGTTCTCCGCCGAATACGAGCGCATGGGCGAGCCGTTCCCGTTGCAGGAGTGGCTGGACCGGATGCGCCAGTACAGCGAAGCCCGCGCGGACCGCATGGTGCGGGTCACCACCCAGATCGAATGCGGCAAGTACTTCACCCAGCGTGACGACGCGCTGCGCGCGCATGCCACCCAGATCGACCCGAACGGCGCGTTCTTCGCCATCCCGATCGAGTTGCAGCAGCGGCTGTGGCCGACCGAGGAGTTCGAGTTGGCCCGCACCCGGGTCAGCACCGCCCTGCCGGAGGACGATCTGTTCGCCGGGATCGAGGACGAGCACCGGTGATTCTCGAACTGCTCGCCCAGACCCCCGGAACCCCCACCGGCCCCGAATTCGGCAAGGCGTCGCCGCTGGGTCTGGCGATCGTCCTGTTGCTGCTGGTCGGCACGGTGCTGCTGGTGCGGTCGATGAACAAGCACCTGAAGAACCTGCCGCCCACCTTCGAGCCCGAACATCCGGAACCGGATCAGGAGGCCGACGAAGGGACCGAGCACGGCATCACCCGACGTTCGGAATCCGGCCCGGAGGGGTCGGCGAAAGGTCGCTGACCGGGTTGGGGAACGCCCGCGCGTCCCCCGACCCGCTCAGAACGGCCAGCGGGCGTCGCGACCCGCCTCGAGCAGCGGGATCATGCCGAATCCCGCGTCGGTGAGCCCGCCGAACGCGTGCCGGTGCGCACCGCCGCTGGGCGCGTGGCCGTAGCGGTAGCCCGCCAGATTCCACGTGTACAGCGGCGTCTTCGCCGGCAGCGCCGCGCCGACGTCGCCGTCGCCCGCCTGCTCATCGGTGAGCAGGACGACCCGATCGTGGCCCGCCCAGTGCTCGCGCACCGCCGCCGCCGTCTCGGTGGCCGCGCCGAGGAAGTAGCCGTCGCGCTGCCAGCGCTCGACCGCCCGCAGCACCGGCTCGCGACGCCGCGCCTCGAACACCCGGGTGCGCGGGGTGTCGCCCCACGCGCTCGAGTAGGAGACCACCTCGGCGCGCGCGCACCGATTCGCCAGCGCCAGTCCGAAGACCACCGCCGCGTCCCACCGCTTGGTCGCGCCGTCGCGGGAGAACGGGGCGGACATGGAGCTGGAGGTGTCCACCAGGATCAGCGTGCGGCCCGGCAGCGCGGGCACGTTCGCCAACGAGTGGTTCAGCGCCCGCTCCAGGGCATGACCCCACCGCAGCGACGGCGCCGCGCGGTAGGCCGAGAGGAACCGCATCGGCAACTGCCGCGAGGTCGCCACCCGCTCCGGATCGGCCAACTCCGCCGCGACCTCGGCCGCGACGGCGTCGCTCACCCCGGCCGTGTCGAAGCTGCGCAGATTGCGCAACTTCGCCATGTAACCCATGGACGGGATCAGCGCCTCCCACACCGCCGCGTCCAATGGACCCTGGAGCCAGCCCGCGACCGACTCCCACGTCATCCCGGCCTCGCGCAGCGTGGCGCGGGCGACGTCGCGGTCGGCGAACAGGTCACGACGCCGCTCGACCGGCCGCGCCAGCAGCGCGGCGTTGGCGCGCAACACCGTCAGCTCGGCGGGCAGGTCGACCGCGCGGTTGCCGTGCCGCCGGTCCAGTGCGTGCGCGTAGACCGCGCCCTGCCACGGCTTGTCGGGCGCGGCCGACGGGTGGGTCAGCTCGATGACGTCGGCGAAGCGGAACGCGCGGCCCGCGCTGTCCCACTTCAGCAGGGAGCGCTGGTCGTAGAGGCGGCGCACCGCGTCGGCGACGCCGCGCTTGACCGGCTTGGGCAGTGCGCGCCCGTGCGCGGCGGTCCAGTAGGCCAGCAGTTCGCCGGGCTCGTCGGCCCGCAGCAACACCGAGTCGATCACCTGCCTGGACATGCCGGGCAGTCCGGCGTCCAGGCGCGCCTTGGCGAATTCGGCCGCGCCGACCAGGGCGGCGCTGCGCAGATTCGCCGAACCGCGCAGCCAGCCCAGCAGCCGCGCTGTCCACTCGGGATCGGCGAGTGTGGCCTCGCGCACCAGCGCGGTGTAGCGGTCGTCGCGCTGAACGGCGGCCTCGTAGAAGGTGTCCTCGCCGACCATGTTCGACACGGCCAGCAGGAACAGCTCACCGCGCACGGTGCGCGCGTAACCGGGCGCGCCCTCGTGGGTGCGGCCCGTGGGGACGGACTCGCTCACCACCGGCGAAGTGGGCGCGCGACGCGCACGCGCGATATTGAACTTGCTCATGGAAATTCCCCCGAGAGAAATGGCGGGGGGATTCGCGTGACCGGCCGAGATCGAAATGGCGGACGGCTCCCGCTGTGTCTGCCAATTCCACCATCACCGCGCGCGGTGATCCGGGTTCGAACCGGAACGATCCGGAGATCGGCGGGCTGGAAGTAGCCGTCGTCCACGCACCGGCCGGTGCGCACGCGAATCCTCCCGAGATCGTATCCGGTCGGACGGATTCACGCTGACCCTCGCGCGATATCCGTCGGCCGTGCACCGGGAGGTGCGTATGCAGTTGTGCGGCATCCGAGTTCAGGTCGGTGACGGAACGGAAGACCATATCGAGATACGGACGGGATTCGAACCCGAACTTCCCACCAGAAGTAACCGTTACCCACGCACCGGATGCGTTGTCGACTGTATTCGAGTCGATGTCATTCGCGCATCCCCTTTTCCGTGTGGTCGTAGAGTTGGCGCACCCGAGTTCGCCTCGGTGACGGTGTGTACCGCTCTGCCGCTGAGCTACCGGGCCTCGTGGTCCGGGCGGGATTCGAACCCGCGACCTGTTCCGTGAAAGGGAAGTAACCGTCTCCCTCGCACCGGGTGCTGAAGACGAAAGTAGCCGGTCGGCCGCGGGCGCGCACCGCATTTTTCGGCGGGACGTCCGAGATCGAAGCGGGGACGGTTCGTGCTCGCCGTATCGAGCGATCGGAGTTCCGACCGGAGTTGAACCGGAGTAGCCGTCCCCCGCGCACCGGAACGTCGACGGAAAGGTAACCGGACAGTCCCCGGCGCGCAAGCGTTTTCACCGATAGTGACGAACGGTACTCGCCGGTAGTGTGAGCCGTTGGATGTCGCTCCGTCGTGCTACCAATGCAGTAGACACTCCAGTGAAGGAAGCCCATGCAGACTGTGATCGGCCGGATCGACCGCGCCATCGATATGACAGGCCGAATCGTCGACGCGGTCGAGAAGGATCGATGGTCGGCGGCCACGCCGTGCACCGAATGGGAGGTCCGCAAGGTGCTCAATCACACCGTCGGCGGAATGCGCGTGTTCGCCGCCGAACTGTCGGGCACCGAACCGGTCGGCTCGCACGACAGCGACTGGCTCGGCGGCGATCCGCAGGCCGCGTTCGCCGCCGCCGCCGAAATCGACCGCGCCGCATGGCATCGCCTCGATCTGCCCGACGCGAAGGTCCGCCTCGCGGTCGGCATCCTCGCGGCCCCCGAAGCCGCGCTGGTCCACCTGACCGAGGTCGTCGTGCACGGGATCGACATCGCGCTCGCCCTGGGCCGCGCCGACCTGATCGACGAGGGGTTGTGCGCGGAACTGCTCGAGGTCATGCACGAGACCAAGGGCGTGGAACCGTTCCGGCAGCCCGGCCTGATCGGTCCCGAACTCCCCGCGCCCGCCGACGCGCCCGCGCACGCCGCGCTCATCGCCTACCTCGGTCGCACCTGGGGCTGACCGGCGAGCCGCCGAACCGGATGGCGCAGAACGGTTCTCATCGTCTCCGGATTCGCCCGCCGCGGATCGGAGAGATAGATCTCGTGATGGCGCCCGTTCATCGCGAGCCCTTCGGCGCGCAGGAATTCCTCCATGCGCGCCAGCGTCTCCGGTTCGGCCGCGTACGGTCCGCGGTGCATGACCTGCACGGCCTCCCCTTCGCACAACTCTTCGTAGGCGGCCCCTTCGACGGTCTCCGCCGTCACGAACTCCGGTAGCCGGATCATCATCTTCCAGTGCCACAACTCACGTGGCACCGTCAACGGCGGCTCCGTCGACTCCACCCACCACAACCCCTCCAACTTCGGCGCCACGAAATCCAGTCCCGCCGCCTTCGACCGCTTCTTGGCCCCGTACACGGCCCGATACAACCTGCCCACCGCCTCGGTGTACGCCTCCCCCAACGGCGCGCCCCGCCCGGTGACCGTCGCGTATCCGTAGGTGCCGAACGTGCGCAACACCGGTTGCGCGGGTGCGCCGTAATAGTGCGGGTCACTGCGGACCAGATCCAGTTTCATACAGACCTCCGATAGTCGATCTCGGGATCATGCCGTCTCCCCCGAGGGGAGGGTCCAGCCGCGCTGGACCCGGAGGTTCGGTGCGGTTGTGTCGATTGCGGGTGCTATTTGCTACTTCGAGTAGTAATCTTGTCGGGTGGCAGCACTACATGATGAGTACGCCCCGGGCTCCGGCCCTGCGGCGAAGGTCAGTGTGTCGCTCCGGGCGGGAAATATCAGAGCGATCAGGAAGCGGGTGGGTGCGCGAGGATTCTCGGCCTACGTGGATGCCGCCGTCGAGCGTCAGATCGAGCGCGACCTTCTGGAGGAGGCGTTGCTGGCGAATGAGCGGGAGGCCGGCGTCATCCCGGCAGAGATCGCGGACGAAGCCGCCGCCCTGTTCCGCGAGGTGAAATCCGCGCCGGAACTGCACGGGGAGGATGAATGGCGCGAACGCCGAGCCGACTGACCGCTGGAACGGTGGTACTCGACAGCGAAGGGCTGTCGAAGTGGTGCTCGGCGGACCGGAGAGTCATCGCACATGTCCGCGAAGCACAGAGCAACGATTTCCGCGTGGTCGTCAGCGCGCTGTCCGCCGTTGAGGCATTCGATACGCGGGTCGAGAACGAACGCTTTCGCTGGCATCTCTCCCGTCTACGGATCGAGCCCGTGACGGATGAGATCGCGTTCGAGGCAATCGGCCTTCTGCGTGCCGCGGGCCTGCACGGTCACAAATACGCGATCGACGCCGTGGTAGCGGCTACCGCACTTCGCGCGGTGAAGCCGGTGATCGTCCTGACTTCGGATGTGGACGACATGACCCAGTTGTGCGGCAAACGAGTTCGTGTGGTGCGGGTGTAGGGCTCGTGCGCGGTCGCTAGGACTCGAGGATCCAGATGCCTCGGCCTTCGGCTTTGGCGCGGTAGAGGCGGACGTCGGCGGCGTCGAGGAGTTTCTCCGGGTCGGCGCCCGCGACGGGGACGATCACCGCGCCGATGCTCGCGGTGATCGTCAGTGGGGCGCTCGTGCCGAGAGGGATCGGCTCGCGCAGGGTGGTGAGGATGGTGTCGGCGGTTCGGGTGATGCGGGCCTCGTCGCAGGGAGGTTCGAGCAGAGCGACGAATTCGTCGCCGCCGATACGCGCCAGGGTGACCTCGGGGGAGGTCAGGGCCGCGGTCAGGCGGCGGCCCACTTCGGTCAACAACCGGTCGCCCGCACTGTGCCCGTAGCGGTCGTTGACCTGTTTGAACCCGTCAAGGTCGACCAGGCACAGGCCGATCCGGTCCAGGGGTCGGGCCGTCGCGGCGGTGCGGGTGAGACGCTCGAGCAGACAGCGGCGGTTGGGCAGACCCGTGAGCGGGTCGTGCTCGGCCAGCCAGCGCAGTTCGGCCTGCATCCGATGGCGTTCGGTGGTGTCCTCGCCGACCGCCAGCAAGTAGGCGTCGCCTTCGCCGAGCATCAGCGTCATCGTCCACACCCCCTGTCCGATGCTGCCGTCACCGCGCACGAAACGCCCCTCGAAACGCAACGTGCCGGAACCGCGTCCACGCAACGCGAGCACCAGATCACGAAGTTGCGCGCGATCCTCGGGATGCACCAGCCGCAGACCGGGCATACCGGGCAGCTCCTCGACCGGGATGCGGACCATCCGCGCCGTCGCGCGATTCGCGTCGATCGTGACGCCGTCCACGTCGTACAGGGCGATCGCGATGGCCGCGTTGTCGAAGACCGCCCGGAAACGCTCGGTCGCGATATCCCGCCGTCGCGCCTGCATCTCCAGAAGTTCGGCGGCCGAACCCTCCCCGATCTCGGCGAGCACCGCCCCGAACCGGTACGCCCGATCCGCCCGACCCGAGCGTTCCAACAGACCAGCCCACGCCGTCGCCGCCGCCCCCATCGCGGCGGGCGAGGCCAGACCGCCGCGCACCATCTCCCGGCCCACCCGCCGCCCCGGCGCGGGATCGAACGGATCGCTGTCCATCGCCGCGTCCAGATCCGCCAACCAGACCGCCATCGCCCGCCGCAACTCGGTGTCCGGCGGCACCACGAACCCGCCGTCGAGCGCGGCCGTCAACCAAGCCCCGGCCATCTCGACGAATTCCCAGCGCTCCATGACACCGAGAGCCTCCTGCCCGGCTGACCCGGGCGACCGACATCGCGCATCCTTCCGACTCAAAGGTATGCCCCTGGACCGCCCTCCCGCGGCATCGCGGCCCCGCGAATCCCCACCGAACACCGATCCACCCCCGACCCGACGTTCCGCGCGCGATTTCGGGGGCCGATCTGTTCGCGCAACTGTGGAAGGGTGGGGATATGAACCGATTGGGCAGCGCGACATCTCCGTATCTGCGTCAGCATGCCGACAATCCGGTGCATTGGCGGGAATGGGATGCCGACGCGCTGGCCGAGGCACGGGAGCGGGATGTGCCGATCCTGCTGTCGGTGGGGTATGCGAGTTGTCACTGGTGTCATGTGATGGCGCACGAGTCGTTCGAGGACGCCGAGACCGCGGCGGTGATGAACGAGCACTACGTGTGCGTGAAGGTGGATCGGGAGGAGCGGCCCGATCTGGACGCGGTGTACATGAGCGCCACCGTCGCCATGACGGGCCAGGGCGGCTGGCCGATGACGTGTTTTCTCACCCCCGCGGGGGAGCCGTTCTACTGCGGCACCTATTACCCGAAGGTGCCGCGCGGGGGGATGCCGTCGTTCACCCAGGTGCTGACGGCGGTGGCGGAGACATGGCGCACTCGCCGCGACGAGGTGGATCAGGCGTCGGCGCAGGTGGCGGAGGCGCTGCGGGGGCAGATGCAGGGGTTGCCGGAGACCGAGATCCGGATCGACGCGGATCTGCTCGCGCACGCGGTGGCGGCGGTGCTGCGCGACGAGGACGCCGAGCACGGCGGCTTCGGGGGCGCGCCGAAGTTCCCGCCCTCGGCGTTGCTGGAGGGTCTGCTGCGGCATGTCGAGCGCACCGGCGACACGGCCGTGCTCGACGCGATCGGGCGGACGGCGTCGGCGATGGCCCGCGGCGGCATCTACGACCAGATCGGCGGCGGTTTCGCCCGCTATTCGGTGGACGCGGCGTGGCTGGTGCCGCATTTCGAGAAGATGCTCTACGACAACGCCCAATTGCTGCGCTGCTACGCCCATCTCGCGCGCCGCACGGCCGATCCCTTGGCGCGGCGCGTCACCGAGGAGACGGTGGATTTCCTGCTCGACGATCTCGGTACGGGCACGGGCGGTTTCGCGTCCGCGCTGGACGCGGACACCCGGTTGGAACCCGGCGGCCCCGGCGTGGAGGGCGCGACCTACGTGTGGACCCCGGCGGAACTGGTCGGAGCGCTCGGCCCGATCGACGGCGCGTGGGCGGGCGAGGTGTTCGGGGTGAGCACCGCGGGCAATTTCGAGCAGGGCACCTCGGTGCTGACCCGCTACGCCGACCCCGAGGACGCCGAACGCCTCGAACGGGTGCGCGCCGCGTTGCGCGCCTCCCGCGACAACCGTCCGCAGCCCGCCCGCGACGACAAGGTGGTCACCGCCTGGAACGGCATGGCGATCACCGCGCTCGCGGAAGCCGGTTCCGCGCTGGGCAGGCCGGACTGGGTGAATGCCGCGCTGCGCTGCGCCGACTATCTGCTGGACGCGCACGTGGTCGACGGACGGGTGCGCCGCGCGTCGCTGGACGGTCTGGTCGGCACGGCCCCGGGTATCCTCGAGGATCACGCCTGGCTCGCGGTGGGCCTGCTGTCCCTGCACCAGGCGACCGGCGAACTCGTCTGGCTGGAACGGGCACAACGCCTGCTGGACACCGCGATCCAACATTTCGCCGACCCCGAATCGCCGGGCAGTTGGTTCGACACCGCCGCCGACGCGGAAACTCTCGTCGCCCGCCCCCGCGACCCCATCGACGGCGCGACCCCCGCCGGTGCGTCGGTCTTGGCGGAGGCCCTGTTGACCGCGTCCGCCGCGAGCGCCCCCGAGCACGCCGAACGCTACCGTCTGCTCGCCGAGCAGACCTTGCGCCGGGGCGCGGTGGTCCTGGCCCGCGCACCCCGCTCGGCGGGTCAGTGGCTCACGGTCGCCGAGGCGGCCCTGCGCGGCCCCCTGCAAGTCGCCGTCGCCCTGCCCGATGGCAACGAATCCGCCGCTGCCGCCAGGGATCTCGTCGAGGCCGCCCGGTTGGGTGCGCCCGGTGGCAGCGTGGTCGTGGCCGCCGCCCGCGACGCCGTCCCGCTACTGGCCGAACGTCCGCCGCTCGGCTCCGACGCGGCCGCCTACGTGTGCCGTGGCACGGTCTGCGATCTGCCGGTCACCACCGTCGAAGACTTGGCCGCCGCCCTGGCACGCTGACCCTCGCGTGCGGGCTGGTCCTCCGACAGTGCCTGCTGCCTCCACGCGTGCTGGTCATCTGCCGGCCTCCACTGCACGAGGCCGGGGCTCTCGGTGGCCTGCGGGCCTTCACTGCGCGAGGCTGGGCTCTCGCGGCCTGCCGTCCTTCGCACGCGGGGGCTGGGTTGCCGGTCGTGCCTGTTGAGCGTGCCCGCTCGGGCTCGACTGCTGATCGGGTGTGCTGACCCGGCAGCGCGCGATGCCCGGTAGCGGCCCGTGCCGCGCTCAGTGTTCCGGAGAGTAGGAATCGGCAGCGGCGGAGTGGGTTTCGGTGCGGGCCGGAGAAGTGGCCGTCGGTGGCTGCCCCGGATGCTTGCCCTCGTAATCCTCCGGGATGGAGGTGCCCACCTGCGGAAGCGGGCCTGCCGCAACCGCTTCGGATTCGACAGGTGCGGGGGAGGCGGCTGGAACGACGGCGGGTGCCATGTCGGTCCAGCAGACGGTCGGTTCGAGCCGTCCGCGCAGGAGGATGTCGCCGTAGTGCGTCCACGCGCGGCGTTCGTCGGCGTGCGCGGCGTCGAGTACCGCGTCGCTCACCAGGATTCGGCGGGGGGCGGCTTTGGCCTGGGAGGTGAGGCGGGCGGCTTCGTTGACCGCGTCGCCGATGACGGTGAATTCCAGGCGACTGTCGGCGCCGACGTCGCCCGCGAAGACGCGGCCGCGCGCGACGCCGATGCCGATGTCGAGTTCGCCGCCCGCGAGGACTTCGTCGCGGATGCGGCGGGCGGCGCGCAGCGCGGGGGTGGCGTTGTCGGCGAGGGCGATCGGCGCGCCGAATACGCACAGCGCCGCGTCGCCCTCGAATTTGTTGACCAGACCGTCGTTCTCCTCGGTGGCGGCGACGACGATGGCGAGCAGCCGGTTGAGTTTGGCGACGAATTCCTGCGGGGGCAGGCCGGTGGAGAGGGCGACCGACCCGGTGACGTCGACGAACAGGGCGGAGACCACGCGCACGTCGCCGGTGAGGTCCATACCGCCCGCGAGGGCCCGTTCGGCGACCTGCGCGCCGACGTGGCGGCCGAAGACGTCGCGCATGCGTTGGCGTTCACGGAGATTGGCGGCGAGTTCGTTGACCGAGCGTTCCAGCAGCCCGATTTCGCTGGTGCTGCCCACGGTGACGCGGATATCGCTCTCGCCCAGCGTGATCCGGTCCAGGGCCAGGCGCAGCGCGCGCAGCGGCAGCGCGACCGAGCGGGCGAGCAGGGTGGTGGCCAGCGCGCCGACGCCGATGCCGACGACAGATAGGTACAGGGCGGTGCGGATGCGGTCCTCGGCGGCGGAGGCGGGGTCGGCGAGCACCACGATGAGCATCGCCAGCGGCATGGCCCCGGCGACTCCCCAGGTGACGATCACGCGGACCAGCACGGACGAACTCCAGTGCGTGGTGGGTCCGAGGACGGCCGAGACCATGGGAATGGTGGGTCGGATCATCCGGTCGACGATGAGGAAGGTGACGGCGGCGGATTGGAACGCGCCGAGGGTGAACACCGAGGCGGTGACGGCTTTGTCGTTGTGTTCGGTGAGGTGGGCGAACATCGCGGTCGCCACGACGACGCCGGGCAGCCACAGCGCGAGCGCGCGTGCGGTGACGGCGGCGGGCAGTCGCAGGAGTCTGCGGGCTTCGGGCGGGGTGGGCGCGCGGCCTTCGTCGAGCCAGGCGAAGTGGGCGGTGCGGTCGCGCAGCGCGAGTCCGATGCCGATCGCGAACCCGATGGACGGGTAGATGCCGACCTGCGCCAGCGTGTGTCCCCAGCCTTCGCCGAGCCGGCCGAAGAACCCGCTGAGCCACAACTCGGTGACGATGACCCCGAGCCCGCTGATGTTGGCGGCGATGACGACCGCGGCCAGTCCCCAGCGTGCCGCGAGCGCCCGGAGGACGAGTTTGGCGATCACGGTGCGCGCACTTCCCCTTCAGCGCCGCGCCCACGACCGGTCGGTCGCGGGGACGGCGACGACCAACACGAACGTGCAGCATAGAACTCGCGCGCCTCGCGCAGGCGATTTCCGCTGTCCGTGATCGGATCCGGGCGGTCTCAGTGCAGGACGACCAGCCAGATCGCGATGTAGTGGGACAGCGCGGCGATGACGGTGGCGGCGTGGAAGAACTCGTGGTGGCCGAAGACTTCGGGCCACGGGTCGGGCCAGTGGGTGGCGTAGAGGATCGCGCCGATGCTGTAGGTGACGCCGCCCGCGACGAGCAGCAGCAGTGGGGCGAGGCCGACGTTGGCGTGCAGTTGGCCGGCGACCGGGACCACCGCCCAGCCCAGCAGCAGGTAGAGCGGCACGCCGACCCAGCGCGGCGCGGTCGGCCACAGCAGTTTCAGCGCGACCCCCGCCAGCGCGCCCGCCCACACTACCGCGAGCAGGGTCTGTCCGGTCTTGCCGGGCAGGCCGAGCAGCGCGAACGGGGTGTAGCTGCCCGCGATGAACAGGAAGATCATCGAGTGGTCGGCGCGTTTCATCCGGATGCGGGTGCGCGGCGATCTCCAGGTGACGCGGTGGTAGACGGCGCTGATGCCGAACAGGCCCAGGACGGTGAGTCCGTAGACCAGGGTCGACCAGCCCGCGGTGGCCGAGACGTTCGAGGCCACGAGGACCAGCGCGAATACGGCGACGGCGGCGATGCCGACGGCCCAGGTGTGGATCCAGCCGCGTAGCCGCGGTTTCACCAGGGCGATGGCCGCGACCTCGCCGATCGCGGCGGCTCCGGTCTCCTCGTGCGCGGGCGTCGTCGAGCCCTCGCCCGCCACGCGTGTTTCCGACACGAAATACCTCCTGGGTGACCGATGAGTAACCTACGGTACCGTAAGTTTCGGGTCCGCGACAGATGCGCCGTCGATGTAATGATCCCGGTCGCGGGGCGTACTGTTGGACGCCGTGGAGGTTCCGAGTCCGGTCCGTGGTCTGCCCTACCGCATCTACGAGGCGCGGCTGTCCAAGCAGCTGGCCGGTAAACAACACCCCCGGCACGTGGCGGTGATGTGCGACGGCAACAGACGGTGGGCGCGCGAGAACGGCTTCACCGACGTCAGCCACGGCCACCGCGTCGGCGCGCTGAAGATCGCCGAACTCGTCGGCTGGTGCGCCGACGAAGGCATCGAGATGGTCACCGTCTACCTGCTCTCCACCGAGAACCTGAACCGCGACCCCGAGGAACTGGAAACCCTGTTCGAGGTCATCACCGACGTCGTCGAGGAACTCTCGGCCCCCGAGCAGAACTGGAGCGTGCGCATCGTCGGCACGCTCGACGACTTCCCGGAACTGATCGCCAAACGCCTGCGCACCGCGGCCGAACGCACCGACGGGCGCGACGGCGTGCACGTCAACGTGGCCGTCGGCTACGGCGGACGCCAGGAGATCACCGACGCGGTGCGCAAACTGGTCCGCCAGGAGATCGCCGCGGGCGAGACCGGCGAGGACCTGGTCCAGTCGATCACCGTCAACGCGATCGGCCAGCACCTCTACACCTCCGGCCAGCCCGATCCGGACCTGGTCATCCGCACCTCCGGTGAACAGCGCCTGTCCGGCTTCCTGCTCTGGCAGAGCGCCTACTCCGAGATCTGGTTCACCGAGGCGTACTGGCCGGAGTTCCGGCGCGTCGACTTCCTCCGGGCGCTGCGCGACTACGCCGCGCGCCACCGCCGTTTCGGCGTCTGATACCCCCGCCGTTTCTCATACCTCGCCGCTTCGGCGACCTACCGCGCCGCCGCGTCCGACCGCATCTCCGTCCGGCGTCGGAGCCCGCCGGCCGTCGCGGTGGTCATCCTTCACAGTTTGCGCAGGCGCAACCGGTTGATGCTGTGGTCGGCGTCCTTGCGCAGCACCAGCGTCGCGCGCGGGCGGGTGGGCAGGATGTTGTCGACCAGGTTGGGCCGGTTGGTGGAATTCCAGATGTCCTGGGCCGCGACGGTCGCCTGCTCGTCGGTCAACGCCGCGTAGTGGTGGAAATGCGCGCCCGGATCGGCGAACGCCGTCGCCCGCAGGGCGAGAAAGCGCTGCACATACCACTTCTCGATGTCCTCGATCCGCGCGTCGACGTAGATGGAGAAGTCGAACAGGTCCGAGACCATCAGCCGCGGCCCGGTCTGGAGCACGTTGAGTCCCTCGACGATGAGGATGTCGGGCTGACGGACGCAGTGCTTTTTGTCCGGGACGATGTCGTAGGAGATGTGCGAATACACCGGCGCGCACACCTCGGCCGCGCCCGATTTCACCTCGGTGACGAATCGCAGCAGTTTCCGGCGGTCGTAGCTTTCCGGGAATCCCTTGCGATGCATCATCCCGCGCCGGGTCAGTTCGGCCGTGGGATAAAGGAATCCGTCGGTTGTGATCAAATCCACACGCGGGTGGTGATCCCAGCGTGCGAGCAAAGCCTGGAGTACGCGCGCGGTGGTCGATTTCCCGACCGCGACACTGCCCGCGACGCCGATCACGAACGGCACCTGGCGATCGGGATGCTTTTCCCCGAGGAAGGTCGCTGTGGCCGCGAACAGGCGTTGTCGGGCCGCCACCTGCAAATGGATGAGTCGGGCCAGAGGCAGATAGACCTCGGCGACCTCTTCGAGGTCTATCTGTTCGCCGAGACCGCGCAGACCGATCAGTTCTTCCTCGGTGAGCACCAGCGGAGTCGATTTGCGAAGCGTTCGCCACTGCTTCCGATCGAATTCCACATAGGGGCTCGGCTCGCTCATTCGTCCCACGTACCCGACGCTCCATTTCGGCAAACACGCGCCCAACCCGCGGTGGCGTGTGAGATTCGGTCCAGCTCTCGCCGCATGGCCGAATTGTCCTCCGGGTCAACGGGGTGAAGAACGCGGGGTATCACTACCCGCCGGTAACCCACTCGATACGCGGTGTTCGTCGCACTACTGTGGGCCGATATGGAAGCGCATCCGCTGGTGACCGAGTACCTGCGACTCGGCCTGGCCTTCGATCGGCTCGAAGAAGGTTTCGTCGACGCCTACACCGGTGATCCGGTGCTGCGGCGCGAGACCGAGAACGCCCCCGCCCCCCAACCGGGTGAACTGGCCGTACGGGCCGCGCGACTGCGCGCGGAACTGCCCGCCGCGGGCCTCGCACCCGAACGCACCACCTTCCTCGACGCCCACCTGCGCGCGCTGGAGACCTCCGGACGCAAGTTCGCGGGCGAGGACATCGGCTTCGTCGACGAGGTGCACGCCTATTTCGACGTCGAGATCGCACCGGGCGACGTCGAGGACTACCGGGCCGCACACCGCGCGATGGATGAGGTGCTGGCCGGCGACGGGCCGTTGGCCGAGCGTGTGGCCGCCCACCGCAGGACCGACGAGATCCCGCCCGCCCGGTTGCGGGAGTGCGTCGACGCGTTCTCCGGGGCGCTGCGCGAACTGGTCCGCGCCCGCTACCCCCTGCCCGACCACGAACACGTCACCTACGAGGTGGTCGGCGACAAACCGTGGTCCGGGTTCAACTACTACCTCGGCGACTACCGGTCCAAGGTCGCGATCAACGCCGATCTCAAGCAGCACATGGCCAACCTGCCGCACCTGATCGCGCACGAGTCCTATCCCGGCCATCACACCGAGCACTGCCGCAAGGAAGCGGGACTCGTGGCGGCCGGCCAGGCCGAACAGACCTTGTTCCTGGTCAACACCCCGCAGTGCTTGATGGCCGAGGGGCTCGCCGATCTGGCGTTGCGGTCCATCGTCGGACCGGACTGGGGCCTATGGGCGCAGGAGATCTACGCCGATCTCGGTCTGCGTTTCGACGGTGAACGCGCCCAGCGCTTGGCCGACGCGTCCGGGAAACTGCTCGGGGTCCGGCAGGACGCGGCACTGCTGCTGCACGACCGGCGTCGTGACGAGACGGAGGTGGCCGAATTCCTCCAGCGCTGGAACCTGCTCACCCCCGACCGGGCCCGGCAGTCGCTGCGATTCCTGTCCTCGCCGCTGTGGCGCGCCTACATCAGCACCTACGTGGAGGGCTACCGCCTGCTCGGCGACTGGCTCGACCGGGCCGCCGACGACGCGGAGCGCGCCGAGCGGTTCCGTCGCCTGCTGGACGAACCCCTCACGCCCGCCGCGGTCCGCGCGATGTGAGTCGGAACGCGAACGGCCCCGTCACCGTGGGTGACGGGGCCGTCGTGCGAGCAGGGGCCGCGCTCACCAGTTGGCGCAGGCCGCTCCCCCCGAGGAGATCGAGCACGCGGACTGCAACAGCGACTTGAGCAGCGCGTCGAACGTACCGGTGGCGATGAAACTGAGCAGCATTTCCGAATTCCCTCTTGATGTCGAATGTGGACCTGTGCTGTCCACCGGCCATCCTGTCACAGACGGCCGACATCGCGTCGGGGGGCGTCGAAAACGATTGTGCTGCTGACCAACACCGGTCGGATGCCTGTGCCGCGTTACCGCTCGTCCTGCCCCGTTGATCAGGGGCGGAACAGCACGCAGGTGGTGGTGCCGTGCGCGACCAGGCGGCCTTGCTCGTCCACCACCCGCCCCTCGGCGGTGGCCGTGGTGCGGCCGACGTGGATGGTCGTGCCGGTGGCGGTGAGCCTGCGGCCGTCGGTGGGCGCGGAGCGGATGTAGTTGATCTTCAGTTCCAGCGTCGTGTAACCGACGCCGGGTTCCAGCGTGGTGTGCACCGCGCAGCCCATCACCGAATCGAGCAGCGTGGCGCAGATTCCGCCGTGGGTGGTACCCAGCGGGTTGGCGAAATCGGGACGGGTGCGCACCGCGAAGACGACGCGGCCGTGCTCGAGTTCGTCGACCTCCATGCCGAGCAGATCGCCGATGAAGGGCGGACGGTCGGTCCGGCCCATGGCCGCGCGCAGCAGTTCGAGTCCGGTCATCGCGCCGTAGTCGGCTTCGCCGGTGCTCGATTCGCCGGTGCTCGACTCGGTGGTGGTCATCGAATCCGTCCTTTCCGGTGAACCGATCGGTCCACATCTGTCATGATTGCAACATGGACCGATCGGTTCACGCAAGATGTCCGACACCGGACCGAACGCGCCGCAGCGGAGGAGAGGACACCCGTGGGACCACGTGACCGCCTCGTCGAGAGCACCATCGAACTGGTCAGGGAACAGGGCGTGCACGGTGCCGGACTCACCGCTCTGCTCGACCGCAGCCGCACCTCGCGCAACTCGCTCTACCAGCACTTTCCCGCCGGCAAAGGCGAACTGGTCGAGGCCGCGACGCAGATCGCGGGCGCGCGCCTGACCCGCTTCCTCGCCAAGGTCGTCGCCACCGGCGAACCTCGCGACTGGCTGGCCGCGATGACCGGGTGGGCGCGCGCCCTGGTCGAGCCCAGCGACTACCGCGCGGGCTGCCCGGTCCTCGGCGCGGCCCTCGCCGAGTCCGAACCCGCCGTCCAAGCCGCCGCGGGCGCCGCCTTCGCCGACTGGACCGCGCTGCTCACCACGGCGCTGCGCGAACGAGGCGTCGACCACGAACGCGCCGAAGCTCTCGCGGGCACGCTCATCAGCGCGATCGAAGGGGCCATCGCGCAAGCGCGGGCACTGAAGACCTCGCGCCCGCTCGACGACGTCGAATCCGTGTTCGCGCCGTTGCTGGACGCGATCGGACCGGCATGACCCGCGCCGACGCCGGGAAGTGCCGCGAAGTCCTGCGCGCGGGCGGGTCCGCGGGTAGCCTGGTCGATCGGTCCGCGGTCGCCCACCCGCTGCCGGTGGAGACGCTCCCGGACCATAGACTGTCCGGGTGACGCAGACGACCGCCTCTGTCAATACCCAGTCCCTCGGTGAGCTCGATCCGGAGCTCGCGGCCGCGATGGCAGGCGAACTCGCCCGCGAACGCGACACGCTCGAGATGATCGCCTCGGAGAACTTCGTGCCGCGCGCTGTCCTGCAAGCCCAGGGCAGCGTGCTGACCAACAAGTACGCCGAGGGGTACCCGGGCCGTCGCTACTACGGCGGGTGCGAGGATGTCGACGTCGTGGAGAACCTCGCCCGCGAACGCGTCAAGGAACTGTTCGGCGCGGAATTCGCCAACGTGCAGCCGCATTCGGGCGCCCAGGCCAACGCCGCGGTGCTGATGGCGTTGATGGACCCGGGCGACAAACTGCTCGGCCTGGACCTGGCCCACGGCGGTCACCTCACCCACGGCATGCGCCTGAACTTCTCCGGCAAGCTCTACGAGACGCATTTCTACGGGGTCAGCAAGGAAGACCACCGCGTCGACATGGACGAGGTCGCCGATATCGCCCGTCAGACGCGCCCGAAGGTGATCGTCGCCGGATGGTCGGCGTATCCGCGTCAGCAGGATTTCGCGCGGTTCCGGGAGATCGCCGACGAGGTCGGGGCCTACCTGTGGGTCGACATGGCCCACTTCGCCGGACTCGTCGCCGCCGGTCTGCACCCCTCGCCGGTCCCGCACGCGCACGTCGTGTCCTCCACCGTGCACAAGACCCTCGGCGGCCCTCGTTCCGGAGTGATCCTGGCCAAGCGGGAATTCGCCAAGAAGCTCAACAGCGCGGTGTTCCCCGGCCAGCAGGGCGGCCCGCTCATGCACGCCATCGCCGCCAAGGCCGTCGCGTTCAAGATCGCCGCGGGCGCGGAGTTCCGCGACCGTCAGGTCCGCACCCTGTCGGGCGCGAAGATCCTGGCCGAGCGTCTGGGCGCCGCCGACGTGAGCGACAAGGGCATCAGCGTGCTTACCGGCGGCACCGACGTGCACCTGGTCCTGGTCGACCTGCGCAACTCCCAGATCGACGGTCAGCAGGGCGAGGATCTGCTGCACGAGATCGGGATCACCGTCAACCGCAACGCCGTCCCGTTCGACCCGCGCCCCCCGATGGTCACCTCGGGTCTGCGCATCGGCACCGCCGCGCTGTCCACCCGCGGGTTCGGCGACACCGAGTTCACCGAGGTCGCCGACATCATCGCCGCCGCGCTGACCGGAGGCTCCGACACCGAGACCCTGCGCGGCCGGGTCTCGGCGCTGGCCAAGTCCGTCCCGCTCTACGACGGCCTCGAAGACTGGCGTCTGCTCGGCTGAGCGTCCCGCGTCACCCCGCGGCCCGTACGCTCCGGCGTGCGGGCCGCGGCCTTTCGAATCCGCGGCCTTGCGAATCTCAGCGCAGGGCGGCCTCCGCGCGCCGGATCGAATCGTCCACGTAGCGCAGGATGTCGGCCCCCGAGGCGGGCCGGATCATCAGGGCGCGGTTGACGGGGATCTCGCAATAGCGGCCGTCGTCGGCGTCGATCCACCGCACGCGCCCGGTGCGTTGGGCCTCGCTGGTGCGGGGGCCGTGCAGCACCGTGACCACTCCGCGGGTGGTGGACGGCCGATTCCAGAAGCGGCGGTAGCGCTCCTGCACCGCGCGGGCCGGGTCGTTGTCGAACGGGTCGGGGCGGTCGGCGGCGAGATCCTCGCGCAGGAAACGCTTTTCCGAACTCTCGCCGGGGGCGCGGTCGGGGAGCAGGCGCAGCAGTTCGGTGGCGACCTGTTCGGCGCGGAAGCGGCGCAGGCGGACCCGACCGCCGTCGGCGTCGGGATTCTGCTGCGCGACGATTCCGGCGCCGCCGCGCACCCCGCAACCGATCCCGCGCAGTTCGACGCCCCCGCGCCGGTGGTCCAGGCCGAACAGTTCGATCCGCCAGTCCGGTGCGCTCAGGACCTGGACGGCCCGACGCAGCGGGGTGTGATCGGGATTCTCCAGTTCGTCGCGGAATTGCCGCTGGTACGCGTCGTATTCGCGCAGTCCGGCGAAGCGACTGGTGAAGCGGAACGGGAACGGCAACCGGTCCAACCCGGTGCCGAACCACGCCGCCGCGAACTGCTCGGCCGACAGGATCCATTGCGCCGTCATTCGGCTCCGATCGCCGGGGGGACCGTCTTCTCCGGTTCGCCGAGCAGGTCGGCGGCGTGCTCCTCGCTGCGCAGGTACCGCGCCGCGCGGTGCTCGCCGTCGTCCTCGCCGCGCCCGCGCGCCCCGGGCGGCATCATCCCCGCGTACCCGGAGGACCCGGGCATCCCCGGCCTGCCCGGTGCGCCCGACGAGGTGGGCGGAGGCGCTGTCTGGGCGGCCGGCTGGGCCGGGACGGAACTGCCCGGTCGGGGCGCGGGCCCGGAGGCTCCAGCCGCCGTACCCGCGGGAGTATCGGTGCGGATCGGCGCACTCGCCGGTTGCGCCGCTGCGGCCGGGGCGACGCCGCCCGGGACACCGGGGGCCTGCGTATTCGTGTACTGCGGCGCGTAGGGGTTCACGGCTCCGCCGCCGGTGCCGGAGTAGCCGTTCCCGAAGCCGGCGGGCGCCGTATTCGTGGGTGCGAGGGGCGGGCTCGGCGTCGTGCTCTGCGCCGCGGTCTGCGCGCCCTGCGTGTCGGTGGATGTTGGGGGCACGCTGTCGCCGGGTTCCCCGGGCGACGGGGATTCCCCGTCGGACTTGCCCTCCGATGCTCCTGCCGACGCCGGGTTCTCCTCGCCCACCGGCGTTTCGGCGGTCGGCGGGTTGTCGTTCGGCATCGACGGTTGTTCCGCACCCGGAGTGTTCGCGCCGGCACCCGCATCCTGCCCGGGGTGTGCGCCGACCCCATTCACGACGGCCGCACCGTCGCCCCCGGTGGCGGGCGAATCCGATCCGCCTGCGCCGGCCGTTCCGCCGTCACCGCCGAGCGCCCCGAGCAGCGCGCCCACGATCGTCGGCCGATCCGGGCTACCGGCGGGCCGCACCGGATCGGGCAGCGCGGGGATCTGGCCTGCCGTCGCCCCGAAGGGACGGATGTAGTAGGTGATCATGTCGTCGCGGGCCTGCTCCTCGGCCGCGTTGCGGGCTTCGGGCGCCGAGGAGGACGTGGACGCGTCGGGGACCGCGGGCACGGCCGCCTGGAACTGGGCCGCGGACTGCCCTGCCGCCGCGACCGGTTCGGACTGACTCGCCAGCGCGCCGCCGAGTTCGCCCACCCGCGTGGTGAACTCGAGAATGGAACGCAGGGCGGCGTCGGCGGCCGCGCCCTCCCACTGCTGCCCGACCACGCCGCGGATCGCGGACTCGAACCGCGCGCCCGCCGTCTGCACCGCGTCCGCGATGGCGTTCCACGACACGACCACCTCGGTCAGCGCGTCCGGTTTCATCCGGTCGGCGGCCTGTCTGATCTCGGCGTGGGAAAAGCTGTGCGCGTTCTCCGGATTCGTGATGCCCCGGCCGTCGATCGGTTTCATGACAGTGCCGGTTTCATGACAGTGCCGATTTCATGACAGTTGCCGCCCCATGGCAGTGGCCCCTTCCGTCAGTGCCGTCTGACCATATAGACGCGACGGGGGTCCGCGCGGTTCCATCGATCCGGCCGCGACCGCTGTCCCATACGGTCCTACCGTCGGGCCCGCCCGCCGCCTATCGTCAGGTCATGACCGACGAACTGACCCAGAACTCGATCACCACGGTGCGCGAATTCCTGTCCGCGCTCGAGCTCAACGCCCTCGACGAGGCGGCGGAACTGCTCGATCCCGACATCGTGTGGAAGAACAGCTCGCTGCCCGATGTCCGGGGCGCGCGCCGGGTCATCGGGGTGATGCGCGGCTTGGAGGGCGATCGTTTCGGCTTCGCCGTCGACATCCACCACATCGCCGCCGAGAGCGAGCAGGTCGTGCTCACCGACCGCACCGACTATCTACGCTTCGGCCCCGTCCGCATCGCGTTCTGGGTGACCGGCACCTTCCGGCTGCGCGAAGGTCGAATCGTGTTGTGGCAGGACCGCTTTTCTTTCGAGAACTTCTTCCGCGGCGTCGCGGTCGGGCTGTTCCGCGCGGTCTTCGCCCGCGACGCGGTCCAGCGCCTCTGAGCCTCAGGAGTGTTCGCTCAGGTACTCCAGGTAGACCGGGCGCAGGACCTCGGCGACGTCGCCGTCCCCGGCGTGGACGTAGTCGTCGAGCATGGGCAGGACCCACTTGATGTCGGCCTCGCTCTCGCCCACATTGCCCGCCGCCGCCTCGGCGGCGGGGATCGCGGTCAGCAGCCGCCACAGGAACCGCACGTCCCCGTGGCGTACCGCCAGCTTCACCGCCCGGTCGTGCAGCTGCTTGGAGGTCAACTTCTCGAGCTCCGCGTCATCGGCCATATTTCGAGTGTAAATGGCCCCGGTGACCTGCGGCGACGACTGTGCACCCGCCGCTCGTTAACGGGATCTTCACCGACACGCCTCGCACTCCGGGAGCGGAGAGTGGGCACTCGGCGGTAGCGTCGATGCTGCGGACCGCGTCGTTGTGGTTCGTACGGGAGGTCCTGACCGTGACTGAGCTACTCAGTGCGAGGGGGCCGGCACCCGGCCCTCGTGGTATCTGACCCAGTCGGAACCATCAGGACGGACCGGTCCAGCGAGATCGTCCGCGCGGGTGCCGCACGGACACAAAAGGAGCCACCGTGACTGCTGCACGCTCCGTTTCCGCTCCCTCGGCGAATACCCGTAACACCGGGAAGCTCGCCTCCTCCTCGGATATCGCGTCCGCCGATGCCGTATCCGTCACCTCCGAGGGAGTCCGCCCCTCGCTCGCCCGGGAATCCGGCGCTCGGACCTACGTCATCGATACGTCGGTCCTGCTCTCCGATCCCTGGGCCTTCACCCGGTTCAGTGACAATGACGTGGTGCTACCGCTGGTCGTCATCAGCGAGCTCGAAGCCAAACGGCATCATCACGAACTGGGCTGGTTCGCGCGGGAGGCCCTGCGCAACCTCGACGAGCTGCGTCTGCGGCACGGCAGGTTGGACCAGCGGGTGCCGATCGGCGCCGAGGGCGGAACGATGCAGGTGGAACTCAACCACACCGATCCCGCGGTACTCCCGATCGGCTTCCGCACCGACACCAACGACTCTCGCATCCTGGCCTGTGCGCTCAATCTCGCGGCGGAGGGCCGCGACGTCGTGCTGGTGTCGAAAGATATTCCGCTGCGCGTGAAGGCGGGCGCCGTCGGTCTGCGCGCCGACGAGTACCACGCCCAGGACGTGGTCACCTCCGGATGGTCCGGCATGGTGGAGATCGACGTCGCGACCGCGCAGATCGACCGGATCTACGCCGAGTCGATCCTGGATCTGGACGAGGCCAGAGAACTGCCCTGCCACACGGGGGTGCGGTTGCTCGGCAGTTCGTCCAGCGCGTTGGGCCGGGTGACCGCGGACAAGCGGGTGCAGTTGGTCCGCGAACGCGAGGCGTTCGGCCTGCACGGCCGCTCCGCCGAACAGCGCATCGCCCTGGACCTGCTGTTGGACGAGAGCGTCGGCATCGTCTCGCTGGGCGGCAAGGCGGGCACCGGCAAGTCGGCGCTGGCGCTGACCGCGGGTCTGGAGGCGGTGCTGGAACGCCGGACCCAGCGCAAAGTGGTCGTCTTCCGTCCGCTGTACGCGGTCGGCGGGCAGGATCTGGGCTACCTGCCGGGCAGCGAGAGCGAGAAGATGGGCCCTTGGGCCCAGGCGGTCTTCGACACCCTCGACGGCCTGGCCTCGGCGGAGGTGATGGAGGAGGTGCTCAGCCGCGACATGCTCGAGGTGTTGCCGCTGACCCATATCCGCGGCCGGTCGCTGCACGATTCGTTCGTGATCGTCGACGAGGCGCAGTCGCTGGAGCGCAATGTGCTGTTGACGGTGCTGAGCCGGTTGGGCACCGGTTCGCGGGTGGTGCTGACCCACGATGTCGCCCAGCGCGACAATCTGCGGGTGGGCAGGCACGACGGCGTCGCGGCGGTCATCGAGAAGCTCAAGGGGCATCCGCTGTTCGCCCACATCACCTTGACCAGGAGTGAGCGGTCCCCGATCGCGGCACTGGTCACCGAAATGCTGGAGGAGTACGGTCCCAACGCTTGAGCGGGACGTTTGTAGCAATCTCTCGGCATGTGGTTCGTCTCACTTATCGGTGGGTAGAATCCGCGTGACAGCTGTTCGGTAGATGAACCGGCGAGTCTCATCGATTCGCCGGTTCATTGCTGAACGACAGCCCGGCTACGCGCGGCGCACCGCGTACGGAGCGGCACGCAGGCCATTTCCGAGAGGATGGACATGCACCACTTCGCTCGACGAACGGCTGGACTCTCCTCCGCGGCGCTGCTGTCCGCGGGCCTGCTGCTCACCGCGGGCTGCGGTGACGACGACAACTCGGGATCGAACGCGCTCTCCAGCGTGTCCTCGGCGATCCTCGGCTCCACCACCGCCGCCTCGCCCACGCCGACCACCGCGGGCACGGGCACCGGCACGACGACTCCCGAGACGACGAGCCCCGGGGCGACCACGACCGGCGAGGAAGCCGGCGAGCAGACCAAGATCGCGACCCCTTCGGGCGCCGAGGTCACCGTCTCCGGCGACATCTACGACAAGTACGTCGCCTCCGGCGGCCCGACCGGTCCGCTCGGCGCGCCCGAGGAAGCCGAGGAGAACGGTCCCGCCAACGGTAAATACCAGGACTTCGTCGGCGGCACCATCTACGAGCCCGAGGAGGGCGAACCGCACATCGTGTGGGGCGAGATCCGGGAAGCCTGGGAGGCCAACGGCGGCGCGAGCGGCAAGCTCGGCTACCCCACCAGCGACGAGACCGACATCCCCGGCGGCAAGCAGTCGACGTTCACCGGAGGCACCATCACCTGGGTCGACGGCAAGATCACCGTCACGCCGACCTCCTGAGCGGATGCGGCGTCCGGGACCTGCTGTGAGATCATGTCCCGGTCCCGGACGCCGTCCGTGAACTCTCACCGTCCCTCCCCGCACAGCGGGCCCGGCAGCTAGGTTGTGGTGGTGCAAAATCTGTTGACCGATCGTGAGCTGCTCGAATCGCTCGCGGACGAAGTGGAACTGAATCTGCGTCGGCACATCCAGGTGGCCGACGGCTGGCAGCCCCACGACTACGTGCCGTGGGACGACGGGCACAACTTCGGTTTCCTCGGCGGAACCGACTGGGCTCCCGAGCAGTCCGAGCTCAGCGACACGGCCAAGCTCGCGCTGACGGTCTCGGTGCTCGTCGCGGACAACCTGCCCTCCTATCACCGTGAGGTCGGCAAGTACCTGCGCACCGGTTCGTGGTGGCGCTGGGTCGGCCGCTGGACGGCCGAGGAGAACCGTCACGAGATCATGATCCGCAACTACCTCATGGTCACCCGCTCGGTCGATCCGGTCGAACTCGAGCGGCTGCGCATGGATCACATGACCAAGGGTTTCCGCAGGCCGCCGCTGCACCTGCTCGAGGTGTTGGCCACCTGCGCGTTCGAAGAGGCCGCCGCCGCGATCCGGCACCGCAACACCGCCGCGCTCGGTGAGAACGCGCTGGTCACCGCGATCAGTGAGCGCATCGCCCGCGACGACGAACTCCAGGCCGAGTTCTTCGCCGATCTGATCGCCGCCGGCTTCCAGATCGCGCCCGATCAGACCGTCCGCGCGATCGCCGACAGCGTGGCCGCCTTCCACGTGCCCACCGTCACCCTGCCCGACGGCCGCACCAGCGACACCGTGCTGGCCGAGGCCGGGATCTACGATCCGGCGCGCGAAGGCGAACTCGTCTTCGCGCCGCTGCTGCGGCGCTGGAACGTCTTCGACCGCACCGATCTCGGTGAAGAAGGCGAGCGGGCCCGCGCCGAACTGGCGCACCTGCGCGGCTGACCCGTCCGGTCGGCGCGCCGTCCGCGCGCCGACCGCCTCGGGCACTCAGCCCTCGTCGACCTTCGCCATGGACAGCACATCCAGGCGACGGTCCAGTTCTTCCTCGCTCAACTTCTCGCCGAGCAGACCGCGATCGATGACGGTCTGCCGGATGGTCTTCTTCTCCTTCAGCGCCTGCTTGGCCACCGCCGCGGCCTCCTCGTACCCGATCGCCGAATTCAGTGGCGTGACGATCGAGGGCGAGGATTCGGCCAGCGTGCGCAGATGCTCCTCGTTGGCCACCAAGCCGTGCACGCACTTGTCGGCGAAGAGCCGGGACACGTTGGCGAGCAAGCGGATCGACTCGAGCAGGTTGCGCGCCATCACCGGGATGTAGACGTTGAGCTCGAACGCGCCGCTCGCCCCGGAGAACGCCACCGTCGCGTCGTTGCCGATGACCTGCGCCGCCACCTGCGTGACCGCTTCCGGCAGTACCGGATTCACTTTGCCCGGCATGATGGAGCTGCCCGGTTGCAGGTCGGGCAGTTGCAGCTCGCCCAGACCGGTCAGCGGTCCGGAACCCATCCAGCGGATGTCGTTGGCGATCTTGGTCAGGCTGACCGCGATGGTGCGCAGCGCGCCCGACGCCTCGACCAGACCGTCGCGCGCGGCCTGCGCCTCGAAATGGTCCTCGGCCTCGGTGAGCGCGTCGATGCCGGTGGTCCGGCGCAGTTCGGCCACCACCGCCGCGCCGAAACCGTCGGGCGCGTTGAGGCCGGTGCCGACCGCCGTGCCGCCGATCGCGAGTTCGCCCAGACGCGGCAAGGTCGCCATCGCCCGATCGATGCCCGCCGCGATCTGCCGGGTGTACCCGCCGAATTCCTGGCCGAGGGTGATCGGCACCGCGTCCATCAGATGGGTGCGACCGGATTTCACCACCGTCCGCCACGCCGTGGACTTGTCGAGCAACGCCAGTCGCAGGTGCTCCAGCGCGGGCACCAGATCCTTGATGACGCCCTCGGTGGCGGCCAGATGGGTCGCGGTCGGGAACGTGTCGTTGGAGGACTGCGACATGTTCACGTCGTCGTTGGGGTGCACCGTGACGCCGTTGGCCTTGGCGATCGAGGCGATCACCTCGTTGGCGTTCATATTCGAGCTGGTGCCCGAACCGGTCTGGAAGACATCGATCGGGAACTGGTCGTCGTGGCGGCCCTCGGCGATCTCGTTCGCCGCGGCGATGATCGCCTCCGCCTTGTCGGTCGCCAGCAGCCCCAGATCCCGGTTCACCGTCGCGCACGCGGCCTTGAGCAGCCCCAGCGCGCGGATCTGGGCCCGCTCGAGACCGCGTCCGCTGATCGGGAAGTTCTCCACGGCACGCTGGGTCTGCGCCCGCCAGAGGGCGTGCACCGGAACCCGTACCTCGCCCATGGTGTCGTGTTCGATGCGGTACTGCGTTTCCTCGGTCATGAAATCGACCCTATGCGGACCCGTCCCGCGGTGGGGCTGCCACGCCTGAGGTGATGCGCACACCCCGCCGCGCGCCGGCCGGCGCGAGAGCCGGACTGCCCCCCGAGGGGATCGCTCGGCCGCGAAAATAACCGAGGACGCGCGACTTCCGCCGCGCGCCCTCGCCGTCGCGCACCGCCCGGTCAGGGCAGCGGCGGCACCGCGTCCTCGTCGCCGATGAAATCGACCGAGGAGTATTCGCGCAGTTTGGTGAGCCGGTGGTAGGCGTCGATCATGCGCACCGTGCCGGACTTGGACCGCATGACGATCGACTGAGTGGACGCGCCGCCACCGTAGTAGCGGACGCCGCGTAGTAGATCACCGTCGGTCACGCCGGTCGCGCAGAAGAAGATGTTGTCGCCCGACACCAGGTCCTCGGTGGTCAGCACCCGGTCCAGGTCGTGGCCCGCGTCGAGAGCCTTCTGGCGCTCCTCGTCGTCGGTGGGGGCCAGCTTGCCCTGCAACGCGCCGCCCATACAGCGCAGCGCCGCCGCCGCGATGATGCCCTCGGGGGTGCCGCCGATGCCGACCAGGATGTCGGTGCCGGAATCGGGGCGGGCGGCCGCGATCGCGCCCGCCACGTCACCGTCGGAGATCAGGCGGATCCGCGCGCCCGCGTCGCGGACCTCCTGGATCAGCCCGGCGTGGCGGGGCCGGTCCAGGATGCAGACCGTCAGATCCGACTTCGACAGGCTCTTGGCCTTGGCGACCCGCGCGATGTTCTCCGCGATCGGCACCGAGATATCGATCACGTCGGCGGCCTCGGGGCCGACGGCGATCTTGTGCATGTAGAACACCGCCGAGGGGTCGAACATCGCGCCGCGTTCGGCGACCGCGAGCACCGAGATCGCGCCGGGCGAGCCCTTCGACATCAGGGTGGTGCCGTCGATCGGATCGACCGCGAAGTCCACCTCGGGACCGGTGCCGTCGCCCACCGCCTCGCCGTTGTACAGCATGGGGGCTTCGTCCTTCTCGCCCTCGCCGATCACCACGGTGCCGCGCATCGACACCGAGTTGACCAGTTCGCGCATGGCGTCGACGGCCGCGCCGTCGCCACCCTCCTTGTCACCGCGGCCGACCCAGCGGCCCGCCGCCATGGCTCCCGCCTCGGTCACCCGGACGAGTTCGAGCGCCAGGTTGCGGTCCGGGGCCTCGCGGCGGCTGGGTGCTGGCGAAGTTGCCGTCATGGCGGGGTGCCTCCCTCGGTTGGTTCGTTCCGCACGATTGTCTCATTCGCTGATCAGGCGACCTCGCACCAGAGGTGCCGCGAGCACCGGGGGAGTGCGGGGCGCGCGCGTCGGCGGGTGGATACTGAGGGGGTGTCCTACCAAAAGCCCCGCATCCTGCACGACTACAAGGATCTGTTCTTCTCGCTGATCCCGTTGGTGCTGATCGCGGTGGTCTTCGCCGGTCTGGCCAGCCAGTGCAGCTTCTCCGCCACCGGTCCGACCGAGGGGCGCATCCCGCAGTTCGACGCGCGCGCCGCCCTCGCGGCCGACGCGCGGACCCTGCCGTTCCCGGTCCGCGACCCGGCCATGCCCGAGGACTGGACCCCGAATTCGGGCAGCCGCGACACCATCATCGGCGCGGGCGGCGGTCCGGTCAGCACTGTCGGTTACATCACTCCCGGCGGCGCCTACATGCGGCTCAGCCAGAGCAACGCCGCCGACGACGTGCTGGCCCGCCACATCCTGGGTTCGCGCTTCGCGAGCGGTACGCAGACCGTCGGCGACCAGCGCTGGACGGTCTTCGCCGAACCGGCCGAGGAGACGGCCTGGGTGGCCGATTTCGGCGGGTCGAGAGTGCTGATCACCGGTTCGGGCGACGCCGCCTCGTTCACCACGCTCGCCACGGCCGTCACCACCGCGCGACCGCTGACCCGCTGAGCCTCGCTCAGCGGTGGCCGACGATGTTGACCACCGTCCCGTCCGGATCGCGGACGAAGAACCGCCGCACACCCCAGGGCTCGTCGCGCAGCGCGTAGACGATCTGCGCGCCCGCCGCCTCGAGTTCGGCGTGCACGGCGTCGACATCGGCGACCTCGACACTCATCGCGGGCCGTACCCGTTCCGCGCCCGCGCCGATCAGCAGCACCTGCGCGGTGGGATTGCTCGGCGAGACCATGGCCACCGCCCAGCCCAGATCCATCGCCTCCTCGAAGCCGATCCGCCGGTAGAACTCGCGACTGGCCGCCAGATCGTCGGTGTGGATGTCGGGGGTGGCGCGGCGGATGTCCATGGCTGCTCCTCCTAGACCTGCTCGTCGGCTTCGGATCGGGAGATGGCGTCCTCGACGCGTGTGCGCGCGCCCGCGAGATGCTGTTCGCAGCGCGCGGCCAACGCCTCGCCGCGCTCCCACAGCGCCAGCGAATCGTCGAGGTCCATCCCGCCCTGTTCGAGCATCTTCACGACGTTGACCAATTCGTCCCGCGCGCGTTCGTAACCGAACCCGCTGATCTCGGCCAAGCCGCTCTCGGCCGTCTCGCCCGCATCGGTCACCGTCGGTTCCTCTCGGTCTCGTGATCGCGCCTACCCGCGCCGCCGCCCGAGGCTGTGACGCCCAACGCGGCGGCGGTGACCGCGCCGTCGGCGACGCGCACCCGCAGTTGACTGCCCGCGGGCGCGTCCTCGATGGAGCGCACCACGTGACGCTCGGCGCCCGCGACCCGCTGCACCACAGCGTAACCGCGGGCCAAGGTGGCGGCGGGGCCGACGGCGACCAGTTTCTCGCGCAGATGTGCCGTCGCCGTGTCCTCGACCGACACGCGGTGTCGCGCGCAGCGCCGCGCCGCCTCGCGCAGTCGGACGATCTCCTCGCCGCGCCGAGTGAGTTCGCGCAGCGGATCGGCCAGCACCGGCCGCGAGCGCAGATTCGCCACGGTGTGCGTCTCCCGCTCGACCCAGCCGCGCAGGGCGGCCGCGGCGCGCGAGCGCCATTCGCGCACGCCGGCGAGTTCGGCGACCGCGTCCGGGACGACTTGTTTGGCGGCGTCGGTGGGGGTGGCCGCGCGCAGGTCGGCGACGAGATCGCTGATCGGCGTGTCGGGTTCGTGGCCGATCGCGCTCACGATCGGGGTGGTGGCCGCGGCGATCGCCCGGCACAGCGCCTCGTCGGAGAAAGGCAGCAGATCCTCGACGCTGCCGCCGCCGCGAGCCAGCACGATCACCTCGACGGCGGGGTCCCGGTCGAGTTCCTCGAGCGCGCGCACGATCTGCGGGACGGCCGTCGGCCCCTGCACCGCGGTGTTGCGCACCTCGAAACGCACCGCGGGCCAGCGTTTCCTGGCCACGGTCAGCACATCGTGCTCGGCGGCGCTCGCGCGCCCGGTGATCAACCCGACTGTGCCGGGCAGGAACGGCGGCGGGCGTTTGCGTCGCGGGTCGAACAGTCCTTCGGCGTCGAGCAGCGCCTTGAGGCGTTCGATCCGGGCCAGCAGTTCGCCGACGCCCACCGGCCGGATCTCCAGGACGCGCAACGAGATCGTGCCGCGCCCGACGAAGAACGAGAGCTTGCCGAAAACCACCACGCGGCTGCCCTCCTGCAACGGCACGGGGGAGCGGCGCAGCAGATCCGGGTCACAGGTCACCGACAGCGACATGTCGGCCGACGGGTCGCGCAGCACGAGGAAGGCCGTGCGGGCGCCGGGGCGCAGAGTGATCTGGGTGATCTGCCCCTCCACCCAGACACTGCCCAGCCGGTCGATCCACTGGGAGAGCTTGAGGGCCACCGTGCGCACCGGCCAGGGCGACTCGGCGGAGTTGGCGGGCGCGGGCGCGGGGGCGCCGGGCCGGGCCGGCGTGGCGTCCTGAGTCATACCGCCAGATATACGCGCCGCCGCCGACAGATTCGCGGCGGGCCGGCCGGGTGTGTCCGGCCGGCCCGTGGCGCGCGTGTCCCGACCGGGGTCACTGCGCCCTGACGGTCGCGATCCGGTTGGTCAGCATGGTGACGAACGGCGCGCGGGCCAGGGTGCGCTGTTCGTAGTCGAGCAGGTCGGTGAGGTCCTCGACGCTGAGCATGCGCAGGCGGGCGCGCAACTGGGCCAGCGTCATGTTCGCGTAGTCGTAACGGGTGGCGACCTCGGGAGCGAGGACCTCCTCCGCCTCCGCGGGGTCCGGGTCCGGCACCGGGGTGAGTTGCGCCTCGGCCGGGATCGGCGCGGATGTGACCTCGGTCTCCACGGGCTCCGGATCGGGGACGGCGGTGAGCGTCACCGGCTCGGTGTGCCCGTTGGTCTCCGGGCGCGTGGTCGGTTCGTCGCCGGTGAACAGGTCGAAGCTGCTGGCCCGCCCGGGTATGCCGGTGGTTTGCTCGGAGTCGAGGTCCTCCTCGAAGGTGGCCCACTCCGGCTGCTCCTCGTGGCCGCTGCCCAGACGGTCGAACACGGCGTCGCCCTTGAGTGCGAGGCTGGTCACGAACTGCTGGACGTGCATTGTGGTCTGTAACAGCTGACTGATGGCCGTGATCGGGAAGTTCATCGCCGCGGTGGGTAGCCGCCGGGACTCTTCCAAGGCGTAGACGGCGGCGCCGGCCGCGACCCGGGCCAGGTAGGGAGGTCGGAACATGGTTCTAGCCTGCCCGATGGGCCGGGTTATGCAAAGGGTAGGTGTCACAGACAGATTGTCGCGTCCGGCTCCGGCCGGGTCGCGCGCGGCGTACGCAAGTAAGCTGGGCGCATGTCTTCGGCCATCCCCTTGAACGTCGGAATCGCCCGCACGGCGGGAACCGGAACCGCCGATGCCGATGGCGGAAAACGCGTGCTACTCGCGGAACCGCGCGGCTACTGCGCGGGCGTCGATCGCGCCGTGGAGACGGTGGAGAAGGCGCTCGAGAAGCACGGCGCCCCCATCTACGTCCGCAAGGAGATCGTGCACAACCGCCACGTCGTGGAGACGCTGCGCGAGCGCGGCGTCATCTTCGTCGACGAGACCGACGAAGTGCCCGAGGGCCAGGTCGTCGTCTTCTCGGCGCACGGCGTGTCGCCCGCGGTCCACGCCACGGCGGCCATCCGGAACCTGCACACCATCGACGCCACCTGCCCGCTGGTCACCAAGGTGCACCAGGAAGCCAAGCGCTTCGCCCGCGACGACTTCGACATCCTGCTGATCGGCCACGAAGGCCACGAAGAGGTCGAGGGCACCGCGGGCGAGGCGCCCGAACACGTCCAACTGGTCGACGGCCCCGACGCGGTCGACAAGGTCACCGTGCGCGACGAGAACAAAGTGATCTGGCTCTCCCAGACCACCCTCAGCGTGGACGAGACCATGGAGACGGTGCAGCGCCTGCGGCAGCGCTTCCCGCTGTTGCAGGATCCGCCCAGCGACGACATCTGCTACGCCACCCAGAATCGTCAGGTCGCGGTCAAGGCCATGGCCCCCGAATGCGATCTGGTGATCGTCGTCGGGTCGCGCAACTCCTCGAACTCCGTGCGCCTGGTCGAGGTCGCGCTCGGCGCGGGCGCGCGTGCCTCGTACCTGATCGACTACGCCCGCGAGATCGATCCGGCGTGGCTGGAGGGTGTGCGCACCGTCGGCATCACCTCCGGCGCCTCGGTGCCCGAGATCCTGGTGCGCGGTGTGCTCGACACACTCGAGGAGCACGGTTTCGCCGACGTGCAACCGATCACCACCGCCAACGAGACCTTGGTGTTCTCGCTGCCCCGTGAACTGCGCACCGCCCGACAGTGATCTCTCGCGTCCCGGCCCGCGGCGGGCCGGGACGTTCCGTCAGCGCTTCTCCGGCTTGCGCCGTTCGGCGCGCTGGGGTTCGCGTTCCCGGTAGCGGACATTGGGCCGCGGATGCGGCGGCGCCTCACCGCGCTGCCTGCCGCCGCGCGGCGGTTCGTCCGCGCGCGGCACCGCGGCGGCTTGGCGGGCGGCGTTGCCGCGGCCCTGCGCCGGCCTGCCCTCGCGGGGCCGCCCTTGTCCTTGCCCCTTGGCCGCGACCCGCGGCGGCTTGTCCGCCACCTCGTCGGAGGGGCGCTTGCCGCCCGGGCGCGGCGGCTCGTACTTGTCGGTCTTCTGATCGGCGATGTCCACGATCGGCTCCGGCTTGGGCCGCGGCCTGCGCTTGACGGGCGCGTCCTCCGCGCGTGACGTGTCTTTCCCTTTCGCGCCGCCTTTGCCCGAGCCCGCCCGACCCGCCGCCGTCTTGGCCGACTTCTTCGCGGGCGCGCCCTTGCGCGCCCGATCGACCGTCGAATCGCGGCCCCAACTGGTGCCGCGCCGGGCCTCGTCGTCCTTGGCCGCGTTCTCGCCGTTGCGATGCAGGTAGATCCGCAGGCCGCCGAGCGCGAGCACCAGCGAGGTGGCCAACATCATCACCGGGAACCGGTCGACCAGCGGGATCGCCAGGTTCAGCAGGATGTCCTTGACGCCGGTGGAGGATCCCTCGGTCAACTGCTGGTAGGCCAGCGGCACGGCGAGGAACAACAGCAGCGGCGGCAGCACCATCGCGGTGAACAGGCCCCGGTAGCGCACGGCGCACACCGCCGCGACACAGCCCACGACATACAGTGCGGCGAAGGTGCCGGTCAGATCATCGCCGCCGCCGTTGGCATCGATGAAGAACCCGAGGAACGTGCAGGCAACCGCAATGAGGATCGCGGCCCCGGCGGGGATTCCCGAGACCGAGGGCAGGATCGAACGTTGCGGCGCGGGCACCCGGGATCGCACACGTTGGGAAGCAGCCACGTAAAGACACTAACCGCCGGCGCGTCGGTGGGCGTTACGGCACGGCCTGCCACCGGGTAGCGAGGATCACATCGGGGCCGGGAGAATCCGTCGTCCGGGCTCGCGCGCGGCTCAGTCCTCGGCGTCGGCGAACCCGACCGCGCGCGGCCAGGAATCGACCCGACGAACGGCGGGCAACTCCTCCTCGGCCAGCTCCAACTCGTGCAATCGGCGCGCGGTGACCAGGACCCGCGACTCCACCGAGGCGACCGCCTGGTTGAAGGAGTCGACGGTCTTGCCCAGTTGCGCGCCGAGTTTGTCCAGGTGACGACCGGTCAGGCCGAGGCGCGTGTAAAGCTCCCTTCCCAATTGCTGAACTGTTGCCATGTCGCGGGAAAGCGCTTCCTGTCGCCAACTGAAGGCCACGGTCCGCAGCAGCGCGATCAACGTGGTCGGGGTCGCGAGGATCACATTTCGGCCGAAGGCGTACTCCAGCAGGCCCGCGTCGGTGGTGAGCGCGGCGTCCAGGAACGGGTCGCCGGGGACGAACAGCACCACGAATTCCGGCGACGGGTCGAACGCCGCCCAGTACGCCTTGTCCGCGAGTCGGTCGACGTGGGTGCGCAGGTGTTTGGCGTGGGTGCGCAGCAGGTCGGCGCGCGCGTCCGGGTCCTCGGCGGTACTGGCGTTCAGATAGGCGTCGAACGGGACTTTCGCGTCGACCACGATGTGCCGCCCGCCCGCCAGTCGCACCACCAGGTCCGGGCGGACCAGACCGGCGTGGTCGCCGGTGGCGGTCCGGCTGACCTGGGTGTCGAAATCGCAGTGCCGCGTCATCCCGGCGAGTTCGACCACCCGTTCCAACTGGATCTCACCCCAGCGCCCGCGCACCTGCGGGGCGCGCAAGGCCGCGACCAGTTGACCCGTCTGCCCCGACAGTTGGTGGGAGACCCGGTGGATGCCCGCGACCTGTTCGCGCAGACCGGCGTAGGCGTCGACGCGCTGGTGTTCGATCCGGCGGATCTGTTGATCGAGCGCGCCGACCGCTTCGCGCAGCGGTTCCACCATCGCGCCCACGGCGTGGGAATGTCGGCGTGCCGCATCCTCGTTCGCCGCGTTCAAAGATTGGCGCAGCAGTCGTTCGTTGTCGCCCGCGGCGGCGAGTCTGGCCTCGGCGGCGGCGGTGCGTTGCCCCGCGCGGGCGGAGTGGCCGAGCCAGCCGATCCCCACCCCGGCGGTGAATACCAGCATCAGTGCGACGAGCATCGGTGCGGTCATGCCGGTGATGGTGCACCACGGCACCGACACATTCCGCGCGGCCCCGCTATCGAGTGGCGATCGACCTGGGATCGGGTGGAACTGCCGCAACCGGGATCTCGTGAAGTAGACCGACCAGTCTGGCAAACGATCCGGAAAACGCCGCCGGACACGCCGTGACGAATGCGACGAATCCGACACGGAGTCGACGGCGATTGAATTGTGTCGGTGGGTGCGCCTACGGTGTGCGCCCATGCGGATGCTGCACACCTCGGATTGGCACATCGGGCGTACCTTCCACGGTGTCGATCTGCTCGCCGACCAGGAACGCGCGCTGCTGGCCATCGCCGACCTGGTCCGGGAGGAGCGGGTCGAGGCGGTCCTCGTCGCGGGCGACGTCTACGACCGATCCGTCCCCGGCGCCGACGCGATCGCGGTGTGCAACCGCGGATTCGAGGCCATCCGCGCGGCGGGCGCGGTGATCGTCGCCACCTCCGGCAACCACGATTCGCCCACCCGACTCGGCGCGGGCGCGCGGTTCGCCGCCGCGGGCGGGCTGTATCTGCGCACCACCGTCGCGGGCGCGGGCGAACCGGTCCTGCTGCGCGACGACCACGGCGAGATCGCCTGCTACGGCATCCCCTATCTGGAACCCGAGATCACCCGCGCCGAACTCGGCGTCCTCCAGGCGCGTTCGCACGCCGACATCCTCGCCGCCGCCATGGCGCGCATCCGGGACGACATCGAGCGGCGCGCGCCCATCCGCACGGTGGTGCTCGCGCACGCCTTCGTCGTCGGCGGCGAGGCCACCGGTTCGGAGCGCTCGATCTCGGTCGGCGGTGTCGAGACGGTGCCGCGCTCGGCCTTCGACGGCATCGACTACGTGGCGCTCGGTCACCTGCATTCACCGCAGGTGCTCGCGGAATCGGTGCGCTACAGCGGATCTCCGCTGCCCTACTCCTTCGGCGAGAGCTCCCACCGCAAGGCGGTGTGGATCGTCGACCTGGACGCCGCCGGCCTGGGCGAGGTGCGCCGGCGCGACCTGCCGGTGGTGCGCGGGCTGAGCAAACTGACCGGCACCGTCGAGGAACTGCTGGCCGACCCCGTGCACGCCGCGGCCGAAGACCACTACGTCGCGGCCACCCTCACCGACATCGCCCGTCCGGTCGACGCGCTGCGCACTCTGCGCGATCGGTTCCCGCACATCGTCCACGTGGAATGGGCACGCCCGGAGGGCGATACGGTGCTGCGCTACCGTGAACGCGTGCACGGTCGTCGCGACAGCGAGGTCGCCCGGAGCTTCCTCACCGACGTGCGGGGCGAGCCCTCCGCGGGCGAGATCCGCTGGCTGGACCGGGCGCTCGCCGCGGCGGTCGCCGAAACCGATCATCCGCGCCGTCCCGCGCCGGTCACGGGCGACCTCGACGCGTGAACACCGAACGGGGGTACGCCATGCGGCGGTGCACGGGGAAGGGGCGCGTATGAGACTGCACCGGTTGGAGATGACGGCGTTCGGTCCGTTCGCCGCGCCCACCGTCATCGACTTCGACCAACTCGGGGCCGACGGCCTGTTCCTGCTGCACGGGCGGACCGGCGCGGGCAAGACCACGGTCCTGGACGCCATCGCCTTCGCCCTCTACGGCAGCGTCCCCGGCGCGCGCGGGGAGAGCAAACGTCTGCACTCCGATCACGCCGACGAGCGCACCCCGCCGCGCGTGGAACTCGAGGCCACCCTGGGCGGCCGTCGGGTCCGGTTGGTCCGCACACCGGAATTCCACCGGCCCAGCAAGCGCGCGAAGAACGGCTTCGTCAAGGAGAACCCGTCCGCCACCCTGGAATGGTTGGACGGCCGCGGGGTCAACTTGTCGCGGCTCACCGACATCGGCGACGAGATCATCCGCCTGCTCGGGATGAGCGCCGACCAGTTCTTCCAGGTCGTGCTGCTGCCCCAGGGCGATTTCGCGAAATTCCTGCGCGCGGAGAACGAGGATCGCGAACGACTGCTCGAAAAGCTGTTCGACACACGTCGATTCGGTGACGCCGAACAATGGTTGACCGAACGCAAGCGCGCGTCGGAAGCCGAGATGAAGGTGCGCGGCGACGCGATCGACCGGCTCATCGACAAGGTCGCCATCGCGGCGGACCGGCATGTCACCGAGGCCGTCGCGCCCGGCGAGGCCGAGGTGTGGTCGCAGGAACTGCTCGCGGCGGCGCGCGCCGAACTGACCACGGTCACCGCCGACTGGGAACGTCACCGGGTCGCGGCCGCCGAGGCCCGCTCCCACGCCGAACGACACCGTCGACTGGCGCGGCAACGCGCGCGGATCGCGGATGCGCGAGGATTCCTCGATCGCTATGCCGCGGGTTCCGCCCACCGCGCCGCGCTGACCGCCGAACTGGAACTGGCCCGCCGCGCCCAACCCGTCGCCGAGGCCATCGACGAGGCGCGCACGGTGGTGGTGGCGAGCAGACAGCGACAGACGCAACGGGACGAGGCCGAGGCGCGGTTGGTGTCCGCTGTCCTCGCGCCGGAGGCCGCCGATCTCGGTGGCGCCGAATTGCTCGCGGAGGCAACCGATTCAGCGAATCCGGTGCTGCGTGCCGACGCCGATGTCGACGCGGTGATTCGCCGGTGGAGTGCCCGCTCGGGCGCGTTGGACGAGGTGCGCGGCGATGCCGAGGCGGCCCCGCGGTTGTCCGCCGACCTCGCGCAGGCACGGGCCGAGGACGAGCGACTCGCGGCGCGCATCGCCGAGTCGACCCGCCGCCGGGCGGCGCTGCCCGCGGCCATCGCCACGGCCGAGGTCCGCCTGCGCGAGGCGACCGCCGCCGCGGCCACCGCACCCGCCTTGGCCGCCGAACTCGAACGGTTGCGCACGGCCGCCGACGCGGCGGTGGACCTGGCTCGCCGCCGTCCCGAACTCGACCGCGCCCGAGTCGAACTCGAAACCGCCAGGTCCGCGCACAACGACGCGCGCGAACGGGTGCTCGCGCTGCGGGAACGTCGACTGGCGGGCATGGCGGCCGAACTGGCCGGTCAGTTGGTCGCGGGGGAGCCGTGCGCGGTGTGCGGGTCGGCCGAGCATCCCGCTCCCGCGACGCCCGCCGCCGAACAGGTCTCAAAAGAGGCCGAGCAGGCCGCGATCACCGCCGAGCGGGCGGCGGAGACGGCCCGCGACGACGTCCAGAACCGCATCAACGCCCTCGAAGTGCGGATCGAGAACCTCAAAGCGGTGGGCGGTGACGCCGATCCGGTCGATCTGGCCGCGCGGCGTCGCGCCGCCGCCGACCGCTACACCGATGCCGCCGAGAGCGCCGAACTGGTCGACGCCTGCACCGCCGATCTGACCCGCCTGCGCGGCGCGGACGCCGAACTGGGCGAGGAGGTGAGCGCCGCCGAGAACCGGCGCGGTGCGATCGCCACCGGGATCGCGTCGACCGAAGCCCGCCTGACCGAGATCACCGACCGATTGCGCGCCGCGGCGGGCGCCGACCGTGACATCGCCGCCCGCCGTCGCCGACTGGACGCCCTCGTCGGCGCGGCGAGCGCGTTCCGCTCCGCCCGCGACGCGGCCGTGGCCGCCGCCGACCATGTCGTCGCGGTCGCCGCCCGGGTCGAGAGTGCCGCGAACGCGGCCGGTTTCACCGCCGACGTCCGTGCCGTGGCGGGGGAGGAACTGACCCTGCTCAAGGCGTACGCGGCGGTCGTGGCCGAGGCGGCGCGCCCGCAGCGCCGCCAGGACGAGATCGACACCGAACTGCGCGCCGCCGAGGAGGACCGGGTGCGCGCGGAAAGCGTGCTCGCCGACCCCGAGTCCAGGGCGGCCGAAGCCGAGGCACCGCGGGACCTCGCCGAGGTGGACGGCGCCGAGGCCGCGGCGCAGGCCGCGTTGGAAGCCGCCGTCGCCACGCACGCCGAGGCCACCCGACGGGTGAGCCAACTCGAGGATCTGGGCGCGCAACTGTGGGCCGCGCTGGACCACATCGCCCCGCTGCGCCGCGCCCACACCGAACTCGCCGCGCTGGCCGAGGTGGTGGCGGGGCGCGGCGAGAACAACCGCCGGATGTCGTTGCGCTCCTACGTTCTCGCCGCGCGCCTGGAGGAAGTCGCGGTCGCCGGTTCCGTGCGACTGCGCCGAATGTCGGGTGGCCGTTACGAATTCGTCCACACCGACCGCGCGGGCAAGTACGGCCGCCGCGGCGGCCTCGGTCTCGACATCCGCGACGACTACACCGGTGCGATCCGCCCCGCCAAAACCCTCTCCGGCGGCGAGACCTTCATGGCCTCGCTGTCCTTGGCCCTGGGCCTGGCCGACACCGTGGCCGCCGAATCCGGCGGGCTACGCCTGGACACCTTGTTCATCGACGAGGGTTTCGGCAGCCTCGACTCCGACACCCTCGACGCCGTCATGGGCGTCCTGGACGAACTCCGCGCGGGCGGTCGGGTGGTCGGCATAGTCAGCCACGTGGACGAGATGCGCCAACGCATTCCCAGCCGCCTCCACGTCATCCGCGGCCGCGAGGGCTCCCACCTGAAATCCACCGTCGCCTGACCCGGAGGTTTCCGCCGAGTCTTCGGGCGGGAGTGTGGTCCCCCGCCCGCAGCATCGAGGTTTCAGGCGCGGTGTTCGTGGGCGAGGAGCCATTGTTTGGCGGGCAGGCCCCAGCGGAAGCCGCCGAGTGCGCCGCCGATGCGGATGACGCGGTGGCAGGGGACGAACAGGGCGGCGGCGTTGCGGGCGCAGGCGTTGGCGGCGGCGCGGGTGGCGGCGGGGCAGCCCGCGACGGCGGCGAATTCGGTGTAGGTGACCGGGTCGCCCGCGGGGATCTTGCGCAGGATCGTCCAGGCGTGCAGGAGGAATTCGCCGGAGTGTTGGGCGACGGGGATGTCGTCGATGGCGGTGACCTCGCCGCGGTGGTAGGCCGTCACGGCGTCGCCGATGGCTCCGAGGTCGGGGCGTTCGCGCAGGTCGGTGGGGCGCAGGCGCGGGTGGACGAGGGTGCGCAGGTTCTCGGCGTCGGCGGTCCACCCGGAGGCGAGGACCGCGCCGTCGCTGTCGGCGAGGGCGGTGAACGGGCCGATGGGGGTGGTGAGGGTGGTGTAGTCCGCGGTGCGGGTCATGGTGCTCGCCTTTCGGTTCGGGTGGGTCAGCGCGCGGCGCGTCCGGCCAGCGCGGCCTTCCACAGGTGCATGGACAGGTAGGACCGCCACGGGGCCCAGCGGGCAGTGTCGGTGAGGTCGACGCCGAGCAGGGTCGCGCCTTGGCGCACGACCAGGTCGGTGCCGAGCAGGATGTCGGGGTCGGCGAGCAACCGCATGGTGACGTAGTCGGCGGTCCACGGGCCGACGCCTTCCAGCGCGAGCAGGTCGCGGCGCAGGTCGGCGGCGGTGCGGCCCGGATGCAGTTGCAGGTCGCCGGTGGCCAGGGCGGTGGCCGCGCCGACGATGGAGCGTACCCGCCGTCCGGGGCCGGTGAGGACGTCCATGCCGCGTTCGGCGATGGCGGCGGCGGTGGGGAACAGTCGGGGGACGGGTCCGTCGACGGTTTCGCCGAGCGCGTCGACCAGGCGCGCGGTGTGGGTGGCGGCGGCCGAGACCGAGATCTGCTGCCCGATCATGGTGCGCAGCAGCAGTTCGTGGCCGTCGAGGCAGCCGGGAACCCGGATGCCGGGGCTGAACAGCGGTCTGCGGGCGTCGTCCACGTGCGGCGGTTCTTCGGTGGCGGGCGCGGTGCCCGCGTCGGGCAGTTGTTCACCGTCGAGGTCTTCGGGCTCGGTGTGGCGGGGCAGTACACCGAGGACTTCGTCGATGCCGACCGGGTCGGCGTCGAGGTCGAGCAGATGCCGCAGTCGGGCGACGGTGGGCGCGAGGTCGCGCATGTCGTGCAGGGCGAGTTCGGCGCGCACGTGGTCGCGCTGGAAGCTCAGGCGGGTGGTGGCGTGCCCGAGCGGGGTGCGCAGGGTGCGGGTGTAGGCGTGGTCTTCCCACAGTTCCATGCCGGGGGCGACGTGGGCGGAGAGGAACCATTCCAGCCAGGATCGGTCCAGGGGTTCGCGGTAGGGGAGCCGCAGGGTGAGCGAGCCGTTGGTGGCCTGCGCGGGGGCGGTGTCGCGACGGGCCCGCTGCGCTTCGGTGCGCATGGTGGTGGGGCTGACCGCGAAGACCTCGCGGACGGTGTCGTTGAACTGGCGGATGCTGGCGAAGCCCGCCGCGAACGCGATGTCGGACATGGGCATCGCGGTGGTCTGGATGAGCAACCGCGCGGTGTGGGCGCGGTGGGCGCGGGCCAGGGCCAGCGGCCCCGCGCCGAGTTCGGTGGTCAGGACCCGGGTGAGTTGTCGCTGCGAGTAGCCGAGGGTGGCGGCCAGCGCTGGCACGCCGCCGCGTTCGATGACCCCGTCGCCGATCAGGCGCATGGCCCGGGCGGCGAGGTCGGCCCTGGTGTTCCACAGCGGGGAGCCGGGGGCGGCGTCGGGCAGGCAGCGGCGGCAGGCGCGGTATCCCGCGTGCTGGGCGGCCGCCGCGGTGGGTAAGAAGGTGACGTTGGAGCGCTTGGGGGTGATGGCCGGGCACGAAGGGCGGCAATAGATCCCGGTGGTCCGTACCGCCGTGAAGAATTGCCCGTCGAAGCGCGAGTCGCGCGTCGACACCGCTCGATAACACCGCTCGAAATCCAACGCCGTGATCGTCACGTAATCAACAATGTCAGCTCGCGCGCGGCCGTGCTAGCGGGTTTCGGACACGTAGGGTTGTCGCCGGGGATTCGGGGGCAATCTCCGGTCTCAACAGCAGCGTTGCTGCGGATTCCGATCGGCCTCGGCCCAGCGTTCGCGCCAGTACTCGCGCTCGCTGGGAATCGGGCGTCCCGGATGTCTGCGCCGCAGGTGTTCGACGTAGCGACGGTAGTCCTGACCGCCGAGCACCGAACTGAACCACCAGGTGACACCACGCGCGGCCGTGCGGAGACGTGCGAAACCCACCCGCGCGACCTCGCTCATTCCGCCTTCTCCGCGACCTTCTCCGCGGCCCCAGGCGCGCGCACCGTACCGGCCTCGATCAGCGCGTCCCACTGTTTCTGCACGTCGCGCTCGGCCTTGGTCGCCAGGAACCCGCTCGGCGCGAAGATCGCCGACGGTTCCTCCGGCGATTCGGTCGTCGTCGATCCGCCCGACCGCAGCGCCCGCGCGCACACGACCGCGCCGACCACGGCCACGACCAGGACGAGCACCGCGAACACGATCGAGAGCGTGCCCTGGATGAAGGTGTTGCGCAGGGCGGTATCGACCTGATCCGGTTTGGCCGTCAGACAGCCTTTCCCCGCGTCCTTCGCCGCCTGACACAGGCTATGTTGTTTCCAGTAGCCGAGTTTCGGGTCGGCGGAGAAGATCTTCTGCCACGAGGCGGTCATCGTCACCACCAGATCCCAGACCAGCGGAATGCCGGGAATCCAGGCGTATTTCACCAACCCCTTCTTCACGACGATGGTCAGCACGACCGTCAGCGCCACCGCGGCCAACAGTTGGTTGGCGATGCCGAACAGCGGATAGAGCGCGTTGATCCCGCCGAAGGGATCGTTGACGCCCATCAGCAGCACCGACCCCCACGCGGCCACCACGACCAGCGAGCACAGCCACGCCCCGACCCGCCACGACGGGTCCTTGAATTTGCGCAGCGGCCCACCGAAATTGCCGAGCGCGTCGGAGACGATGAATCGGGCGACACGGGTGCCCGCGTCGATCGTGGTGAGGATGAACAGCGCCTCGAACATGATCGCGAAGTGGTACCAGAACGATTTCATGCTCGCGCCGCCCAGGAATTCGGAGAACACCTGGGAGATGCCGATGGCCAGCGTCGGGGCGCCGCCGGTGCGCGAGATGATCGAGGTCTCGCCGACGTCGGCGGCGGTCTGCGCGAAATCGGCCGGGGTGGCGGGCGGTCCGGACAGGCCGAGTGAATTCGTGTACGCGGCGGCGGTTTCCGGGGTGCCGCCGGTGAGCGCGGCGGGTGCGTTCATGCCGAAATACAGATGCTGGTCGATGATCGAGGCGGTGATGATCGCCATGACGGCGACGAAGGATTCCATCAGCATCCCGCCGTAGCCGATCATCTTCGTCTGGGATTCCTTGGCCAACAGTTTCGGTGTGGTGCCCGAGGAGACCAGCGCGTGGAATCCCGAGAGCGCGCCGCAGGCGATGGTGATGAACAGGAACGGGAACAGGCTGCCGGCGAAGGCGGGGCCGGTGCCGGACCCGGCGAATTTCGAGATCGCGGGCGCCTCGAGCACCGGCATGGTCACCAGGATGCCGATGGCCAGCAGTCCGATGGTGCCGATCTTCATGAACGTGGACAGGTAGTCGCGCGGGGCCAGCAGCAGCCACACCGGCAGCACGGAGGCGACGAAACCGTAGGCGATGAGCAGCCAGGCGATCGTGGTGGTCGAGAGCGTGAACCAGTCCTCGCCCCACCCGGTGTCGGCGACCCAGCCGCCGCCGACGATCGCGGCCAGCAGCAGCACGATGCCGATCGCGGAGACCTCGCCGACCTTGCCGGGCCGCAGGAACCGCAGGTAGACGCCCATGAACAGGGCGATGGGGATGGTCATGCCGATGGAGAACACGCCCCACGGGCTCTCACCGAGCGCGTTGACGACCACCAGGGCCAGCACCGCCAGCAGGATCATCATGATGACGAGGATCGCCACGATCGCGGCGGCGCCGCCGACCGCGCCGAGTTCGTCGCGGGCCATCTGGCCGAGGCTGCGGCCGCGCCGTTTCGTGGAAGCCCACAGCACCAGGTAGTCCTGCACCGCGCCCGCGAGGACCACGCCGACAACGATCCAGATGGTGCCGGGCAGATAGCCCATCTGCGCGGCGAGCACCGGACCGACCAGCGGCCCGGCGCCGGCGATGGCGGCGAAATGGTGTCCGTAGAGGACCCGCCGGTCCATCGGCAGGTAATCCTTGCCGTTCTCCAGGATTTCGGCGGGTGTGGCCAGATCGTCGCGCGGTCTGGTGATCTTCCATTCGATGAAGCGCGCGTAGAGCCGATAGGCGATGACATACGTGCACACCGCGGCGACGACGATCCAGACGGCGTTGACGTTCTCCCCGCGCGCCAACGCGAGAATCGCCCAGGCCACACCGCCGAGGAGGGCGAGTACGGCGAGGACGGCTTTGTCGGTGGCGCTCATCGGTCTGCGATCGACCACGCCGACGGGCGGCAGTTCCGGATCGGTCCGCAGGTATTCGATTGCCACCATCTGACCACTCTCCCGTAGCGCACTTCAGAGCGTTGTCCGAACGAAGTCAACGTAACCGATGGGGGATCGCGACCGTGTGGAATTCCTCCGTCGATCGGTCCCGGTCGGAATTTCTCCCGTGTGTCCCCGGGCTTTCGGCAATTGCCAAAAGTAAGCTGCGAGGCCGTCCCGTGGACCCGTCCCCTGCGCGAGGAGAGTCGTTCTGGAGCACAGCGCGGCGGTTGCCGATACGTGTCCCGCGCCGGGCGCGCGGGTGCGTCGACGCGCCGTACTCGGTGCGGCGCTCGCGCTGCCACTGCTCTCGGCGGGGTGCGCGGGCGACGACGACGCGCTGACCTTCTTCTTCCAAGCCCGCCCCGAGGAGGCCCGGGTCCGCCGGACGATCATCGAGGAGTTCCGGAAACGGCGCCCGGAGATCAGGATTCGCACGATCGTGTCCGGGCCGGACCCGTTGCAGCAGATGCTCACCTACTGCGCGGGCGGGCGCTGTCCCGATGTGCTGATGGCCTGGGAGTTGCTGTACGCGGGCTTGGCCGAACGCGGCGTGCTGCTGGATCTGCGCACCCTGCTCGACCGCGATCCGGGCCATGCCGAGGCCCTGCGTGGCGACGGATTCCCGGTCCTGTACGACACCTTCACCTATCAGGGCGGCCAGTACGCGCTGCCCGAGCAGTGGTCGGGGGTGTTCCTCTACTACAACCGGGAACTGTGCGCGCGAGCCGGCGTGCGCCCGCCCGGCCGGTGGGACGCCCCGTGGACATTCGACGAATTCCTCGACGCGACAGAGGCGCTCACCCACCGTGACGAGCGGTGGGGTTTCGTGGACGCCTGGGTTCCGTACTTCTCGGCGGCCTGTTTCGGCATGAACAACGGCGCGCCCTGGTTCGTCCCGCCGGTGAGCCCCACCCGCGCCAACCTCGCCGACCCGCGCTTCGCGGCGGGCTTCCAGTTCTACGCCGACCTGGCGGTGCGCCACCGCGTCGCCCCGCGCCCCGTCGATCAGCAGTCGATGTCGGCCCCCGACCTGTTCCGCAACGGCCGGGCCGCGATGGCGCTGGGCGGGCACTGGCTCTACTCCGAATTCGCCGGCGACGATCGCGACATCGACCTGACGGTGCTGCCCGTGGGACCGCACGGCGGCCCCGGCGCGATCACCGATGTCGGTTGCACCGGCTTGGCCATCGCGGCCGACAGCCCCCGTATCGAACAGGCGTGGGAATTCGTGAAATTCGCCACCGGACCGGAAGGGCAGGCGATCGTGGCGCGCTCGGGGCTGTTCGTGCCGGTCCTGCGTTCGGCGATGGCCTCGCCGGGTTTCGCCGAAGCGCACCGCGACGTCGAGAACCTGTCTGTCCTGACCGAGGGGCCGAATCATTCACGGCCGCTGCCGATCACGCCCGCCTGGGGCAAGGTGTCGGCGCTGCTGGAACGCGGCGGCAACCGGGTGCTGCGCGGCGCGGCGCGGGCGTCCTCGCTCGATCCGGCTGAAATCGACGAGATCCTGGGACAACAGTGACCTCGCGCCGAGCGGCCCCGCCCCGCGAAACAAGTCACATCACGGCGGATTCCGCTGTCGGTCCGCCGCGCGACCGAGCGACGAACGTGGAACCCGACTCGCCCGCAGACCGCCGCGACCAGGCGCTCCGACCGCCCACGGCACGCTCCGAGGAATCCGGCAGGCATCGCGCCGCCCGCAACGCGCTGGCCCGCCGCCGCGCCCGCGACGGGTGGCTGTTCGTCACGCCGAACCTGCTCGCCGTCGCGGTGTTCCTGCTGTTCCCCCTGGTCGCCTCGCTGTATCTGAGCTTCCAGTCCTGGGACCTGTTCAGCCCCCCGCGTTTCGTCGGCCTCGACAACTATCGTCGCCTGTTCGGCGCGGACCCGCTGTTCCTCATCGCATTACGGAACACCGCCGTGTTCACCCTGCTCACCTTGGTACCGACCGTGGTGATCGGGCTCGCGGCGGCGGCCTCGCTGACCAGTCGCGTCCGCGGGATCGGACTCTTCCGCACCGCCGCGTTCCTGCCGTTGGTGGCCTCCACGGTGGCGATGGCGGTGGTGTGGCGCTTCATGTTCACCACCGAGGACGGCCTGCTCGATCTGGCGCTGGCCCGGATCGGCCTCGGCCCGACGCCGTGGCTCACCGAACCGAGTTGGGCGCTGGTCTCGTTGAGCATCGTCACGGTATGGAAGAGCGTCCCGTTCGCGACCGTCGTGCTGCTCGCCGCCCTGCAAGGGGTTCCGGAAACCCTTTACGAGGCCGCCCGCATCGACGGCGCCGGAGCGCTGCGCCGCTTCTTCTCGATCACGCTGCCGCTGATCCGGGGCCCGCTGTCGTTCGTCTTCGTGATCACGGTGATCGGCTCGGTCCAAGCCTTCGACCAGGCATACGCGCTCACCGGCTCCGACGGCGGACCCGAGACCGGCACCTACCTGCTCGGCATCATGCTGTTCCAGCACGCGTTCGGCTTCTACGAGGTCGGCTACGCGTGCGCGCTGGCTTGGGTGATCTTCGCGATCCTGTTCGCGCTGACCCTGCTGCAACTGCGCTACGCCCGCCGCGAGGAGACGCCGCTGTGAACCGGGCCGACCGGGGCACGGTGCGTCGCCTGACCCGCGGCGCGGCCCTCTACGCGGTGCTCACCGTCATCGCCTGGTGCGCGCTGGCCCCGATCCTGTGGGCGGTGTCGGGTTCGCTGAAACGCGACGGCGAGATCAGCGAACCGACGCTGCTGCCGCGGAGCCCGCGCTGGTCCAACTACGGGCGCGTCTTCGAGGTGCTGCCCCTGGAACGGATGCTGCTCAACACCGTCGTCTACGCGGTCTGCGTCACCGCCGGGCAGGTGTTCTTCTGCTCACTGGCCGGCTACGCCTTCGCCCGCCTGCGCTTTCGCGGCCGCGACCTGCTGTTCCTGGCCTACCTGGGCACGCTGATGGTGCCGCTGACCGTCACCGTCATCCCGCAGTTCTTGATCATGCGGGCCTTCGGATGGGTGGACACGCCGTGGTCGATGATCGTGCCCGGCCTGTTCGGCAGCGCCTTCGGCACCTATCTGATGCGCCAGTTCTTCCGCACCCTGCCCGCCGAACTCGAGGAGGCCGCCATCCTCGACGGCTGCACCACCTGGCAGATCTACTGGCGCGTGCTGCTCCCGCACACCCGTCCGGCGCTGACGGTGCTGGCCGTGCTCACCTGGATCTCGGTGTGGAACGACTTCCTGTGGCCGCTGATCATGCTGCAACGCGACGAATACGCCACGGCCACACTGGGTCTGGTCCGGCTGCAAGGCCAGTACCACACCCAGTGGCCGCTGCTCATGGCGACGTCGGTGGTGATCCTGCTGCCGCTGCTCGCGCTCTACGCGGTGGCGCAGCGGGCCTTCGTGCGCGGGATCGCGCTGACCGGGGGCCGGTGAGGCTCACTCGCCCGCGTAGGTTCCGAAACTCCACAGGTTGCCCTCCGGATCGCGCACGGTGAACCCGCGCGACCCGTAGTCCTCCTCGCGCATCTCGCGCACGACCTCCGCCCCGGCGGCGCGGGCGCGCTCGAACAGCGCGTCGGGATCCGCGCACACCACATACAGCAGTTCGCCGCCGGGTTCGCGCCGCCCGAACGGACCGTCGTCCTTGCCCGCGCTGCCGAACATGACGCCGCCGCCCAGTGGCCAGCGCAGTTCGCCGTGTTCGACGATCGCCGGGTCGTCGTCGCGGGCGTAGAGCGCGGTCAGCCGGAAGCCGAAGGCGTCCACCAGGAATTGCGCCGTCGCGCGGGCGTCGCGTAGTGCCAGGCACGGCCATACGGCCGCCGCGTGGGTGGTCCCGAGGGTGTCGGTTTCGTTCGTCATGCCTTCAGCCTCCGCGTTCGACCCCGTCCGGGTCTTGGACGGATGTAACCTCCTGCGCCAGCCACAGCGTCGGACTGCACCCGGCCAATTCGGCGAAATCCCGGTTCAGATGCGCCTGGTCGTAGTACCCGCAGGTCGCCGCGACCTGGGCCAGCGTGACGTGCGGTGGCGTCCGCTCGATCATCCGCCGAGCCCGCTCGAACCGCGTGATCCGCCCCGCCAACTTCGGCCCGACCCCGAACTCCGCGCCGAACCGACGCGCCAGATGCTGACGGCTCCACCCGACCCGTTCGGCGAGTCGACCGACCGGCGCGACGCCCCCGCTGTCCACCAGCGCCCGCCACGCCCAAGCCAATTCGGGTGCCACCACCCGATTCGGGTCGGCGAGTCCGCCCAGCACCTCGTCGCAGATCGCGAACCGCCGCGACCACGGCGCGGGCCCCTGCAACCGCTCCCACAGTTCGTCGCCCGCGGGACCGGCGACCTGCGCGCACTCCAGTGAGATATTCCACAACTCCCCGGCGGGCAGTCCGAACAGGGTGCGGCACCCCATCGGCGTCAACGCGATCGCGACGCCCTCTTGGTCGCCGGTGTGCGCGATCGAGGCCGAACTGGCCTGCAACCCGCTCAGCACGCACCGGTAGTCCTGCGGCGACTGCCGCGGATCGGTCTGCTCGACCACGTCGATGACCGGGCCGATGGCGACGATGAACGTCAGATGCCGCGACGGCAGCCCCCGGTGCAGACCGGGCGCGTACCCCATCATCCGGTAGCCGAGATAGTGATCGATGAATCCGGCGAGCGCGGGGGCGGGCCGCGCCGTCACCACCTCCGTGGCGGGCTCCATACCCGTCACGCTACGCCCCGCGACAGCGGTGAGAAACCGCACAACCGAGCGGATCGATGGGTGAGATCGCACCGTCCTGCGGTTACGGTTACGCCTCCCAGCTATCAATGGAGGTGTCATGCGTCGGGTCGGGTACGCGTACGGCGGCGGATTCGAACAGCTCGAGATGACATCGAGCGAGGTCCCGACGCCGGGGCAGGGCCAACTGCTCGTCCGCGTCGACGCGATCGGCGTGACCCGCGCGGCCGTGTTCGGGACGCTCACCGCCGACATCGCGGGCGAGGTCGTCGCCGTCGGCGAATGCCTGGACGACTGGATGCCCGGCTACCGGGTCGTCGGCCGGTCCGCCGAACCCGGCTACGCCGAATACGCCCTGCTCGACGCCGACTCGGCGTCCACCATCCCCGACGGCGCCTCCGCCGTCGACGCCGTCGCCCTCGTGCGCTCGGGAATCGTCGCTCTCGGCGCGATCGACGCCGCCCGGCCGCGGTCGGGTGAATCGGCGCTGATCACCGCCGCCGCGGGCGGAGTCGGCCACCTCGCGGTGCAAGCGGCGCGGGTGCGCGGCGCGAAACGCGTCGTCGCCGCGGTGTCGGACCGATCCAAAACCGCCTTCCTCGACGGATTCGGCGTGGACGAGGTCCGCACCTACGACGAACTGTCCACCGTGGAACCGGTCGACATCGTCCTCGACGCCCTCGGCGGTGACCTGCTCGCGCCGCTGCTCACCACCCTCGCCCCGGGCGGTCGCCTGGTCGCCTACGGGTCCGACACCGGCGCGATCGCCCTCGCCGACCTGCTCGACGGCCCCCGCGCGGTGCTCGGCTTCGACGCCGCCCACCTCGCCCGCGACACCCCCGACGTGCACGAACACCTCCGCCAGGAACTGTGGCAGTACTTCGCCTCCGGCCAGGTCGTCCCCACCGTGCACGCCGAATACCCCCTCGCCGACGCCGCCCGCGCCCACGAAGTCCTCGCGGCCCGCGCCAACTTCGGCAAGATCGTGCTCATCCCCTGACCCGGTGCCGGTGGGCGCGGACAGACCCCGCGCCCGCGACGCGTAGACTCCCTACCTCGTGAGTCTCACCCTCGGAATCGTCGGCCTGCCCAACGTCGGAAAGTCGACGCTGTTCAACGCGCTGACCAAGAACGACGTGCTGGCCGCGAACTACCCGTTCGCGACCATCGAGCCGAACGTCGGGGTGGTGCCGCTGCCCGATCCGCGCCTGGACAAGCTGGCCGAGATCTTCGGATCCGAACGCATCGTCCCCGCCGTCGTGTCCTTCGTCGACATCGCGGGCATCGTCAAAGGCGCTTCCGAAGGCGCCGGACTCGGCAACAAATTCCTCGCCAACATCCGCGAAGCCGACGCGATCTGCCAGGTCGTGCGCGTCTTCGCCGACGACGACGTCATCCACGTCGACGGCAAGGTCGACCCGGCCTCCGACATCGAGGTCATCGAAACCGAACTGATCCTCGCCGACCTGCAAACCCTCGAAAAAGCGGTCCCGCGCTTCGAGAAGGAAGCCAAGATCAAGAAGGACCGCAAACCGATCGCCGACGCCGCGAAAGCCGCCCAGGAGATCCTCAACGCGGGCACCACCCTGTTCGCCGCCGGGAACAAGGTCGACACCGAACTGCTCCGGGAACTGTCGCTGCTGACCACCAAACCGTTCCTCTACGTGTTCAACGCCGACGAATCCGTCCTCACCGACGAAGCCAAACTCGCCGAACTGCGCGCCACCGTCGCCCCCGCCGACGCCGTCTTCCTCGACGCCAAAGTCGAAGCCGAACTCCTCGAACTCGACGACGAATCCGCCCTCGAACTCCTCGAATCCATCGGCCAGACCGAACCCGGCCTGCACGCCCTCGCCCGCGCCGGCTTCCACACCCTCGGTCTCCAGACCTACCTCACCGCGGGCCCCAAAGAAGCCCGCGCCTGGACCATCCACCAAGGCGACACCGCCCCCAAAGCCGCGGGCGTCATCCACACCGACTTCGAACGCGGCTTCATCAAAGCCGAAATCGTCGCCTACACCGACCTCCTCGAAGCCGGCTCCATGTCCGCCGCCAAAGCCGCCGGCAAGGTCCGCATGGAAGGCAAGGACTACATCATGTCCGACGGCGACGTAGTCGAATTCCGCTTCAACGTCTGAGCGCGGCGAAGTGCGGTTCTCCGCATCGGCCGAGACGGGAGGTTTGAGCCGCTGCGGATGTCCACCGGCGGGGATGGTTCCATGATGGCGCTTGTTATATAATTGCTCATATAACGAGAGGGGTTCATCATGGCAGTCACCAGCGTCGACCTGGATCCGCAGTTGATCGAGCGCGCCAGGGCGCTCACGGGCGAGCGGTCGAACCGGGCCGTTCTCGATCTCGCGTTGCGTCGTCTCATCGCCTCGAAGCAGAAGGGGGCGATGATCGACGGTATCGCCGGGCTGACCGATCTCGAGAACGAGCTCGGTGCGCCGGTGGTCTCTCCGGGAGAGTTTCCTTCTGCATGACCGACTACCTGGTCGACAACTCGGTGTGGGCCAGGCTGGCCACGGGGGATCCGGCTATCACCGCGCGCCTCCGGCGCATCGAGCGGGCACCGTCCGACTTGTTCGTCACCTGTCCGCCGCAGGTTCTCGAGTTCTGCGACAGCGCGCGGACACCCGAGGAGTACGCGCATTACCGAGAACAGATCTCGCTCGGGTTCCCACTCGAGAACGCACCCGATGAATCGCTCGTGCTCGACATCCAGGAGGCGCTGTGGAGCGTGGGGCTTGTCCGTGCGGCCGGCTCGCTCGATATCCTCATCGCCGGCTACGCCATCGTGAACGACGCCACCGTGCTCGCTACGGACCGCGACTACGAGCACATCGCCAAGGTTTCCGACCTGCGGTGTGAGTACGTCGCGCCTTCGTCGTGACATTGCCTCGTACCGCGAACGCGGTCGAATTCCGCTTGAATGTCTGAGAATTCGTTCGTCGGCGCTCTCGGTTGCTCAGTCGGTGGTGCCGTGGCGGGCTACGTCTTCGCAGAGGATGCGGGGCCAGCGGGCGAGGTCGGCGGGGGTGGCGGCGATTTCGAGGGTGGCGTGGGGGAGGAGGGAGACGAGGGTTTCGGCGGTGGAGACGGGGTGGGCGGGGTCGTCGATCCAGGCCAGGACGGTGGTCGGGACCTGGAGGGCGGTGATCGCCTCGGGGGCGGGGAGGTCGCTGAGGGCGGCTCCGCGGAAGAGGGAGGGGAGGAGGTGTTCGGTGACGTCGGGCACGGTTTCCGGGGTGCCCGCGGTGGCGGGTGGTCGGGGTGCGGTGAGGTCGGCGGCGAGGAAGGCCGCGAGTCCCTGTTCTTCGATCAGGCGGGCGTTCTTGCGGTAGAGCTCGGCTTTGGCGGCGCGGGTGTGCCAGGCGGTCGCCGGCACTAGGAGGGTGAGGCCGGCGAAGCGGTCGGGGTCGCGGACGGCGGCGTGCAGCAGGGTGCCGGTGCCCATGGACGGGCCGACGCCGTGCACTTTCTCACCGGGGAACCAGTGGTCGAGCAACAGCAGTAGATCCTCGGCCAGAACCGACCACCGGTAGTCTTCGGGGACGGCGCGGCCGGTGGAGTGGCCGTGACCTCGGGCGTCGTAGCGCAGCAGCCGTGTGCCGCTGAGTCCTCGGCCGAGGTCGAGGTCCATCAGCCGGTCGCGGTGGCGGCTGGAGGTGAGGCCGTGGAGTTGGACGACGGGGTGTCCGCCCTCGTCGCTCAATTCCACGTCGAGGTCGGCGCCGGGAACGTGGAAGGTCGGCACGTGTGGCTCCAGGGTGCTGAGAAGTCGCTCGGGAAGGAGCCTAGGATACCGTCATGCGGCTGACCAACGTCGCGCACTTGCGCCTCCCGTTCGGCCGACTTCTCGGCTTCGACGTCACCGTCGGTCGGGTGGGCCGTTCGCTTCCCGTGTCCTTCGATCAGCGTCGCCATGTCGGTGCGGGTGATCGGGCCGGATCCTGGATGGCGTTGTCCTTCAGGCTTTCCGAGCCCGTGTCGCCCGAGGATCTGGCGGCCGCGTGGCTCGCGGTGATCCGGCGGCACGGCACGCTGCGGTCGGTCTTCGTGCCGGGCGAGGACGGTGAGCCGCTGCTGCACGAGGTCGAGATCGAGCCCGGCGGGTGGGTCGAGCATGTGATCGCGCCGGGGCAGGCGGTCAACGACGCGCTGCGCGATGTCCTGGACAGCGCGTGCACGCCGTATGGGCGTCCGTCGCATCGGTTGTGCGTGCTGGAGACGGCGGTGGGGCCGACGGTGGTCGTCGCCGCTGACCATTCGCACGTCGACATGTGGTCGATGCTGGTGATCGTGCGCGATCTGCTCGCCGCGCTGGCCGCGGTGCAGAAGGGCGGGTCGCCGTCGCTGCCGTCCGCGCCCGCGTTCGCCGAGCACACCCGCGCGCTGCGGGAGCGTCCGCCCGCGCCCGCCGAGGTGCGTCGCCGCTGGGCGGAGGTCCTGGCGAACAGCGGGGACGTGATGCCGCGGTTCCCGCTGTCACTCGGTGAGGCGACGTTGCAGAAGGAGCGCGTGGAGGTGCGCGACGTCCTCGATGTCGACGACAGCGCCGCGTTCTCCGCGCAGGCCCGCGACGACGGCGTCTCCACGTTGGCGCTGGTCGTCGGCGCGATGACCGAGGTGACCCGCGAATTGGCGGGCACCGCGCTGCGCGCCGTGTTCCCGGTGCACAGCCGATACGAGACCACTTGGCACGATTCGGTCGGCTGGTTCATCACCAATTCGGTGCTCGAGTCGAGCGACGCCGATCCCCGCGCCAGCGCGGAGGCCGTGAAGGAGGCCGTCCGGATGGGGTCGTGGCCGCTCGAGGACATCCTGCGCCCCTGGGGCGGAATGCCAGAAGCCCCGGGCATGTTCGCGATTTCGTGGCTGGATCTGCGTCGGCTGCCGGTGCGGGTCGACGCGACCGGGTTGGAGGCCCAGTACGTCGGCGCGACGATCAGGACCGACGGGGTGATGCTCTGGTTCGTCCTCGACGAGGCCGGCCTGCACCTGCGCTGCCGATATCCCGACACTCCGGAAGCGCGAAAGCATGTCGGCTCCTGGCTGGACACGTTGATCGCCCGGTTGCAGGCCCGGGCGCGGGCGTCGGTCGGCGGTCGACTCCGGCTGGGTGAGCGCACCTATCGCGTGCAGCGCGCGGCGCGCACCGATGTGCCCGCGCTGGTCGCGCTGCTCTCCGACGACGAGATCAGCCGCGCGCGTGAGGTTTCCGAGATCGCCCGCTACGAGGAAGCGTTCGACGCCGTCAGTCGGGATGCCGCCCACTACCTCGCCGTGGTGCGGGACGAGGATGATCGGATCGTCGGCACCATGCAGCTCACCATCATCCCGGGACTGTCCCGGGGCGGCACGACTCGCCTCCAGATCGAGGGGGTTCGGGTCGCCGCCTCGGAACGTTCCCGCGGCATCGGCACCGCGATGCTCGAGTGGGCACACGAGCACGGCAGGCATCGTGGTGCGACATTGGCGCAGGTCACCACCGATCGGGTGCGCGAGCGCGCGCATGCCTTCTACGCGCGGCTCGGATATGACAACGGTCACGTCGGGTTGAAGCGGGCGCTCTGAGGATTCCCGGCCCTCAACGTCCGGCCAGTTCGGCGACGACGGGCGCGAACCGTTCGGCGAAATCCGCGCTCAGGACGAAATAGGAGAAGCCGATCTCCTCGCGCAACCGCTGGATCTCCTGCGCGGCGGCCGCCGGGTCGTCCGGGAGGACGGTCACCGCGTCCGCCGCACGCAGGGCGGCCGGATCGGTGTCCGGCGGCGCCATGTACGGCGCGACGGCGTCGCCGATGACCGGGACGGCGAGTGCGAGTTCGACGTTTCCGTCGGCGCGGAAGTCGCGGGTCAGTCGCTCGACCTCGCCGCGAGGTTGCGCACCCAACGCGAGAGTGACCGTGTCCGCGACCTCGGCCGCCAGCGCCCGCGCCTTGGGACCGGACACCGCCATCGCGACCGGCGTGTGACGGTCGGGGCCGTCGAGATCACGCAAACGGGCGATGGTCTCGCGGATCTCGGCCAACCGTCGATGCGGCGGCGGCACGTTCGACTGTCCCTTCTCCCGGAGTTCGTCCTCGATACCGGGCCTGCCGGTGCCGATACCCATCTCGAAGCGACCGTCCGTCACCAGCGACAGCGAATGCGCCTCCCACGCCGTCAGCCAGGCCGGGCGCAGCGGAGACGCGTACACCCACGTGCCCACCCGCAGATCGGTGCGGGCCGCCACGGTCGCCAACATCGGGGCCGGCGCCGGTTGCGTCAACGGGAAGTCGGGGACCAGCAACGTCGAATAGCCGGTGTCCGCGATACGACGCGCGCGGTCCAGCCAAGTCGGCACATCACTGTCGAGCGGGGCCACGACCCCGAAGCGGAACGGTCTCGTCATATCCGGACTCCTGTCGTTGGAAGCGTTCAGCGGTACCGACGCCGTGATCCGTAGGAACTCATCGTGGCAGCCGGAGTCGCCCGACGAACGTCCGAGACCGCTCATTTCCGGCAATCAGCGGGGCGAACGAACCGACAACACATCCGCTCACCCGTTTCCGGCGAATACGCCTCCTGTTCAGGCGAAGACCGCGACCGGGACGGGACACCGGAAATCGAGGGGCCGACCGGCGTAACATCCGCGAATCACGAGCGATCTTCCAGACAACATCGATCGGAGGTTCGACATGCTTTCCACGAAGCGACTCGTCGCCGGCGCCGCCGTCGCCACCGCAACCGCCGCCACCGGACTGCTCGGCACCGGCGTAGCCCACGCCGACGTCCCCGTCTGGCAGGCCAACTGCCACGTCTACAACATCTTCAACACCGGCGGAATGGCCAACTGCGAACTGCCCACCTGGCATCAGGTGAAACTCACCTGCGTCGCCTGGCCCGTCCCCTTCACCTACTGGAAATACGGCCCGGTCCAATACGGCCAGAACCAATCCTGGGCCGGCTGCGACTCTTTCAACGCCCTGGTGAACGTCGAGGTCGTCCAGGCGTAGTGTTTGCCCGATCAGCTGTTCTGTCCTTCATCTAGGGTGCAATCTGTCGAAACGGCTCTGCGCCCGAGTGGTCGAGTGCCGAGGATCCCATCGATCTCACTGCGGATCGGTGGGACCCGAAGTCGGGAGTGTCGGGGCAGCGAACGCTGGCTCTTACGTTGCGCTGTATGCGCTTTCGGGGCAGTACCAGCAGGCCGATCTACGCGACAACCGCTGGTAGGGACGCCGTGAACCCGAGTGGGCAGCCGGGTCCGAAGTCGTGACGGGGGCGAAGTTCTAGGCTGCCGCACACGGAAGTCATTCGGCTTCGCTCGGTCGAGCCAGAAAATCTGTCAGGGCGGTGATTGCTCTGTGTGCGGCTATCGGGTCAGGGCGTGCTCGCGAGCGTTCCCGGGCGAAGTACTCGGCCAAGATTCCGCGATCCGTGTGAGCCCAAGCCCTCGCGAGTTCGGCTGTTCGGTCCTTGCCGAGGACGTTCGAAATGGCCTGCCCCAGAAGGAACAGCGTGGCGGTGTCGACATCCATGCCCGCGCGAATCAGCAGGTCGGTACGGTCGGGTTCGCTCTCGAAGAGCGAGGCCCGAATATCGGTATCCCGCTGATACCAGTCACACAGGGTGGCTATATCGGCTGCGTCCTTGTATTCGCCGTTCACGGACCGGTCGCACCATGCTTTCAGTTTGAGCGCGGCATACCCAGCGGGTGATGGCAGGCGTATGGGGGAGCCACTCGGCAGTGTGAGCGGGATCGATCGGTCGAAGACCTCCCGGAAACCGAAGACATCGATGGTCTCCGTTCGGTCGGGCAGCGAGGTGGTACCCGCGGGATCTTCGATCTCTCCGAACGGAATCAGGTCGACGGTGATCTCCGCGACGGTGTAGCGGATTCCCGTCGAGCCGGATCGCGGTAGGGCCGAGGTGATGCGTCGGTAGTCCGTGTGGCCGTGGACGGCGAGGGCTAGATCGACGTCGCTGGTGGAGCGGAGATGGTCGTTTCTACCGAATGCGAGGTGCAAGAGGTCGCGGCAGTGCGCTCCGATGAGCATTATCGAGGTGACGTCGACGTCGTCGTTGGTGACGAGGGCGGTGATCACGCGGTCGATCAGATCGACCTGCGCTCCGTCGATACGTCCGGGGTCAAACAAGTCGATCCTTTCGCAAGAGGGTCGCGATCTCGATCTGTCTGGGTTCGTTGGAGAGTTTGAGGTCCGCGTAGATCAGGGGTGGGGGGACTGTCGGTTGTCCGAAGGGGGCCTGTTGGCGGGAGTATTCGCCCGTCGGTTCTCGCCAGAATTTCTGACGGACTTCGATATTCGGTTCCTCGGAGGTCTGCCAGCCGCTCCGGACGGCTTGCCGCAGGTCGAAGTCCTCGGTGTAGATCGTGAGGGTGCGGGGATGGCGGATGGTGTCGACGGCGGATTCGCCGCTGAGGAGGTAACCCGGCGGTGGCGACCAGTCCGCGAATTCGCCACTGAATGTGTGGCGACGGATTTTGGGGAGGAGTGAACCCCGGAAGGCGGCCACCCAGAGATCGAGGAGTTCGTTGCGTCGGTGCAGGGACCTTCCAAGGAGATAGTCGGCTTCTTTGAGGATGTCGAGAGTCGACTGGACGATTCCGACCGAGCTTCGGGCCGCGGTCGCGATGGATCGGACGGGTTCGCGGGTGAGGTCCGGCCAGGCGAGCAGGACGAAGATGACCTGCATTCGTTTGGCGCTGAACAGATTGGCGTCCGAGGGGCGGCGAACAGGTTCGGTCGGCGGCGTGCGTCCTTGAATGTCGATCAGGACCGGGCCGAAACTCAGATGTGCGTTGCCCGCGTCATCGATGTAGTCGATTCCGGCCTCGCGGAAGGCTCTCGCGGTGCGACTGGTGATCCGAGGGCCGGAAACGAGCAGTCGTTCGGCCTCGTTGTGGGAGACCGATCGGGTGAGGGCGGACAGTGTCGGGTGGGGCGACCAAACCAGGCGGTAGGGGGTGTGATGTCCGTGGCGACCCACACTGACCTGCGCGTTGTCGTCGTTCAACCAGTGTCGAACCTCGAAGTCGACGCCAAGATCCGACAGCGCTCGGGACACCGAGCGTTCGATCGCCTCTTGTCGCGTTCGGTCATACACTCTGTTCAATATAATTGAACGGAGTGAAATATTGAACACGCATCGACCTGCTCGGGTCGAACGGATGGGGTGCTGGGGGGTGGGAGGTGAAGATGGGCGGTATGTCTGAGTATTCGGAGGCGGCCGAGTTCGTGGTGGGGCTGCATTGGGAGTTGGCGGAGTGGATCGGGACGGATGCGCCGCCGAAGGTGTTCGATCGGTTCTCCGAGGTGTTCCACGAGGAGTTCTCGGCGGTGACGACGGCAGGGATGGTGGTGGATCGGGATACGTTGTTGGGTGGGGTGTTCGCGGCGCGGAATCTGTTGCCGGGGTTGGAGATCGAGGTGTCGGAGTTCGTGGAGTTGGTGGGGGTGGGGGAGTTGGTGGTGGTGCGGTACGCGGCGGAGAACCGGGTGGGCGAGGTGCGCACGCCGCGGGTGGCGACGGCGTCGCTGGTGGTCTCGGAGCGCGGCTACCGGTTGCGGAGTCTGCACGAGACGGCGGTGGGCGAGGGGGAGCGGCCGACGATCGCGCGGGTGCGGGAGGGGGTGGGGTTGTCGCCGGGCGTCGCGGAGTGAGGTGAATGGTGGTGGTCGGCAGGAAATTTCGCGCCGCACTCTAGTGAAACGGGGATTGTTCGGACCGGCTGGTCGTTACCCTCGGGGCATGGTGGTACCTCCGTACATGCAGCCGTTCGTCCTGACTGTGAACGAAGTCGCCAGGGAGCGCGACGGGGTCCTCGACCTCTATTGTCCGGACGCCGCGGAAGGGCCCTTGCCCGCCGTCCTGTTCGTGCACGGCGGGCCGTTGCCGGCCGGGTTGGTCGCCACACCGCGGGACTGGCCGATCTTCCAGGGGTATGGGGCCTTGGCCGCGATGAGCGGACTGGTGGGGGCGGTGGTGGATCACGGACTCGATTCGCCCGCGGCGTACGGGAAGGCCGAGGCGGATGTGCGGGCGGCGGTGGAGCGGTTGCGGGCATTGCCGTCGGTGGATTCCGAGCGGGTCGCGCTGTGGTTCTTCTCCGGGGGCGGGCTGCTGTCCGCGCCGTGGCTACGCGAACCGCCCGCGTGGTTGCGGTGCGTCGCGCTCACCTATCCCGTATTGCGACCGCCGGTCGGGTGGGGTGTCGAGGCCGGATTCGACCCGGTGGACGCGCTGTCGGCGGCGGTCGATCGTCCTCCGGTGCTGCTCACCCGGGTCGGGCGGGAGAGCATCGCGGTGGCCGCGTCGGTCGCGGAGTTCACCGAAGTCGCCGAGCGGCACGAGGTCGGGGTGGATGTGATCGACGTGCCCGACGGTGTGCACGGTTTCGACACCGCCGATCACAACGAGGATTCCCGCGCTGCCGTCCGTCAGGCGATGACATGGGTGGCCGCGGCCCTGCGGCGGTGACACCCGGCGGCAGGCGTCTATGACGCCCGACTGGAGCGTGACCGCCCGGCGCTGCGGCGGTCCCATGTGCGGGCCCGTGTTGCTGACGTAGGGCTCAGGCGTTGCCGCCCGGCTTTGCGGCTGCGCCATGCGGCGGCCCCCGTTTCGGTGATCCAGGACTGGATTCGGTGACGCGGGACTGGATGTGGTGTCACCGTCGTGGCTTGGTTGTGGCACGGGGCAGGTAGGTCAAAGGCGCGGGCCGAAATCTCACTGATACGAATGGTGCGAGAAATCTCATCCCGAATCAGCCCCGGTGATCGCCCGGGCGGCTGTGTCCGCGACTTGTTCGTCGCTCAGCGCGCTCCCGGGCAGCAGCACGTGGGACAGCACGATCCGCACCACGACCTCGGCGGCTTGGCGCGCGGGCAGCGCCAGACCCGCGTCGCCCCGGGCCGCGACGACAGGTTCGGCGAAGGAGGCGACGGTCTCCACGAGGTTCAATCGGGACTCCCCTTCCGCGACGACAAGCGCGAGCAGGTGGCCGGGTTCGTGGGCGCGGACGTAGCCGAAGGCGGGGTGGTTCCGCAGGTAATCCAGGGCGAACAGGGTTGCGGTGCGGGCCAATTGGGGTATCGGGGCGAACAGGTCGACGGTGGTGTAGGCGGCGGCGACCATGCGGGCGACCTCGGTGCGCCCGACGGCGGAGATCAGTCCTTCCTTGTCGCCGAATTCGCGATAGGCGGTGGCGCGGGAGACGCCCGCGCGGGTGGCCACGGCGCTGAGGGTGAGGGCGTCCAGGCCGTTCTCGGCGATCGACGCGAGGGCCGCGTCGAGCAGCGCGTCGGCGGAGCGGGTGGTGGACGTCATGGGTGGTGCGCTCCCGGTGGGTGGTTGCCCTCGAACGTTTACTGAGACTAATCTAGCGGAAAATCTCAGCGTGGCGGTGCGTTCCGCGCGCGGAGATCCCGTGACGACGTGGTCGCGGGAGGATCGGAGGATTTCCATGACCGGAACCGTCCGCCGCGGACACGCGGTGGTGCTCGGGGCGAGTATGGCCGGATTGCTCACCGCGCGCGTGCTGAGCGAGCAGTTCGAGCTGGTGACGGTGGTCGAACGCGACGATCTGTCGGTGCCGGGCGACCGGCGCGGCGTCCCGCAGGGGCGGCACGTGCACGCGTTGCTCGCGCGGGGCAAGCAGATCTTCGAGGAACTGTTCCCCGGGATCACCGATCGACTGCTGGCCGACGGCGCGGTGGAGTGCCGGTCGCTGACCGAGATGCGGATGACCATCGCGGGCCACACCCTGGCGCGCTCCGACGGCGGGTATTCCCTGCTCCAGGCCAGTCGCCCGTTCCTGGAGGCGCGGGTGCGCGAGCGGGTGCGGGCGCTGGCGAATGTCACGATGCTCGATCGCTGCGCGGTCGCGGGGTTGTGCGCGGACCCGCGCGGAAACCGGGTCACCGGCGTGCGGTTGCATCCCGCCGACGGGCCCGCGCGGCGTCTGGACGCCGATCTGGTGGTGAGTTGTCTGGGCCGGCACGGCCCGGTGGAGGACTGGCTCGCCGAACTGGGCTACGAGCGTCCCGCCGAGGAGGGCGTGCGCATCGACATGATGTACGCGAGTCGCTACGTGCGATTACCGGCGGGGTCGGTCGGCGGGGACAAGGAGATCGTGGTCGCGAATCAGGACCCGGCGCGCGGACTGGCGCTGTTCGCGATCGAGGACGGCATGCACATCCTCACCCTCATCGGCTACGGCAAGGACCATCCGCCGACGGATTCGGACGGGTTCTGGCGTTTCGCCGCCTCGGTCGCGCCGCCGGATGTGCGCGAGGCGTTGGTGGACGCCGAACCGTTGAGCGAGGTCGGCACTTTCCGCTACCTGGCCAACAAGCGGCGTCGCTACGAACGGTTGCTGCGGTTCCCGCGCGGCCTGCTGGTCCTCGGTGACGCGGTGTGCAGTTTCAGTCCGGCCTTCGGGCAGGGGATGACGGTGTCGGCGTTGCAGGCGCTGTGCCTGCGCGCGGCCCTCGCCGAGGGTGATCGCGACTTGGCCCCGCGGTTCTTCCGGGCCACCGCGCGCGCGATCGACGACGCCTGGCGGATCACCAGACTGTTCGATCTGGCTATGCCGCACGTGGATTCGTCGGGGCAGCCGGGGTTGCGGGCGCTCGGGGCGCTGACCACGCTCGGGATGGCGGTGGGGGCGCGGGACGCGGTGGTCGGCGGTCGGATCGCCCGGATTGCCGGACTGCTCGACCGTCCCACGGCTGTGCTGCGGCCGATGCTGTTCGGTCGCGCCGCGGTGAATTTCGGGCTCGCGTGCCTCGATTACGCGCGCTCGCGCGGGTTTTCGGCCGAAGACGAGAGCGTGACCGATTTCGATCCGACGCCGCACGGCCCCGCCCGCGGCTTCCATCGACTACCGGTGCACCGCGTCGACCGCGACACAAGGGACAGCGTGATCGTGGAATTCGCTGTCCCGCAGCACCTCCGGGACGCCTTCCGCTATTCGGCCGGGCAGCACGTCGTCGTGCGCGGCACCCATCTGGGGAAACCGTTGCGGCGCAGCTATTCCCTGTGCGACCCGAGTTCGGCGGACCGCCTGCGCATCGCGGTCAAACGGCAGGACGGCGGGATCTTCTCCGCGTACGCGACGGGCACGCTCACCGCGGGCACCGTGCTCCACGTGGGCGAGCCCACCGGAACGTTCACCACGCCGGTCGGCCCGCACCACTACGCGGCGGTGGCGGCAGGCAGCGGAGTCACGCCGATCGCGGCCCTGGTCGGGGCCGTCCTGGGCGGTGATCCCGGCAGCACGGTCACCCTGCACCTCGGCAACCGCGACGCCGACCGGATCATGCTCGCCGCCCGGTTGGCCGAGTTCACCACGCGGTTCCCCGGCCGACTCCGTGTCGTGCACCACCTGTCCGGCGCGACGGCGACGCTGCCCGCCGACGGGCCCGGCGCCGAGTACCGCCGAGGCCGTATCGATCCCCGTGAGGTCGCGGGCGAACAGGCCGACCGGTGGCTGCTGTGCGGGCCGAAGGACCTGGTGGTCGACACCGTCGCCGCGCTGCGCGCGAACGGCGTCGACCGATCACGGATCGCGGTCGAACTGTTCGACACCCGGCGCACCGAGCCCGGGACCTCGCCCGGCGATCCGCGAGACGACACGCACCGCGCCCCCTCGACGGACGTCGAACGCTCGCAGGTCACGCTCACCGGCCACGGGCCTGACCTGCGCGTCGACGTGCCGCGCGGCGCGACCGTTCTGGACGCCGCGCTGGCGATCCGCGAGGATCTGCCCTACTCCTGCCTCGGCGGCTCCTGCGGAACCTGCCTGGCGACAGTCGAATCCGGCGTGGTCGACATGGACCCCGATCCGCTGCTGGCCATCACCGAGGAACAGATCGCGCGCGGTCGGGTCCTGGCCTGCCGGGCGCGGCCGACCTCGGGCGAGGTCACGCTGCGATTCGGGGAGTGACGCCCCGCGCGGCACTCGCGTCAGCGCGGATACATCGAGACGATCGAACCGTCCAGGTTCGCCGCCAGATACGCGCCGCCGTAGTCGTCGGTGAGGTAGATCAGCAGGGCCGGGCGGTCGTCGTTGAAGGTCCACGCGGGTTCCACGATCACGTAGCGCATGGTCGGCTTCGGGACGTTGAGCTTCTCGTTCGCGGTGGCGAACAGTCCCGGGATGAGATCCCAGTTGATCGAGTTGAGCTGGATGGTCTTGTCGTCGTCATCGATCTGGCCGCCCGCGCCTTTGCGCGTCGCGGACCCGTTGCGATAGGTGTACTCGTCGTAGAGCTTGGGCTGGCCGCTGACGGGCGCGGCCGCATTGGCGAAGTTCTCGTAGAAGGACGCCTCGGTGAACTGCGTACCGCCGGAGACCTTCTCGAGCGCCGTGATGGCCTGGCGGATGCCCGCGGGGGTCAACAGGTCGCCGATCTGCTGCGAACCCGTCGAGGGCGTGTCCACGATCCGCACGCCGGACGGCGAGATGACGACCCCGGACGGCGGGACGACGCCGGAAGCGAGCACGGAACCGGGCGTGGACCCCGGCGCCCCGGAGCCGCCGTCCGGGCGCAGCACGACCACCGCCGCCGCGACGGCCGCGACCGTGACCAGCGCCGCCGCGGCCAGCCCGACCTTCGCCCCCGCCGACATCCCCGACCGCTGCGGCGGATACGGGTAGACCCCCGGGTGACCTGCCCCGGCGTGACCGGCCTGGTTGTGACCGGCCTGGTTGTGGCCCGGCTGAAGGTAACCCGGCTGGGCGTGAGTCGGCTTGGCTACCGGCGCGGCCGGCGGCGTGTACTGCTGCCCGTAGACGGGCGTCGACGGACCGGTGCCGTGCTGAACGGGGTAGGCGGGAGTGGACGTGCCGTGCTGCACCGGGTACGACGGTGTGGACCCGTGCTGGGCGGGGTGCGCGTACGGGTTCGCCGCCACCGGATGCGAGCCGGAGGTGGTCAACTGGGCCAACTGGTGGTCGACCTGTTCCATCGACGCGCGATGCTTCGGGTCGGCGACAAGGATCGACTGGAGCACCGGGGTCAGCGGGCCGGCCCGCTGGGGAATCGGCACGGTGCCTTGCAGCACCGCCGCCAGCGTGGCCACGGTGGTCTCGCGGCGCATCGGGTGATAGCCCTCGACCGCCACGAACAGCAGCAGGCCCAGTGACCACAGATCCGAGGCGGGATTGCCCTCCTCGCCGGCCAACCGCTCCGGGGCCACGTAATCCAGCGACCCGACCAGGTTGCCGGTGCCGGTCAACCCGGTGGCGTCGGCGAGCGCGGCGATCCCGAAATCGGTGAGGACGGGCGAGCCGTCCTCGCGCAGCAGCACGTTGGCCGGTTTGATGTCGCGGTGCAGCACGCCGACCTGGTGAGCGGCCCGCAAACCGGCCAGGATGCCCCGACCGATCGCCGCGGCCTCGGCGGGACCCAGCGGCGCTTGCGCGAGCCGGTCCGACAGCGACTTCCCGCGCACCAGTTCCATGACGATCCACGGGTGCGGATGTTCCGGCGAATCCACGATGTGGTGCACGGCCACCACGTTCGGATGCCCGATCCGAGCCAGCGCGCGCGCCTCGCGCAGCACCCGCTCGCGCTGCACACCCGCCGCCCCCGCCGAACTCTCCGGATCGGCGGGCTTGACCTCCTTGAGCGCGACCTCGCGATGCAGGGCCAGATCGTAGGCCCGCCACACCGTCCCCATACCGCCGCTACCGAGCGGCTCGAGCAACTCGAAACGCCCGTCGACCACTGTCCGCCCGGAATTCACGGCGCAAGCCTATGTGCCGGGACCGACCGACGCGAGAGCGCGGTCCCCACACCGGTCCGGTACCCCCAGGCACACGCGAGGACCGCACGTCCGGTGTCGCCCGGTCGTGCGGTCCGCGTGCGATCCGGCTCAGCCCACCGGGGACAAGAGCTGGTCGAACAGCGCCCGGTAGTGGCGCAACGTCTGACGCAGCGCCTCGGTGTCCGCCTCACCCGGGGCCTTGTCGGCCAGCGCCTGCTTGCGCGCGGTGTAGGCCGCCGCGAGTTGCTGGATCAATTCGGCGACCAGATCGTCGGCGCGCGAGACCGCTTGGCGCGGGCTGTCGACGAACGACCCCTGCACCTCACGCCAGCGGGTGCGCAGCTGATCGACGGTCGGATCGTCGAACAGCGGCGGGATCGTCTCGTTCTCGCCAGGCGCTTGCTCGGCGGTCGCCGGACGTGCCGTGCCCTTCGCATCGGTGCTCTGCGCGGCGCGCGCACCCCCGAGCGCGGTGGCGGTGTGCGCGCCTTCGCCCTCGGCGGTCGCCGATGCGTGCGCGCCCTTGGTCTCGACAGCCGGATCGTCGGCGGTGTGGGCTGCGGTCGATGCGCCCTTGCCCGCCGCGCTGTCGACAGCCTGCGCGGTGTCGGTCTTCGACTCGCTCGCCCTGGCCGCCTCGGTTCTCCCGGTGGACGCGCCACGCGGATCACCTGTCGTGGCCACTGTTTCGCCCCTCGTCGCCGTCCCGGAATCACCGGACGTGCCGGTGGCGGCCTGCGAATCGCGGGTCGCGCCGGTATCGGCCCGCGTGGTGTGGGGTGCAGCGATACCGCCCTGCGTGGCGCGGGGTGCATCGGATTCGGCGTGCGCGGTGTGGGTTGCGCCGGACTCGGCTTGCGAGCCGTGCGGCGCGTCGGGGTCGTCGTGCGAGCGGTGGGTCGCCTTGTCGGTGGCGGACTCCTTGCCGTGGGTCGCCGTGTCGGAATCGGTGGCGACGCGGTCGATCGCGTCCGAGCCGGTCGAGGCGTGCGCACCCTCGGTGGTCGCGGGACGCTTGTCGCCGTCGGTGGTGTCCGCGTGGTCCGTTCCGTCGACGGTCCGCGCCTTGTCGGCAGCGGGTACGTCGGTGCGCGTGCGCTCCGGTTCGAGGCCGTCGGCGGCCGTCGCGGTGGTCGAGGTCGATGCTTCGGTCTTCACGGTCTCGCCTTTCGGGTCGGTGGGGGTGGCGGTCGAGTCGGCCTGCACACCATCGGAAGTCGTGTTGCGCGAGGCGGGATCGGCGGTGTCGGGATCGATCGCGCGGGCCCGGGCGGATTCGGTACTCATGCCACCGTGTCCTTCTTGCGCGCGTCGGCGTGTTCGGTCGCGCTCCGGTCGGTCGGAATCCCCTCCGCCGCGTCGTCTTTAGTCACAACGGCCTGTCGCGCCTCGTCTTTCGGTGCGGTCGCGTGTCGCGCATCGCCGTCCGCGCCGGGAGCCGGTTCGTGTGTGCGCGTCGCCTCGCCGGTGGCCCGGTGGCCGTCCCCGTTCTCCTTGTCCGGCACCGACACCTTCTCGTGCGCTACGGCGTCACGGGGATGTTCGCCGGTCTCCTTGGCGACCTTTCCCGGCTTGGCGGGCGCGTCGAGCAGTTCGCGGAACAGCGTGCGGTAGTGCACGACGGCGGTGCGCAGGTCCTCGGTGCTCGCGCGGCCTTCGGCCTGGGCGATGGCGATGTCGTGGGCCTCGCGGTAGTGGCCGAGGGTGGCCGCGTGCTCGACGGACAGGTCGGCCAGTTGCTGGTCGTAACTGCCGGTGGGATAACCCCGTTCGCCCATCAGGGTGCTGACCAGGCGGTCGGCATCGGTGACCGCTTCGGCGGGCTGATCGACGAACTGTTCCTGCACGTCGGCCCAGGCGCGGGCGAAGTAGTCCTTGCGCTCGGGGGTGAGGGCCTTCAGTTCGAGCAGCTTGTGCCTGCGGGTGCGTTCGGCGAGTTCACGTTCGGCGGTGCGCCGATCGTCGGATTCGGCCAGCACGCGGTCGTATTCGGGTCCGAATCGGGAGCGCAACTGCCTGCTGCGGACCGCGGGCCACAACAGCACCGCCGCGCCTATGAGCAGGATTATCGCGACTATCGCACCTACGAGGATTCCGGACGACACGGGGGTTCTCCTTCGACGAGCTTGTGTCCCCGTAGTGCCTCCAAACGCGACATCCAAACCCGGGTCGGCGTCGGAATTTCGCCGACCATGATCGAAATCGGCTGTTCGCAGCGGTTTTCGCGCGGGCTAGCGCCTGGTCGCGGTCCAGTGCTCGCGGGCGCGGCGGCGCAGTGCCGGGCTGATCAGCAGGGCGGGCAGGGTGAGGACGAAGGCCGCGAGTGTGCCGACCAGTAGCGCGATGCCGACGAGTTCGCCGACGGCTTGGACGAGAGCGGGGACGGCGAAGCCGAGCGCGACGACGGCGAGCAGGACGGCCGCGACGTGGTGGCCCGACAGCGCGACGGTGGCCGCCACGGTGCCGAGGGCGGCCGCAAGCACCAGTCCCACCACCCCGACCAGGAAGTCGTCCCAGGTGGTGTGCGAGCGGCCACGCGTCCGGTGTCCCACCTCGCGCAGCCTAGTCGCGCCGCGGACGCACGGGTGGCCGATCGGGCCGAATCCGTCTGGCGCGGTGTGATAGCCGGAGGCTAGCCATTCGCGGGTGGTCGGGGCCAGCGATTGTCCTCGAGGTGTTCGATCGAGGCGTTGAATCGCGCGATGAGCGATCCCAATCGGTCGATGTCCTCGGTGGACCAGTCGGCGACGACCGCGCCGATGCCCTCGCGGCTGCGGGCGCGGTCGGCGGTGAGGTAGCGCAGGCCGTCGACGCTGGCCCGGATCTTGCGCGCGATCCCGCCTTCCGGGTCGGGGACGCGCTCGACGAGATCCTGTCGCAGCATCGCGGCTATCTGACGATTGACGGTGGAGATGTCGAGTTGCAGGGCCTCGGCCAGTTCGCGCAGGCTCAACGGTGAGTCGATCTCGAGGCGCGTGAGGATGACGTAGGCGGAGCGGTCGAGCCGGAATCCCGGGCGGCGCAGCATGGTTGCCGGATAGTGGCGGGAGAGCAGGGTCAGCTCGAAGACGAGCCTGCCCAGCGCCGCGCGGTCGACGGGAGGGGTGTCCGACATGGCACACACTATGTCGTCAGGTGGCGGAAACCGGCAAATTGTGCACCATACACAAGCTGTGTACCGTACACATTCATGTCCCTGACTGCCGACGCGGCCGCCTCCGCCGCGAACGCCGACAACCGACCCTCGCCCGCACCCGCGGTACTCATCGCGACCCTCGGCACGGTCGGCATCGTCGTGTCGCTCATGCAGACGCTGGTCATCCCGATCATCCCGCTGCTGCCCTCGCTGCTGAACACCTCGGCCTCCAACGCCTCGTGGGTGATCACCGCGACGCTGCTCGCCGGCGCGGTCGCCACCCCCATCAGCGGCAGGCTCGGCGACATGTTCGGCAAGCGCCGGGTGCTGCTGGTCAACCTGCTGCTGCTGATCACGGGATCGGTGATCTGCGCGCTGTTCTCCACCCTGCTGCCCGAGATCGTCGGCCGCTCGCTGCAAGGCGCGGCGGTCGGCGCGATCCCGCTGGGCATCAGCATGATGCGCGACGAACTGCCCCCCGAGAAGGTCGGTTCGGCGATGGCCATCATGAGCGCGACCCTCGGCGTCGGCGGCGCGGTCGGCCTGCCCGCCGCGGCGCTGATCGCCCAGCACGCGGACTGGCACATGCTGTTCTGGACCGCGGCGGGCATGGGTGTGCTGTGCGCGGTGCTGGTCTACGTCTTCGTGCCGGAATCGCCGGTGCGCACGCCGTCGCGGTTCGACTTCGGCGGTGCCGTTGGCTTGTCCATCGCGCTGCTGACACTGCTGATCGGCATCACCAAGGGCGCGGACTGGGGGTGGGCCTCCCCGTCGATCCTGGGCCTGTTCGCGGTCTCGCTGGTGGTGTTCCTCGGCTGGGGCGCCTTCGAGTTGCGCCGCGAGGCCCCGCTGGTCGACCTGCGGGTTTCGGCGCGCCCGCGGGTGCTGTTCACCAACCTGGCCTCGATCGCCGTCGGCTTCGCCCTCTACGGCATGTCGCTGACCTTCCCGCAGTTGCTGATGGCCGCCGAGGGCACCGGTTACGGTTTCGGGCTGTCGATGGTGGGGGCGGGCCTGGTCCTCGCGCCGACGGGCGTGGTCATGATGCTGCTGTCGCCGGTGTCGGCCCGGTTGTCGGCCGCGCGCGGACCCAAAGTCACCCTGATGCTGGGCTCCGCGGTGATCGCGGTGGGCTACCTGAGCGCCGTCGTGCTCATGCACGAGGTGTGGCAGATCCTGCTGGCGGCCGTGGTGGTCGCGGGCGGCGTCGGCCTGTCCTTCGCCGCGATGCCCGCCTTGATCATGGGCGCGGTGCCGATCTCGGAGACGGCCGCCGCCAACGGCCTCAACTCGCTCATGCGCTCGATCGGCACCTCGACCTCGGCGGCGGTCATGAGCGTCGTGCTGGCGCACATGACGATCACCTACGCCGGTCACGCGGTGCCCTCCCGCGAGGGCTTCCACACCACGTTCTTCATCGCGATGGCCGCCGCCCTGCTGGCGATCGTGCTGACCGCGTGCATTCCGAAGCTCGCCCGGCCCGCTGCCCCTGCCGCCGCCTGAAACCGCGGCTATAGTGGCGGCCACCCCGTCGTGATCGGCGGGGCGGGGCGGACGAACTCGGGGGAGATCATGGTCGCTGGACAGGTGGGCGCGCGTCGTGCGCGCGGATGGCTCGTGGCGGGGGCGGCGCTGGCGCTCGTGCTCGCGCTGGGCGGGTTCCTAGGGTTGCGCTGGTGGCAGGAGCACGGCGAACCGGATGCCGTCACGGGCGTGGCGCTCACCGAGTTCCCGGCCCTCGACCGCGCGGAGCTCGATCCGAGCCAGCGCGCGCTGGTGGCGGTGCTGGAGCGCGAATTCGCCGACCCGCGCAGCGGCCCGAACTACGCCGAGGGCGTGCGCGAGGCGTGGTGCGCGGATTTCGTCAGCTGGGTGATGCGCGAGGCGGGCCTGCCGCTGTCGAACCCGAATTCCGGGTCCTGGCGAATTCCCGGCGTCTATACGTTGCAGGAGTACTACCAGGGCGCGGGCCGCTTCGTCCCGGGCGGCGGCGACTACCGCCCGCGCACCGGTGACGTGCTGCTCTACGCCGAGGGCAGCCCGTTCTCCCAGCACACCAACATCGTGCTCGAGGCCGACGGCGGTGAGGTCACCACCATCGGCGGCAACGAGTACGGGACCGTGCGAATCCACCGCTTCGACCTGACCGGGATGTCCGGCTTCGTCGGGTTCGGCAGGCTGTGAAGTTTCGGTTGTGAAAATCATTGCCGCTCAGCGGCAATCGGGGCGGTACGCGGTTCGGTTCGGCGCGCCCGAAGACTTACCATTGAGTAGACAGCGCCCGGCAGCGCTGTCACCCGGGCCCTGTCCTGCTACCCCCTCATCAGCAGGACAGGGCTCCCCGCGTGAACCCGAGCGCGTCGGGTAGTCACCGCCTGGGCGTAGCGTGTCCGATGTCCTGTCCACGGGTGAGGGGTCCGGAACAACCGATGCAGTCCACGACGCGGGCGAACGAGGTGGCCGGTGGCCAACCGGTCTGGATCGAGTACGCCGAATTCGGCGAACGGTTCGTCACCTACGCGGTGACCGAGGAGCGGATCGTGGCCGCGGTCGCGAGTATCGCGGGCCGCGGGCTCACCCTCGGCCCGTTCACGATCCTGCCCGGCGGGCTCGCGGGGTTCGTCGCCGAGGGCAAGGTGGGCACCCCGGTGGTGTCCCGGCACGACAGCCGACTCACGTTCCAGCTCACGGTGCCGGTGTCGCTGACGATGAAGGTGCTGCTCGGCGGGCGCCGCCTGCGAGTGTCCGCGGTGGTCGACATCGGGTTGAGTCTGCACGCGCGCACCGCCGACCCGCTGTTGGTGGTCATCGACATCCCGCCCGTGCGGCCCGAGGATGTCAGCCTGGCGTTGCGGGCCAAGGCCGTGGACGCCGAATGGGAATGGCTGCTCGATCCGATCGCGGGTCTGGTGCAGCGTGATGTCGCCAACCGGGTCAACGCCATGCTCGCCGAACCGCAGGCCCGGCGCGGTCGCGTCTTCGACATCCAGGCGATCATGGACCGCGCGCATTCGCCGCATCGCGAGCGCGCCGACTTGGAGTGGATCACCTACGGCGAACTCGGCCGCCGGTTCTTCGACCGCATCGTCACCCGCGAGCGGGTGAGCGAGGTGGTCGAGCGGATGGCGGGCCGCCCGATCGAGATCGGTCCGCTGCGCACCGGTCCGGGCAGGCGGGCGACGGTGACGGTCCGCGGCGCGATCCGACTGCCGCAGGTCTCCGAGCGATTACCGCGCGAGAACGTGGACGCGCCGGTGTCCTTCGAGTTGCTGGTGCCGGTGAGCCTGGACATCACCGTCGAGGTCCTCAAGGCCAACCGCTACCGCGCCGATGTGGAGATCCCGCTGGTGCTGACCGCGCGGGCCGCCGATCCGCTGCTGATCGTCATCGATGTGCCGCCGCCGGACGCGCGGGATCTGAAGTTGTCGTTCCAGGCGCACGGGATGCGCGCGGCCACCCTGGGCGCGGTCGCGGGCATCCGTAAGCAGGTGGTCGCGCAGGTCACCAGAGTCGTGCGCGATCAATTGGCGGCGGGCGCCGAACGCGTCATCGATGTCGCGGCCCGCCTCGATTCCCTGGTCTGAGGGCGGTCGCGGACCCGCTCATCGGGCCTGTCGCGCGCGGTTTCCGAGGGCTGGGCGCGAGCGCGTCGATCGACCGACCGTTCGGGCTTGTTCGTCGCGAGGGTGACCGGTGGGGCGAGTGGGGTGAGTGTGTTCGATGGGTCTGGCGGTTCCCCTGTGAATATGGTGAAATTAGTGCACGTTCGAGGCTCCCGGCGCGCGCGTGACCTTGGGGAAGGTGCGCCGGGCATGCTGCGCCCGGCCGTCCGTGCCCGCGCGTGATCCCCCATCTGTCGCCATCGACCCGGGGGGCCCGCCGAGGAGCATCCTGTGGATCTGTCCCGTCGTGACCTGTTCGCCTTCAGCGCCGCCGCGGCCGTCGTCGCCGCCGTTCCCTCGACCGCCGCGCCCGCCTCCGCCGCGGGCCGACTCGGCACCCTGCTCGACTACGCGGGCGGTGTGCCCGCCGCCGAGGCGATCCGGGACGCGGGCCACATCGGCGTCATCCGCTACGTCTCCGACCGCAGGCCCGGCGCGGAATGGATGGAGGGCAAACCGCTGCGCGCGGCCGAAGTGGAGGCCCTGCACGAGGCCGGGCTGACGATCGTCTCGAACTACCAGTACGGCAAAGCCGACACCGCCGACTGGCGCGGCGGACTCGAGGCGGGCAAGCGCCACGCGGACCGCGGCCTGGCATTGCATCGTGAGGCCGGCGGCCCCGACGACGTCCCCATCTACGCCTCCATCGACGACAACCCCACCCCGGTCGACTTCGCGACCATGATCGCGCCCTACATCGCGGGCTGGGAGTCGGTGCTGGGCAAGGGCAGGGTCGGTATCTACGCGAATTCGCCGACCATCGACCTGGCCCGACTAGCCGGGCTGGGATCGTGGTTCTGGCAGCACAATTGGGGCTCGCCGAAGGGCTACGTACACCCGGCCGCACACCTGCACCAATTCGAGATCGACAAGCGCGCCGTCGACGGCGTCGGCGTGGACCTCAACGCCGTCCTGCGCCCCGCCTACGGGCAGTGGTGAGCGCGCCCGGCCGCTAGGTCTGGGTGTGACAGCACGGGTCGGCACGCAGGTCCGGTTCGTCGGCGACCACGCGCAGATCCGGGCGTGAGTCGGGCGCGTCGTGGTCGCCCTGCCAGGACAGCAGCGACCAGCGCGAGAGCCCGGACAGCGCCGAGCCGAGACTGGCGAACGATCCGGAGGACAGCAGCGAGCCGAACGATCCGACCGAGCCGACCGACAGCACCGAGCCGACGCTGCCGATGGACAGGATCGAATAGGCCGAACCGATGGACAGGATCGAGCCTTCGGACCGGAAGGACAGCACGGAGCGGCGCGAGCGTTTGCTCCGGATCGAGCGGTGCACGCGGAGCGCGGAGGCGGGCGGTGCGGAGATCTCGACAGTCGCCATAGCTTCGGTCTACCACAGGCCACCGCGGCTCGCTTCCGAACCGGGTGAGCTCGCGCGCGTGTCGACGGGTTCGAACGCCGACTCGGCCGCCGCCCGGAAAGGCGACGGCCGAGGGGAGTCTCGAACTCAGACGGTGAAGAAGCCCAGCGTCGGCAGGAACGAGCAAGTGCGCGGGGCCGATTCGGGCGCCTGGGTGGTCAGCGAGCCGCCGACCACGGCGACGACGCGACCCGCGCCGGTGTCGACGATGGCCGAGAGGGTGGCCGGGCCGTCGGGGTTGATCTTGGCCTCGTCGGTGAGCGGGACAACGCCGCTGCGGCGCGTGTCCAGGTTCAGCCACTGCACCGTCATCGGCGGATTCTGCACGGCGGTGGGCGACTTGGTGCCCAGCGCGGTGAAGACGAAGCCGGTCTGGCCCGCGACCGGGCCGGGCGGGGGCAGTTGCGCGGGACCGGGGACGGCCAGCGCGGTGCCGATCGAGTCGGCCGAATCGCCGATGCAACCCTTGCCGATGGTCGGGTAGAGGAACTGCGCGATGGTCGGGCCGTCCTGGGGCGGTAGTTCCGGGCCGCCGCCGCCGCTGCCGTCGAGGAAGGTGATGATCCGCTCGAGGGTGGACTTGATCTGCGGGGGCAGGTTCAGCGTGTTCAGCAGAACACGGGCCTGGGCCAGGATGGCGGCCTGCGGTCCGTCGGCGATGTCGGCCGGACCCGCGATGGAACCCACGATGGCCGGGGTGAGTGCGGCCAGCGCATCCACCGGAACCCCTTCGGGGACCATGGGGATGCTGTTGCTCGGAACCGCGGCGGGCGCGGGTGCGGGCGCCGCGACTGCGGTCGGAGCGGCAAGCGAAGCACTCGCCGCCAGGGCGAGAGCGGATAACGCGATCCGCGATCCTCGGGTGCGAAGCACTGGTCTGGCCGTCCTTACCTTCGGGTACATCTGTCAGCGATGCGTGGAGCCATCGTTTCGGGGGTCACTCTAGGGACATCGCTACCGAGTTGTACAGCGGCGGTGTCCCCGACGGTTGCGTGGACGATCAGTGGTATCAGAACGCTAGCGTGCCGGGAGTGTTACTGGTGTTGAAGGTGATGCAAATGTTACCGGGTGGTACTCGGATCGTCCGAGTGCGCGCCCGTACCACTCCCTCGAATCGACACCGTGACACGACGGCCCCCGGGGTCGCCGGTGGCTGCGGTTAATGTAGTCCGAGCCACCGGATCGCGCCGCCGAACACACCGATCGATGTCCGGCGGATCGAGTCAGAGGCCCCGCACCGAGTCGAAAGTCAGCGATTTGAACCCAGACAGCGCTCGGACGCCATCCCGTCCGACCGCCGCCCCCCTGCGCCTGGCCGTGACCGCGCTCGCGCTGTCCGTACTGGCCCGGTTGCTGTGGATGCTGCTGTCGGACAACGGGATGAACCTCGTCGACCTGCACGTCTACGTAGGGGGTTCCGCGGATCTGCTGACCGATCGGCTCTACGACTACACCTATTCGGAGAAGACCCCCGACTTCCCGCTGCCGTTCACCTATCCGCCCTTCGCGGCGCTGGTCTTCTTCCCCTTGCACTTCCTCCCGTTCACCGTCGTCGCGATCGGGTGGCTACTGGCGACGGTGGCCGCGCTCTACGGTGTGGTGCGGATCAGCCTCGAACTGGTCCTCGGCGAGCGGAGTTTCGGCGAACCCCGTTGGCGGGTGGCGACCTTCGCCTGGACGGCGGTCGGGGTGTGGCTCGAACCGGTGCGGACGACGATCGACTACGGGCAGGTCAACGTCTTCCTGGTGCTCGGCGCGATGGTGGCGGTGCGCAGTTCGCGGTGGTGGCTGTCCGGCGGCCTCGTCGGCGTCATCGCGGGGATCAAACTGACGCCCGCGATCACGGGGCTGTATTTCCTCGCGCGCGGGCGCTGGGCCACCGCGCTCTGGTCGGCGGTGGTGTTCGGCGCCACGGTCGGCGTCAGCTACCTGATCAACAACCGCGAGGCGACCCGCTACTTCGGCACCCTGCTCGGTGACGCGGATCGCATCGGCCCGGTCGGGTCGGTGTGGAACCAGTCGTTGCGCGGCACGCTCAGTCGCCTGCTCGGCCACGACGTGGAATCGGGTCCGTGGTGGTTGGCGGGCGTGCTGATCGTCGCGGTGCTCGCGGTGTTCGCCTGGCGGGCACTGGACTCCGAGGACCGTCTCGGCACCTTGATCGTGGTGCAACTGTTCGGCCTGATGGTCTCGCCGATCTCGTGGTCGCACCACTGGGTGTGGCTGCTGCCGGCGGTGCTGTGGCTGCTCTACGGTCCGCTGCGAGCGGCAGCGGGCGCACGGATCCTGGCGGGGTACTGGCTGGTGACGATGCTCGTCGGCGTCCCGTGGGTGCTCTCGTTCTTCCAGCCGACGATCTGGGAGATCTCGCGCCCGGGCGTGCTGTCCTGGCTGGGCGCGGTCGACGTGCTCGGCGTCCTGGTGTTCTACGGATGGGTCATTCGTTCGGGACGTCGCCTCCGGCGAAACGCGGAGCCAGCCGATCGATCTCCCGAGCCAGCGCCAGGTCCAGTTCGGTGAGTCCGCCCGCGGAATGGGTGGACAGCGCGAAGGTGATCGTCCGCCAGCGGATATCGATATCGGGGTGATGGTCGGTCGCCTCGGCGACCTCGGCCACCGCGCGCACCAGTTCGATGCCCGCGAGGAACGAATCGGCGTCGACCGAGCGGGTCAGCGTATCGCCGGAACTGGCCCAGCCCGGCAGGGTGGCCAGGGCGTCGGCGAGTTCGGCTTCGGTCAGCAACGGAGTGCTCATAGTCCGGTTGTACCCGCAGCGAGCCGGATTTCTCGCCAAGCGGCGCGGAATTTCCCCGTTCAGGCCGCGCGGGCCTGCTTCAAAGCCTTCTTCAGATCCTTGCCGTGACAGCCGCTCGCCTCGGCCTTCTTCATCCGCATGACGACCACGGGGCATTTCACGCAGCGCGTCTTCTTGCGGCAGCACTTCTTCTTGGGCTTCAGGGACGAGACCTGCTTCGCTTTGACTTTGCCCATTCGGGTTAGCCTACCCTTGGTCAGCCGCCTGACGACTACGGACGACGCGGGTGCCGGTAGGGTGTGAACCGGCCGCGATGCCCGGTGAGTCTCGATTCTCCACCTGTTTGCAGGGGTCGGCCGGCACCTATACCCAACAGCAGGAGGATTCAGGCGTGTCGTCTGCACGCGATTTTCGCAATGTCGCCATCGTGGCCCACGTAGACCACGGTAAGACGACATTGGTCGACGCCATGCTCCGTCAATCCGGCGCGTTCGCGGAACGTGCCGAGTTGGTCGATCGGGTGATGGATTCCGGCGATCTCGAGCGCGAGAAGGGCATCACCATTCTCGCCAAGAACACCGCGGTGCACCGCCATCACCCCGATGGTTCGGTCACTGTGATCAATGTCATCGACACTCCCGGCCACGCCGATTTCGGCGGTGAGGTGGAGCGCGGCCTGTCCATGGTCGACGGTGTCGTCCTGCTGGTCGACGCCTCCGAGGGCCCGCTCCCGCAGACCCGGTTCGTGCTGCGCAAGGCGCTTGCCGCCTCGTTGCCGGTGATCCTGGTCGTCAACAAGACCGACCGTCCCGACGCGCGCATCGAGGAAGTCGTCGAGGAGAGCCACGATCTGCTGCTCGACCTGGCCTCCGACCTGGACGACGCCGCCGCCGAGGCCGCCGAACTGGCCCTGGACCTGCCGGTCCTCTACGCCTCCGGGCGTGAGGGCAAGGCGTCCAAGGAGCGCCCCGAGAACGGCAACGCGCCGTCCTCGGAGAACCTCGACGCGCTGTTCGACGTGCTCATGGAGTACATCCCCGCCCCCAAGGGCGACGCGACCGCGCCGTTGCAGGCCCACGTCACCAACCTCGACGCCTCGGCCTTCCTCGGCAGGCTCGCGCTGGTGCGCGTGCACAACGGCGAACTGCGCAAGGGGCAGAACGTCGCGTGGATGCACGCCGACGGCGTCAAGCAGGTCAAGATCACCGAACTGCTCCAGACGATCGGCGTGGAACGCCGGCCGGGCGAGGTCGCCGTCGCCGGTGACATCGTCGCCATCGCGGGCATCCCCGAGATCATGATCGGCGACACCCTCGCCGACGTCGACAACCCGGTCGCGCTGCCGCGCATCACCGTCGACGAGCCCGCCATCTCGGTCACCATCGGCACCAACACCTCGCCGCTGGTCGGCCGGGTGCAGGGCCACAAGCTGACCGCGCGCATGGTCAAGTCGCGGCTGGACCAGGAACTGGTCGGCAACGTCTCGCTGCGGGTGCTCGACATCGGCCGCCCCGACGCCTGGGAGGTGCAGGGCCGCGGTGAGCTGGCGCTGGCGATCCTGGTCGAGCAGATGCGCCGCGAAGGGTTCGAGCTGACCGTCGGCAAGCCCCAGGTGGTCACCCGGCAGGTCGACGGCAAGGTGCACGAGCCGTTCGAGGAGCTGACCATCGACTGCCCCGAGGAGTACCTCGGCGCGATCACCCAGTTGCTGGCCGCCCGCAAGGGCAAGATGGTGCAGATGAGCAACCACGCCGCTGGCTGGGTGCGCATGGAGTTCATCGTCCCCTCGCGCGGTCTGATCGGTTTCCGCACCGACTTCCTCACCGAGACCAGGGGCACCGGCATCGCCAACGCCGTCTCGCACGGCTACGCGCCGTGGGCCGGTGAGATCCGCGCCCGCCACACCGGCTCGCTGGTCTCCGACCGCGCGGGCTCGGTCACCCCGTTCGCGATGATCCAGCTCGCCGACCGCGGGCAGTTCTTCGTCGAACCGGGCGCGGACACCTACGAGGGCCACGTCGTCGGCCTCAACCCGCGCGCCGAGGATCTCGACATCAACGTCACCCGCGAGAAGAAGCTGACCAACATGCGCAGCTCGACCGCCGACGTGATGGAGACCCTGGCCAAGCCGTTGCAGCTCGACCTGGAAGGCGCGATGGAATTCTGCGCCGCCGACGAGTGCGTGGAGGTGACCCCGGAGGTCGTGCGCGTGCGCAAGGTCATCCTGGGCGCGACCGAACGCGGCCGGGAGCTGTCCCGGCGGAAGGCGCGGGACCGGGCCGCGCTGTAGTGCCCGCGTCCGACGAGGCGATCACCGCGCACCGGGTTACTTCGCGTGGCCCGGTGCGCGCCGCGCTGGGTAGAGTGCGCAGCGTGAGATCGGGGGCAAGACGACGCGCGAAGACGCGCGCGATACCGGCGCTGCTGGCGGTCGCGGTGACGGTGCTGCTCGCCGGGTGTACGGCCAATCCGCCGCCGCCGATCGAGAGCACCGACAGCCCGAAGACCACCCAGCCCACCAAACCGGGCAAGCACACGGTGGTCGTCGGCATCGACGACATCGGCATCGGCTTCAATCCGCATCTGCGCGCGGACCAGTCGCCCGCCACCGCGGCGGTGAGTTCGATGGTGCTGCCGAGTCCGTTCCGGCCGGTGCCGAACGCGGCGGTGCCGGGCGCGACGGACTGGGTGGCCGACACGGCGCTGGTGATCTCGGCGGACGTGACCTCGCAGGAACCGTTCACGATCACCTACACCCTGCGCAACCAGGCCAACTGGTCCGACGGCGCGCCGATCGCGGCCGAGGACTTCCGGTTCCTGTGGCAGCAGATGATCACCCAACCGGGCACCGTCGACTCGGCGGGCTACCGGATGATCACCGATGTCAGTTCCGCCGAGGGCGGCAAGCTCGTCACGGTGACGATGAACGCGCCGTATCCGGCGTGGCGCGGGCTGTTCTCGAATCTGCTTCCCTCGCATCTGATCAAGGATTCGCCGAGCGGATTCCAGCAGGGCTGGGGTTCGCAGATCCGGGTCTCCGGCGGGCAGTTCGCGATCAAGAACGTCGACCGGGGCCGCGAGGAGATCCAACTCGAGCGCAACGACCGGTACTGGGGCACGCCCGCCGCACCCGATCAGATCCTGTTGCGGCGCGGCGGAACTCCCGCGCAGTTGGCCGATTCGCTGCGCACCGCCGACGCGCAGATGGCGTTGACCCACGGCGGCATCGCCACCCAGGCGCAACTGGCCGCGATCCCGTCGGTGCGCACGGCGATCATGCCGCAGGCGCGGGAACTGCAATTCGTCCTCAACGGCCGTAGCGGCGACCTCGGCGACGCGCGGGTCCGGCGCGGGGTGATGGCCCTGCTCGATCCGGCGCTGCTGGCCACGGTGGGCGCGCAGACCGGCGGCTGGGTGGAACCGGTGCGCGCGCAGATCCTCGCGCCGTCCGATCCCGGGTACACCCCGACGCAGCCGCCGCGGCCGTCCGCGGAGGAGGCGTTCGCGCTGCTGGCCGAGGCCGGGTATCGGCGCGCGGGCGAACAGGCCCCGGTGGCCTCGCCGACCTCGCCCGCCCAGCAGCCGCGACCGGTGGTCAAGGACGGCAAGGCCCTGGTGCTGCGGATCGGCGCGGTGACCGGTGACGCCACCGCCCTCGCGGTCGCCAACACCGCGGTCGACCAGTTGCGCAGCGCCGGAATCGACGCGGGCGTGCGCAATCTCGCGCGCGACGAGTTGTACGGGACCGAACTGGTCGGCGGCGGCGTAGACGCGATCGTCGGCTGGGAGGTCGCGGGCGCCGATCCGGCCACCGTGCTCGCCTCGCGGTTCGGCTGTCCACCGGTGGCCGCGCCCGCGGGCGACGACGACGCCGTGGCGGCCGTGGAGATCGCCCGGCGCGCGCCGAGCAATCTGTCCGGGGTGTGCGAACCGGCCCTGCAACCGTCGATCGATGCCGCGATCCGCGGTGTCGACGTCGGCCGGGTGCTGGCCGAGGCCGAGCCGATGCTGTGGAACCTGTCGACGGTGTTGCCGATCGTGCAGGACAACGTGGTGGCCGCGGCCGGACCGCGAGTGGACGGCGCGTCGCTCAGCGGCGCGATCCAGGTCAGCATCTTCGGCGACGCCGCCATGTGGCAGCGGTTGCCGTAGGGTGCCCGGGGTGGTGCTGTGTGCGGTGGTGCGGTCGTGACCGGCGGAATCGTGCTGGTGCACGCCCATCCCGACGACGAGTCGATCACCACCGGCGGCACCATCGCGCTGTACCGGCAACGGGGCGTCCCCGTCACCGTGGTCACCTGCACCCTCGGTGAGGAGGGTGAGGTCATCGGGGAGCGGTGGTCGCTGCTGACCGCCGACAATGCCGATCAACTCGGCGGTTACCGCGTCGGTGAACTCGCCGCCGCCCTCGACGCGCTCGACGCCGGTCCGCCGCGTTTCCTCGGCGGTGCGGGACGCTGGCGCGATTCCGGGATGGCGGGCACGCCGTCGGCCGAGCATCCGCGCGCGTTCGTGCGGTCGGGGCCCGCCGCGGTCGCCGCGTTGACCGAGATCCTGGTGGAACTGCGGCCCGCGGTGGTGATCACCTACGACCCGAAGGGCGGCTACGGCCACCCCGACCACATCCGCGCGCACGAGGTGACCACGGCGGCCGTCGCCGAAGCCGCCGACCGGGGGTGGGATACCCCGAAGGTGTACTGGACGGTGACCGACGACGAGATGCTGCGCCTGCACACCGAGGCGCTGACCCGGCGCACCGTCGCGGGCCTGCCCGGCGCGTTGCCGCGCGGGTGGCGCTTGCCCGCGGCGGACGAATTGCCCAGTGTGCCCGCCCGTTCGGTGACCACCACGATCGACGTCTCCGAGGCGCTGCCCGCCAAACGCGCCGCGCTGCGCGCGCACGCGACCCAGGTCACCCTGGCGCCGTCCGGGCGCGAGTTCGCGCTGTCCAACGACATCGCCCAACCGGTGCTGCCCGAGGAGCACTACATCCTGGTGCGCGGCCACCGCGGACCCACCGGTCCGGACGGGCGTGAGCACGACCTGTTCGCGGGTCTCGGGGAAGTCACCGCGACCCCGCCGCAACCACGCGCGGAATAGACTCCCGAGCATGTACAACTGGCATCTCCAGGACGCCATCGTGGCCTTCGTGGACGGTATGAAGCCGTATTGGCCCGCGCAGCACGAGCTGTACATGTCGGCGCTGTACGCCTTCGTCGACATGCAGAGTCACCTGCTCACGCTGCTCGGCTACCCGCCCGTCCAGTGACCGCGACCGCCGATCACACCGCCGCCACCGCCGGGGCGGGCGCACAGCGCCTCACCGGTCCGGCCGCCGTCGCGGTGACGACCTTGCTCGTGTTCAGCGGCCTGTTCTCGTTGGCGTTCGAGGTCCTGTACCTGCCGTTGTACTTCGGTCGCGGGACGGTCCCGGCCGCGGACGCCGCCGTCCTCGCCGCCCCGCTGGCCGCCGGTCCCGCCGACGGCGCGATCCCCTTCCCCGTGACGGCCCTGCTGGCCGGGGTCCTCAACGTGGTGTTCGTGATCGCGATGCGCACCGTCACCGACCGTCCCGGCGTCGCCCTGCTGCCGCTGGCGGCGTGGACCTTCGGATTCCTGGTCGCGGCGAGCGGCGGACCGGGCGGCGACATCCTGCTGCTGAGCGCCTGGCCGACGTTGGCGCTGTTCGTCTGCGGACTCGCCGCGCCGCTGGGCTACACCTACCTGCGCTGGCTGGTGCCCTGAGTCAGTCGACCCGGACCGCCAGCGTGGCCACGACCGCGTCGGTCCGGTTGCGCAGCGCCGCCGTGAGGACCGGGCCGCGCGGATTGTGCAGCACGCGGTGCCACCAGTGCCTGGCCTCGACCTGGGCGACCAGCACGGTGACCGCCCGGCCGCGCGCGGTCTGTTTGCGCACGTAGCCGACCAGGGTCGCCACCAGGCTGCGGTGCGGACAGGGCAGCACCACCAGCGGAACGCCCGGACTCCAGCGTTCCCAGTGTTCGGAGAGCCGGTCGGTGGAGGCCGGATCGATGCGCGCGGCGACCGCGACGATCTCGCCGCGCATCCGCAGCGCGGCGATCAACGCCCGGTAGGTGACCTCGCTCATCGTCACCACCGGCACCACCACCAGTTCCCGCTCCGCACTGTCCACCCGCGGTTTCGGCGGCAACTCGCCCAAGCGGAGTTGACCGGCGACGTCGCGGTAGTAGTTCTCCACGTGCGCGAACTGCAGGACCAGCGTGGGGATGATGATCAGCAGCAGCCACGCGCCCTCGGTGAACTTCTCGACCAGCAGCACCAGGGCGGCGACCGAGGTCAGCAGCGCCCCGAAGCCGTTGAGCGCGGCGCGTGCCCGCCACCGCGCGCCGCGTTCGCGCCACCAGTGCCGCACCAACCCGGTCTGGCACAGCGTGAACCCGATGAACACCCCGACCGCGTAGACGGGTAGCAGCCGATGGGTCTCGGCGTCCACCGCGAGCAGCACCAGTGCCGCGACCACCGCCAGCGCGGTCACCCCTAGCCGGAACACCGGACGTTCCGAGCGCAGGGCGAACAGCGACGGCACACGGCGATCCTTGGCCAGCAGCGACAGCAGGATCGGCAGCCCGCCGAAACTGGTGTTGGCCGCCAGCACCAGCACCGCGGTCACCGCGAGATTGGTCAGGTAGAACAGCCAACCCGTGCCGAACGCCGCGGCCGCCAACTGCGCGAGGATGGTCACGTCCTCGCGCGGCACCACCTCGTGCACCCGGATCAGCCACGCCAGACCCAGCAGCAGACCGCCGAGCAGCAACCCGAGCGCCACCTCGGTGTGCTGGGCGCGGCGCACCCGGGGCGCGCGGAAGGACGGGACGGCGTTCGCGATCGCCTCCACGCCGGTCAGCGCGGAACAACCCGCCGCGAACGCCTTGAGCACCAGCACGACGCCGAGCGCGACGACCGGATCGAACGCGGTGTGCGCGGTACCGATCACCGCGACCGGATGGGGACGAGTCAGCCCGACGACGATGACCGCCACGATCAGCCCGACGAACAGGATCGCCGGACCCGCCAGCACCTTGGCCGATTCGGCGATGCCGATCAGGTTCACCGCCGTCAGCACCGCCAGGCCGAGCAGCGTCATCGGCAGCAGTTCGTCGGCCAACGCCGGAAACGCGCTGGCCAGACTCGCCGCGCCCGCCGAGAGACTCACCGCGACCGTCAGCACGTAGTCCACGACCAGACTCGCCGCCGCCAACAGCGCCGCGCCGCGGCCTAGTTGGCGTCCGGCCACCGCGTACGCGCCGCCGCCGTCCGGATGCACGGCGATGACCTGCCGATACGACAGCACCAGCACCAGCAGCAGCGCGGTGATCGCGCAGGCGATCGGGAACGTCAGCGTGACCGAGGCGACCCCTGCGGTGATCAGCACCAGCACGATCGCCTCGGGGCCGTAGGCGACACTCGACAGCGCGTCCAACGACAGTGCCGCCAGACCCCCGAAGGCGGTCAGGCGATAGCGGTCGCCCGCGTGCATCCGGCGCGCGCGACGATCGGCGATCGGCAGTTCCTTGGACGCGCTCGGGGTATCGCCCACGGCGACCATTCAACGTCGTCCGCCCGGGGTGACCAGTCCGCCACACCGGGGGTGCCGGAATCGGTGCGGCGAGCGGAGGTTCAGCTCTTCGCCGGTGTCACCCGCGACGGCGAGTTCCCGCCCACGCCGAGCAGGCCCGGGGTGACGGCGTCGATCACGCGGTAGGCGTCGGCCAGCGGCAGGTCGATCACCAAGTAGCGCTTCTTGCCCGCGGCGGTGGCGGCGACGAGCGTGGCCACCCCGGAGCGGCGTTGCCAATACGAGCGGCTGACGGTCCAGCCGATGATGCCGGGGCCTTGTAGACAGTCGCGGTCGCGGTCGAGCGACCCGGAGCGGGTGATCAGCCAGGCGGGGCTGTGCGCGGTGGCGGGAATGACGGCGTGGCCGAGCCCCCGGTAGCGGTCCTCGGCCAGTGCGGCGGCGAGGGCGGCGGTCACGGCGGGCAGGGTCCACCACCAGGGCGAGAACGACACGTCGATCAGGTTCAGCACCAACAGAAACGCCGCCGCGATACCGGGCAGGGTGAGCGCGCGGGTGTAGCGCCTGCGCCGCGCGACCGGCCCGTGCGCGAGCAACGGCGCTGTGCCCTGCGCGCTGACCGAACCCGTGGTCGAGGACTCCGACGTCCGGCCGCCCTTGTGCTCGTCGCCTGTCGCGGGATTCGCCGCGGGCCTCACACGGCCCGGCGATCCGGCTCCGGGATGCCCTGTGGATGAAACGATGCCGAGGGTTCCGGCCCCCTCCGTCGCGGGCGTGCCGTCGGTGCCGACGTGCCCTGTGTCGCCTCGCGTCCCGGATTCCACCGTTCCCCCGCGCGGGGCGAGCAATTCGGTGAGCGTGCGTTCGACGGCGGCGCGCGGGGCCTGCGGCAGCAGTTTCTGACGGGCGTTCTCGCCGACCATGATCGCTTCGAGTTCCGCGCCGCCCGCCCAGCGCAGCAGCAGCGGTTCGTTGACGGTCGCGCCGCGGAAACGCGCCAGGTCCAGAGTGATCTGGCGGGTGGTGAACAGGCCGTGGCGAATGTGCAGGGTGCGGTCGTCGTCCAGGACGCGCAGCCTGTGGTAGGTGGTGAGGTAGCGGGTGCACGCGGCCAGGCTGACCAGCGCGACGACGGCGGCGAGCAGGCCCAGCACGGCGGCGGCGATCAGCGCGGCCGTGCCCTCCTCGATGGTGTGCGCGGCGTCGGAGCTGAACACGATCTCGCCTAGCCCGTACTGGAAGCCGACGCCGACGATGGGCGCGATGACGGCGAATCCGGTGAGCGAGAGCGGCGCGTAGCGCACCCAGGCGGGCTGCCAGTGCCCGATCTCGCGACCGCGCGGGTGATCCTCGGCCGCACCGGGTTCGGGTGCTTCGCCCGGGTCCGGTGCGTTCAGGTGGTCGAGCAGGGTGGCGCGCAGCGCGGGGACCGACCGCTGGTCGAGCGAGTCGAGGCGGAACTTCTCGCCGGTGTCGGCCTGCTGGCCGGTGCCGAGCACCACCACCGCGAGCCCGAGCCCACGGTGCAGCAGGTCGGATTCGATGTCGACCGAGCGGATGCGCGAACGCGGCACCGACAGCGTGCGCCGCTGCACGAGTCCGGTGCGCAACTCGACGTGGGTCGGGCCGATCCGGTAGGTGGTGGTGAACCAGCGGGTCAGCGCGAAGCCGACGATCAGCAGCAGGGGGATCAGACTCCACCCGTGGTTGCCGCTGCTGGTGCCGAGGATCAGCATGCCGATCAGCACCGGGACGAATTTCACCACCTCGGTGACCGGGTGCACCAGCAGCATGCGCTTGTCCAACCGCAGCCAGGCGCTCGGCGCGGGTGCGCTCACGTGGCGTCACCGCGGTGCAGGGCCGCGATCTCGGTCAGTCGGGTCACCGTCCGCTCGGCGACGTCCAGATCGAGTGCCTCGATGCGCACCGCGCCCGCCGAGGAGGCGGTGGTGACCGTCACCGTGGCCAGTCCGAGCAGGCGTTCCAGCGGGCCGCGTTCGGTGTCGACGGTCTGCACCCGCGAGATCGGCGCGACCCGGTTCTCCTGGGTCAGCCAGCCGACCCGGGTGTAGACGGCCTCGTCGGTGACCTCCCAGCGGTGCACGGCGTAGCGCCACAGCGGCACCACCCCGATCGACCAGATCCCCAGGGCCAGCACCGCGAGCGCGGCCACGGCCTGCCAGCCCCGGCGGCCGTCGTCCAGTACCGCCCACACCACCAGGGCGGCGAGCGGGAACAGCCAGGACAGGCTCGAGCGCAACGCCCACAGCCCCTTGGCGCGTGGACTGGGACGCCAGGCCGGATCGGCCAGGAGGGTGCGCGGAGGCGACATGCTGCCATCGTGGCACGAACCTCCGCGCGCGTCCCGCGACGAATGCGGTCGTCACCGGCACGCGCGGCGCGGTGTTCGACGCGCGCGTCCGGCGCGAGGGTTCTGACGTGCGCGGCAGGCGCGGCGTCGCGCGTCGTGGAATAACCCCGCCGCGGCCCGGGGTTGTGCTGCTGACGCGCGTTCCGGCGCACCGGAGGGAGACAGCGAAGGATGGTTGGCGCATGATCGAGGGCGTGACCGAGCTAGCGACACCCAGTGTTCCCCCGGCGCCGCCGACACCGTCGGCCATGCGTCGAGCGCTGCGCCGCGCGCGAGACGGCGTGACGTTGAACGCGGACGAGGCGACGGTGCTGCTGCACGCCCGCGGCGAGGAGCTGGTCGATCTGTGCCGCAGCGCGGCCAGAGTGCGCGACGCCGGACTGGAATCGGCCGGTCGGCCGGGCACGATCAGCTACTCGCGCAACGTGTTCATCCCGTTGACCAGGCTGTGTCGCGATCGCTGCCACTACTGCACCTTCGTCACCGTGCCGGGCAAGTTGCGCGCCGAGGGCGCGGGCATGTTCCTCGAACCCGACGAGGTGCTCGAGATCGCCAGGCAGGGTGCGGCGTTGGGCTGCAAGGAAGCGCTGTTCACCCTCGGCGACCGGCCCGAGGACCGCTGGCCGGAGGCGGCGCAGTGGCTCGACGAGCGCGGTTACGACTCCACCCTGGACTATCTGCGCGCGGTCTCGATCCTGGTGCTGGAGGAGACGGGTCTGCTGCCGCATCTGAATCCGGGCGTGATGAGCTGGGCGGAGATCTCGCGACTCAAGCCGGTGGCGCAGTCGATGGGCATGATGCTCGAGACCACCTCGACAAGACTGTTCACCGAGAAGGGGCAGTGCCATCACGGCAGCCCCGACAAGGACCCGGCGGTGCGGTTGCGCGCGATCACCGACGCGGGCAGGCTCTCGGTGCCCTACACCACCGGCATCCTGGTCGGCATCGGCGAGACGCTCGCCGAGCGCGCCGATTCGATCATGGCTATCCGCAAGCAGCACAAGGCGTTCGGGCACATCCAGGAAGTCATCATCCAGAACTTCCGCGCCAAGGACGACACCGCGATGCGCGACGCGCCCGATGCCGGATTCGAGGAGTTCCGCGCCACCATCGCGGTGACCAGGCTGCTGCTCGGCCCGGACGTTCCGGTGCAGGCGCCGCCGAATCTGGTGTCGGAAGCGGAATGCCTGGCGCTGCTCGAGGCGGGCATCGACGACTGGGGCGGGGTGTCGCCGGTGACGCCGGACCATGTCAACCCGGAGCGTCCGTGGCCGAATCTGGACACGTTGCGCGCGATCACCGAGGCGGGCGGTTTCCGCCTGGTCGAGCGCACCTCCGCGCATCCGAAGTACGTGCGCGCGGGCAATCCGTGGATCGATCCGCGCATCGGCGCGCACGTCGCCGCGCTGACCGATCCGGCGACGGGTCTGGCCGATCCGGAGGCGATGCCGGTCGGGCTGCCCTGGCAGGAGCCCGACGAGTCCTGGGAATCGGTGGGCCGGGTCGATCTGAACACCGACATCGACGTCACCGGCCGCAACACCGAGAGCCGCAGCGATTCCGGTCTCGGACAGGACGTGCTCGGCGCGTTCGGCGACTGGGACACCATCCGCGAACAGGCCAAGGGCCTGACCTCGGCCGCGCCGGAGCGGCTCGACGCCGACGTGCTGGCCGCGCTGCGGGCCGCGGAGAAGGACCCGGCCGGCCTCTCGGACGCGGAGTATCTGGCGCTGGCCACCGCCGACGGCGCCGACCTGGACGCGGTGGCCGCGCTGGCCGACCGACTGCGCCGCGAGGTCTCCGGCGACGAGGTGACCTACGTGGTGAACCGGAACATCAACTTCACCAACATCTGCTACACCGGTTGCCGCTTCTGCGCGTTCGCCCAGCGCAAGGGCGACGCCGACGCGTTCACCCTGAGCACCGAGGAGGTCGCCGACCGCGCCTGGGAGGCGCACGTCGACGGGGCCACCGAGGTCTGCATGCAGGGCGGCATCGATCCGGATCTGCCGGTCACCGGGTACGCGGATCTGGTGCGCGCGGTCAAGCGCCGGGTGCCCTCGATGCACGTGCACGCGTTCTCGCCGATGGAGATCGTCAACGGCGCCTCGCGCGGCGGGCAGAGCATCCGGGATTGGCTGGTCGCGCTCAAGGAAGCCGGGCTGGACACCATTCCCGGCACGGCCGCGGAGATCCTCGACGACGAGGTCCGCTGGGTGCTGACCAAGGGCAAGCTGCCCGCCTCGGCCTGGATCGAGGTGGTCACCACGGCACACCAGGTGGGGCTGCGGTCCAGTTCGACCATGATGTACGGGCACGTCGACAGCCCGAAGCACTGGGTGGGTCACCTGCGGGTGCTGCGCGGAATCCAGGACGAGACAGGCGGATTCACCGAATTCGTACTGCTGCCCTTCGTGCACCAGAGCGCACCGCTGTATCTGGCGGGCGCGTCGCGGCCGGGGCCGACGATCCGCGACAACCGCGCCGCGCACGCGCTGGCGCGCATCATGTTGCACGGCCGCATCCACAACATCCAGACCAGCTGGGTGAAACTCGGAACCCCGGGTACCCGCGTCATGCTCCAAGGTGGAGCGAACGATCTGGGCGGAACCCTCATGGAGGAGACCATCTCCCGGATGGCGGGCTCTCAGCACGGCTCGGCCAAGACCGTCGCCGAGTTGCACGAGATCGCCGAGGGCATCGGGCGTCCGGTCCGCGAGCGGACCACCGTCTACGGCCGGGTCGAACGCAGCGCGCCGTTGCTGCCGTTGGCGACAGGCTGAGGCTATCGGCTGTTCCGCACTCGCCCGACCGCGGGCGGATCGGACGGCGCGGCACTACGATCATAGGTGTCGCGCCGACGTCGGCGGACCGATTCGGCGCCATCTACCGGGGGCGGAACGGGAAAAGTTAGGGCAGGCTGACCGGTGATCCCGCGGGGTGCCGGGATAGGGTTTCGCAGGCGGACCATTCCCGCAGGTGAGGACAGACTAGGAGAGCGGCAGTGCCGTACATCATCGCTGAACCGTGCGTTGACGTGAAGGACAAGGCATGCATCGAGGAATGCCCCGTGGACTGCATCTACGAGGGTGGCCGCATGCTCTACATCCATCCCGACGAGTGCGTTGACTGTGGTGCATGTGAACCCGTGTGCCCGGTGGAGGCGATCTTCTACGAGGACGACACGCCGGACCAGTGGAGCGGTTACGTGAACGCCAACGTCGATTTCTTCGACGAACTCGGTTCTCCCGGCGGCGCCACCAAGGTCGGCAAGGTGGAGCACGACCCGCCGTTCATCAAAGAGCTTCCCCCGATGGGCCAGTGAGCGCGCACGTGGCTCTACGCACACGTCGCGCCCGGGTCAGCGACCTGCTGCCCGACTTCCCTTGGGACACCCTCGCGGCGGCCAAGGCCGAGGCGGCGGCCCATCCCGGCGGCATCGTCGACTTGTCGGTCGGCACCCCGGTCGACCCGGTCGACCCGCTCATCCGGGCGGCGCTGGCCTCGGTCGCCGAGGTCCCCGGTTACCCCACCACGCACGGCACACCGGAACTGCGCGCCGCCGCCGTCGAGGCGTTGGCGCGGCGCTACGGGATCACCGGCGTCGATCCGGCCGCGGTGCTCCCGGTCATCGGCACCAAGGAACTGATCGCCGGACTGCCTCGTCTGCTCGGTCTGGGGCCCGCCGATCTGGTGGTCATCCCCGAGGTGGCCTACCCGACCTACGAAGTCGGCGGCCTGCTCGCCGGCACGCAGATCGTGCGCGCCGACGGTCTGACCCAGCTGGGTCCGCGTGATCCGGCGCTGATCTACGTCAACTCGCCGGCCAATCCGACCGGCAAGGTGCTCGGTGTCGACCATCTGCGCAAGGTAGTCGCCTTCGCCCGCGAACGCGGCGCGATCGTGGCCTCCGACGAGTGCTACCTGGGTCTGAGCTGGGAGGGCCGCGCGGTCTCGCTGCTCGATCCCGAGGTGTGCGACGGCGATCACACCGGCCTGCTGGCCGTGCACTCGCTGTCCAAGACGTCGAATCTGGCCAGCTACCGGGCCGGCTTCGTCGCGGGCGACCCGGAGTTGGTGGCCGAACTGCTCGAGGTGCGCAAGCACGCGGGCATGATCGTGCCGTTCCCGGTGCAGGCCGCGATGACGGCCGCGCTCGGCGACGACGCGCACGAGGCCGACCAGCGCGAACGCTATCGGGCCCGCCGGGAGACGCTGCGGGCGGCGCTGCTGTCGGCCGGGTTCCGCATCGATCATTCCGAGGCGGGCCTGTACCTGTGGGCGACGCTGGGCGAGAACTGCCGGGTCACCGTGGATCGGCTGGCTCGGCACGGCATCCTGGCCGCGCCCGGCGATTTCTACGGTCCGACGGGTGTGGAGCACGTGCGGATCGCGTTGACGGCGAGCGACGAACGAATCGCCGCCGCGGCCGAACGCCTGCGTGCCTTCGCCTGACCCGATCCCGACACCGACACTCCGTGTCGGTCCGCACGACGCGGTGCGCTCACGGCGCTAGCCTGGGGTATGGACGCTGTCACGGTTGTCCCCACCCCGACGAACGAGCCGGTGCACACCTACGCACCGGGCAGTCGGGAGCGTGATCTGCTGCTCGCCGAACTGGCCCGGATCTCCGCCGAATCCGTCGACGTCCCGTTGGTCGTCGGCGGGAAGCATCGGCCGGGGATCGGGGAACGGCACAGCATCGTCGCGCCCCACCGGCACTCCCACGTCCTGGGGACCTACACCGATACCACCCATTCCGAAGCGCGCGTCGCGATCGAGGCGGCCCAGGCCGCCGCTCCCGGTTGGCGCGCGCTGCCCTTCGACGAACGGGCGGCGATCCTGCTGCGCGCGGCCGATCTGCTGGCCGGGCCGTGGCGGGAGACGATCGCCGCCGCCACCATGCTCGGGCAGTCGAAATCGGCGATCCAGGCCGAGATCGACGCCCCGTGCGAACTGGTGGACTTCTGGCGGTTCAACGTCGCCTTCGCCCGCGACATCCTGGCCCAGCAGCCGCAGTCCTCGCCCGGGGTGTGGAATCGGCTGGAGTACCGGCCGCTGGAAGGGTTCGTCTACGCGATCACCCCGTTCAACTTCACCGCGATCGCGGGCAATCTGCCCACCGCGCCCGCGCTGATGGGCAACACGGTCCTGTGGAAGCCCTCGCCGACCCAGACCCTCGCGGCCTTCTACACCATGCGCCTGCTGGAGGCGGCGGGCCTGCCGCCCGGCGTGATCAACCTGGTGACCGGTGACGGTGTCGCGGTGTCGGAGGTGGCGCTGACCGATCCGCGCCTGGCGGGCATCCACTTCACCGGGTCGACCGCCACCTTCCAGTACCTGTGGCAGCAGGTGGGCGCGAATATCGGCCGCTACCACGGGTATCCGCGGTTGGTCGGGGAGACCGGCGGCAAGGATTTCATCGTCGCGCATCCCTCGGCCGATTCGGACGCGTTGCGCACCGCGCTGATTCGCGGCGCGTTCGAGTACCAGGGGCAGAAGTGTTCGGCGGCGTCGCGCGCCTACATCCCGCGCTCGGTGTGGCGGGTGATGGGCGACGATTTCCTGGACCTGACGGCGAACCTGCGCTACGGCGATATCGCCGACCTGTCGAATTTCGGTGGCGCGCTGATCGATCGGCGCGCCTACGACAAGAACACCGCCGCGATCGCCAGGGCTCGCGACGCCGGGCTGACCATCCCGGTCGGCGGCGAGGGTGACGACGGCGAGGGCTATTTCGTCCGACCGACGGTGCTGATCTCCGACGACCCGCGCGACCCTTCGTTCACCACCGAGTACTTCGGCCCGATCCTGTCGGTGTACGTCTACGACGACGCCGAACCCGGCTCCTACGCCGCGATCCTGGCCGAGGTGGAGTCGGCCGCGCCCTACGCGCTGACCGGCGCGATCTTCGCCCAGGACCGGTACGCGGTCCAGCAGGCGTCGGCGGCGCTGCGGTTCGCGGCGGGCAACTTCTACGTCAACGACAAGCCGACCGGCGCGGTGGTGGGGCAGCAGCCTTTCGGTGGCGCGCGCGCCTCGGGCACCGACGACAAGGCGGGCTCGCCGCTGAACCTGCTGCGCTGGGTGGCGCCGCGCACGATCAAGGAGACTTTCGCACCGCCGGTCGAGTACCGGTATCCGCACATGGACTGACGGGTGGGACGACACAGGAGGCGCCGATGCGAGTGACCGTGCTGAACCGATCCCCGCGGGCGCGACGGTGAATCCGCTGCGTCCGGTCATCCTGGCGGCGGCCGGTTCGCCGCGGATGAAACGCGTGCTGACCGGCACCTCGATTACCGCCGAGATCGTGCGGCGGTTCGTGGCGGGGGAGACCCGCGCCGAATTGCTGCCGGTGGTCGCCGGGTTGCTGGGCGAGGGCCGGATGATCAGCGTCGATTTCCTGGGGGAGAACACCACCGACCGGGGGCGGGCGGAGGCGACGGTCGCGGAGTACCTGTCGCTGATCGACCAGGTGGCGGCGCTCTCGCGTCCGGATTCGTCGGAGTTCGAGGCGGCGCCGGTGGAGGTCTCGGTGAAGCTCTCGGCGCTCGGTCAGGCGCTGCCGGGCGACGGTCCCGCGATCGCCACCGACAATCTGGCGACGCTGTGCCGCAAGGCCGCCGAGGCGGGGGTGTGGGTCAGTGTGGACGCCGAGGACCACACCACCACCGACGCCACCTTGGCCGCGGTGCGCGCGCTGCGTCCGGAGTTCCCGGAGTTGGGCGCGGTGCTCCAGGCGTATCTGCACCGCACCGAGGCCGACTGCGCCGAATTCGCCGGCCCCGGTTCGCGGATCCGGCTGTGCAAGGGGGCTTACCGCGAACCGGCGGGCGTGGCGTTCCAGAAGGCGACCGAGGTCACCGACGCCTATCTGGCCTGCCTGGAGGTGCTGATGTCCGGGTCGGGCTATCCGATGGTGGCCAGCCACGATCCGGTGGTGATCGTGGCGGCGGAGGCGATGGCCGCCGAATCCGGGCGGCCCGCCCACCGCTTCGAGCATCAGATGCTCTACGGCGTGCGCACCGCGGAACAGGCTCGGCTGACCGCTGCGGGCTACGGGATGCGGGTCTACATCCCGTACGGCGTCGAGTGGTACGGCTACCTGACCCGTCGGTTGGCCGAGCGGCCCGCCAATCTCGCGCTGTTCCTGCGCGCGCTGGTGGGCGACTGATCAGATGAGCGGCTTGCCCAGCAGGTAGCGCCTGCGCATGTCCCACAGGAACACGTTGAGCGGGAACAGTCGGGCGTGCTTGGGCATCTTGCGGTAGAACGACCCGGTGGTGCGCAGCATCGCGTTCATGACCTGGTCGTCCCACGGGCTCCAGCGCAGTCCCATCTCCTGGCGCACGTGTTCGGGGAGCAACCCGGTGACGAAGAAGCGCTGCATCGGCGCGAAGACGCGGATCGGCTTGGCGACCATCTTCAGATCGATCAGGTTGTTGAAGAACTGCCTGGTCGGCTCATCGATGGATTTGGTCGCCAGTTCGGCGTCCCAGTACTCCTGGAAGGCGGCGGTGTCGGCGGGCCACATGTCCCGGCGCATCTGCAAGGTGCTGCCGAGGCGGTGCGCGTACTGGTAGAAGACCTCGCGGGTGTCCGCGTCGAGCGGGCCGTGCAGGCGCTCCTCGAGGTCGACCACGCCCCAGTAGAGGCAGGCCGCGACCCAGAGTTGGAGTTTCGGGTCGAAGGCGTTGTATTCGACCGGGCTGTCGGCGTTGGAGCGCACGAATCGGTGCGCGCCGTTGACGGCTTCCTTGTAGACCTTCTTGTCGCGGTCGGTGCCCATCAGGGCCACGGCGAGGTAGGTGAGGGTGGTGCGCAGCCGCTTCCACGGGTGTACGGCGATGCTGCCCGATTCGACGGGGCTCTCCATGACGCCGTAGGCGACGGGGGTCAGGCTCAGCTGCATGACGACGTTGGCCGTGCCGCCCAGGAAGGCGGCGATGCCGGTCCAGAACTCCGGCATGTCGAAGTCCTCGGCGGTTCCGTAGCGGCAGGTGAGTGCCTGCTCCGGCTCGGGCGTCGGTGCGCGCAGGGGCAGCACGGTCATCGATGACCTCATCTCTCGTTTGTCGTCCGCGTTGACGGTAAGTGAGAAGGTTGTACCCCAACCTTCTCATCGTGTCGGTAGACTGTCAATCGGGATGGAACCCGCGAGCACCTGACGTCATGCGATGCTTGGTGCGTCATCGTTTCTCGGCACTAGACCATGGAGGGGTTGGACACCTATGGCCAGGCTGACCAAGTTGCTGCCGCTGGTACGCAGCGCGAACACCGACGACCAGCACCAGACCCACGTGCTGGACGCCGCGCTGCTGGCATTCCTGGACTTCGGCATCAAGCGCACCAGCATGGTCGAGGTCGCGCGGCGCTGCGGACTGTCACTGGCCACGCTCTACCGCCGCTTCGCCAGCAAATCCGATCTCATCCAGGCCGTCGCGCTGCGTCAGACCCGCGATTTCATCGACGAGGTGGACGCGGTACTGCAACGCCAGGTCGACCGCGACGCAGGCGCCGAGGAACAGATCGTCGAACTGTTCGCCGCGTTCATCAACGGACTGCGCGGCAACAAACTCGTGCACCGACTGCTGGCCACCGAACCCGAACTGGTGCTGCCGTTCCTCACCACCCGCGGTGCGCCGATCATCGAACTCGGCCGCGACTACCTCGCCGAATTCGTCACCCGACTCCAGGGTGAGGGCAAACTGCCCGCCTACGACCCGGAACCGATGGCCGAGATGATCGCGCGCACCGCGGTGTCGCTGGCGCTGACCCCGCAGACGGTCATGCCGTTGCACGACGAGCGGGCGATCCGCCAGTTCGCCCGCGACCACGTCGTGGTCTCCTTCCGCGCGGGGCAGTCCGGCTAGACCAGCGAGCGGCCCATCCGGCGGCGCAGGCGCAGATCCCACAGGAACGCCTGCACCGGCAAGGTCTTGAGCTGCTTGGGGATCCGGTCCTCGACCGCCCCGACGGCGGTGAGCAGGCGGGCCAGTCGGCGCTCGTCGCGGTCGGTCCACGGCATCCCCATCTGCTCGCGCAGCGGGGCGGGCAGCAAACCCGCCACCACCCAGCGGTGCAGGCGACCCATGCTCGCGTGCACGGGCCACGGGAACATCTTCAGATCCACGATGTCGTCGAGCATCGCGCGCACCGGCGGATCGATCCGGGCCTGGGCCAACTGGGCGTCCCAGTACCGCTGGAAGGCGGCCAGGTCCGGCGGCCACAGCCCGGTCGGCATCTGCAGGGTGCTGCCCAGTCGCTCGGAGAACCGGTACAGCGCCTCGGCGTCGGCGGGGTCGAGCGGGCCGTGCATGCGCTCGGACAGGTCGCGCGAACCCCAATACAGGCAGGCGGCGACCCACAGTTGCAGGCGCTGGTCGAAGGCGTTGTACTTCACCGGACTCGACGGACCGGAACGGACCATGCGGTGCACGCTGTTGACGGCCTCGCGGTAGGCGGCGCGCTCGTCGTCGTCGCCGAGCAGGGCCACCGCGAGGTAGGTGAGGGTGGTGCGGGTCCGCTTGATCGGATGCCGCATGAGATTGCCGGATTCGACCGGGCTCTCCAGCACGCCGTGTCCGACGGCGGGCGCACTCAACTGCATGATGACGTTGGCGGCCGCGCCGAACAGGGCGGCCGAGCCGTCCAGGTGGTCGCGGATGTCGAATTCGGCGGTGGGCGCGGGCCCGGCGGCGGGCAGTGGGCTGGTCATCTCGACCTCCCGATCTCGTCGTTGAGAAAGTTGTGCATAAACCGTCTCACCGTATCGGTGGAGTGTCAATGGTCATACCGGACAGCCGCACCCGCGACCGGTCGGCGGCCCGAAGCGCAGTAGCGTGAACGGATGTCGTTCGGTCCGCCGCCGTTGCTGCTCCGCTCCCTCGACCCGCGCGCCCTGGCCGCGGGCGCCGACATCCCCGACGCGCTCACCATCGACGGCGCGACGCTCTCGCGCGGCGACCTGCTCGGCGCGGCGACCTCGGTGGCCGAACGCGTCGCCCGCGCCGACCGCGTCGCGGTGCTGGCCGCGCCCACCGTCACCACCGTGCTCGCGGTCGTCGGTTGCCTGCTCGCCGGCGTGACCGTCGTTCCGGTGCCGCCGGATTCGGGCACCGCCGAACGCGAGCACATCCTCGCCGACTCCGGCGCGCAAGCGTGGCTGGGCCCCGCCCCGGAAGGCAGCGCGCTGCCCGTCATCCCGGTGCGCGTCCACGCCCGCTCCTGGCACACCTATCCCGAACCCGACCCGGCGGCAACCGCTTTCGTGCTCTACACCTCCGGAACCACCGGTCTGCCCAAGGGCGTCGTGCTCAGCCGCGCGGCCATCGCGGCGGGCCTGGACGCACTCGCCGACGCCTGGTCCTGGACGGCGAGAGACACCCTTGTGCACGGACTTCCGCTGTTCCACGTGCACGGGCTGATCCTGGGCGTGCTCGGCCCGCTGCGCGTCGGAAGCCCACTCGTGCACACCGGCAAACCCACCCCGAGCGCCTACGCCGACGCGCGCGGCACCCTCTACTTCGGCGTTCCTACGGTCTGGTCACGGATCGTCGAGGACCCCGACTCGGCGCGTCGCCTGTCCGGCGCGCGCCTGCTGGTCTCCGGCAGCGCGCCGCTGCCCGTCCCCGTCTTCGAGAAACTCCGGGCGCTGACCGGACACGCGCCGGTCGAGCGCTACGGCATGAGCGAAACCCTCATCACGCTGTCCACCCGCGCCGACGGCGAACGCCGCCCCGGCTGGGTCGGCACCCCGCTGGCGGGCGTGCGCACCCGACTGCGCGACGAATCCGGGGCCGAGGCGCCGCACGACGGCGAGAGCGTCGGCTCCCTCGAGGTCAGCGGCCCGATGCTCTTCGACGGCTACCTGGGCCTGCCCGAGGTGACCGCGGCGAGCTGGACCGGGGACGGTTGGTTCCGCACCGGCGACGTGGCCGTCATCGATGCCGAGGGCTTCCACCGCATCGTCGGCCGCGAATCGGTCGACCTCATCAAATCCGGCGGCTACCGCATCGGCGCGGGCGAGGTGGAGACCGTCCTGCTCGAACATCCGGCCGTGGCCGAGGCCGCCGTCGTCGGTCTGCCCGACGACGACCTCGGCCAGCGCGTGGTGGCCTTCGTGGTACCGCGCGCGGCGGCCGAGGACGGTCTGGACGCCACGCTCATCGCCCATGTGGGCGAACGCCTCTCCGCGCACAAGCGTCCCCGCGAGGTGCGGTTGGTCGCCGACCTGCCCCGCAACGCGATGGGCAAGGTGCAGAAGAAGCAGCTGAGCTGAGGCTCGGTCGTCGCCGGGGTCAGTCGTTGGCGTGCAGGTCGGCGTTGAGCTCGATGCCGGTGCCCTTGCGCGTCACGACCTCGACCGCGCCGGACTGCGAATTGCGGCGGAACAGCAGGTTGTCGCGGCCCGCGAGTTCGGCGGCCTTGACCACCGTGCCGTCGGCGAGCCGGACCTTGGTGCCCGCGGTGACGTAGAGACCGGCCTCGACCACGCAGTCGTCGCCCAGCGGGATGCCGACGCCCGCGTTCGCGCCCAGCAGCGACCGCTCGCCGATCGAGATGACGGTGGTGCCGCCGCCGGACAGGGTGCCCATGATCGACGCGCCGCCGCCGACGTCGGAGCCGTCGCCGACCACCACGCCCGCCGAGATGCGCCCTTCCACCATGGAATTGCCCAGGGTGCCCGCGTTGAAGTTGACGAAGCCCTCGTGCATGACGGTGGTGCCGGAGGCCAGGTGCGCGCCCAGGCGGACCCGGTCGGCGTCGCCGATGCGCACACCCGTGGGGATCACGTAGTCGACCATGCGCGGGAACTTGTCGACGCTGTAGACGGTGACGGGGCCGCGGGCGCGCAACTTGGCCCGGGTGACCTCGAAGCCCTCCACGGCGGCCGGGCCGTGGTTGGTCCACACCACGTTGCTGAGCAGACCGAACTGGCCGTCCAGGTTGACCTGGTGCGGGGCGACGAGCCGGTGCGAGAGCAGATGCAGGCGCAGGTAGACGTCGTGGGCGTCGATCGGGGCGGCCGACAGGTCGGCGACGACGGTGCGCACCGCGATCACCTCGACGTCGCGCGCCTCGTCACGGCCGAGCAGCGCCGCGTACTGCTCGGGAGCCTCGTCGAGCCGCTTGGTACCGGTGTCGCCGAACTCGCCCAGCTCGGGGCTCGGGTACCAGGTGTCCAGAACCGTGCCGTCCGCGGTCACGTTGGCGATACCGACCGCTGATGCTCCCTTGATGCTCACGTCGACAGAGGTTACCGACCTGCGGGCCGCCGTGGTGCAGGCACCTGCGCCGAACCGGCCACACCCCTCCGTAGGGTGGAGCGGTGAGCATCGACCTGCGCGCCGACCCCGTCGACCTGACCGCCGCCCTGGTGGACATCCCCAGCGTCTCGCTCGACGAGGCCGCCATCGCCGACGTGGTGGAGCGGGCCCTGCGCGAGCAGACCGCCGGATTCGAGGTGCTGCGGCACGGCAACACCGTGCTGGCCCGCACCGACCACGGGCTGCCGAACCGGGTCGTCCTTGCCGGTCACCTGGACACCGTGCCGATCGCCGACAACGTGCCCAGCGGGCGCGCCACCGATGCCGACGGCGCGCCGGTCATGTTCGGCTGCGGCACCGTCGACATGAAATCCGGCGACGCGGTCTTCCTGCACCTGGCCGCGACCGTGACCGACCCGGTGTGCGATCTCACGCTGATCTTCTACGACGCCGAGGAGATCGCCGCCGAGCACAACGGCCTGGGCCGCGTCGAACGCGAACTGCCGGAGTGGCTGGACGGCGATCTGGCGATCCTGGGCGAACCCTCCGGGGGGTGGATCGAAGCGGGCTGCCAGGGCACCGCGCGACTGCGGGTCCGCACCGCGGGCGTGCGCGCGCATTCGGCGCGATCGTGGCTGGGCGACAACGCCATCCACCGTCTCGCCCCGGTGCTGGGCCGACTCGCCGACTACCGGGGCAGGCAGGTCGACATCGACGGCTGCGTCTACCGGGAGGGCCTGTCGGCGGTGCGCGTGGCGGGCGGCGTCGCGGGAAACGTGGTGCCCGACGCCGCCGAGTTGGACGTCAATTTCCGGTTCGCGCCGGACCGTTCGGTGGACGAGGCCGTCGCTCACGTCCGGGAGGTGTTCGCGGGTCTGGATCTCGACATCGAGGTCACCGATTCCGCGCCGGGCGCGCTGCCGGGGCTGACCGCGCCCGCCGCCGCCGACCTGATCGCCTCGGTGCGGGCGCACGGGGGCGGCGGTGTGCGCGCCAAATACGGCTGGACCGACGTCTCGCGTTTCGCGGCCCGCGGCATCCCGGCCGTGAATTTCGGCCCCGGCGACCCGAACCTGGCGCACAAGCGCGACGAGCACGTGCCGCTGCGGCAGATCACCGACGTCACCGCGATGCTGCGCTCCTACCTGACCGGCGGGCACTGACCTGCCCGGGCACGGTCGGGGGCGTTGCCCCGAATACGCCCGGCGTTGGCCCGGTGGTTCGGTGCGGGCGATGTCGATCCCGGTAGCGTGGAGGTCATGTCTACCGACGCCGCAGACCCCGGGGTTGCCAGCTCGCGGAAGTCGACTCCCAAGTATCGCGGGCCGATAATGTTCCGCCGCGACCGCAAGGACGGCCTGGGCACCGCCGACCAGAACCTGCTCGACCGCCACGAACCCGGCGACTGGGTGCACACCGACCCGTGGCGGGTGCTGCGCATCCAGGCCGAATTCGTCGAGGGGTTCGGCGCGCTGGCCGAGGTGCCGCGCGCGGTAGCGGTGTTCGGGTCCGCGCGCACACCGGCCGACCACCCGGAATACGAGGCCGGGCGCGCCCTCGGAGCGGCGCTGGCCAGGTCCGGTTTCGCGGTGATCACCGGCGGCGGACCGGGCGCGATGGAGGCGGTCAACCGCGGCGCGTCCGAGGTGGGCGGCTACTCGATCGGGCTCGGCATCGAACTGCCCTTCGAGCAGAGCCTCAACGACTGGGTCGATCTGGGCATCAACTTCCGGTACTTCTTCGCCCGCAAGACCATGTTCGTGAAGTACTCGCAGGCTTTCGTCTGCCTGCCCGGCGGATTCGGCACCCTCGACGAACTGTTCGAGGCGCTGACGCTGGTGCAGACCCGCAAGATCACCCAGTTCCCGATCATCCTGTTCGGCACGAGATATTGGGCGGGCCTGGTGGATTGGCTGCGCGATTCGCTGGGCGGGTCGGGCAAGATCTCCCCGGGCGATCTGGACCTGCTGCACGTCACCGACAGTGTCGAGGAGGTCGTGTCGATCGTGTTGGCCGCCGCCGAGGCGGGCGGCGCCGCCGACGCGCTCGGCACGGAGGACCAGTGGTGAGCCCTTCCGGTTTCGCGCTGTGCGTGTACTGCTCGGCGGGCACCGTCGAACCCGACGCCATCGCGCTGGCCGCCCGCGTGGGCACCGAGATCGCCCGGCGCGGTTGGCGTCTGGTCTCCGGCGGCGGACACGTCTCGATGATGGGCGCGGTCGCCACCGCCGCGCGCGCGGGCGGCGCGAGCACCCTCGGCGTGATCCCGAAACACCTGGTGCACAAGGAAGAAGCCGATGTGCACTCCGACGAACTCGTGGTCACCGACACCATGCGCCAACGCAAGCAGATCATGGAACAGCGCGCCGACGCCTTCCTGACCCTGCCCGGCGGCATCGGCACCCTCGAGGAGTTCTTCGAGACCTGGACCGGCGGCTACCTGGGCGAACACGACAAACCCGTGGTCCTGCTGGACGCCGAGGGCTTCTACGGCGGATTGCTGAGCTGGATCGGGCAACTGCACGAGCGCGGTTTCGTCAGCCCGCACGCCCTCGGCAGGCTGATCGTCGCCCCCGATGTCCCCTCGGCCTTCGCCGCGCTGGAGACCGCCCTCACCCCGGCCCCCGATGAGGAGAACCCGCTCCGTTGAGTTCCGAGAAATCCGATACCGTCAGCCTTCTCGATCTCGCCGCGGCCCTGCCCGGGATGGCCTTGGACGCCCCCGGCATGCTGCGCAACGTCCTCGGGATGCTGGTGCGTCCCGGCGACCGGGCCTCGGTGGGGTTGTTCTTCCAACGCCGCGCGCACCGTCATCCGCAACGGGAGTTCCTGCGCTTCGAGGGCCGCGGCTATACCTATCAGCGCGCCAACGCCGAGGTGAACCGGTTCGCCCACGTTCTGGCCGATCGTGGCGTCGGCCGCGGCGACGTGGTCGGGGTGCTGTGCGGCAACCGCCCCGAGGCGCTGCTGATCGCGCTGGCCACGGTGAAACTCGGCGCGACCGTGGGTCTGCTCAACCACAATCAGCGCGGCGCGGTGCTCGCGCACAGTCTCGGCCTGCTCGACAGCGTGGTCACCGTCGTCGGCGAGGAATGCGCGGACGCGCTGGACTCGCTGGACGAACCGGTGCGCAACGCGATGTCGGTCGGCGAGCTGCTCGACGCCGCCGAACACGCCGACCCGGCCGATCCGCCGATCTGCGCGAAGATCACCGCCCGCGAACGCGCTTTCCTGATCTTCACCTCCGGCACCACCGGCATGCCCAAGGCCAGCGTCATGACCCACCTGCGCTGGACCAAGAGCATGTCGGGGCTCGGCGGGCTCGGCATCCGCCTGCGCGGCGACGACGTCCTGTACTGCCCGCTGCCGCTCTACCACAACAACGCGCTCACGGTCGCGCTGTCGGCGGTGCTGGCCAACGGGGCCACCTACGCCCTCGGCCGCAAGTTCTCGGCCTCCGGTTTCTGGGACGAGGTCATCCGCGAGAAGGCCACGGGCTTCGTCTACATCGGCGAACTGTGCCGCTACCTGCTCAACCAGCCGCCGAAGCCGACCGACCGCGAACACCGGATCCGCCTCGCGGTCGGCAACGGGTTGCGGCCGGAACTGTGGGACGAATTCAGCCAGCGCTTCGGGATCCGCCGCATCGTCGAGTTCTACGGGGCCAGCGAGGCCCCGCTGGCCTTCGTCAACGCGTTCGGCGTCGACCGCACCGCCGGTTTCGGCCCGCTG
>NZ_BAGG01000104.1 GCF_000308695.1 Nocardia takedensis NBRC 100417 | reverse complement strand
GAATACGATTCGGCGCGCGTCCATCTGACGAGTCTGACGCTGGATCAGGTCCGCGAGGTCGGTGATCGGCTGCTGGCGATGGATCACGACCAGCGTGCGGCGCTGGGCCCGATGCATCCGGGGCGGGTCGACGTGATCGGCGGCGGCGCGGTGATCACCGAGGTCCTCGCCTACGAATTGTCCCGGCGCGCGGACATCTCCGCGCTGGTGGTCAGCGAGCACGACATCCTCGACGGGATCGCGCTGTCCATCGCCTGAGCGGGGCGTTCAATCCGCGTCGGGCGTGCGCTCGATCATCGTCATGACGGCGGCGCGCAGGTCGTCGCGCGGCGCGTCGCCGTAGAGTTCGGTGAGCGCGATCTCGGCGACCATCGCGACCAGTAGGTGTGCGACCGCGAGCGGGTCGGACCACCCCATCTCCAGTAGGTCGGGGGCGATGACGCCGGCGAAGCGGCGGTTGCGCTCGTGCACCTCGTCCAAGAGGTCGGTGTCGGTTCTTGACTGGGCCAGAAAGGCTTTGGTGCCGCGGGTGGCCAGGCACGCGTCGAGGTAGGCCAGGACGCCGACCCGCACGCGTCGCGCGCCGGGGGTGAGTCCGGCGATGCGGGCGCCGACGAGTTCGGAGAGCGCGTCGTGGTACTGCCGGTGCAGGGCGATGACGTAGCTGCGCCGGTCCGGGAAGTGGTGGTAGAAACTGCCTTTCGCCATGCCCGCGGCCTCGACCACGGCGTTGATCGACAACCCGCGCAGCCCCCTGTCCGCCGCGACGAGGGCTCCTGCGTTCATGAGGGCGGTGCGGCCGGGTTCGGCGGGTCTTGGCATGGGTCGATCTTCCCCGATCCTCTTGCGTCGTGGCATTCCGAGGGTAGTCTATGACCGACCGGTCGGTCATAACCGTGGAACGGGGACCGGTCGTTGGAGAATCCCGCTAGGAGAGTCATGCCGCGCTGGCCGAAGCGTATCGCCGGAATCCTTGCCGCCCTTACCGTCTCGGTGACGGCCGCCGCACACGCCGTCGCCGAGGAGCCGCAGCCGCCGCCGTCCTACAGCTACTTCGGCGGTGTCGCCGCCCAACTGGCCGGCCCCGACGCCGCCCCGCCGGGCGCCGACGACTGGGCCTGCCGCCCGAGTCCGGAACACCCCGAACCCGTGGTGCTGCTGCACGGACTCAGCAATCGGACCGTCACCTGGAACACGCTCGCCCCGGTGCTCAACGCCGCCGGATACTGCGTATTCAGCACCACCTACGGCACCGGACCGCTCGGCCCGATCGGGGCGGTCACCCCGGTCGAGGAGAGCGCCGCCCAGATCGGCGCGTTCGTCGACCGGGTGTTGGCCGCCACCGGCGCGCCGCGGGTTGACCTGGTCGGGCACTCGATGGGCGGCGCGGTGCCCTTCTACTACCTCAACCACCTCGGCGGCATTCCGAAGGTCGACGACTACATCGCGATGGCGGCCCCGTTGCACGGCACGACCCTGAGCGGGATCCAATCGATGTTCGCCGGACTGCTGGAACTGCCGGGCGTCGCGGAAGCGGTCACCGACCGCTGCGGCCCCTGCCAGGTCTCCTACGGGTCGCCGTTCCTGCGCACGCTCAACCCCGATCCCGCCATCGCGCCGCAGATCCGGTTCACCACGATCGTGAGCCGCTACGACCAGATCGCCACCCCGTACACCACCGGCATGCTCACCGGTCCCAACGTGCGCAACATCGTCCTGCAGGACCTCTGCGCCACCGACTACACCGAGCATTACGAACTCACCGCCGACCCGGTCGCCGTGCGCGAAGTGCTGAACGCGCTCGATCCGGCGCACGCCCTGCCCGCCGCGTGCGCGGTGGTGCTGCCCTTCGTCGGCCCGGTCGGGTAGCGCGTCGGCGGGTTGGTTGCCGCCGCGCAGTGACCTATGTCACTGTCGGGGGATGGCGCACGACGCGGTCGCCGACCCGCCCGCACCCGGACGGACCCTGTTCGGTCACCCGATCGGACTGGCCAACCTGTTCGGGGTGGAACTGTGGGAGCGCTTCAGCTTCTACGGGATGGTCTCCATCCTCGGCTACTACCTCTACTACTCGGTGACCGACGGCGGACTCGGCCTCGACCAGGACACCGCCGTCGGCATCGTCGGCGCCTACGGCGGCCTGGTCTACCTGTCCACCGTGCTCGGGGGCTGGATTGCCGACCGCCTGCTCGGCATGGAGCGCACCGTCTTCTACGGCGGCGTCGTCGTGATGGCGGGCCACATCGCGCTGGCCGCCCTGCCGGGACTGGCGGGCGTCGGCGTCGGCCTGGTGCTGGTCGCGCTGGGCAGCGGCGCGCTCAAAGCCAACGCCTCCTCGCTGCTGGGCACCCTCTACCCGAAGGACGACGCCCGCATCGACGGCGGCTTCACCCTGTTCTACCTCGGCATCAACATCGGCGCGTTCACCGGGCCGCTACTGACCGGGCTGCTCCAGACCCACCTCGGCTTCCACTGGGGCTTCGGCGCCGCCGCGGTCGGCATGGCGCTCGGACTCACCCAGTACGTGGTGTTCCGCCGCAATCTCGGCACCCACGGCCGCGAAGTCCCCAACCCGCTGCCGCGCCGCTCCGCCGGGCCGATCGTGGGGGTGCTCGCCGCCCTCGCGGCCGTGATCGTCCTGGCGTGGGCGACCGGACTGGTCACCCTGGACAACCTGCCCGACGTCACCACCGGCGTCATCGCCGCGACCGCGCTGCTGTACTTCACGATCATGCTCACCAGCGCGAAGGTCGAGCCCCTCGAACGCGGCAGGGTGCGCGCCTTCATCCCACTGTTCCTCGCCAACGCCGTCTTCTGGTCGCTGTTCCAGCAGATCTTCACCGTGCTCACCGTCTACTCCGACGAACGGATCGACTGGAACATCTTCGGCTGGACCGCGCCGTCGAACTGGATCAGCTCCGTCGAACCGGTGTGGATCATCGCGCTCTCACCGCTGTTCGCGCTGCTGTGGACGCGCCTGGGCAACCGGGCGCCCGGGACGCCGCGCAAATTCGCGCTCGGCGTCCTCGGCATGGGCGCGGCGTTCCTGCTGTTCGTGCCACTGGCCGGATTCGAGGGACGCACCGTTCCCGTGCTCGCGGTTGTCGCGATCATGGCGCTGTTCGCCGTCTCCGAACTGCTGCTCTCACCCATCGGACTCGCCGTCACCACCCAACTCGCGCCCGTCGCCTTCCGCGCGCAGATGATGGCCCTGTACTTCTTCTCCGTCGGCATCGGCACCTCCATGGCGGGCGCGCTGGCCCGCTTCTACTCCCCGGACCACGAAGTCGCCTACTTCGGCGTCACCGGCCTCGTGGCGATCGCCGTCGGCGCGATTGTTGCCGGGCTCGCTCCCTGGGTAAGCCGGTACATGGCCGGCGTCCACTAGTCGCACCGGCCCTCGGCAGGCAGAAGGAGTCAGCGTGGCGATCACCAGCCCATTCGGCGGCGGCGGGCTGTTCCGCACCAAATCGGTGGAACAGTCGATCCGAGACACCGACGAACCCGATTCCCGGCTCCGCAAGGACCTGACCTCCTGGGATCTGACCATCTTCGGCGTCGCGGTCGTCGTCGGCGCTGGCATCTTCACCCTCACCGCCCGCACCGCGGGCAATGTCGCGGGCCCCTCGGTCTCGCTGGCCTTCGTCTTCGCGGCGATCGCCTGCGGCCTCACCGCGCTGTGCTACGCCGAATTCGCCTCCACCGTGCCCGTCGCAGGCAGCGCCTACACCTACTCCTACGCGACCTTCGGCGAACTGGCCGCCTGGATCATCGGCTGGGACCTCATCCTCGAATTCGCCCTCGCCGCCTCCGTGGTCGCCAAGGGCTGGTCACAGTACCTCGGCGACGTCATGGGGCGCGGCGCGGCGGTCGTCGACCTGGGCGGTGTCACCTTCGACTGGGGCGCGGTGCTGCTCATCGCCGTCCTCGGCGTGCTGCTGGCCCTGGGCACCAAACTGTCCTCGCGCGTCTCCGCCGTCGCCGTCGCCATCAAACTCGGCGTCATCGCCGTCGTGCTGGTGGTCGGACTGTGGTTCTTCGACTCCGACAACCTGAGCCCCTACATCCCGCCCTCGCAGCCCGAGGCCGCCGACGAGGGCATCCACCAGTCCCTGTTCTCCTGGCTGACCGGCGCGGGCAACAGCACTTTCGGCTGGTACGGCCTGCTCGCCGCCGCCAGCCTGGTGTTCTTCGCGTTCATCGGCTTCGACGTCGTCGCCACCGCCGCCGAGGAGACCCGCGACCCGCAGCGCAGCGTCCCGCGCGGCATCATCGGCTCGCTGCTCATCGTCACCGTGCTCTACGTCGCGGTCTCGCTCGTGCTCACCGGCATGGTCTCCTACACCGAACTGTCCGGCGAGAACGCCACCCTCGCCACCGCCTTCGCCATCCACGGCGTGGACTGGGCCGAGAAGATCATCTCCCTCGGCGCGCTCGCCGGACTCACCACCGTCGTGATGGTGCTCTACCTCGGCCAGACCCGCGTGCTGTTCGCCATGTCCCGCGACGGACTGCTGCCGCGCAGCCTGTCCCGCACCGGGCCCAAGGGCACTCCCGTGCGCCTGACCGTCCTGGTCGGCGTCGTCTGCGCGATCCTCGCCGGATTCGTCGACTTCGGCACGCTCGAGGAAATGGTCAACATCGGCACCCTGTTCGCGTTCGTCCTCGTCTCCGTCGGCGTGATCGTCCTGCGTCGCACGCGCCCCGACCTGCCCCGCGGGTTCCGCGTTCCGCTGGTGCCCGTCGTCCCGATCCTCGGCGTGCTGGCCTGCCTGTGGCTGATGCTCAACCTGTCGGTCGAGACCTGGCTGCGGTTCCTGGTGTGGATGCTCCTCGGCTTCGTGGTCTATTTCGCCTACAGTCGCCGACATTCGGTCCTCGGACGGCGCTCGGCCGACTCCGCCTAGCGCCCGGCGCGATGGTCACGGCGGTCCCCTCCGCCGCCGCGGCCACCGCACGGAGTCGCGGTTGCTAGATAGTAACCGATCCTCTCTCATCCTCTCGCCGGGACGCCCGCCCACAGCCGCCCTCGGGTACTCCCGTACCCGAATTACGTGACACGTCGCACTTCGCCGCCGCCGCCCCGCCCCTCGGACCCCGTTGTCCGCGTTGACCTCCGACAATCCCCCGCGAACCCGCCGATTGACCCCAGCCGCCGTTTCGACCCGCCGGAGGCCATCGGGATTCCGGTACAGCCGTACGGGTCGGTAGGCTGACCGGCACGCCCCTATAGCCCAATTGGCAGAGGCAGCGGACTTAAAATCCGCCAAGTGTCGGTTCGAGTCCGACTGGGGGCACCTCGGAACCGCAGGTGAGCCGGTATTCGGGCCCGAATCTCCCCCTCGCGTCCCGGTTCGTTCTCGGGCGCGTGGGCCCTGTGCGATCGATGTCCATCCCCTATGGCAGAACGGCCGGTAGGGGCTGCGTGGGCCTGCGTTCGATGTCGTGGCGGCTTACGGTCCGGCCGACCGCGGCGGGTCGGCTCGGCGGACCGGCGATACTCCGCGGTATCCGTACCGGTCGGAATTCCGAGGGCGGAAGGGATACCGCTCGACTGCCTGTCGGCGTGGAATGTCCGGTTTGCCAGTGGCGGAGGACAGCCGGTCCCGCGCGGATGTTCGAGCGTTCGGCGGGCCGGTCCGCTCACCATCCCTCGCACGCGGCGGGGTGTGGTGGGGCGCGGACGTCGGTTAGGTTGGCAGGGGAGGTTTCGCCCGCGGTGGAACCGATCCGGGTGGCCCCGCGTCCAATTCGATGACGGGGGAATGCGGCGACAGCAGGGAGGGTCATGCGGATCGCGAAGACGGTGGGCGTGGCGGTGGTGGCCTCGGTGGTCGCCGTCGGTGCGGTCGGATGTGAGTCGACCACCGAGGGGGCGGCGGGGCCGGAAGGGAGCGTCGATCCGTCGGCCGCCGCGGCGACGCTGTGGGATCCGTGCACCCAGATCGATGACGCGACGTTGCAGTCGGTCGGAGTGCTCCCGTCGACGAAGCGATCGGGAGTCGCCGGTATCGAAGAACCGGGGTGGAAGGTGTGTTCCTGGCGGGATGCCTCAACCAGATGGCAGTACACGCTGGGGGTGTGGTCCACCGTCAACACCGTCGATTCCTTCCGGCAGAAGCCGGAGAACGTCGGATTCACACCGGTCGAGGTGAGTGGGCGCCCGGGCTTTCAATTCTTGCGATCGACGGACAAGCGAAATGAGGACTGCCACCTTGTCTTTCCCGCGGTACAGGGCGCGTTGAGTCTCACAGTCTTCAACTCGGCTGACGGCACGACACCGCCGTGCGACAGGTTGACGGCCGCCGCCGCGAATCTCGTCCCGACGCTGCCGAGCTGATCGAAAGAGGTCATACGGTGAATGAAGATGTCAGCCGGTGGCAGTATCTCGCCGGCGAAGCCGCCGCAGGACGACTGCGACTGGATTCGTCGGTCGCCAATGACTGCTACGCGGCGGTCAATCAGCAGATAACCCTGTATTCGGATTGCCGCGACCTGCTGAAGCAGATGCAGTACGTGTCCGGCATGGGGCGGTTCGAATGCGCCGACAAACTGGCGGACATGTTCGGTCAGAAGGCGGTCGGTGGGGAGGGGGATGTGGATTCGGCGTTGGCGGAGCACATCGAGGTGCTGCAACTGATGGCCGACACGATCAAGGTGTCGGTGAAGACGATCGAGGAGCAGGACCAGGTGACCGGGCAGGCGCTCGGTGATGTTCCGTTGCCGCCATAACGGTGGCCGGTTGGGGCCTGCCTCAGTGAGCGCGGAGTTCGATCTGCCGGAGCGGGAGTGGCGTGGAGCGGGAGGAGTCCGGCGCGAGAGCGGGGATGCGCTCGAGCACGCCGCCCGCGAAGACGTCGTAGAGCGGCAGGCTTTCCAGGTGCACGTACCCGATGTGGCAGTCGCAGACGGCGAGCGGGCAGGGGCGGGGGGTGAGTGCGGACCGGTAGGAGTCGTCGTAGAGGTTGCCGAGGGGGGTGGGGACGAAATGGCAGCGTCGGACGGTGCCTTCGCCGTCTACGGAGAGGACGGAGGAGCCGGTGCGGCAGGGGAGGCCGCCGGAGCGGTGCGGGTGGCGGCTGTAGGGGAACAAGGGGTCGACGGTGGTCCAGTCGTCGGCTTCGGCGTCGGTGTAGGTGTGGCCTTCGGCGGCGTTGACCCACAGGTAGATGTGGTCGGGGAGGTCGGCGCGCAGGCGCAGGGCGTGGTCGTGGTGCTCGGGGAGGCCGACGATTCCGACGCTGTAGCGTACGCCGAGTTCGGCCAGGCGCGCCGTTTTGGCGAGGAACCGGTCGTAGGGGGTCTGGTCGGGGTGGTAGGTGCACCAGAGGGCGACGGTGTCGAGGTCGGCGTCGGCGAGCCAGTCGGTGCGGCAGCTGAGGTTGGTCTGGATGGCGACGCGCGTGATGTGCGGTCGGTGGGACAGGTCGACGAGGGCGCGCCGGTACCAGGAGCGCACCAGACCTTCACCCCACGGGGTGAACAGGATTTGGAGTCGGTCTTCGGTGCGGGTGTGCGCCCAGGTGGTGAAGCGGTCGAGTGCGGCCCGGTCGGCACGCAGTTGGTCGGGTGAGTCGCGGCGTTTGGCGAAGGGGCAGTACGCGCAGTCGTAGTCGCAGGAGGACAGGGGGCCGCGGTAGAGGACGGTGAGATCCACGACGGGTCACCGGTGTTCGTAGGCGGCCATGGCGGCGCGGACGGCGGGGGAGAAGAATTCCGGTCCGATGGCGTCGGAGTAGGCGAGTCCTTCGGCGGTCAGGCGCAGGCGCGCGGAGTCGCCGTCGGCGAGCCAACCGCGTGCGGTGAGCAGGTCGAGTTCGGCGGCGAAGCCGTCGTGCGGGGTGCGGCCGAAGCGGGCCGTGTAGTCGGCGACGGTGAATCCTTCGGCCTGGAGCAGGGATTGGAGCAGGTAGCGCCGTTCGGCTTCGTCGCCGTCGATGCGTCGCCCGTTGAGCGCGCGGGTGAAATCGGTGGTGGCCGTGTAGGCGTCGATGATGCCGCGGACTTCACGCGCGGCGACGGCGTAGTCGAAGGAGTAGTGGGTGCTCGAGGTGTAGGACCTGGCCCCGCAGCCGAGTCCGATCATGCCGTCGGTCTGGCAGGCGTAGTCGTCGGCGCCCTGCGGCGGGGCGTCGAGGCGGCGGAACATGCGCATGGAGACCTGCGTGTAGCCGTGGGCGAGCAGGTGGTCGCGGCCGCGCGCGTACAGGTCGAGGCGGTGGGAGTCCCAGTCGCGTTCGGAGGCGGCGGGGTCGGCGTTGCGGTCGAGTCCGGTCAGTGGACGCATGTAGAGCGGGTAGAGGCAGATCTCCTCGGGCCGCCAGGTGAGCGCGGCGTCGAGGGAGTACCGCCAACTGGCCGGGGTCTGTCCGTCGATGCCGTAGATGAGGTCGATGTTGAGGTTCGGGATCGCGGCGTCGCGGATGCGCCCGAGGGCGGCGTCGACGTCGGCGCGGCGCTGCGGGCGCACGGCGGCGCGGGCTTCGCTGTCGACGAAGCTCTGGACGCCGAGGCTGAGTCGGGTGACGCCGCGGGCGGCAAGGACGGCGAGTCGGTCGGCGGTGGCGGTGGCGGGCGAGGCTTCCACCGACAGCGGGATGGCGCGCAGGTCCGCGCCCATGACGTCCTCGGCGATATCGCACAGGCGGGTGAGTTCGTCGGCTTCGAGGAACGTGGGGGTGCCGCCACCGAAGGCGGCGGTGGCGAAGTGGGGCGGTTCGGCGTCGCCGAGTGCGGCGCGCATCGTCTCGGCCTGCCTGGTCAGCGCGTCGAGGTAGCGCGTGGTGAGGCCGTCGGGTGCGCCGACGCGGGTGAACAGGTTGCAGAAGCCGCAGCGTACTTCGCAGAACGGGATGTGCAGGTACAGCGACAGCGCCCGCCGCGATTCGCCCGCCCACAGGTCGGTCAGCGCAGGCCGGGGTTCCAGCGGACGGTAGGCGGTCTTGTGCGGGTAGGCGTAGACGTAGTTCTGGTACGGCCGGGGGAGGGTGAGGGTGCTGGTCATGCGGGCGGCTCCAGGAAGAAGTGGCCGTACGGGACCGTCCACACCGTTTCGTGGCCGAGTCGGTGGCCGGTGTAGCCGTCGTCGCCGTAGGCGGTGCCGTGATCGGAGCAGACGATGGCCAGGCAGCGTCGCCGCGACCGGACGGCATCGAACAGTCGGCCGAGGTGCCGGTCGACGTATTCCAGTGCGGCGGCGTGGGTGACGCGGCTGTCGCCGGCGTCGCGGGTGGCGCCGGGCAAGTGGAACCAGTTGGGCTGGTGCAGGGCGGAGACGTTGACGAACAGGAACAGGCGGCGTTCGGCGGGCAGTGCCGCCACGACCTGTTCGGCCCGCGCGACCTGGGCTTCGAAAGACGTGGGTGAGGCCACCGAGAACTCGGATTCCCAGTGGCTCTCGCGGAACAGGCCGGGCAGCACGCTGCCCAGCGCCCCTTGCTTGTTGAAGAAGCCGACGCCGCCGACGCAGACCGTGTGGTAGTCGCGCGCGGCGAGTGCGGAGACCAGGTCGGGTTCGTCGAAGACGAAGGTGCGCTCGGCGGTGGTCTCGCTGCCCGCGAAGCGGGCGGCGAACAGTCGGGGGTGCGGTCCGGGCGCGGCGGGTGTCGGCAGGAAGCCGGCGAAGATGGCGTGGTGCGCGGCGTAGGTGAAATTGCCCGGGGCGTGGCGCTTCTCCCACACCCCGCCGGGTAGGTGCGCGGCGAGGGTGGGCAGCCTGCCCGCCTCGAGCAGTTCCACGGCGACGTCGTAGCGCAGCGTGTCGAGGGTGAGCAGCAGCAAGTCGTCGACGCCCACGACCGCGTTCATGTCGAGCGCGGTCACAGCGGGTGGCCGCCGTGCGCGCCGACCAGTTCGCGCGAACAGTGTTCGCGCGCGGCCTGATACCGACTGGCCGCCGCGATGACCTGCGCGGTGTAGGTGTCGAGTCCGGCGGCGGGGCCTTCGGGCAGTCCGATCAGGCGCGGCAGCAGGTCGCCGAACGCGTTGACCTCGCCCACCGCGAACCGCCGCCACCCCACGGCGGGCAGCAGGTCGACGCCCACGCACAGCGTGGCCGGGAAGCACGCGGCGGCCCGTTCGCAGATCGACAGCGCAGTCTCCCAGCCGACGCCCGCCGCGCGGCGGAAATCGGCCAGATCGCCGCGCGCGCCGCCGAGATGCAGGTTGGTCAGCGGCCCTTTGCCCGTTCTGACCACGGCGTGGGTGGCCCGTCCGCCGATCACCACCACCCGCAGGTCGGCCGAGCGACCGCCTTGCGACACCTTGGGCACCCAGCGTTCGACGTGCAGTCCGTCCGGCGCGAGTCGGTCCACGATCGCGGCGATCTCGCGTTCGGAGGTGTAGCGCCGTACGCGCAGCGAGTTGTGCAGGTGACCGCTCGGGGTGATCTCGACCGAGGTGGTCGCCCGCACCCGCCCGTCGCCGCGGGTCTCGACCGCGAGGACGCCGGACGCCGAGGACCCGTGCGCGAGTTTCACGAAGACGCGCGGCATCCCGGCCGCGCGCATCCGGTCGCGGATCTCACCCCAGTCGCGGACCGGCGTCCGCTCGCCCGAGGTGAGCGCGGCCGGTACCGGGACGCCCGCCCCGGCCAGGCGGGCGTGACACCGCCGTTTGTCGAACAGCACCGCGAGTTCGTCCGGGTCGTCGAGTCGGAAGCCGCCACGCAGGCCGCGCACGGCGGCGGTGAACCGCGCGTACCACCGGGCCGAGCCCTCGACCCTGGTGGGTTCGTCGGATTCGCGCAGCAGCCTGTCCACTTCGGCGTTCTCGCCGGGTGAATCCAGTCGCACGATCTCGTCGTCGGCGAAGTCGGGGACGCCGCGGCGCAGGATCTCGCGCCATTCGACGACGCGCAGTCGGGTGGCACCGGCGGCGCGCGCGGCGTCGGCGAACATCCCGACGCGCCGGTTCTCGCCGTTGCCGACGATCACCCAGCGCGGCGGTCCCGGTGGTGGTGCTGTCTCGAACACGGCTCACTCACCGACGGAGACGAACCGCCACACGGTGTCGTCGTCGCTGTCCTCTTCGGCGTCGTCGGCGTCGAGATCCAGTCGGACCCCGGCGGGTTCGAGCGTTTCCCGCAACCGGGCGCGCATCGCTTCGGACAGGTAGTTGTAGTGCATGTCGAGGGCCTCGAGATGGGTCAGCGGCTGACCGGACAGCAGCGCCGCCGCCCCGTCGTCGGTGAGCACGCCCATGGACACGTCCAGACTGGTCAGCCCGGCCACCACCGGCGCGGCGGCCAGGGCCGCGCAGACCTCGTCCTGGTTCTCGCTGTTGCGCAGCGCGAGATGGCGCAGGGCGGGCAGTCGTTCACCGGACAGGATCGGGGCCAGGTCGGCCACTTCGCTGTCGCCGCCGTATTCGGAGGTGCCCAGCCACAGGTCCAGGTGGGTCAGGGCGGGCAGGTCGCTGGCCGCGATGCCGCGCACGACCTCGGCCGACAGGCCGCCGGTCTCCACGACCAGGGTCTGCAACTTCTTGTGGGTCAGCGGCGGGAACTCCAGCCCCTGCCCGCCGCGCACCCCGAACGCCTCGAGGTCGGGGTAGGCCTCGAGCAGCGGGGCGACCGATCCCTGGTTGATCCAGGAGATCTCGCATTCCTCCATCACGATGTCGCCGAAGAACAGGGCGCGCAGCGCGGGCAGCCGGTCCTTGGCGGCGACCAGGGCTTCGACCACCTCCTCGGGGGCGGTGTCGTAGGCCTCCTCCCACGTCCCCACGATCAGCGCCCGCACCTCGGCGGTGTCGACGGCGTAGAGGAACCGGGTGAAGCATTCGCCCCAGTTCTCCTCGGGGTCATAGGAATCCACGCGCAGCCGCCAGGCGACCGCACCCGCCGCGGGCAGCTCGACCGGTGCGTGGTTCTTCTTCTTTTTCTTCTTCTCGTCGGTGTCGGCATCGGGAAAGGTGAACGCGGGCAGCCCGCCGAACTCCGTCAGATGGTCGCCGATGGTCATGTGCTGTGCCAGCCCCTTCCGGCCGTGATCGTCACGCGACTTTCTAACAGGTCCGGCCGACATCCGCCGAGTCGGGCGGTTGTCGGTGCCCGCCGTTACCGTGTGGGCGACGGTGCCGGAAGCGGGCCGTGACGGGAGGAAATCATGTATCGCCAAGGCGATGTCCTGATCGTGCCGGTGGCCGAGGCCGCCGTGCCCGCGACGGTGGCGCACGCGCCCTCGGTGGCGCGCGATCCGCGCGGTCGGCTCGTGCTGGCCCTGGGCGAGGTCACCGGGCACGCGCACGCCGTGCAGGGGCCGGGCCGGTTGATCCGGGAGGCGGGCGCCACCGGGCCGATGCTGCTGCACCTGCCCGAGGGCGGGCGGGTGGTGCACGAGGAGCACGCGGCGATCACCCTGCCGAAGGGGTGGTTCCGCGTCGTGCGGCAACGCGAGTACGTGCCCGGGTCGGTGCGGATCGTCGCGGACTGAGCGGACGAGGAGGGAATCAGCTGTGAGCGAGTATCAGACCGAACGCGATCGCTGGCGCGCGGTGTCGACGGCCACCGGGCCCGGCGATCGGGCGGCGGCGGAAGCGGGTGTGCGGGCGGCGTATCGGTCCGCGGGCCTGGCCGCGCCGGACCGGATCGTGTGGGTCGCTTCCCCTCTGGAGGCGGTGCGGGTGCTGCGCGCGGAATCGGGTGCGGGCGCGAGTGTGCGCGACGCGCTGCGCACCGCGCCGATGGCGGCCGAACGCGCCCGGTTGCACGCCGATCTGGGTCCCGCGGGGTTCGCCGAGCACTGGCGCGGCACCGGCGCGGACCTGTGGGAACTGACGACCACGGTCATCGACCGCGTCCGCGCGGGTGTGATCGAACAGTCGGCGACCGAGCGCGCGGAGCGCACGGCGGTGCGTCTGTTGCTGCTGGAGGCCGTTCTCGGACAGCACGACGCCGCGTGGCTGGCGGCCTTCGGCGGCGACCCCGGTGACGTCCTGCGCGATCTGGCGGCGGTGGCGGAGCAGGCCGGTTGGTGGTGGCCTTACGAGAAGTTGGTGGTCTTGTCGGAGCGCCCCACCGAACTGCATCGCGACGAGGCGGGCAGACTCGATCGGGGCGACGGCCCCGCGCTGGCCTATGCCGACGGGTTCGCCCTGTTCGCGTGGCGCGGGATGCCGGTGCCCGCCGAATTCCTCGACGGTCTGCGCACGCTGACGGCCGAGCGCATCCGCACCGAGGAGAACGCCGAACTGCGGCGAGTGATGCTCGAGTACTACGGCTATGACCGCTACCTCGACGAATCCGGCGCCAAGCCGATCCATCGCGACGAGACCGGCGTGCTGTGGCGCATCGAACTCCTCGGCGACGAGGACGTGACGATGGTCGAGGTGATCAACTCCACGCCCGAACCCGACGGCACCAGTCGCACCTACTGGCTGCGGGTTCCACCGGACACCACGACGGCGCGCGCCGGGGTGGCGTGGACGTTCGGTCTGACCGCCGAGGAGTACGAACCGCTACGCCAGACCTGATGCGCATCGGACCTGATGCGCGGGCCTGAACCCCGCGCAGGGGCGGAATCCGCTCAGCCGAGGATGCCGCCGAGAATGCCCCCGCCGCTCTGCCCGGCCTGCTGTCCGCCGCCGGTTCCGGCGATCAGACCGCCGGAGGGCAGTTCGGAGGGCTGCACGATGACGAAGCCGCGCCCGGCGAAGGACAGGGTGACGCCTTCGCCGGTGGTGCGGCCCATGAGTCGGCCGAGGCCGAAGGAGTCGTTGCGTTTGATGCCGGTCTGCAGACTCGAGGACCATGCGACGGCGGCTTGCGGGTCGGCGTAGGTGGGCTGGTCGACCTGGAGCACCACGGGGGTGCCGTGGGTGGTGATGGCGATGCGTCCGCGTCCGGTGAACACGCAGTTGAAGAGTCCGGCGTTGCTGGCGTATCCGGCGGCGCCCTGCACCCTTGCGATGTCGTAGCGCAGGGTGGGGTCGAAGGCGAGCACGTTGGAGCCGTTGATGGTGAGTCCGTCGCTGCCGTCGAGGTCGATGGTGTGCACGTCGGCGGCGTGGTTGGCCAGGAACAGGTCCCCGCGGCCGGAGACTTTCATCAGCGGGACTCCTTCGCCGGTGAGCCGCTGTTGGATGGCGCGGCCGATGCCGCCGGAGCCGAGCGCCTGGAAGTGCAGGTCGCCCTGGTAGGCGACCATCGATCCGGCGCGGGCCATGGTCTCCCCGTTGACCGCGACCTTGATCATCTTGCCGCCCTGCTTCTGGATGCCGACGCCGTTCGCCTCGGCGAAGCTGGGGTTGAACAGGTCGCTCTGCATCGACGGTGCTCCTTGCTGGGGCGCCGGCCCGGGGGGCGGCTGGTACGCGGGTGGCGAGGGATAGGCGGGCGGCGGCGGTCGGTACGCGGGCGGGGGTGGCGGCGGTGCCGCGTAAGCCGGCGGGGCGGGCGGCGGCGGTGGTTCGGCGTCGATGTCCACCCCGAAGGCGGTGGCGATGCCCGCGAGTCCGTTGTCGTATCCCTGGCCGACGGCGCGCACCTTCCACGCGCCGCCGCGCCGGTAGATCTCGACGCACACGACCGCGGTCTCGGTGGTCAGGCCGGTGATCGGGAAGGTCAGTGTGCCGGAGGGGGATCCGATGGTGGTCAGCAGCGAGCCGACGCCGGCGAAGGTGCGCGGCCCGGCGCCGTCGAGGCTCGCGGTGACCGCGACCCGGTCGATGGCGGCGGGCAGCGCGTCGGTGCGCACTTCGACGACGTCGCCCGCGCCCTGTCCGTGCCGGTAGGTGACGCCGGGGCCCGCGGGTTGGTTGAAGAAGACGAAATCGGCGTCGGAGCGCACTTTTCCGTCGGCGGCGAGCAGCAGAGCGGAGACGTCGACGCCCGCCGAACTGGTGACGGTGACCGTCAGTCGGGTGTCGGGGGCTGGGCGGTTCTCCCCGCGCGCGAGGGTGGTCATCGTCCACCACCCGCGCGCGTGCCGGGGACGCCGCGCGCGGGTCGTTCGTCGCGCGCGGCGGGTCGCAATGACGTACCGCTCATGGTCCCGAGTGTGTCCCGGAATCCGGTCGCGCGCCACCGCTGTCGGGCATCGCGTCCGATTCTGTCCGGTCGGTTCCCGAGAACCGTCCGAAATGTGCGGTTCCGCCCCCTGAGCTGTGCGGGAAGGGCGGAACCGATCCGCGTCAGACGGGGGTGATGGGCAGGCGGAGCGCCGCGGGCGCGGCGACCGGGACCACCGGGTTCTTCGGGGCGATCGGCGCGATCCGGCGGTAGGCGGACCCGAGGGCGGGCCGCGGATCCTGTTCGCCCTTGTTGGGCCAGAACGACATCGCCCGCTCGGATTGGGCGGTGATGGTCAGCGACGGGTTGACGCCGAGGTTGGCCGAGATGGTCGACCCGTCCACGATGTGCAGTCCTTCGTAGCCGTAGAGCCGCTGGTACGGGTCGACGACACCGGTCGCGGGGGAGTCGCCGATGGGGCAGCCGCCGATGAAGTGTCCGGTGATCGGGATGTTGACCATCTCGGTCCAACTGCCCTGGCCGACACCGTCGATCTTGGCCGCGACCCGTCGGGTGACGTCGTTGCCCGCGGGAATCCACGCGGGCGGGGCCACGCCGGCACCGTGGCGGGTGGTCATCTTGCGCCCGAGGACGCCCCGCTTGTTGTAGGTGACGATGGAGTTGTCGACGTTCTGCATGACCAGCAGCCCGATCATCCGCTCCGACCAGCGCCGCGGGTTGTGGATGAAGAGCAGGTCGCGGCGCTGGCGCCACAGTTCGCGCAGGCCGAGCACCCAGCGGCGCTTGCCTTCCGCGCCGTCGACCAGCACGGTCGTCAGCAGGCTCAGCGCGTTGCTGCCCTTGCCGTAGCGGACCGGTTCGACGTGGGTGTGCGCGTCGGGGTGGATCGAGGAGGTGATCGCGACGCCCTTGGTGAAATCGTGGCCGTCGCCGCGCGCCTTGGCGGCGAGCACGGCCTCGGAGTTGGTGCGCGAGAGTTCGCCGAGGCGGTCGGAGATGTTCGGCAGGTGGCCGTCGTCCTTGAGGTTGTGCAGCAACTGCTGGGTGCCCAGGGCAGCGGCGGAGAAGACGACCTGGTCGGCGGTGAACGTGGTGCGCTTCTTGCGGATCCAGCGGCCGGTGCGCACGGTGTCGACGGCGTAGCCGCCCTCGGGCCGCGGTCGCACGGTGACCGCGGTGGTCAGCGGGTGCACGGTGGCCCCGGCCTTCTCCGCGAGGTAGAGGTAGTTCTTGACCAGGGTGTTCTTGGCTCCGTGGCGGCATCCGGTCATGCATTCGCCGCAGTGCGTGCAGGTCGCGCGCTCGGGGCCCGCGCCGCCGAAGTACGGGTCGGACACCGTGTCGCCGGGCCGGTTGTTCTTGTCGGCGAACAGCACGCCGACGGGGGTGCGCCGGTAGGTGTCGGCGATGCCCATCTCCTCGGCGACCTCTTGCAGGATGCGGTCGGCGGGGGTGGTGGCCGGGTTGGTGGTGACGCCGAGCATCCGGGTGGCCTGGTCGTAGTGTGCGGCCAGTTCGTCGCGCCAGTCGGTGATGTGGGCCCACTGCTTGTCCCGGTAGAAGGTCTCCGGGGGTTCGTAGAGGGTGTTGGCGTAGACCAGCGAGCCGCCGCCGACCCCGGACCCGCTCATGATGAAGGTGTCGTTGAGCAGGGTCATCCGCTGGATGCCGAAGCAGCCGAATTTCGGGGCCCACAGGTATTCGCGCAGGTGCCAGGAGTTCTTCGCGAACTCGTCGTCGGCGAACCGGCGACCGGTCTCCAGCACCCCGACCCGATAACCCTTCTCGGTCAGGCGCAGCGCCGTGACGCTGCCGCCGAACCCGGAACCGATCACCAGCACGTCGTAGTGGTGGGACTGTCCGCTCATCAACCATCCTTCGCCGAAGTGTTCTGGGTCTCAGTTTCTCGCAGATCGGGGGGCGTCGGGAGAGATACCCGGACAACGGATCGGTATTTTCGGCCAAACTGCGGGGTGTCCACCCGCTCCGACCGGGTAGAAATGCGGATGCCGTCCGCCGTGCGCGCTGCCAGCATGGAGGGATGGGGAGCGTTCTGATGACGGGTGATCTGCACGGCAACACCGGGCACGCGCTGGCGACCGTGCGCACGGCCGCCCGCGAGGGATGCGACCGGATCTTCGTGCTCGGCGATTTCGGGGCTTGGGAGCACATCGCCGACGGACGGCACTATTTCGACGTGGTGGACCGGGTCGCGCGCAGGCATCGGGTGCAGGTCTATTTCCTGGACGGCAACCACGACAAGTCCTCACTGCTGCACCGGATGTACGGGGCCGAACCCGACGACGACGGCTTCCTGGTGTGTCGCAAGTCGATCCGCTACGCCCCACGCGGCCTGCGCTGGACCTGGGAGGGGACGCGCTTCGCCGCGTTCGGCGGCGCGTATTCGGTGGACAAGGCGTGGCGGCTGGCCCAGGAGGCGATCGAGGAGCGCAAGGCCGCGCGGCGCAGGCGTTTCGGCTCCGCGCGCCACCCGGTGACCGCGGAGACGCTGTGGTTCCCGGAGGAGGAGATGACCGACGAGGAATGCGACGCGCTGCTGGTCGACGACACCGCCGTCGATGTGCTGCTGACCCACGACAAGCCGCGCGACGCCGCGCCCGAGTGGAATCGCAAGGATCTGCCGGAGTGTCTGCCGAATCAGGATCGCGTCCAGCGGATCGTGCGCACCTTGCGGCCGCGTCTGGTGCTGCACGGGCACCTGCACTACCGCTACACCGACACCCTGGTCCTGGACGACGGCCACCGAGTCACGGTCGAGGGCCTGGGGGCCGACCCGGACGCCTCGCACCTGCCCGGATACGACAGCGCGGACTCCTGGTACGTCCTGGCGTTGCCGTTCGCCGAGTCCGCGGAGCAGGTGTCGAAGGCGGGGTGAGGGTCAGAAGGCGCGGCAGCCGTCGCGGGCGAGGTTCTTGGTGTTGTTGAACCGGTCGATCGAGGCGTTGAGGGTCTCGATGTCGGGTCGCCGCTCGAGGGTGTCGGCCAAGGCGTTGGTGTCGTCGCGGTAGGCGTGCAGTTTCTGGGCGATATCGGGTTGCACCTCGCCGTTGACCGCGCGGTCGACGGCGCGGGCGCTGTCGCGCAGAGTGCCGACGGCGGCGCCCGCCTTGGCGTCGGTATCGGGTGCGCTGGTGTTGTTGGCCGCGATGTAGGCGTTGAAGACGCTGACCGAGGCTTCGTTCGCGGTGGCGAAGGAGGCGCAGGCGGCCACGGTCGCACTGCGCGTGGCGGCGGCGCGGGAGGTGGACGCGGCGATCGAGGAGGCCGTCATATCGGATTGGTAGGCGGCCAGATCGGTCTGATTGACCTCGGCGGTGCCGGTGACCTGGTTGGAACACGCGCCGACGAACAGCAGGCCGGTGACGACGGCCGTGGCTGCCGTTGCCACGCCCGCTCGTTCCAGTCGTCGCATATCGGTATTGCCTCTCTTCCGCTGCGTCCGGTTCGCGACGCCGATGGGAACCGGACCACACGACCGTACTTGCTCTACCCGGTCGCGGGCGGGTCGCCGTGCCCCAATCGATACCAACCGATCATCGGGGCGTGGGCGAGCGGGGTTTCAGGGGCGCGCGATATCGATGACCAGGCGAGTCGGATCGGTGAGCGCGCGTACCGAGAAGGCGGGCCCATCGGCCTGGATCCCGACGAACGACTGGGTCGTGCCCTCGAAGACGAGCGTCCGGTAGACCCCCGCGATGGCGGGTGCGGACGGGTCGGTGGCGGGGTCGGGGCCTTCGTACGGGGTGACCCCGCTGTCGAAGGGGTAGGCCGATCCGGTGATCTGCACTTCCAGGATGGAGCGGCCCGCGACGTCGAGGACTCGGCCGCTGCCGTCCTGGACGGCGGCGTCGGTGTACTGGACGATCCAGCCCGGGGTTCCGGTGCCGCCGAGGTCGTAGACGACGCGGTCGAAGCCGGGTTGCGCGCCGATCCTGATGTCGGTGACGGTCAGTCCGGCGCCGCGCGAAGCGTCCGCGCGTTTGGGGCCCGCGTCGGTGGGGACGTCGGCGGGCGCTTCGGCGAAGGTTCCGGTGGCACTGGTCGTGGTGCTCGCGGAGGTCGATACGGCGGCGATGTCCGCGTCGCCGCCCTGTCCCGCGTCGCAGCCCGCGACGAGTGCGGCGGTCACGGCGAGCACCATCGCGATTCTGTTACGCATGTGGCCGATGTTACTGAGCGAATGCCGGCGATCGACGAAATTCGGCTCGACACGGCGCTGTCGGCGGCGCGCCCGCCCCGAAGGCGGTGTCGGAGGTGGGGATAGC
>NZ_BAGG01000105.1 GCF_000308695.1 Nocardia takedensis NBRC 100417 | reverse complement strand
TCCGCCGGAGAACGTCATCGAGGACGAGACCATGAACATGAGTCGCACCGTGGTCGAGAACGCGGGCGAACCGGGCGTGCAGGACGTCACCTTCGCGGTCACCATGGTCAACGGCGAGGAGGTCGGGCGCGAGGCCGTCGGCCACACCGTCACCACGCCGGCCCAGCCCAGGACCGTCCGCAAGGGCGCCAAACCGGGCACCGAGGTCCCCGAGGTTCGCGACGGCCACATCTGGGACGCGCTGGCCCGCTGCGAATCCACCGGCAACTGGGCGATCAACACCGGCAACGGCTACTACGGCGGCATCCAGTTCGACCAGAGCACCTGGGAGCGGCAGGGCGGCCTGCGCTACGCGCCGCGCGCGGATCTGGCCACCCGCGAGGAGCAGATCGCGATCGCCGAGGTCACCCGCGCCCGACAGGGCTGGGGCGCCTGGCCCGCGTGCACCGGCCGCCTCGGACTGGGCTGAGCCGGTCCCTTGGTAGGTTCTTCGGGTGTCCGAACCCGATAACTCCGCCAGAGGCGGCGCCGCGCTGCTGGGGCCCGCCGAGGTCAGGACCTTGGCCGAGCGGTTCGGCATCCGCCCCACCAAACAACTGGGGCAGAACTTCGTGCACGACGCGAACACCGTGCGGCGGATCGTCGCCGCGGCCGAGGTCGGTCGCGCCGACACCGTCCTGGAAGTCGGTCCCGGGCTCGGCTCGCTGACCTTGGCCCTGCTCGACGTGGTCGACTCGGTGGTCGCGGTGGAGATCGATCCCGTGCTGGCCCGCCACCTTCCGGTCACCGTCGCCGATCGCGCGCCCGCGCTGGCCGACAGGTTGCACGTGGTCGAGGCCGACGCGTTGCGGGTGGCGGTGGGCGATCTGCCCGTCGCGCCGACCGCGTTGGTGGCGAATCTGCCCTACAACGTGGCGGTTCCGGTGCTGCTGCACCTGTTGGCCGAGATCCCGAGTCTGCGCACCGCGCTGGTGATGGTGCAGGCCGAGGTCGCCGACCGGTTGGCCGCCGAACCCGGGAGCCGGGTCTACGGGGTGCCGAGTGTGAAGGCGGGTTTCTTCGGGTCGGTGCGGCGCGCGGGCGCGGTCGGCACGCAGGTCTTCTGGCCGGTGCCGCGCGTGGATTCCGGTCTGGTGCGGGTGGATCGGTTCGCGGACGCGCCGTGGCCGTTGGACGACGCGCACCGCCGCCGTGTCTTCGCGGTGGTGGACGCGGCGTTCGCGCAGCGCCGCAAGACGCTGCGGGCGGCGCTGGCCGGATGGGCCGGTTCGCCGGTCGAGGCCGAGCGTCGACTGGTCGCGGCGGGCATCGATCCGACCGCGCGCGGCGAGACGCTCGACACCGCGGCGTTCGTGCGATTGGCCGAACAGGACTGACGGGCAGGGGATTTGCCCCGTCGGGTCGCCCGGCCTTAGGATGGGCGACCGGTGCCGATCGGTTGCCGTCCACGGGGCGGGGGTACGGATATCCGCAATACCGGACCGATCGGTTTGTGTTGGGGGACAACACCATCAGGCGCTGTGGACAACCGCACGCCGGTATCCCCATGCCTCGGGACGTACTGTGGATAACTCACTTTTCCCATGTGCGTCGCCGATCCGACGGCGGACCCGCCGCGATGCCGGAGCCGACCTCGGCGCTGTCGTGCTTGGCGGCGGTGAAAACCCAGGTGGGGGCATGATTCTCGGATCAGGCCCGCGCCGATTCGTCCTGTCCGCTCACGGATGACCGCCGCCGCTGTGATGGCCGCCACCGGGTGTGGATGAACCTGTGAGTTCTTCGGCCGAACGCGCGTCCACGGTGAACTCCGCGGTGCGCACCACGCCGCCGTGCGCGAAGTCCAGGTAGAGCCGATAGGCGCCCGCGCTCGGGGCCTGCGCGTGGAAGACGACTTCCGGCCCGCGTGTGCCGTCGGTTTGCGGATGGACGTGCAGGTAGGCGAGGTCCGCGGCGCGCAGCGCCACCAAGTGCGCGTTGGCGCCGAGATACGGCTCGAGGTCGGTCACCGGCGCGCCCGCCCGTGTGACGGTGAACCGCAGTTCGCCGCCTGCCGTGGTGAGTTCGCCTTGTCGCGTCACGGTGTAGCCGTCGACGGTCGCGGTCGGCGCGGCGGGCGGCAGTGTTCGCGTCCCGGCCTCGCCCGCGACCACGACGGTGTCACTGAGCACCAGATCGCCCGGGGAGTCCGGGGTTTCGGGCGCGAAGTCCGCGAAGACGCGATAGGTGCCCGGCGCGTTCCATTTCCAGTCCACCGACCACAGGCCCGCGGCGTCCATCACCGGATGGGCGTGGCGGTATTCGGCGGTGTCGGTGCGCACCACGATGAGGTGCAACTTCTTCTCGTGCCGCGTGGCGAACCGCGTCAGCGGCGCGCCGTCGGGTGCGGTGACGCGGAAGCGCAGTGGTCCGGCCTGGTCCGGCGTGGCGGGCGCGGTGAGATCGACGAGTCGATAACCCGAGGCGGCCTCCGACAATCCGTGCGCGTCTCCCGTCGCGGGAGACGTGCCGTCCGGATCGCCGACGAACGCGCCGATGCCGAGCACCACCGCGAACACCGCCACCAGCACCCCGCCCGCCACGACGAACCCGGGCCGGACCGCCATCAGCGCGCGACCTCGTAACCGGCTTCGTCCACGGCGGCCACGATGTCCGCCTCGGCGACCGGGTCGGTGCTGTCGACGCGGACCGCGCCGCTGGCGAGGTCGACGTCCACGGCGGTGACGCCCTCGATCGCGCCGATCTCCTTGCGCACCGCGCTGACGCAGTGTCCGCAGGTCATGCCCTTGACGGTGTAGGTGGTGGTGGCCATCGCCGACTCCTTCGCTCGCGGTCGATCATACGGTCCCGGGGTATCGGGACCTCTGTCAGGTTACCCCTGGGGGGTATGTGGCGCAACCGTCCGTACGCGGCTTCGTTGCCGAATCGCGCCCGACGGGTGAACGGCTCGTCACGCGGGCGGCGGGTGTCGTACCCAGCGGTTAGGCTTGAGCATCGTGTTGTCAGTAGTGCCAAGCCCCGTCGTCGTGCGCGCGCCGTCCAAGGTGAACCTCCACCTCGGAGTCGGTGACCTGCGGGCCGACGGCTACCACGATCTGACCACGGTCTTCCAGGCGTTGTCGCTGAGCGACGACGTCCGCATCGCGCCCGCCGCCGCCCTCAGCGTACGGGTCACCGGCGAGGGCGCGGCCGAGGTGCCCACCGACCGCGCCAACCTGGTGTGGCAGGCCGCGGTGCGTCTGGCCCACGTCGCCGGGCGCGCGCCCCTGGTCGAAATCGCCATCACCAAGGGCATTCCGGTGGCGGGGGGTATGGCGGGCGGCAGCGCCGATGCCGCCGCCGCGCTGGTCGGGCTCAACGAACTCTGGGACATCGGCCTGAGCCGCGACGAGTTGTCCACCATCGCCGCCGAACTCGGCAGCGACGTCCCCTTCGCGCTGCACGGCGGCACCGCGCTGGGCACCGGGCGCGGAGAACGGCTGCTGCCCGTCCTGTCCCGCAACACTTTTCACTGGGTGCTCGCGCTGGCCAAGGGCGGGCTGTCCACCCCGGCGGTCTTCGCCGAACTGGACAGGCTGCGCGAGAACGGCGAACCACCGCGACTGGACGAACCGCAGAAACTCATGCAGGCCCTGGCCTCCGGCGATCCGGCCCAACTCGCCCCCCTGCTCGGCAACGACATGCAGGCCGCCGCGCTCTCGCTCAAACCGGAATTGCGCCGCACCCTGCGCGCGGGCGTCACCGCGGGCGCGCTCACCGGCCTGGTCTCCGGGTCCGGGCCCACCTGCGCGTTCCTGTGCGAGAGCGAGGAATCGGCGATCGCCGTCGCCGCCGAACTGGCCGGCGCCGGGGTGGCCCGCAGCGTCCGCACGGCCAGCGGCCCGGTGCCCGGCGCGCGCGTTCTGGGGGCGGAGACGCCGGGCAAGCGCTGATCCCTCGGCGCTTACATGGATCGGGGGAGCGATCTCCGCGCAGTAGCGGGGGCGGGTCGTAGCCGTATCGGGTGAGCAGCGGGCGGGATCGGCGCGAAAGACCCGAGCCCAGGGGCGATAGGCTTGACCGGGCACGAACCGCGCCGCCCGCGCGACCTGCTGCCTGCGCGACCTTCGGAAGGATCCATGTCCAACCTGATCAACCTCGAACAGGTCTCCAAGAGCTTCGGGATCACACCGCTCCTCGACAGTGTGTCGCTCGGCGTGCACGCCGGGGAGCGCATCGGCGTGGTCGGCCTCAACGGCGGCGGCAAGACCACCCTGCTCGAGGTCCTGACCGGGCTCGAGCAGCCCGACGCGGGGCGGGTCAGTCGGGTCGGCGGGCTGCGGATGGCGGTGGTCACCCAGCGCGGCGTCCTGCCCGAGGGCGCGACGGTCGGTTCGGTGGTGCTGGCCGGTCTGGCCGACGATCAGATGACCGAGGATCTCGCCGAGCACGAATGGGCCGCCGATCCGCGCATCCGCTCGGTGATCGAAGGCATCGGCATCGAGGGCCTCGGCCTGGACACCAAGGTCGACAACCTCTCCGGCGGTGAGCGCCGCCGGGTCGCGCTGGCCGCCGCCCTGGTGCGCGACCTGGACCTGCTGGTCCTCGACGAGCCCACCAACCACCTCGACGTCGAGGGCGTGCAGTGGCTTGCCCAGCATCTGCTGGGCAGGCGCAGCGCGCTGGTGGTCGTCACCCACGACCGCTGGTTCCTCGATACCGTGGCTACCAATACGTGGGAGGTGGTCGGCGGGAAGGTCGAGAGCTACGAGGGCGGCTACGGCGACTGGATCTTCGCCAGGGCCGAGCGCGCCCGCCAGGCGGATGCCTCCGAGGCGCGCCGCGCCAATCTCGCGCGCAAGGAACTGGCCTGGCTGCGCCGCGGCGCGAAGGCCAGGACTTCCAAGCCCCGCTACCGCGTGGAGGCCGCCGAGGCGTTGATCGCCGACGTGCCGCCCCCGCGTGACAGCGTCTCGCTGGCCGCCTTCGCCCGCAAACGGCTGGGTCGGGTGGTGATCGAACTCGAGGACGTCACCCTGACCACCCCCGACGGCCGCGAACTGGTGCGCGACCTGACCTGGCGGCTCGCGCCGGGCGAACGGGTCGGCTTGGTCGGGGTGAACGGGTCCGGCAAGACCACGCTGCTGCGCGCGCTGGCCGGTGACGGCGATCTCGCCGCGGGCAAGCGGGTCCAGGGTCAGACCGTCCAGATCGGCTGGCTGCGGCAGGAACTCGACGATCTGCCCACCGAGATGCGCGTGCTCGAGGCCGTGCAGCAGGTGGCGCAGCGGATCATGCTCGGCGACAAGGAGATCTCGGCCGGTCAGCTGGCCGAACGCCTCGGCTTCACGCCCGCGCGGCAGCGCACCCCGGTGGGGGACTTGTCCGGCGGCGAGCGCCGTCGTCTCCAGTTGACGCGCATCCTGATGGCCGAGCCGAACGTCCTGCTGCTCGACGAGCCCACCAACGATCTCGACATCGACACCCTCCAGCAGTTGGAGGACCTGCTCGACAACTGGGCGGGCACCCTGGTCGTCATCAGCCACGACCGGTACCTGGTCGAGCGCATCGCCGACTCCACCTGGGCGCTGTTCGGCGACGGCAAACTCACCAACCTGCCCGGCGGCATCGACGAGTACCTGACCAAGCGGGCCGCCGCGCAGCAGACACAGGCCCGTTCCGCAGTCGCGCCCGCCGAGACCCGCACCGGCGATTCGGCGGCCTACCGCGCGGCGCGCAAGGAACTGGCCAAACTCGAACGCGCCATCGCCAAGTTCGATGAACGCGAGGCGAAACTGCACGCGGCGCTGGCCGAGGCCGCCACCGAACCGGACCGGCTGGTCACGCTCGGGGCCGAGCTCAAGCAGGTGCGGGCCGAGAAGGAGACGGCCGAGGAACGCTGGCTGGAACTGGCCGACGAGTCCTGAGTCAGCTGGTGCCGGAGGCGCGTCCGTCCGAGACCACCACCGGCAGGCAGGTCTGCACGAAATCCGCGCCGAAGCCGGTCAGCACGATGCTGCGGTAGTGGACCTTGGTGCCGAAGCCGGACCGCTTGAGCACTTCGCGCACCGGTGATTGCGCTTCGAGCAGTTGGTAGCGGTGCGGATTGCCGACCGGTTCCTTCGCGAACTCGATCAGCCCGAGGCGACGCAGATTCGGCAGGTACTGCTGGATGCGGTTGGGGAAGCGCAGGCCGGCGTGTTCGCCGATCAGATTGATCCCCGACATGACCTTCTCGGCCCCGAGGCCGCGCGGGCGCCCCGCGCGGATGTCGATGGCGGGCTGGGGGCCGTCCAGGTGCAGGAAGCGCAGGATGCGGGCTTCGTCGGGGGTCAGGTCGGCCAGCATCCGCGCGAAGGCCGGATGGATCTCCTGGGCCTCGCCGTGCGGGTTGGCCGACAGTCTCAGCAGCGCCGCGCCCTGTTCGCGCAGTGTCGGCACGCCCGCCAGGGTGTCGGGGGTGTCCTGCGGCGGCAGGCCCAACGCGCGCCGCAGCGCCGAGCGGAACTCGGCTTCGGCCTCGGCCAGCACCTCGCGCGGCGGGTTGCCCGCGATACTGCCGCGCACCACCGTCGCGCCCAGACCGAGCGCGGTGTCCACGCTCCAACTGGTGACCGCGCCCGCCGCCGTCACCGCGACCTTGGCGACGCCGGTGGCCGCGCGCACGGTGTCCAGGGGGCTCGGCCGCGTCGGGCGGCGCTTGGGGCGAACAGCGACCGCGTCGGTGTTCGCCCTGCTCAGCTGGGTTGTGGCGGGTGGGTCCACCCGCGCTGTCCGGTCGGCCGCCGAGGTCTCGACGGCCTCGGTATCGTCGCCGCCGTCCGCGTCCGTCACAGCCATGTCGTCGCCACTCCCGTTCCGAAAATCAGAATGTGAGCGTATCCGGCGAACAGCCCCAGCACGCCGCCATGGAGAAAAAGAAGCCATTCGTCCTGTTTGATGGCCGCGCGGAGCATGTCCACGAAGTCGTTGGGTGACAGGGCAGCCATCTGCTTGGCGATGTAGTCGTTGATCTGCTTGCCCTGGCGGACGTTGAACTCGGGGTCGGCGAAGGCGATGGGGGCGATCGACATGGCCTCGGTGGTCAGCGTGGACTGCAACGAGTCGTACTCGCGACTGCCCAGCACGAACTTCACCGCCGAGCGGGCCGGGCCGAGCGCGCGGTCGGCCGCCGGACGCAGGGTGTCCTCGAGCATCTGCATGGTCCGGTCCGAGCGCGGGCCGTTGAGCAGTTCGTCGCCGATGTTGGCGACCGTGATCACTTGGCTCGACACCAGTTCGGCGTAGCCCGCGGTGATCTCGTCCTGGCGCTTGATGAGCAGGCCCTGCCGCCACGGGCACCACCACTTCGGGTAGGCGGGGGCGAAGATCATGTTCAGGCCGACCCAGTTGACCACCCAACCGATGATCACACCGCCGACCGGCAACACCACCAGGCTCGACCACCCGGTCAGGTGCAGCACGGCGACCAGCACCACACCGCACGGCGCGCCGAAGTAGAAGCCGAAGTTCTGCATGAACCGCAACTCCTTCGCGCCGAGCACCTGGAACAGCGTATTGAGCAGGTGCGGGCGGGCCTGGAAGTACCGGATCACCATTTGTTTGACGTCTATCAGTTGGTCGATATTCGCGCCGAGTTCATGGGTGAGTTCCAGAAGAATGTCCGGGAGTTGCTGGCGGACGCGGGCGTGCACCATCTCGCGCACCTGGGTCGGCAGGTTGTACCAGAGTTGTGGATGTTCCCGCCGCAGGATTTCCTCGACGATGTCGCGGATCTGGGTGTCGGCGATCGAGGTCAGATGTTCGGCGAGTTTGTCCGGCTCCAACTCCCGATAGAAGTCCGCGACGCTGCCGAGCTTGGCCAGACCTTTGTCCACGGCGATGCTCGCCATTTTGTCGGCCCGTGACGGAACGATGCCCTGCCAGCCGATACGTCCGTCGTAGCTGAGCAACGGCAGGATCTGAATTCGTTTGGGCAGGAACGGGAAAAGGGCGCGGAGACCGGGCAGCCGGATACCGTGGAAGGCGATCGGCTTGAACAGCATGAGGATGCCTGTCCAGTTGGTGATGTAACCGATCACGCCTGTGAAAAGCGGAATTGTCAGAAGCTCCAGGAGGATCGTCGGGTGGATTCCGAAAAGACTCTCCAGCACCACGTCCTCCTACCGATCCCACCGGTGATCGCCGCCTCACCGGCAACCCAAACTAGCACCCCGTAGCGGGCTGGACCCCATTGTGAGCCGACGAGTCGTGTCGCCTCCGAGTGCCGCGGGACACGATCGGCCGCCGGAGATATCGGTCACAGTGGATGTCCGGAATGTCGCGTCGCACGGTCGGCCCGGAGACAATGACGACCGTCACAGACCGGCGGCGACGAGATCGGCAGCGCGCCCGGCGGCCCGGGGAACGCGAGGTTCGGCGTACCTGGAAGGCTGGCGGACCATAATCTGTGGACAACTCGTTCACTGCAATACATCGGAGTAGACGTGACAGACGACAGGGCCGGGCAGGACCTCACCCGAGCCGGTTCCCGCTCCGTGGAGCGCGGCTCGGATGTCGAGCAGCGCCAGATCAGCAACGAGGCCAGGCTGATCCGCGGCGTGTTCCGTGCGGCCGGACTCGCGGCGGGCACCGCCGTGCGCGGCGGCCAGTGGGCGGTCAACACCTCCTACGAGGTGACCAGGGAGATCGCCCAAGCCGCCCTGGACGGCGAATCCTCCGCCGACATCGCCGAACGCACCGGCAACGCCCTGCGCTCGATCGCGCGCAGCGCGCTGGGCGTCACCGAGGGATCGGTGCGCGAGATCGTCAGCTACGTGCCGACCCAGACCAACGGCTCCGGCCTCACCGGCACACCGCCGCAACACCAGCAATTGGCCATCGGCCCGAACCTGCGCTCGGCCACCACCCAGGAACTGCGCCGCCGCGGCGACGCGCTGCTGGCCCGCTCCGCCGACGTCTACTTCACCGAGGACGTCCACCCCGCCTACGACCGCATCCTCGACGAACTCGCCCCCGACGAAGCCCGCATCCTGCGCTTCATGGCCCTCAACGGTCCGCAGCCCTCGGTGGACGTGCGCACCAACCGCCCGCTGGGCATCGGATCCGAACTCGTACAGGGCGATCTGACCTCGGTCCCGGAACAGGCGGGGGTGCGCTACCCCGACCGCGCCCGCCCCTACCTGATCAACCTCAACCGCCTCGGCCTGACCCTCACCTCCGACGATCCGGTGGTGCTGAGCCGCTACATGGTCCTCGAGGTGCAACCGGTGGTCGAGGCCGCGCTGAAGAAAGCCGGACGCGCCCCCAAGATCGTGCGCAAGAGCCTGCGACTGACCGAATTCGGCGAGGATTTCTGCCGCACCTGCTTCACCATCGGCTCCTGACCACGCGACCCGCCGGGGTTATAGCGATCTGATACAGATCTGGCGCATTCGTGTAGTACGGCGGTCCCGGGTGGGATCGTGAGTAGATGGACCAGGGCAGCGACGGGCCGGACAGCGGCGACCCGGACGTGCACGCCACCGACCGGCCGTACGGCGACCCGGCCCGCAACGGCGCGGCACTCGACACCGACGCGGCCGCCGAGCCCCCGAGCGCGGCGCGGCACGAAACGCCCGCGCGGAGCGAAGCCGCGGCTGAATCCGCGGCCGACCACGGAGCGGCGGCCGAACACGACACAGCGGATCACGACGCGGTGGCCGAGCACGATGCGGCGGACCATGACGCGACGGCGGACCGCGATGCGGCGACCCGGCGCGACGCCGTCGACGGAGACGGTGCCGTCGACGAACCCGACCCGGCCGACGAGCAGTCACGCGAGGGAGCGTCCGCCTATCGAGAGACCGTCGCCGAACGCACCCGTTCGGCCGCCCCGCGACCGCGCCTGGACGACGTCGCCGCCATCGCGCGGCTCAAGTTCCGCTACCTGCGTTCCCTGGACACCAAATCCTGGGACGAGTTCGCGGACACGATGATTCCCGACGCCACCGCCACCTACAGCGAATATCTCCAGTTCGAGTCGCGTGACGCGTTCCTGGCGTTCATGCGCAACACCCTCGGTCCGCACGTCATCACCGAACATCGCTGCGACCACCCGGAGATCGACGTCGACGGTGACACCGCCGTCGGCACCTGGTATCTCGCCGACACCGTGCTGATCCCCGAACACAACATGCTGCTGCGCGGCGCGGCCTTCTACAGCGATCGGTACGCGCGCTGCGAGGACGGGAACTGGCGTATCGCGCACACCGGTTACGAGCGCACCTACGAGGTGGTGATCTCGCTCAGCGACCTGCCCAGCCTGCGGCTGACCTCTAGCCGTTGGGGGTTGATCGCCCGCGAGGACGGCATCGCCCCGGTCGAGGTCGACCCGGGCACCGCCCCCGTGCGCCGCGAACCGGAATAGTCAGTCGGCGGTCGCGACCAACGGCTCCAACGTCAGTGACGGATATTCCTTCTCGATGTACTGCAAACGCCACTTGTCACTGAACAGCGCCAGGATCGCGCCGTCGCTGCGGGTGAACACCTCCACCCCGCGCTGGCGGTCCAGTTCGGGAGCGGATTCGGCGTCGGTGCGGCGGGCCAGGGTGTAGCCGAGGAAATCCATCTTCGTCTCGACGTTGAACTCGGCCATCATCCGCGCCGTGACCACCTCGAACTGCATCGGGCCGACCGCGGCCAGCACCGGCGAGGCGTCGCCGCGGGCGTCGTTGCGCAGCACCTGCACCACGCCCTCGGAGTCGAGTTGGTCGATGGCCTTGCGGAACTGCTTGTACTTGCCCGCGCTCTCGGCGCGCAGCGCGGCGAAATGCTCCGGCGCGAACGACGGGATCGGCGGGAACTCCACCTTCTTGTCCACGTACAAGGTGTGTCCGGGGGCCAGCGCCGTCGCGTTCACCAAGCCGACCACGTCACCCGGGTAGGCGGTGTCGACGGTGGTGCGTTCGCGGCCGAACACCGTCAACGCGTACTTGGTCGCGAACGGCCGCCCGGTCTGGGCGTGGGTGACGACCATGCCGCGCTCGAATTCGCCCGACACGATCCGCATGAACGCCAACCGGTCGCGGTGCGCGGCGTCCATCCCGGCCTGCACCTTGAACACGACCGCGCTGAACGGCGCGGACGTCTCGCGGGGTGCGCCCGCCACATCGGCGCGCGCGGCGGGCGGCGGGGCCAGCGACACCAACGTCTCCAGCAGTTGCCGCACGCCGAAGTTCAACATCGCCGAGGCGTAGATGACCGGCGAGGTCTGCCCCGCCAGGAACAGCTCCTGGTCGTGGTCCTGGCCGGTGGCCGAGAGCAGTTCGGACTCCTCGGCCGCCGTCGACCACGCCTCGCCCTCGCGGGCCTCGGCCTGTTCGGCGGTCAACGACTCCTCCGGCGCGATCGTCGCCCCGCCGGCCGTGCGGGTGAAATGGATGTACTCGGTGGCCGCGCCGTCCGCGCCGCGCCGCAGCAGACCGCGGAAATCGCCCGCGATGCCGACCGGCAGGAACAGCGGCGTCGGCGTCAGGCCGATCCGCTCGCTGATCTCGTCGAGCAACTCCAGCGGAGCCCGGCCCGGCCGGTCCCACTTGTTGACCACGGTGATCACCGGGATGCCGCGATGGCGGCACACCTGGAACAGTTTCAGCGTCTGCGGCTCGAGACCTTTCGCCGCGTCGATCAACATGACCGCCGCGTCGACCGCCGTCAGCACGCGGTAGGTGTCCTCGGAGAAATCGGAGTGGCCGGGGGTGTCGACCAGGTTGATGACGTTGTCGACCTCCGAGCCCGCCGCCCGGTAGTTGAACTGCAACGCGGTGGAACTGACCGAGATGCCCCTGGCCTTCTCCATCTCCATCCAGTCCGACACCGTCGACTTGCGTCCGGCCTTGCCGTGGATCGCGCCCGCCTCCGAGATCATCCTGGCGTGCAGCGCCAGCGCCTCGGTCAGCGTCGACTTGCCCGCGTCGGGGTGCGAGATCACGGCGAACGTGCGCCGCCGCGCGGTCTCGGCGGCCAGCCCGCGCGGAGTGGGAGCGACGACATCCTCAGGGGCGGTCACGGGGAACAACCTTTCACAGACGACCTGCTCGGCAACCTGTCCAGCGTACGTGACCGCACCGTAGGCTCGCCCGCACGCACCTGACCACCCGGTTCGAAGCGGGCCGTCACGCTGGGGTATGGTGTTCGGGTTGTCTCGGCGAGGGTGACCGCAGACGTTTCACTTGCGTTCACCGTGATCGACGCGGCTCGGCTGTCCGGCCGTCCCCGTTCGGTCTTCGCCCGACGAGTAGACCACCACATCAGGGTTGCGGCAACCGATATCGCCGCCCCTGGTGAGCAACCAGCCCGGATTAGCCGTAGGGAGTAGATCCAGTCATGTCCGACGTCAACGTACTCGAAGCCGCCGTACGCACCGAGTTCGGAAAAGGCGCAGCCCGCCGCACCCGTCGTGCAGGAAACGTCCCCGCCGTGCTGTACGGCCACCAGTCCGACCCGCAGCACCTGTCGCTGAACGCCCAGGCGTTCGCGGCCATCCTGCGCGAGCACGGCACCAACGCGGTGCTCAACCTCGTCATCGACGGGCAGAAGCAGCTCGCCCTCACCAAATCCGTTGTGGTGCACCCGATCCGCCGCTACATCGAGCACGCCGACCTGCTGATCGTCAAGCGCGGCGAGAAGGTCACCGCCGACATCCCGGTCACCGTCACCGGTGAAGCCGCCGCGGGCACCCTGGTCACCCAGGAAGCCACCACCATCTCCGTCGAGGCCGAGGCGCTGAAGCTGCCCGAGGCCATCGAGATCTCCATCGAGGGCGTCGAAGCGGGCACCCAGATCACCGCCGGTGAGGTCACCCTGCCCGCGGGCGTCACCCTGGCCGTCGACGCCGAGACGCTGATCGTCAACGTCATCCCCGCGCCCGCCGCCGAACCCGAGGCCGACGAAGCCGAGGCCGAGGCCGGCAGCGAAGCCGCCGAGGACGCCGAATAATCTTCGTCCCATGACGGACTCCGTGACCGGCCCAGCGCTCGTGGTCGGACTGGGTAATCCCGGCCCCGAATACGAACGCACCCGGCACAACATCGGTTTCCTGGTCGCCGACGCGCTCGCCGAGCGCGTCGGCGGTCGTTTCTCCACCCACAAGAAATCCGGCGCCGACCTGCTCCAGGCCCGTCTCGACGGCCGTCAGGTCCTGCTCGCCAAGCCCAGGTCGTTCATGAACCTGTCCGGTCGCCCCGTCGCGGCGCTGGCGAAATTCTTCTCCGTCCCCGCCACCGAGGTCATCGTCGTCCACGACGAACTCGATCTCCCCTTCGGTGAGATCAAACTCAAACGCGGCGGCGGCGAAGGCGGCCACAACGGTCTGCGTTCCGTCTCCGCCGCCCTCACCACCAAGGACTACCTGCGCGTGCGCCTCGGGATCGGCCGTCCCCCCGGCCGCCAGGACCCCGCCGACTACGTCCTCAAACCCTTCGCCACCCCCGAACGCAAAGAAGTCCCCGTCATCGTCGAACAAGCCGCCGACGCCGTCGAACTCCTCCTGAAACTCGGCCTCGAACCCGCCCAGAACCGCCTCCACTGAAATCACCCGTCGCCGCCGGGCTCGTGCGGTGGGTGTCGGGGGTGCGGCGTAGGTTCGGGGGATGAGCGGTTTCACCGGATTCCCGCTGGCGGGACTTGATTTCTACGAGGACCTCGAGGCCGACAACTCCAAGACGTTCTGGACTGCGCACAAAGGGGTGTACGAGGCGGCGGTCAAGGGGCCGATGACGGCGTTGACGGCGGAATTGGCGGGGGATTTCGGGGAGGCGAAGATCTTCCGGCCCTATCGTGACGTGCGTTTCTCCCAGGACAAGACGCCCTACAAGACGGCGCAGGGTGCGGTGGTGCGGACCGCGCCGGGCGCGGGGTGGTACGTGCAGATCAGCGCTGCGGGGTTGTTCGCGGGCGGCGGTTTCTATTCGGGGACGCCCGCGCAGGTGGCGCAGTTGCGCGCGACGATCGCCGACGAGGTGCGCGGCGCGGAGTTGGAGAGCATTCTCGCGAAGTTGGGGAAGGCGGGCTTCGAGTTGGGCGGGGAGACGTTGAAGACTCGGCCCAAAGGCTACGAGGCGGATCATCCCCGCATCGCGCTGCTGCGGCACAAATCGCTGACGTGCCACAAGGAGTTCGGCGCACCGGAATGGTTGACGACGCCGCGCGCCGCGAAAGAGATCAGGGCCACTTGGGAACGGATGCGCCCGTTCGTGGAATGGCTGACGGCGGTGGTCGCGCCCACCGGGTGACCTCGGCGCACCGGCGAGAACCGATCGGTTTGCTACGTTCGCCGAGAAGCTTTCAACCGGAAGGAGCGCGCGATGGCGAGGAAACGGTGGAGCGACCTGAGCCCGGGCAGTCGACGATTCATCGTCGTCGCGACCGCGCTCGATTCGATCGCCAAGGCGGTGGCGCTGGCCGATCTGCGCCGCCGCCCGGCCGAACAGGTCAAAGGCTCGAAGCGGGTGTGGGCGACCGCGATCACGGTGGTGAACTCGGTCGGCGTCCTGCCGCTGGCCTATTTCGCGCTGGGGCGTCGGCGGTAGGTCCCGCCGACGCCGTTCGCGCTCAGTTGCGCGCGGCCAACACCAACGCGAACCGGTCGTCGGGGTCGGTCCACACCTGTTCGGTGTCGAAACCCGCCGCCGCGAGTTCGGCGCGCAATCCCTCGAGCCGGAATTTGGCCGAGATCTCGGTGCGCATCTGCTCGCCGCGCGCGAACTCCACGGTCAGGTCGAGTTCGCGCACCCGCACCGTCATGTCCTCGGTGGCGGCCAACCGCATCTCGATCCATTCGTTCTCCGCGTCCCACAGCGCGACGTGCTCGAATTTGTCCGGTGCGAAATCGGCGCCGAGGCGGGAATTGAGCACGTGCAGGATATTGCGGTTGAATTCGGCGGTCACTCCGGCGGCGTCGTCGTAGGCCGGGACCAGCGTGGCCGCGTCGATGACCAGGCCGACGCCGAGCAACAACTGCTCACCCGGTTCGAGGACCTCGTGGATGCCCGCGAGGAATTCGGCGCGTTCACCGGGAACCAGGTTGCCGAGGGTGCCGCCGAGGAAGGCGATCATCCGTCGCCCGCCGCGCGGCAGATTCTGGAGGGTGTCGGTGAAATCGCTGACCACGCCGTGCACCGCCAAGGTCGGGAACTCCGCGGCCACCTGATTCGCCGCGTCCCGCAACGCCGTGGCGGAGACATCTTGCGGCACATACGTCTTCAGCGGCCCCTCCGCGGTGAGGGCGGTGAGCAGCAGTCGGGTCTTGGCCGCCGACCCCGCGCCCAGTTCGACCAGGACTTCCGAGCGCGCGCCGCGAGCGATCTCCCCGACCACCCGTTCCAGCAGCGCGCGTTCGGTGCGGGTCGGGTAGTACTCGGGCAGTTCGGTGATGCGCTCGAACAGTTCGCTGCCCCGCGCGTCGTAGAACCATTTGGGCGGCAGCGTCTTCGGCGCGTCGGTCAGCCCTCGGCGGGCGTCGGCGCGCAGGGCGGCGGTCAGGTCGGCGTCGGAGAGATGGATCTCGAGGGTCGGTGCGGTCATTGCGCGGGCCTTTCGGGATCGGGAAGCGGTTCGACGGCAAGATGACCCGGTCGCGCCGTCACCAGACTGCGGTCGGGGATCGCCTGCCAACGGGGGTCGTCATCGAACGGTTCGGAGGACAGGATGGCGAAATCGTCGGTGACCAGCGCCGACAGCGAGTGGTACCAGGCGGTGGCCCACAGTTGCGCGCCGTCGCCGAGCAGCAGGTTGAGTCGGGAATCCGGCGCGTGGGTCAGGACCGCGGACAGCAGCAGGCGCAAGGCGGCGGGTGCGGCCGCCCAGTCGCCGTCGGGAACGTCGGTGGCCAGCAGTGCGCCCAACAGCACCCAGAGAGCGGCGCTGTCGGTGGCCGATTCGGCTTCCAGCAGGCGCGCGGGTGCGAACAGTCCGTCCGCGTCGAGTTCGGCGGCGGCGCCGGCGAATTCCGCGGCGACCGCGGTCAGCGCGGCCCGCCAGTCGGGCACGACGCCGTTGTGGCTGAACGCCCACCGCCCGCGGGTGAACGGCGCGCAGGCCGAACGCTCCACCGGCATGCCGATCGTCGCCGACCGCACCGCGCCCAGCACCGCCCACGACTCCAGGTGCGGCAGCACCTCCTCCACCGCCGGATCGGTCCAGATCGGCGCGGGATTGCGGTAGCGGCTCACCGTGACCGTGTCGTCCTCGGCCCGCCACCACGCGACACCGAAACCGTCGGCGTTGATCGTGCCGCCGCGACGCATGTCGCGCGGGGCCCACGCCTGGGTGCGCAGGGAATGCGGACCCAGGGTGAGCATGTCGCCGACGCGCACCGGCGGGCCGACATATCCGAGATGACGGCACATCAGTGGACGTCCTCGATCCGCGAGCGCGTCCGGGTCACCGTTCTCCCGCCCGCAAGTCGCGGGCCAGACGGAATCCGGCGAAGATCTGCCTGCGGATCGGGTGATCCCAGTTGCGGAAGGTGCCGCGGCAGGCCACCGGGTCCGTGCCGAACGACCCGCCGCGCAGCACCCGGTAGTCGCCGCCGAAGAACACGTCGGAGTATTCGCGGTAGGGGAAGGCCCGGAAACCGGGATACGGGTCGAATCCCGATGACGTCCATTCCCAGACGTCGCCGATGAGTTGGTGCACGCCCGCCGGGGAAGCGCCGAGCGGATAGGCGCCGACCTCGGCCGGTTCCAGATGTCGCTGGCCGAGATTGGCCGTCGCCTCGTCGGGTTCCGCGTCACCCCACGGGAAGCGGCGCGACACCCCGGTGGCCGGGTCGAAGCGCGCCGCCTTCTCCCATTCGGCTTCGGTGGGCAGTCGCTTCCCGGCCCAGGTGGCATACGCCTGCGCCTCGAACCAGCAGACGTGCACGACCGGTTGACGCGGGCGCAACGGCGTCATCACGCCGAACACCCGACGCCACCACTGCCCGCCGGGATCGCGCTCCCAGAACTGGGGAGCCACCAGACCGGCCTGTTGCCGGTGCGCCCACCCCTGTTCGGACCACAGTTCGGGACGGTCGTAGCCGCCGTCCGCCACGAAGGCCAGGTACTGCTCGTTGGTGACCGGGGCCGCGTCGATCGCGAACTCGGGCACGTGCACCGGGTGCGCGGGCCGCTCGTTGTCCAGCGCCCACGGGTCGGTCGAGGTGCCCATGGTGAATTCGCCGGCCGGGATGACGACCTCGCCGCCGACCGGGGCGAGCGCGGTGGGGGCGGCGGGCGCCGCGAGCACGGGACCGCCGGAACGCAATTGGTGGGTGGCGAGCATCGTCTCGTCGTGCTGCTGTTCGTGCTGGGCGATCATGCCGAACGCGAAACCGCCGTCGACCAGCGGCGAACCGCGCAGCGCGCTGCCGTTCAGCACATCCCAGACCTTCTCGCGCACGGTGCCGACGTAGCGGCGCGCCTGCGTCGGATCGAGCAGCGGCAGCGCGGGTCGGTTCGACCGCGCGTGTTTGAAGGCGTCGTAGAGTTCGTCGATGTCGGCGCGCACCGCTTCGCGGCCGCCGACGTCGCGGACCAGCCACAACTCCTCTTGGTTGCCGATGTGGGCGAGATCCCACACCAGCGGGCTCATCAGCGGCGAATGCTGGGCGAGCAGTTCGGCCTCGTCGATCTGGGTGAGGGCTTGGGTGCGCGCGCGGGATCGTTGCAGGACCGTCGCGATCCGCTCCCGCAGGCGTTCGGTGTCGGTATCGACCGGATACTGGGTTGTCACGAGCATGCTCTTTCGAGAGGTGTTGCGTGTGAATCGTTTCCGACTGTCGAGTGGTCGACCGGCTACAGCGGCGCGGGCGGTTGCCCGCCGCGACATCGACGCGCGGCCGTCTCCAGTTCCTCCGCGGCGGCGGGAGTGGCGGCGTGGGCCGCGGCCAAAGCCAACAGGTCCGCGGCGACCGCGCGGATCAGCGGATCGGCGAGACCGTGCCGCGCCGCCTCCGACCACTGCCCGGCCGCGGGCGCGGCGACCGCGGTGGCCTCCTCGACCACCCGCGGAGTCGACAGCAGCGCGTCGATCGCGTGCACCGGCACCGCCCAGACGTGCTCGGGTTGGGCGTCGAGGTAGCGGATCTCCAGGTGCCCGGACGCGCGAACCGGCGGGAACAAGGTGGTCAGGTGGTAGTGCAGATCGGCCACCGTGGGACGGCGGCCCACCTCCTCGTCCAGTGCGCCGCAGAGCCAATCGGCGAAGGTGGCGCAGGGGGGCGGCGCCCAGTCGGCGCCGTCCTCGGGACGCCGCACACACAGCAGTGGCACGTCCAGCGCCCAGCGACCGTATTCGGCGACCGGGTCCGACCAGTGCTCGGCGGGCGGACGGGTGCGCGCGTTGTCCAGGCGCAACCAGGTGCGCATGCGCTGCGAAGCCCACCCGCCCGTCGGCGCGCCGTTCAGCGTCGGCGAGCAGGCGAACGCGGCGACCAGCGCCGGACCGACGGCGTGCGCGGCCGCCCAGCGCGCGGCGACCTCGGCGATATCGGCGCCCGCGTCCACGCTGACCTGCGTGGCCGCCGTGTTGCACATCATGAGTTTGCCGAACGGGCCGATACCGCCGAAAGCGGCCTCCATCGCGCGGTAGCGGGGGAGGTGCAGCAGGCGTTCGGGCTGTCGATCGGCGTCGGCGGAGGCGGAAACCATGCGGATGGAGCGGGATTCGAGCAGGTCACGCAGGAGACGCGTATCTTCTTCGAGTCGCTGGCACAGTTCGGCGGCGGAGCCGAAGGGAGCGGAGGAGAGTTCGATCTGACCGCCGGGTTCCAAGGTGACCCGGCTGCCCCCCGGCAGTGCGAGAGCCGGTGAATCGGGGGCGATGGACCGCGGCGCGTACAGTCCGAGAGCGGCGGCGACGTCGGCGGGCAGTGGGCGCGCGGCGTCGGTGCGGCCGGGCGCGGAAGGCGCACCGTGCACCGTGAGCCATTCCAGTTCCGCGCCGATCAACGCCGGCGGACCGAGTTTGAAACAGACTCCGCCCACATAGGCCTCGGCGGCGGCGCGCGAGGACAACTGCTCCGACGGCAGCGTCGAATCCGGGTGTTCGAGTGTGACCGCCATGTCAACCTCCACAGTGATATCTCTCCGAGGGGGACCTCGGTTCTCGCCGAGCCGGATGTCGATGGGCTGGTCGTCCGGTACGACGGCGGGCCGCACACACCGGACGAATCCAGCGTAGCGAGGGGGGCCGACAAAAAATCGATCGAGAAACGAAACCGATGCCGCGCGCTAGGTTCGAACCATGCTGGACGTGACACGTGTGCGGGCCGATACCCCTGGTTACGACTCGGATCCGAACCTGGTCTTCCTCGACAGCGCGGGATCGTCGCTGCCCTCGCGCGTGGTCCTCGACACGGTGGTGTCCCATTTGCGCCGCGAGGCCGAGATCGGCGGCTACCGCGCCGCCACCGAACGGCTCGACGACCTCGCCGACGTCAAGACCGCCATCGCCGAACTGCTGCGCGCCGAACCCGAAGGCATCGCGCTCAGCGACTCCGCGTCCCGCTCCTGGGCCGACTTCTTCTACGCCGTGCCGCTCGCCGCGGGCGACCGCGTCCTGATCTCCGGCTCCGACTACGCCAGCAACGCCATCGCGGCACTTCAGCGGGCCCGCGAGACCGGCGCCGTGGTCGAACGCATCCCCAGCGACGGCAGCGGGCAGATCGACCTCGACGCGCTCGCCGCGATGCTCGACGACCGGGTGAAACTGGTCTCGATCCTGCACGTGCCCACCAACGGCGGCCTGGTGAACCCGGCCGTCGAGGCGACCGCGCTCGCGCATTCGGTCGGGGCGCTGGTGCTGCTGGACGCCTGCCAATCCGCCGGGCAGATCCCGCTCGACGTCACCGAACTCGGGGTCGACGCGCTCTCGGTGACCGGGCGCAAATGGCTGCGCGGCCCGCGCGGCACCGGATTCCTCTACGTGCGCCCCGACCTCGCCGCCACCCTGCATCCGCAGCGACTCGACCTGCACAGCGCCTCCTGGACCGCGCCGCGCGAATACGAACTCGCCCCCGACGCCACCCGCTTCGAGTTCTGGGAATGCGACGTCGCCGCCCGACTCGGACTCGGCGCGGCCGTGCGCTACCTGCTCGACCTGGGCCCCGACGAGGTGTACGCGGCCGTCGCCGCGCGCGCCGAACACCTGCGCAAAGCCCTCCCGCAGATCGACGGCGTGACCGTGCGCGACCTCGGCATCCGGCACAGCGGCATCGTCTCGTTCACCGTCGACGGTGTCGACCCGCTCGCCGTGCGCGACCGACTCGCCGAACAGAACATCACCGTGACGGTGAGCCACGCGGGATCGACCCTGCTCGACATGACCTCGCGCGGCCTCGCCGCGGTGGTGCGTGCCTCCCCGCACTGCTTCGTCGGCTTCGACGAACTCGACCGATTCGTCGCCGCCGTCGCGGGCCTGTCATGATCCGACGCGATGTCACAGCGTGAGCTCGTCGTGCTCGGCACCGCCAGCCAGGTGCCGACCAAGAACCGCAACCACAACGGCTACCTGCTGCGCTGGGGAGCCGAAGGGGTGCTGTTCGATCCCGGTGAGGGCACCCAACGGCAGATGACCCACGCCGGAGTGTCGGCCACCGACATCACCCGCATCGCGATCACCCACTTCCACGGCGACCACTGCCTGGGCCTGCCCGGCATCGTGCAGCGCGTCAACCTCGACCGGGTGCCGCACCCCGTGGACGTCTACTACCCGGCCTCCGGCGAGGTGTACTACCAGCGACTCTGCCACGCCAGCGTCTATCACCGCACCGCTGAACTGCGTCCGCACCCCATCGCGGCCTCCGGCCCCCTCGAAGCCGCGGGCGCGCCGTTCACCCTGAGCACGGCGCGGCTCTCGCATCCGGTCGAAGCGTTCGGCTACCGCCTCACCGAACCCGACGGACACCGACTCGTCCCGGAACGACTCCGCGCCGCCGGACTCACCGGACCCGCCGTCGGCGAACTCCAGCGCGCGGGCGCGATCGAACACGACGGCCGCACCCTCACCCTCGACGACGTCGGTGAACGCCGCCCCGGCCAGAGCGCGGCCTTCATCATGGACACCCGACTCTGCGACGGCGTCCACGAACTCGCCGACGGCGTCGACCTGCTCGTCATCGAAGCGACCTTCCTCGACACCGAAGCCGAACTCGCCGCCGAACACGGTCACCTCACCGCCGCCCAAGCGGGCCGCGTCGCCGCCCGCGCCAACGCCCGCACCCTGGTCCTGACCCACTTCTCCCAGCGCTACCGCACCCTCGACGCCCACCGCGCCGAAGCCGCCCGCCACTTCCCCGGCGAAATAGTCATCGCCGAAGACCTCGCCCGCATCCCCTTCCCACCCCGCCGCTGATCACCCGAACAATTCGTCAGCCGTCTCCGCCGTGACCGCCCGCAGAACCCAGTCGGTGAGTTGGTCGTGGTCGGTGCAGGCCGTGATGCGTGCGCGGGCGTCGTCGGAGATGGGTATTCCGCGCTTTTCCAGCACAGCGATCACGAGGCCGGTTTCGCCTTCGACGCGGCCTTCGTTTCGGCCTTCGTCCCGCCCTTCGGCGTAGTACATCCGGGCGAAATCGCTCTGGTATTCGTAATCGCGGAGTCCGGCGGTCATTCGTGCCTCCCAGATCGAGCGAGCTGCCTCGGGCAGTCGCGAGAATACGAAGTCATAGTAATGGCGGGCGCGGTCCTCGTGGAGTGTGTCGAGGCTTGAACAGGGCGTGGAAGACGGCGGCGTTGTCGGGGTGCCCGGCGTGCGACAGTGCCGAGAGGACCGTCAGCTCCGGCAGAGCGACGGCCATGTCGACGTCCACAATGACAGGGACGCCGTCGGGGTCGAGCACGAGCGGCGCAAGGTGGACGTAGGGGGAGCCGTAGCCGAAGGGGACCGGTCGAGCGGCCCATTTCGCGACATTCCGGTCGGTGCACAGCACCAACAGCACCGTCGGGCATTGCACGCGGGCACGCAGCGCGGCGACGTAGACCGGCCAGGACCAGACTTTCTCCTTGTCGTGCCCCAGTTGGACCTCGACCACGACGGCCAGGACCGGCCCATCGACCGAGTGGAACACGGTGACCGCGTCAGCTCGGTATTCGGTGGGGGCGAGTTGTGGGAAGTCGCCCGACTGTATTTCCACCCGACGGTAGTCGGGTAGCTCGCAGCCGAGCGAGTCGAGCAATGGCGCGATCAGAGCGGGTCGATGACGGACCAGGTCGATCATCATCTCGTGGAGGATCGAAGGCATGGTCGGACCGTAACCGGGCAGCAGCCTGGCAAGGAAGGGCGAAAGGCGTTGTTCGGGTGGAAAATTCGCGGTGTTCCAAAAAGGACGCGTGAAGCGTTGTCGGTTGGAACGCTCAGGAGGGGATCGGCGGTCCGGCGGGGATCGGTTAACAGGGGTTGCGTTCGGCGGGATGATGGAGGAGAGGTCGAGCGATGTAGGGGCTCGGTCGGTGGTTCGCGCGGAGGAGTCGGATATGAGCAGGTTCACCGACGAGATGTACGCGACCGCGCGGTCCACGACGCGCGGTCTGATCACCGGGGAACCGGGGGCTCCGCTGCGGCAGGGGTGGGGGGAGATCCACGAGATCGCGCGGCGGATGGCGGGCGGGCTCGCGGCGGCGGGGATCGGACCCGGCGACGCGGTGGGGGTGCTGGCGGGGATGCCGGTGGATATCGCGCCCGGATGTCAGGCGGTGTGGATGCGGGGCGCGTCGATCACGATGCTGCACCAGCCGACGCCGCGCACCGACCTCGCGATATGGGCGCGCGACACCGAGGCGGTGCTGCACATGATCCAGGCCCGCGCGGTGGTGCTCGGCGCGCCGTTCGAGGCCGCGGAGCCGTTGCTGCGCGAGCGCGGGATCACCGTGGTCAACCTCGCCGACCTGGGCGACGGACAGCCGATCGACCCGGTGCCGACCGACGAGACCGACATCGCGCTGCAACAGCTCACCTCGGGGTCGACGGGCTCACCCAAGGCGGTCAGGATCACGCACGGCAATTTCTGGGTCAACGCCTACGCCATGTTCGACCGGGTGAAATTCGAGCTCGAACACGATGTGATGGTGAGTTGGCTGCCGCTGTTCCACGACATGGGCATGGTCGGCTTCCTCAGCGTCCCGATGCAGTTGGGCGCGGAGGTGGTGTGCGTGACGCCGATGGACTTTCTGACCCGCCCGATGCTGTGGGCCGAACTGATCGACCGGTATCGCGGGACCGTCACCGCCGCACCGAATTTCGCGTACTCGCTGCTGGCGCGCCGGCTGGACAAGGCCGACGACGGCGCGGTGGACCTGAGCAGTGTCCGCTACATGTGGAACGGCGCGGAACCGGTCGACCCCGACACCATGGACCGACTGGCCGCCGCGGGCCGGCGTTTCGGCCTCCAGGCCGCCGCGCTCACGCCGGTCTACGGCATGGCCGAGACCACCCTGGCGGTGTCCATCCCGGACCCCGGCCACGGGCAGGTCCTGGACGTGGTCGACGGCGAACTGCTCGAGGCGATCGGCAAAGCGGTGCCGGTACACGACACCCACCACGGCACGGCGCGCAGGCTGCCGACCCTCGGCTACCTGGTCGACCACCTCGAGGGCCGGGTGGTCGACGACGAACGCACGCCGCTGCCCTCACGCACGGTCGGGGTGATCGAACTGCGCGGCCCGGCGGTCACCGAGGGGTACGTCACCCTGGACGGGTTCCGCGCGGCCCAGGACGCGGAAGGCTGGCTCGACACCGGCGACCTCGGCTATTTCACCGACGACGGTCTGGTGGTGGTGTGCGGCCGCAAGAAGGACGTCATCATCATGGGCGGCCGCAACATCTATCCGACCGATATCGAGCGCGCCGCGATGCGCGTGACCGGGGTGCGACCGGGCAACGCGGTCGCGGTGCGGCTCGACGCCGGACAGCGGCGGGAGAGTTTCGCCGTGGTCGTGGAGTCCAACGACCACCAGGACCCGGCGGCGGTCAAACGCATCGAACACGAGGTCGTACACGAGGTGTTCGCCGAGGTCGGCGTGCGTCCGCGCACGGTGTCGGTGCTCGGCCCCGGCGCGCTGCCCAAGACCTCCTCGGGCAAGCTGCGCCGGGCCGCCACGGCGGTCCACCTGGGATAGCTACTTCAGATCGGTGTCGTCGACGATCTCGACGGCGGCGGCTTCCGCGGGCCGCTCGTCCGCTTCGGCGGCCTCCGCGCGCCCGTCACCCGGCCGGTACTCCTGACGCAGCGCGTCCTCGATGCCGAGACGGCCGTCGTCGTCGTTCTCGCGATAGCGGATCCGCAGGTCGTCGGGCGGATCCTCGATGGTGCGCTCGTACTCGCGGACCTCGTCGGCCTGCTCGTCGTCGCCCATGTCCATATCCAGAGGTTCACGGTCCATGACCCGAGTATTCCCCCGATTCGCTCGATGATCGCGGAATCGGGCGCGAGATACACCACGGCCCGGACACGAAGGTCCGGGCCGGAAGCGGAATCAGGCGTTGCCGTTGAACAGCCCGGTGACCGAGCCGTTCTCGAAGACCTCGCGGATGGTGCGGGCCAGCAGCGGCGCGATCGACAGCACGGTGAGCTGCGGGAACTTCTTGGCCTCGGTCAGCGGCAGCGTGTTGGTGACCACGACCTCCTTGGCGCCGCTGGCGGCGAGGCGCTCGGCGGCGGGATCGCTCAGCACGCCGTGGGTGGCGGCGATGACGACGTCGCCCGCGCCCGCGGCCTTGAGGACCTTGACCGCGCCCGCGATGGTGCCGCCGGTGTCGATCATGTCGTCGATCAGGATGCAGGTGCGGCCCTCGACCTCACCGACCACGCGGTTGGCCTTGATCTGGTTCGGCACCAGCGGGTCGCGGGTCTTGTGGATGAACGCCAGCGGCGAGCCGCCCAGCGAGTCGGCCCACTTCTCGGCGACGCGCACGCGGCCGGAATCGGGGGAGACCACCGTGATGTGCTCGAGGCTGTAATTGGTGCGGATGTATTCGGCCAACTGGACCTGCGCGTGCATGTGATCCACCGGGCCGTCGAAGAAGCCCTGGATCTGGTCGGTGTGCAGGTCGACGGTGATGATGCGGTCCGCGCCCGCGGTCTTGAGCAGGTCCGCGACCAGGCGGGCCGAGATCGGCTCGCGGCCGCGGTGCTTCTTGTCCTGGCGGGCGTAGGGGTAGAACGGCAGCACCGCGGTGATCCGCTTGGCCGACCCGCGCTTGAGCGCGTCGATCATGATGAGCTGTTCCATCAGCCACTCGTTGAGCGGGGCCGGGAAGCTCTGCAGGACAAAGGCGTCCGAACCGCGGACGGACTCCTCGAAGCGGACGAAGATCTCACCGTTGGCGAAATCGCGCGCGGTCTGCGGGGTGACGTGGACGTCCAGTTCCTTGGCGACCTGCTCGGCCAGCTCAGGATGAGCGCGTCCCGAGAAGAGCATCAGGTTCTTCTGGTTGTCGATCCATGACGCGGTCACTACTGTTTGCCATCCTTTTGCTCTGGTACCCGACCGTTTGTCTCCTCGGCCGCCGACAGTGCGGCTGCCGCCGCGCGCGCCGCGTCCGTGTCCGGACGTTGACGCTGCACCCAGCCCTCGATGTTCTTCTGCGGACCGCCGGACACCGCCAGGGCTCCGGGCGGAACGCTTCTGCGCAGTACAGTACCCGCCGCCGTATAGGCGCCGTCACCCACCGTCACCGGTGCGATGAACATCGTGTCACTGCCGGTCCGCACGTGCGACCCGACGACCGTGTGATGTTTGCGTACCCCGTCGTAGTTGACGAAAACGCTGGACGCGCCGATGTTGCTATACTCACCGATCGTCGCGTCCCCGACGTAGGTCAGATGCGGCACCTTCGAATGCGCCCCGATCGAGGCGTTCTTGGTCTCCACGAACGCGCCCAGCTTGCCGGATTCACCGACCATCGTGCCCGGACGCAGATACGAGTAGGGGCCGATGGTGGCGCCCGGTCCGATGGACGCGCCCTCGCCGTGCGTGCGCACCACCCGCGCCCCGTCACCCACCGTGACGTCGGTCAACGTGCTGTCGGGCCCGATCTCGGCGTCCTCGCCGACGACCGTGTCGCCGAACAACTGGACACCCGGCCGCAGCACCGCGTCCCGCCCGATCCGCACGTTCACGTCGACCCAGGTGGTGGCCGGATCCACGACCGTCACGCCCGCGCGCATGTGCCGTTCCAGGATGTAGCGGTTCAGCGTGCGGGTGGCCTGCGACAACTGCACGCGATCGTTGACGCCGGTCACCTTCGCCGCGTCCACCAAGCGTGCGCCGTGCACCGGATGACCCGCCTCGCGGGCCAACCGCAGGACGTCGGTCAAGTACAACTCGTGCTGGGCGTTGGCCGTCGACAAGCGGCCGATCATGGCGCGCAGCACCTCGGCGTCGAACGCGTACACACCCGAGTTGACCTCGGTCAACGCGCTCTGTTCCGGGGTGGCGTCGGCGTGCTCCACGATTTCCGCGATACCGCCCTGGGCGTCGCGGATGATGCGGCCGTACCCGTTCGGATCGGATGGGACGAACGTCAGCACGGTGACCGCCGAGCGCGGGGAGTAGCTGCGATGCTCATCGAGCAGCGCGCTCAAGGTGTGCCCGTCGAGCAACGGCACATCGGCCGAGGTGACGAGCAGGTCGCCGGTGAAATCGGCCGGCAGGGACGCCAGGGCGCACTGGACCGCGTGACCGGTGCCGAGTTGCTGCTCCTGGAGGGCGGGTGTGATCTCACGGCCCAGGTCGGCGGCGACGGCGCGGACCGCGGCACCCACCTGCTCCCGGTCGTGGCCCACCACGGTGATCAGATATGCGGGGTCGATCTCGTTCGCCGCATGCAGCGCGTGCGCGAGCATGCTCCGACCGGCCAGCGAATGCAGCACTTTCGGGGTCTTCGACCGCATTCGCGTTCCGGCTCCGGCGGCGAGAACGACGACGGCGGTCTGCTGTGGCATGGATCTCCCTCGGCTGCCTGTCATCGTGGTCGGCGGCTTCGTGCTCGGTCAGCGCTGTGGTGTGGCTGTGGTCGGCGATGTGCGCGGCCAACGATAGGCCATCGTGCCGGTGTGCTCCGCCGCCAGGACTCGAACCTGAACTATCTGAACCAAAATCAGAGGTGCTGCCATTACACTACGGCGGATCGCCACACCGGCGGACCTCTGCGAATCCGCCGCTGCGCCCACGGCACGGGATGAATACTCGCACGAGACCCGGCCTCACGTCGAGCTAGCCCGCCGACCCGTTATATCCCCGGTGCGCCGGGCCGGCGCTCCCGAGGTCGGAGCTGTCTGGAACAGTTGTCGCAGAACGGTACTCTCCGTGCAGGGAGGCACACATGCGCGCACATCACCGCACCGAGCGACGACCGACCCCCGCGAACCATGGCTGACCCGTCCGGGGCCGGTCGCGGACGAGCCGACACCGCCTCCGCGACCCGCACCGAAGCCGTCGATCCCGGCGCGGGCGACAAAGGCCGCCGCACCCCCGCGCCCCGCCTGCGGATGACCGGCACCCAGCGGCGTCAGCAACTCATCGAGATCGGGCGCGCGCTGTTCGCCGAACGGGGCTACGAGGCCACCTCCATCGAGGAGATCGCCCAACGCGCCCAGGTCTCCAAACCCGTGGTGTACGAACACTTCGGCGGCAAGGAAGGGCTCTACGCCGTCGTCGTCGACCGCGAGATGTCGATGCTGCTCGACATGATCACTTCCTCGCTCACCCAGAACCGGTCGCGGGTGCGCCTCGAACAGGTCGCCCTCGCACTGCTCACCTACATCGAGGAACGCACCGACGGATTCCGGATCCTGGTCCGCGACCAACCCGCCGCCACCGACGGCGGCCGCTACTCCAGCCTGCTCAACGAGGCCACCAACCAGGTCGCCCACATCCTCGCGGGCGACTTCGACCGCCGCGACTTCGACACCAGCCTCGCCGGCCTCTACGCCCAAGCCCTCGTCGGCATGGTGTCCACCGCCGCCACGTGGTGGCTCGACGTCCGCACACCGCCCAAAGAGGTTGTGGCAGCCCATTTGGTGAACCTGTGCTGGAACGGGCTCAGCCATCTCGAGGCCGACCCGCAACTCGATTCGGAGTGGCCGACGGCCGGCGGCGAGTGAGGCCCGCCGTTAACCACCGAATTGCGATGGAAGCGCAGGCCGAATGCTCGAATTGGTTATCGCGCGAGCACGTGATGGTACCGTTCACGCATCCTCTGGGTGCTGTTCGGCGGTATGTCGGTCTTGGTTCGGGATGTCGGTCTACTTCAGGATGGCTGGGTTCAAGAAAATGACAGGCGGATCTGATGGCTAGGCAAGCGCGCGCGGAGATCACGCGCGATTCCGTCCTCGCGGGCGCTGCCGATGTCTTTCTGCGCTTGGGATATGCGAATGCGAGCCTGAGCGAGATCATCGCGCAGTCGAACGTGACCAAGGGCGCCTTGTACTTTCACTTCGGCTCGAAGGAAGAGCTCGCACGAGCCGTGGTCGACCAGGGCAACGAACGCCTGGTCGGCTCGTGCCAGGGTTTCTTCGACCCCCGGGTGCCCGCGCTGGAGGCGTGCATCGGCATCACTTATGTGGTGGCCGACCTCTCCATGAACGACCCCATGGTCGGCGCGATGCTCAAACTCACCCACCAGATCGGCGACTATCGCGGCGCCCAAGGCGACAACATCGCCAAGACCTGGGGCGACACCTACCGCGTCCTCGCCGAACGAGCCATAGCCCAAGGCGATCTGGAAGCCGAGCTCGAGCCCGAGACCATCGGCCTGCTGCTCCAGGAGATCACCGCGGGCGTGCACATCGTCGCCGTCGGCACGGAGTCCATCGACCAGATGGCCACCCGCATGGAACGCGCCTGGTACTTCCTGCTCCCCAGCATCGTCCCCACCGAAAAGCTCTCGTACTTCCGCGAATTCGCCGCAAGACGCCTACGCCGCTACGTGCCGTGACATCTTGCCGCGCCTCCGGCGCGGCGGGTTCGCGGCCCCTTATGTCTCGCGGCTCAGCGATCGAGACTCGCGCCTGCGGCGCATGCGCTTCGACCACTGAGCCACGAGACGGCCGCGAACCGGTCGCTCGTCGGGCTCGCTCCGGCGTGGTCCGGTAGCAGCGGAGAGGCACGATCGCAGGTTCGCGGACGCCGGTGGAGTTCCGCCTGACTCCCAGGCGATCTCGTGCCGCACACGCCACCGCCACCGTAAACCCCATGATCGGCATCACGGCACGTCTCCCGGCCATGGCAAACCCACAGGCCACGCCCATCCGACCCCACCGCGACCGGTAACCCCACAAGCACCAACACCACCCCACGTCCCCACTCGGGAGCGAGCCCGACGAGCGACATTCGTGACCGTCCCGTCGCCCAGCGGGCGAACCGTCCGGCCACAAACGTGACCACTAGGTACACCCCCCAGGCAACATCACCGCCACACGCTGCCCTGCCCGGCAAACCCACAAGCAACATCACCACCTCACGTCCCCCACTCGGGAGCGAGCCCGACGAGCGACGTTCGCGGCCGTCTCGTCGGCCGGCGGGCGAAGCGCATGCGCCGAAGGCGCGAGTCTCGCCCGCCGGCCGACGAGACATAAGGGGCCGCGAACCCGCCGCGACGGAGTCGCGGCCAATAGACACCGGGTACACCGCCCTGAGACCCGTAATCCGGCAACTCCCAGCCCCCTCCATTCGGCAAGCCCCGCTCCCCGCGCGAGTCGGTGACTGCGGTCTCCGAGTAGTCGAGCGGCTTCCGGCCTTCGGGCTGGTTCGGCGGCTGCGGCCTCCCGGGGGGCGGCGGCGGCTGGTCTGCCGGGCAATTCGGGGACTTCGCCCTCCTGGGTGGTCCGGCAGCTTCCCGCCCCTGCGTAGTCCAGCAACCCCGGCCCCGGGGTAGTCCACCAGCTCCCGCCCTCCGAAGCACTCCCGCAACTTCCCACCCCCCGGGGCAGCTGAGCGACTCCCCCGAGCAGTCCAGCAACTCACTTCGATCAGTCCACCGACTCCCTCATGCCCACCCCTCCGCCCCGAAACTCTCCCCAACTAGACTCGGTGCGCTGGTCAATCCCCCGCCGGAGTGCAGGAGTCTTCGATGTCGTCCCACCGTCCACCTCTCGCCGGGCTGGCCGCGGCGGCCAGTGCCGATATCGGTTTGCGGACGGTTGCCGAGTTGGTGGGGAAGTCGTCGGTGGAGTTGGTGGCGCCCGCGGCGGGGCGGGCGTTCGTGGCGGCGACGGTGGCGGCGTCGAAGCCGGTGGTGGTGGTGACGGCCACGGGGCGGGAGGCGGGTGATCTCGCGGTCGAGTTGACCGAGATCCTGGGTGACGGGGTGGCGCAGTTCCCGTCGTGGGAGACGCTGCCGCACGAGCGGTTGTCGCCGGGGGCGGATACGGTCGGGCGGCGGTTGGCGGTGTTGCGGCGGTTGGCGCATCCGGAGGACGCGGTGTTCGGGGAGCCATTGCGGGTGGTGGTGACCACGGTGCGGTCGTTGATGCAGCCTATGGCGGCGGGGTTGGGCGATATCGAGCCGATCGTGTTGCGGATCGGGGCGGAGTTCGATTTCGACGAATTGCTCTCGCGGCTGGTGGAGTTCGCGTATTCGCGGGTCGACATGGTGGGTAAGCGCGGTGAGTTCGCGGTGCGCGGCGGGATCTTGGATGTGTTTCCGCCCACGGCGGATCATCCGGTGCGTGTCGAGTTCTGGGGTGACGAGGTCACCGAGTTGCGGCCGTTCTCGGTGGCGGATCAGCGGTCGTTGCCGGAGGTGGCGGTGGACGCGGTGGTGGCGCCGCCGTGTCGGGAGTTGTTGCTGACCGAGGCGGTGCGGGAGCGCGCGGCGGTGGTGGCGGCGGACAACGCGGCGGACGCGGCGTTGGTCGAGATGTTGGAGAAGTTGGCCGAGGGCATCCCGGTGGAGGGGATGGAGGCGCTGTTGCCGGTGCTGCAACCGGGGGAGCTGCGGTTGTTGACGGAGGTGTTGCCGGTGGGGGCGCATCTGCTGTTGTGCGATCCGGAGAAGATCCGTACGCGTGCCGCGGATCTGGTGCGGACGGGGGAGGAGTTCTTGGAGGCGTCGTGGACGGCGGCTTCTTTCGGTGGCGCGGCGCCGTTGGGCGGGCACGGGCTGGATCTGGCGGCTTCGGGGTATCGGGGGCTGCCCGATATCCACGGGAGCGCCGATCGCCTGGGGTTGCCGTGGTGGACTGTCAGCCCGTTGACCTCGGGTGATCCGTCGGAGGTGGTGCTGCCGATGTTGGCCGGGCCCGCCGCGCGTGGGTCCGAGGAGTTGGTGGCGACGATCTTCGCGTCGTTGCGCGCGCATGTGACGACGGGTGGCCGCGCGGTGGTGGTGGTCGCGGGGCACGGCACCGCGGCGCGCATCTTGGAGCGTCTGGCCGATGCCGAGGTGCCCGCGGCGGTGTTGGAGGCGGGCGCGGAACCGGTCGCCGGGGTGGTGGGCGTGCTGTGCGGGTCGTTGCACGACGGCGTGATCTTCGATGACGCCGGTCTGGTGGTGGTCGCGGAGTCGGATCTGACGGGTAATCGGGTGACGGCGCCGGGCGAGGGCAAGCGTCTGCCCGCCAAGCGGCGCAATCAGGTCGATCCGCTGGCGCTGACGGCCGGTGACATGGTGGTGCACGATCAGCACGGCATCGGCCGTTTCGTGGAGATGATCGAGCGCACGGTGGGTGGCGCGCGCCGCGAGTACCTGGTCATCGAGTACGCCCCGGGTAAGCGCGGCCAGCCGGGTGACCGGTTGTTCGTGCCGATGGAGTCGTTGGATCAGTTGTCCCGGTATGTGGGCGGGGAGATGCCGAGTCTGTCCAAGTTGGGCGGGTCGGATTGGGCGAACACGAAACGCAAAGCGCGCAAGGCGGTTCGTGAGATCGCGGGCGAGTTGGTGCAGTTGTACGCGGCCCGTCAGGCCGCGCCCGGTCACGCGTTCGGCCCGGATACGCCGTGGCAGAAGGAGATGGAGGACGCGTTCGCGTTCACCGAGACCGTCGATCAGATGACGGCCATCGCCGAGGTGAAATCCGATATGGAGAAGCCGGTGCCGATGGACCGGGTGGTGTGCGGTGACGTCGGCTACGGCAAGACCGAGATCGCGGTGCGCGCGGCGTTCAAGGCGGTGCAGGACGGCAGGCAGGTGGTCGTGTTGGTGCCGACGACGCTGTTGGCCCAGCAGCATCTGCAGACCTTCGCCGAGCGGGTGGCGGGGTTCCCGGTGACGGTGAAGGGGTTGTCGCGTTTCACCGATCCGGCCGAGTCACGGCAGGTGCTCGAGGGTATGGCCGACGGGTCGGTGGACATCGTCGTCGGGACGCACCGGTTGTTGCAGACGGGCGTGCGTTGGAAGAACCTCGGTCTGGTGGTCGTGGACGAGGAGCAGCGTTTCGGTGTCGAGCACAAGGAGCACATCAAGGCGCTGCGCACGCACGTCGATGTGCTGACCATGTCGGCGACGCCGATTCCGCGCACCTTGGAGATGAGTCTCGCCGGCATCCGGGAGATGTCGACGATCCTGACGCCGCCGGAGGAGCGCCATCCGGTGCTCACCTATGTCGGCGGGTACAACGACAAGCAGGTCACCGCCGCGATCCGCCGGGAACTGCTGCGGGACGGCCAGGTCTTCTACGTGCACAATCGGGTGTCCTCGATCGACAAGGCGGCCAAGCGGATTCGTGAGTTGGTCCCGGAGGCGCGGGTGGTGGTGGCGCACGGGCAGATGAACGAGGACATGCTCGAGCGGACCGTGCAGGGCTTCTGGCAGCGCGAGTTCGACGTACTGGTGTGCACGACGATCATCGAGACCGGCCTGGACATCTCCAACGCGAACACCTTGCTCGTGGAGCGTGCCGACAATCTCGGCTTGTCGCAGTTGCACCAGTTGCGCGGGCGGGTGGGTCGTAGTCGGGAGCGCGGCTACGCCTATTTCCTGTATCCGCCGGAGAAGCCGCTGACCGAGACCGCCTACGACCGGTTGGCCACGATCGCGCAGAATTCCGATCTGGGCGCGGGTATGGCGGTGGCGATGAAGGATCTCGAGATCCGCGGCGCGGGCAACGTGCTCGGCGCGGAGCAGTCGGGTCACGTCGCGGGTGTCGGCTTCGACCTGTATGTGCGGTTGGTCGGTGAGGCGGTGGAGGCGTATCGCGCCGCCGCGGACGGTCAGCCGATCACCACCGAGGAGGTCAAGGAGGTCCGTATCGATCTCCCGGTGGACGCGCACATCCCGCCCGACTACATCGCCAGCGATCGGCTGCGCTTGGAGGGCTACCGCAAACTGGCTGCTGCGCAGGACGATTCGGCGCTGGCCGCGGTGGTGGAGGAACTGGTCGACCGTTACGGACCGCTGCCGGTGGAGGTGGGCCGTCTGGTGTCGGTGGCAAAGCTGCGGCTGTTGGCACGCAGTTACGAGATCACCGAGATCGCGGTCGTCGGCACCACGTTGAAGATCTCGCCGCTGCTGAATCTGCCCGATTCCAAACAGCTCCGGCTCAAGCGGATCTATCCGAGCGCGTCCTACAAGGCGGCCAGCGGTGTGGTGCAGTTGCCGTTGCCGCGGGTGGAGGACAGTGTCGGCGCGAACCGGGTGCGCGATGTCCAACTGCTCCAGTTCGTCGCGGATCTGCTCTCGGCGTTGGACGGAAAGGCCAAGGGCGCGGTGGATCTCGGTGTGCCGACCGAGGTCGCGGTGAGTCGATGAGCGCCGATCCGACTGCGCGGGAGACGGCGGTGGTCGCGGCCGGTCTGACCGACGCGGTCGAGGTGATGGACCGGTTGTGGCGCTTCGGGGGCTGGGAGTCCACCCAGACCCACGATTCGCTGCGTCCGTACCTGCTCGAGGAGACCTACGAACTGCTCGACGCCATCCAGGCCGGTGACGCGGAGACCGTCAAGGAGGAACTCGGCGATCTGCTGTTGCAGGTGCTGTTCCATTCCCGGATCGCCCAGCAGGCGGGCGAATTCACCGTCGAGGATGTCGCGGCGGCGTTGGTGGCCAAGCTCGTGCACCGCAGTCCGCATCTCGACGGGGCCGGGCTCGATCCCGACGCGGGGGTGGCGGAGAAGATCGCCGCGCAGGAATCCGCTTGGGAGACGGCTAAATCCGCGGAGAAGGCCCGGCGGTCCTGTTTGGACGGCATCGCGATGGCCCAGCCCGCGCTGGCGCTGGCCGAGAAGGTGATCGCGCGGGCCACCAGGGCCGGTCTGCCCGACGACCTGGTTCCGGAGCAATTGCGGTCGGTGCGGCTCGGCGGCCCCGACAGCGCCGAGGAACGACTGCGCAAGGCGACGCTGGAATTCGCCGCCGCGATCCGCGGGGCGGAGGACGCCGCCGAGGTCGCGCGCGGACGGCGCGGCCCGCTCGCGGCCGAGGACTGGCGCGCCTACTGGCGCTGACCGGGCCCCGCGCCGATGGTCTGGTGGCGGCGCACCCGTCGACCGGTGTGGGCGGGCAGCCGTTCGTAGCCGTGCAGGGTGCGCAGCGGTCGCCGGACGGGCGGGTCGGTGAGTCGCAGGTCCGGGAAGGTCTCGAACAGGGCGCGCAGCGCGTAGGCGATCTCCATCCTGGCCAGTCCGCCGCCCAGACACACGTGGATGCCGTTGCTGAAGGACAGGTGGTTCTTGGCGTTGTCGCGGGTGATGTCGAAGCGGGCCGGTTCGGTGAACACGGCGGGGTCGCGGTTCGCGCCGGCCAGTGACAGCATGACCAGCGATCCTTTGCGCAGTCGGACGCCGCCGACCTCGACGTCGGTGCGCGCGGTGCGCCCGGTGGTCTGCACCGGCGGGTCGATGCGCAGGATCTCCTCCACGGCGTTTGGCCACAGGTCCGGTTCGGCGCGCAACCGGTCGAGTTGGTCGGGGTGGCGCAGCAGCCAGGTGGCGCCCTTGCCGATGGCGTTGACGGTGGTCTCGAAGCCTGCGGCCATCAGCAGGGTCGCCGACGCGCACAGTTCGTAGTCGGTCAGGTCGCTGGTGGTGACCAGGTGGCTGAGGATGTCGTCGCCGGGGTCGGCGCGCAGGCGCGCGATGTGGTCGCCGAGGTAGCGGTGCACCCGTTCGGAGGACTCCATAGCCCGCTGGTGCAGCCGCCAGGAGATGCCGAAGTCGAGCAGCGGGGAGATGTCGTCGCCCCAGCGCAGGAACATCTCGCGGTCGGAGTCGGGGAAGCCGAGCATGTCGGAGATGATCGCGATGGGCAGTTGCGCGGCGTAGCGCGACACCAGGTCGGTGGGGCCGTTCTCGGGCATCGCGTCGAGCAGTTCCTCGGTGGCCGATTCGATGCGCTCGCGCAGGCGCGCCACCGCGCGGGGGGTGAAGGCGGCGGTGACCGGTTTGCGCATCCGGGTGTGTTCGGGCTGGTCGATGACCAGCATCGAGGGTGGGTACACCGGACTGGGTGGGAGCGGTCTGCGCCGCACCGAGCGCGGCGTGCCGAGCACGGTGGGGAAGCCCGCGCCGAAACGGTTGTCGCGCAGGATGTCCCGGACCATGTCGTGGTCGAAGGTGATCCACACCGGCATGGTCCGGTGCAGTCCGCCCTCCCCGCGCATCGCCTCGATCAGGGCGTAGGGGTTCTCGATGCCTTCCACGCTGCCGTTGAGGCGGGAGAACAGGTCGCCGCGACGGAGCATGGCTTTCGCGAACAGGCGGATCACGCCGTGATTGTTGACCCACCGGTACACGTACTGCGGTTTCATCGAGCTCCTCCATCGTCGAGCGAGCACAGACCTACTTTGTTACGAATATCACACGGCAAATCATCGGCTACAGGGTGCTCGGCGTTTCACGCCGTGACCGGCGGGCCTGTTCCCGAGAGGCGATGAACGGTGAATCAGTGCGGTCACCGCCGCGTTCCACCGTACGCGCGCGGGCTCCTCGCACGGGTCTGTCAACCTTCGGGCAACCGGCGGATCGGCCAGCCCTGCGGGGCGTTTTCTAAGGGTAGCCTTACCGAAGTCGACCGAGGGTGTCGCGAGGCGAGAGGAGTACGCGTGATGCGCGTCGAGATTCTGTTCGGGTCGGAGATGGGCACCGCCGAAACCGCCGCGGAGTGCATCGCCGACGAATTGTCCGGATCGCACACCGTTTCGATACGCGATATGTCCGATTTCTCGATCGATGATCTCGATGCGGCCGCGGTATATGTCCTCGTCGTGTCCACCTACGGCGACGGCGATTTGCCCACCGGGGCCGAACCGTTCTTCGACGCGATCACCCTGCGTCGCCCCGATCTGACCGGATTGCGTTTCGCCGTATTCGGACTCGGCGATTCGGTGTACGGCGACACCTTCAATCGCGGCGGCGAGATTGCCGCGCGGACGCTGATCGCCCACGGGGCCGCCCGGTTCGGCGAACACGCGCGCCACGACGCCTCGGCCGAGGTGCGGGTGCGCGACATGGCGCGCGACTGGGCGCGCACCCTCCCGATCCCCGTCGACCTGCGCCTGATAACCACCTGAGAGGCGACCGTCGGCCGCGCCGAGCGCCAGCGACGAAGGGACGCAGCGCCTTAGACTGGAGTCAGCGCGCGGCACAGCCCGTCGTGCGCATCGATCCATGAGGTGAACGAAGATGGCAACCGGAGCGAGCCCCGCGCGGCAGGACCACTCGACCGATCATCCCGAACTGGACGCGCTGCCGGAATGGCCGAGGGAGACCATCGCGGTCCTGGTCACCACCGATCCCACCGCCGTGCCGCACGCGATTCCGGTCTCCTGGCCGGTGCGCGCGGACGCCAGGACGGTGCTGCTCAGTCTGAAATCCGATCGCGGGTCGCTGGCCCGACTACGCGACCAGCCCCAGATGGCGCTGCTGATCCTCGGCGGCGGCGATGTCGCGCTCTGCGCGCGCGGCACCGCCACCGTGATTGCCGAACAGATGCCCGAGGCCGAGGATTACGTCGCCGTGCGCATCGACGTCTCGGTGATCGACGATCATCGGCAGTCGGTCTTCGCGGTCGCCGACGGTATTCAGCGCACCGTGCTCGACGCCACCGAACTGGATGCTCTGCAAGGCAGGGTGGCGACTTTGCGGGATTGGGCAGACAATTCCCGTTGACCCGCGCGCGCGAGGTGTCGGCATCGGAAGGAAAACCGGCGCACCGTCGATCGGGACATTGGTAATAATCGGTTGGATAGCCGGCGCGTCCGCGCCGAACGGAAGGGGATCATGAGCGTCACACTGGCCAAGGGCGGAAATGTTTCGCTGTCGAAGCAGGCCCCGAACCTCACCAAGGTCACGGTGGGACTCGGCTGGGACGTGCGCACCACCACCGGGGCGGATTACGACCTCGATGCGAGCGCGCTCGCCACCGGAGCGAACCTGAAGGTGCTGTCGGATCAGCACTTCATCTTCTACAACAACCTGCGCTCGCCCGAGGGCACCATCGAGCACACCGGCGACAACCTGACCGGTGAGGGTGAGGGAGACGACGAGTCGATCAATGTCGATCTGGCTGCCATGCCGCCGACGATCACCAATATCTTCTTCCCGGTGTCGATCCACGACGCCGACGTTCGCGCCCAGTCCTTCGGACAGATCCGCAACGCCTTCATCCGGGTCGTCGACTCGGTCACCGGCGCGGAACTGGCGCGCTACGACCTCACCGAGGACGCCTCCACCGAGACCGCGATGGTCTTCGGTGAGCTGTACCGGCACGGCCCGGAGTGGAAGTTCCGCGCCATCGGTCAGGGCTACGCCTCCGGCCTGGCGGGTATCGCCCGCGACTACGGCGTGCACATCTGACATCGCGCGGGTGCGCGGGCCGCGACGCGCGCACGGCCCGCGCACCTCGGATCAGCCCGGGGTGCGCAGCGTTTCGGGAAGCAGTCCGGGGATTTCGCGCTGCCGTTGGTTCACCAGCGCGAAATAGCGGCGCAGCATGAGCGCCGCGGTGGTGGCCAGACCGGCGGTCAACCCCCACCACACGCCCGCGGCCCCCAGGTCGAGCGGGAACGCGAGCAGCAGGGCGGCGGGCAGGCCCACCATCCAATAGCCCACCAGGGACAGTCGGAAGCCCGCCTTGGTCTCCTTCAGACCGCGCAGCAGGCCGGTGCCGATGTTCTGCGCGGCGTCGAAGAATTGGAGCACGATGCCGATCAGCAGCAGTCCGCGCGCCACCTCGACGGTCGCGGTGTCGGCCGGATCGAGGAACGGGCGCAACACCACCGCGGGCGCGACCACGTAGACCAGGCCGGTCAGCGCGGCCACCACGGCGGCGTGCCCCAGCGCCAGCCTGGCGACGGCCTTCGCTCGGTCGAATTCGTCGCGGGCGACGTTGTGGCTGACCAGGATCGACGCGCCGTGCGAGAGGCCGATCGCGACCTGGAACACGATGTAGATGATCTGGTAGACGATGCTGTGCGCGGCCAGCGCGGCCGCGCCGAAACTGCCCATCACCAGGGCCAGCACCGAGAACATGCCCGCCTCGGACCCGTAGGTGAGCGCGATCGGCGCGCCCAGGCGCACTTCGCCGACGACCGTGTCACGGCGCACCGGCCACGGCCGCAGCGACAGGGTGCGGCCCAGGTCGGCGTCGCGGCGCACCATCGCGTAGAAGACCGCGAAGGTGATCAGGAAGACCAGCGAGGTGGCCACGCCGATGCCGGTGAGTCCGAGGGCGGGCAGGCCGAGGTAGCCATCCATGAAGGCGAGGGCGAGCACCAGGTTCAGCGCCACCGAACCGAGGGTGACCATGAGCAGGGCCTGCGGTCGCTGCATGCCGACGGTGTACTGGCGCAGGACCTGGAACCACAGGCAGGGCAGCAAACCGGGCGCGAGGGCGACCATGAGCGGTCGCGCCTCTGCTAGCACGCCCGCGTCCTGCCCGAGCCATTGCAGCGACCAGCCCAGGCCGATGAGCGCGAGGCCGCCGAGTAGACCGGCCAGGGTGGCGATGAGGAAGCTGGAGCGGACCAGGTCGCGGATCTCGGCGTCGGCGCTGTCGCCGCGTTTGCCCGCCGCCCCGACGGCGCTCGCGATCTGGTTGCCGGTGCCGGTGACGAGTCCGACGCACATGGTGCGGATCTGGTTGAACAGCGCGATGGCCAGTCCGCCCGCCGCGATCTGGGCAACCCCGAGGGTGCCCATGAGCACGATGTTGGTGGTGGAGACGGCGATCTGGGCCAGTTGGGTCAGCGCGATCGGCGCGGCGAGGGCGGTGAGCCGTCGCCCGTCGGCGCGGTGCGCCGTCTCGCGGATGTTCGGGGGCTTCATCGCGCCTCTCCACTCGAATGCCATGAGTTAGGCATACCTAAGTATCGGTTGATGGTCTCAATCACCACGCCGGGACCGCAACGGTGATCTGCCGCACAGCCGCGGCCGATCGCCGTGCCGGATCGGATCATCCCGCTTGTACCAATCGTTGTCCGCGATTCGCCGGGGAGTAGCGGCGCAGCAGGCCCGCCACCTTCCCCTCGACCTCCGGGGCGAGCAGTTCGCGCGCGCTCATCCAGGTGTCGTCGAACACGGTGTCCAGATATTTCTCCCCGCCGTCGCAGACGATGGTGACCACCGTCGACCCCGGCGGGAACTGGTCGAGCCTGCTCAACCCCGCGTACACCGAACCGCCCGCCGACCCGCCGATCATCAGTCCGACCTCGGCGGCGACCGCCCGCGCCGTGGCGAAGGCGTCGACATCGGAGACCTTCATGCCTTCGTCGAGTAGCGAGTAGTCCACGGCGGTGCCGATCGTCGCGCCGGGCGGTGTGCCGGTGCCCGACTGCCAGTACGGACCGCCTTCGCCGCCGAAGGCGATGGAGCCGACCGGTTCGACGCCGATCACCTTCGGTGTGCAGCCCAGTTGCCGCAGACGGGTGGCGGTGCCGAACAGCGAGCCGCCGGTGCCGACCGCGGACAGTAGGATATCCACGCGCTCCACATCTTCTAGCAATTCTTCAGCTACGGGATAGTATCCGACCGCGTTGGCATCGTTGTTGTGCTGTTCGGTGAAAAAGGCGTCCGGACGCTCGGCGGCCATCGACTCGGCCAGGTCCTCGCGCGCCGAGGTCGCCAGCTCGTCATCGCCCTCGTCGGCGACGAAGACCAGCTCGGTGCCCATTGCCTGCATCGTTCGCAACTTGTCCCTACTCGCGTGACGGTCGACCACCGCGGTGAAGCGATACCCACGTTCGGCGGCCACTACCGCCAAACCGAGTCCGGTATTCCCGGAAGTGGACTCGATGATATGTCCGCCCGCGCGCAGCAAACCCCGGCGCTCGGCGTCGAGCACCATCTCGCGCGCCATGCGGATCTTCGCCGCGCCGGTCGGATTGAACTGCTCGAGCTTGAGCAGCAACCGGGTGCCGGTCGCGGTGACGGCCAATTCGAAGAGCGGTGTGCGACCGATGAGGTCCGTCACGCGGCTGACGAGTGGCATGGGTATCTCCTCGTTCGTGAGCGGCCCGACCGCGGCGCGGGGCTGATCGCGCGGATGCGGCCGGTGGCGACGCCTTACTTCCCGGCGTCGAGCCTCCAACGCCACCGATCGCCGTGACCCTCGTGCAGGACCACCTTGGGCGGGATCGGCAGCTCGTGAAAAGCGGATTCGTTGGAATCCATCTGGTATCCGGCGGTATTCGGATAGACCAGCAGATCGCCGACCACCGCCGCGCGCGGCAGCGGGATGCGCCGCCAACTGAGCATGTCGGACTCGAGGCAGGTGGCGGCCCCCACGCAGGTCGGCGTCGGTTCGCCCGGGCGCTCGGGCCACAGCACCGGATCGGGCAGGTATTCGCTGTCGAACCACTGCTCGGACAGGCTCAGACTGGTGCCGTCGACGGTGAGCAGTCGGTACGGCCGACCGTGGGCGTGGCGGATCTTGCTGCCCTGCACCCGGAACACCGTCGACCCCGCGCGATCCAGCAGCGCGCGACCGGGTTCGAGCGCCAGACGCACACCGTGGGACCGCAGGCGCGCGGCCAGATCGCCGTGGCGCAGGATCGCGGCGAGCATCGCCGGGCCGGGGCGCGGGCTGTGGTACGGGTAGTATCCCTCGAACCGCTTGTCCGCGTGGAACCAACCGCGGTCGACGGACTCCGTGAAAGCCGACCACCGCGCCGCCGCGACATAGTCGACCGCGAAACCGCCGCCGATCGAGATCACCGCGGCGTCGTGTCCGAGCGCCCGCGCCTCGATACAGCGATCCACCAGGTCGGCGGCCTGTTCGGCACGCGCGACGGGATCGTAGCCGGACAGGTGGAAACTGAAGCCCGCCAACGTCACCGGGCCCTCGCGGTCCAGCGTCGCCGTCGCGACCGCGATCTCCTCGGACGTCAGCCCGAACCGGCTGTCCGAAGCGCGCGGCAGTACGCGCAGCAGCACCCGGATCGGACCGGCCTGCGCGGCCAGCACGCCGACCCGATCCAGTTCCTCGACGCTGTCGACCGCCAGCAGCGCGCGGTGGCGGATCGCCAACCAGATCAACTCGTCGGATTTGTGCGGGCCGGTCACCATCAACTCGTCGCCGCGGACGCCGCCCGCCAGCGCCGCCACCAGTTCGCCGGCGCTCGCCACGTCGACCCCGGCGCCCGCGTCTGCGCACGCGCGGGTCACGCAGTCGGCCTTGTTCGCCTTCTTGCCGTAGTACACCGCCCCCTCGACGCCCGCCTCCCGCAGCGCGTCGCGGAAACCGCGGATGTTCTGCTCGACGCGGTCGGGATACAGCACGTGGAACGGGCCGCCGATCGCGAAGGCGATATCGCCCAGCAGATCCGGGTCCGCGAGCAGTCGCCGCTCCCACGGGTCGCGGTGGGCGGGCAGAGGCGCGGCGCTGATCCCGGGTGCCGCCGCGGTGGGATCCGACCGGTGCGCGACGGCGTCCGGTTCGATCAGTCCCACAGCGGGACCTCCGTGCCATGCCCCTCGGCGATGGCGCGTTCGGCCAAGGCGTGCGCCACGGCGATGTCGGTCAGCACCAAACCGCTGTTGTAGACGAAGATCCGCTGGTCGTCGGACTGGCGGGCGACCGCCCTGCGGCTGAGGATCTGCGGCAGTTCCGCGTCGACACCGCGCAGCGTCCCGTCCGGTCCGGCCATGTCGGTGCCGGTCAACTGCATCTGCTGGGCGCTGGTCGCCACCACCCGGTCGGCCTCGACCAGCGTCGAGGGCGCGAGACCGTAGCCGACCAGCACCACCGTCGAACCCGGTGCCAGATCGGCGGATTCGAGCGCCACCTCGGTACCGGGCCCGGCCGTGGCCAACACGACGTCGGCGACCGCCGCGGCGGCGCGCGGGTCGCTCACCGTCTCCAGCACCGCGTGCGGATCGTGCTCGGCGAGTTGCCGGTGCACCGCCGCGAGCCCCTCGCTGTGGGTGCCGTAGACCATGAGCTTGCGCAGTTGCGGTGTGGCGGCCAGCAGATGCGGCAGCGCGTTGCGGCCCTGGGTGCCGGTGCCGATCAGCAGGACGCTCTCCGCGCCGCGGCGCATCGTCTCGCGCACCAGCAGCGCCGAGACCGCGGGCGTGCGCAGCGCTCCCACCCGCGCGCAGTCCATCATCGCGATCGGCGCGCCGGTGGTGTCGTCGTAGAGCGTGATGGTCGTGTAGTAGCGCTTGGTGCTGCGGTCGTGACCCGGATCGAACTTGTAGGAGGTCTTCATCGCCACCACCCGGCGGCGGCCGTCGCGGCCGAGCATGGCGTAGGCCACTGACCAGCCGTCCGGGTTGGCGACGCTGAGCTTGCGGGGATTGTCCGAATCCCCGGCGGCGAAGGCCAGATACGCGTCCTCCACGGCGCGCACCACGTCGGCAGGCGCGATGGGGACGTCGGCGAGGTCGCTGCGGCTCAGTACGCGCAGCGGCGTCGCCCGGTCACGTGTGCTCAACGGTTCCTCGTTCGTCATCGCTGCCCCACTCCGCTCCCGCACCGGGGACCGCGTACCGCCCGTCCCCGGTTGCCTGCCGATACGTTCCGTCCCGGAACGGGGCCACGATTCGCTGCCCGTATCCATTCTCGTCGGCTTCGGCGGCTCGCCGCCGCCGTTCGGGCAGGTGGATGTTGACACGCTTGAGCCAGCGGTCGGTGCCGTCGTAGCGGGCGGTGAACGGGACGCGGCCGTGCACGGCGACGTCGTTGTCGACCAGCAGCAGTTCACCGGGCTCGAGCGCGGCGGTCACGCAGACCCGCTCCAACTCGGCGGTCAGATGGGCGTAGGCGCGCCGGAATTCGGGGTCGGCGTCGTCGAGCGGGGTGTAGGCCGGGTCGTAGCGCAGCGTGAGATCCGCTGTGCCCCGGATGCTTTCGCGCCACACCGTGGGAATCGGCGTCGCCCGGTAGCGCTGGTGGCCCTCGCCGTAGGAGACGTCGGGCAGGATCGGCAGCGTCGGAACGCCCAGCACGTCGAGTTCGGCCTCGTCCAGGGCGACGCGCCGCACCGAGGACACGGTGGTGCCCACCCGATCGGGATTGCGCAGGCAGGCGAGCACGAGCAGATTCGAACGGGCCGGATGGAAAGCGTCCTCGGTGTGCGGGCTCAGCAGCGTCTTGCTGCTGGCCCCTGACTGCTCGTCCTCGTGGCCGGGGGAGGGCAGGATGTTGTTGACCAACCTGCCGTCCTGCTGACCCTGCCAGCCGAACGGTTCGCCCGCGCGCCGCCCCAACAGCATCATGACGACGTCGAATTCGAGGGAACGGGCCCGGCGCCCCGGATCGCCCGCCCAGGCCGCCGCCTCGCGCCAAGTGGCGGGGGTCGGGCCGAACTCGTCGTCGGTCACGGGCAGGCGGCTCACGATCGTCGCCCCGGCGGCGCCCGGCGCGCGCAGCACCCGGTCCAGCACCGGGGGCAGTTCACCGACGCGGGCGTCGACGCGCGCGAGGAGTTCCGGGTCGGTGAGGGTGCGCGCGAGTTCGCGGCGGTCTCCGGGTAAGGACTCCAGATCGGTACAGATCTCGCGCGCGAGCGCACGCACGGCCTGCCCGGCCTCGGCGGGCAGCGCACGTCGCTCGATATGCGGGGGGTGAAGCGTCTTACGTTCGGAGAGAACGCTTTTCACCAGGATTCCCTTTCTTCGCATCGGGTCGAAAAGCGGGGTGACGATCCGATCTGCGAAGCTAGCGTTTCCGATCCCCTTAAGCAAGGCTTACCTAAGCGAGTCGCGAGATCAATTGCGGGGTCTCGCGGGGTGCGGTGCGTCGGGTCCTGGTCGGAGCTATCTCACGGCATACGGTAATGCCCGGTGTGGTGCGCGCTCGGGCGGCCGTTCGGCGTGTTGGATTGCTTCTGCGTGTCGTGGCCTCCGTGTCGGCTTTCTCGTTGGCGGATAAGGAATTAGGCTAGCCTGTCCTCGGTGGTCAGCGGCGGTGTCGGGTTGTGCCCGGAATTCGCTGGGGGCGCTCGTCGTGGAGGTCGGTGGTCCGCGAATTCCGCTGCGCTGAGGCGCAAATCACTACGCGTCGACCTGCGGACCGGGCGAAAGCGCGGCGCCGCACGAAAATTCGGCTGGGCGGGCTCCGTGGAGGGCGTACCGGTCCGCCGAGCGGTTCGACTGGGTACGGGCGTCGGATCGTCTTTGTGGACAACTTCGCCCTGGGGACAACCCTCGGCGCGTCGTGCGCGTCGCGGCACGCGATCCGGCGGAGCATCCCCGCGGATCAGGATGATGGAGGAGTGTTGTCGAAGAAGGCGGCCTACGCGGTCGTCGCCCTGGTCACCCTGCTGCTCTCGGGCTGCGGCGGGGGTCCCGACCTGCCGCCGATCCCCGAGGGGATCCCGCCCGGTCCCGGAGCTCCGCTGCCCGCCATCGATCTGGACGCACCGGGTCGCACGGCCGTCCAACTGCGCGGGTGGGCGGGTGAACAATCGAGCACCGGGATCGCCGCGGTCGCCCTGGAGGCCTACGGGTACGCCGCGGCCGTCCTGGCGCGGTCCCGGCCGGACTGCGGGCTGGCCTGGACCACCCTGGCCGGGATCGCGAGCGTGGAGAGCGGACACGGCACCCACGGGCGGGCCAGGGTGAGCGAACAGGGCGTGGTGAGTCCACCGATCATCGGTATCCCGCTCGACGGGAAACCGGGCGTCGCGCTGATCCGCGACACCGACCGCGGCCTGCTCGACGGCGACACCGAATTCGACCGGGCCGTCGGCCCGTTCCAATTCATCCCGGAGACGTGGAAGCGCTGGGGCGTGGACGCCAACGGCGACGGCGTCATCGATCCGCAGAACATCGACGACGCGGCGCTGACCGCCGCCCGCTACCTCTGCGCGATCGGCGGCGATCTCACCTCCGAAGGCGGTTGGCAGAAGGCCCTGCTCACCTACAACCAGTCGCGGACCTATCTGCTGACCGTCCGCGACCGGGCGGCGGCCTACAGCGTGGGCAGACGCGTGTGATCGCCGCCCCGGGCGCCTCGCCGTGCCGGCACCGGGGCCGCGCCGACCTGCGATAGGCTCGGCACCGCACGGACCCACCCCGTGAGACCAACCGTGCCAGCAACGAAGGAGTGTCGTTTTCGTGGCCATCATCGAACAGGTCGGAGCACGCGAGATCCTGGATTCTCGCGGTAACCCCACTGTCGAGGTCGAGATCGCCCTCGACGACGGCACCCTGACCAGGGCGGCCGTGCCCTCCGGTGCCTCCACCGGTGAGCACGAGGCCGTGGAACTACGTGACGGCGGCGACCGCTACCTGGGCAAAGGTGTGCAGAAGGCCGTCGAGGGCGTCCTCGACGAGATCGCGCCCGCCGTCATCGGCCTGGACGCGGTCGAGCAGCGCACCGTCGACCAGACCCTGCTCGACCTGGACGGCACCCCCGACAAGTCCCGCCTCGGCGCGAACGCCCTGCTCGGCGTCTCGCTCGCGGTGGCGCGCGCGGCGGCCGAGTCCTCGGGACTGGAACTGTTCCGCTACCTGGGCGGCCCGAACGCCCACGTGCTACCCGTGCCGATGATGAACATCCTCAACGGCGGCGCGCACGCCGACACCGGCGTGGACGTGCAGGAGTTCATGGTCGCCCCGATCGGCGCGCCCACGTTCAAGGAGTCGCTGCGCTGGGGCGCGGAGGTCTACCACTCACTCAAGGCGGTGCTGAAGTCCAAGGGGCTGGCCACCGGCCTGGGTGACGAGGGCGGCTTCGCCCCCGACGTGGCGGGCACCAAGGAAGCGCTGGACCTGATCAGCGTCGCCATCGACAAGACCGGCCTCAAGCTCGGCACCGACGTCGCCCTCGCGCTCGACGTCGCCGCCACCGAGTTCTACACCGCCGGAAGCGGTTACAAGTTCGAGGGCAGTGTCCGCACGGCCGCCGAGATGGCGCAGTTCTACGCCGACCTGCTCGGCGCCTACCCGCTGGTGTCCATCGAGGACCCGCTGTCCGAGGACGACTGGGACGGCTGGGTCGCGCTGACCGACCTGATCGGCGACAAGGTGCAGTTGGTCGGCGACGACCTGTTCGTCACCAACCCGGAGCGTCTGGAAGAGGGCATCGACAAGGGCGCCGCCAACGCGCTGCTGGTCAAGGTCAACCAGATCGGCACGCTGACCGAGACGTTGGACGCGGTCGAACTCGCGCACCGCAACGGCTACAAGACGATGATGTCGCACCGTTCCGGCGAGACCGAGGACACCACCATCGCCGATCTGGCCGTCGCCGTGGGCAGCGGTCAGATCAAGACCGGCGCGCCCGCCCGCAGCGAGCGGGTCGCCAAGTACAACCAGCTCCTGCGCATCGAGGACGCGCTGGGCGATTCGGCCCGCTACGCGGGTGAGGTCGCCTTCCCGCGCTTCGCGTTCGAGGGGTGATCGCCGGGTGCGCGCGGACGGAACGGAGTGCGGCGAGCGAGATCGCCGCCCCCGGTCCGCGCGCACCGCGGCACGAGTGCGGGGAGTGCGATGACGGAGCGACGCGGGCGCGGGACCAGTCCGGCCGGACGTGGGGATCGCCGCACCTCGCGCGTCGCCAGGTCACGGCCGCGGGCGGGCTCCGACACCGAGACGGCGGCCAGACCGGCCGCGGCGAAACGGGCCGCGCGCAGACGCGCCGACCCCGACCGCGCCGCCGCACCCCGACCCGTCGCCCCGCGTGCGGGCGGTGACCGTCAGGACCGCACGATCCTGGGCCTGTCCACCGGCAAGGCCGTCATCCTCGCGGTCGTGGTCTGTTCCCTGGCGTTGACGCTGGCTGTCCCGATGCGGACGTATTTCGCGCAGCGGGCCGAGGCCGCGCAGTTGGCCCAGGAGCGCCGCGACCTCGAAGCCGATCTGGCGCGGTTGCGCGATCGGCGCGCCCAGCAGCAGGACCCGGCGTTCATCCGCGCGGAGGCGCGCGACAGGCTGCGGTTGGTGATGCCGGGGGAGACCCCGTACATCGTGCAGGTGCCCGGGATCGAGGAGCCGCCGCGGCCGGCCGCGCCGACGCGCTCGAAAGTGCCCGATCCCTGGTACACCGAACTGTGGGAGACGATCTCGCAACCCCGGCAGCCGCCCCCGAGTACCACTCCCGCGCCGACGCCCGCGCAGCCCACCCAGGAAGGACCACGGTGACCGCCCCGACCGACCGCGATCTCGAGATCATCGCCGAGCAACTCGGCCGCGCCCCGCGCGGGGTGCTGGCCGTGGCCTACCGGACGCCGGACGGGCTGCCCGCGGTGGTGAAGACGGCACCGCGGTTGCCGGACGGCACCCCCTTCCCGACCCTGTACTACCTCACCGATCCGCGGCTGACGGCCGAGGCCAGCAGACAGGAGTCGGCCGGGGTGATGCGCGAGATGACCGAACGTCTCGGCGCGGACCCCGAGGTGGCCGCCGCCTACCGCGCCGCGCACGAGAGCTATCTGGCCGAGCGGAACGAGATCGAGTCGCTGGGCACCGAATTCACCGGCGGCGGGATGCCGGATCGGGTGAAATGTCTGCACGTGCTCATCGCGCACGCGCTGGCCAAGGGGCCGGGGGTGAACCCGTTCGGCGACGAGGCGGTGGCCTTGGCCGCCGCGCACGGGTTGCGCGGCACGGCCGTTCCCGCCGACTGGCCGGAACACCTCGGTACGAAGGAAGTCTGAATGAACGCACCAAACGAAGGCGCGCTGCCGAATCGGGTCGGGGCGATCGATTGCGGCACCAATTCGATCCGTCTGCTGATCGCCGACGTCACCGCGGAGGGCACGCTGGTCAACGTGCACCGGGAGATGCGTATCGTGCGCCTCGGGCAAGGGGTCGACGCCACGGGCGCGTTCGCTCCGGAGGCCATCGAGCGCACGCGGGTCGCGCTGGCCGATTACGCGGCGCTGATGCGGGACGCGCGGGTCGGCAAGGTCAGGATGGTCGCCACCTCGGCCACCCGCGACGCCGCCAATCGCGAGGTCTTCTTCGAGATGACGCGGGCCGAACTCGGCACGGTCGTGCCGGGCGCGCAGGCCGAGGTCATCACCGGTGACGAAGAGGCGCGCCTGTCGTTCACCGGCGCGATCGGCGAATTGTCCGACGAGGCAGGGCCTTTCGTGGTCGTCGATCTCGGCGGCGGCTCGACGGAGTTGGTGTTCGGCGACGCCGACGGCGTGCAGGCCGCGTATTCGGCCGACATCGGCTGCGTGCGGATCACCGAACGCTGCCTGCCGGGCAATCCGCCGACCGCCGAACAGGTCGCGGCGGCACGGGAATTCGCCACCGAGCGGTTGGCCGCCGCCTTCGCCGAGGTGCCCGTGGAGCGGGCGCACACCTGGGTCGGCGTGGCGGGCACGATGACGACGTTGGCCGCGATCGCGCTGGATCTGCC
>NZ_BAGG01000106.1 GCF_000308695.1 Nocardia takedensis NBRC 100417 | reverse complement strand
AACCTTCGCGTGAGCCCATAACACTGGACCCCACGGGCCCGGGGGCGGCACGTACGTGGCCGACCCGGCGGAACGAGGGCTCGGTTCCGACCGCCGGCTCGTGCCGTTGCGCCGAAATAACAGCCGGTTACATATCGGCAACAAAGGGGCGACAAACTGAGCTGGGCCTGAGAGGACCAATGTCCACCTCGACGGTCGAGGTTGACTGTTTGAACCTGATGAGGGGAAGTATGAGCGAGAACCGCACCAACGGTCTGCGCCGCGGTGTCCGCGTCGCGGGCGTGGGCGCCGCCGCGGCCGTTGCCATGGGCCTGCTTTCGACGGGCGCCGCCAATGCCGACACCTTCGTTCCGTTGCCGGACGGACAGAAGGTCGGTCCCGGGGTCACCGTCACCCGGACCGGAGAGCACGCCATCGTTTCGCCGTCCCTCGCCGCCAACGGCGCGGGCCGTGTCGTGTGGGTTTCGGGTAACGCGTCCGCCGACGTGACCGTCACCCCCGAGGGCGAAGCCGGTCCCACCAACGGCCCCGCGGGCGGCCCGGGCACCAACAACTCCTCGACGCACGGTGTGTCGCAGCTGAACACCGGCTACATCGTCGGTTGCCAGGTGAGCATCGCCGACGACGCGATCGGCGCGGGCGTGTCCGGCGGCGTCACCCTCGAAGGCGCGAGCCTCGGCGGTTCCATCGGCCTCAACCTCGGCCCCGGTGAAGTGAAGTTCGTCCAGATCTCCTACAAGAACATCCCCAAGCCGGGCGTGTACTCGGTGGAGTACCAGGATGCCGAGATCGAGATCCAGGGCTGCGCGGGCTACGCCCAGGCGCGTGCGTACACCGTCGTCGAGATCATCGGTGACCACTACTCCAAGACCACCCTCTACGGGGCGCCGTTCAGCATCGGCTGACGTCTGTCGGAGATCGACCCGGCGTGCGCGACACCCCGTCCGCCCGCGGCGACCGACGTCGTCGCGCGGACCCGGCGCCGCAGCGCACCTGACAACGAACAATCTTCTCGCTGAAGCGAATACAACCCTCGAGGGGTACAAACAAAATGATCAACCGTAAGAGCCTGGCACGGATGGCCGGTGTCGGCGCCGCTGCCACCGTCGCCCTCGGCCTGTTCTCCACCGGCGCCGCCAACGCCGACACCTTCGTTCCGCTGCCCGGCGGCGAAATCGTCAAGACTCTCTCCGACGGCACCGTGGTCAAGGTCAGCCTGGTCGGCGAGTCCGCCAACATCAACCCGTCGCTGGGCTCCACCCCGGTGCACCGCAACGCGTGGGTCTCCGGTAGCGCGCAGGTCGAGATCTCCGGCACCGGCTCCGACGCCGGCGGCGCGATCTACCCGGGCTACACCGTGGGCTGCCAGGTCAACATCTCCGGCGGCGGCGTCAGCGGCGGCGTCGACGGCTCGGTCGACTGGAGCGGTGAGGAAGTCACCGGCGGTGTCGGCGCCACCTCCGGCGGCGAACTGTCCCTCGGCCCCGGCCAGGCGAAGTCGTTCTACATCCTCGACCTCGAGCAGGCCGACGACTTCGGCAGCGAAGCCCACAAGAAGCGCAACAAGTTCAAGGGCTCCAACGGCTCGGTCACCTGGGCCGACTCGACCATCGGCCTGAGCGGTTGCGCCGGCTACGCGCAGGCCCGCGCGTTCGTCAGCGTCGAGGTGGAGACCGACAACGTCATCACCTGGGTCACCCTGTACGGCCAGCCGTTCAGCATCGGCTGATACTCCGTAGTTCCACCACGGGCCCCGTCGCGCAGGCGACGGGGCCCGTGGTGCGTTCGCGACCGCTCGATCAGAACTCGTGTTTGCCGCCGCCCCCGCCCCGCTGCGCCTCGGCGAGCAGATCGCGGATCTCGATGAGCAGTTCGTTGTCGCTGAGTTTCTCGTCGTCGCCGTAGCGCTTCTTCGCGTGTGTCGCCGGGACCACCAGGACGAAATAGAGAATCGCCGCGATCAGGATGAAATTGACGGCCGCGGTGATGATCGGACCGACTTCGACGAAGGTGGCCGGTTTATCGGCAACCAACTGGAAACCCAATCCCATGGTATTCGTCCCGCCGAATACGGCGAGGAGGGGATTGATGATCCCGTTGGTGAAGGCCGTCACGATCGAGACGAAGGCGGTGCCGATGACGACGGCAACGGCCAGGTCGACGACATTTCCGCGTAGCAAGAATTCCTTGAAACCTTTGAGCATTGCTGATGTCTCCTTCGGAGGGAGTCGGCTCGCTGCGCTCTGCGGTGGGGATTGCCGGTGTGCACCAGATCGTAGATGACCCGTACGGCAAATTCTTGGCGAATCAATTCGATGTCGGCCGACGGGGAGGGTCGCGCTCACCGCAACACCACCGTGAGCGCGGTGTGCAGCGACGCGGCGGCCACCGCCGTGGCATGTCCGGAATCCATCGCCACCAGGACCACGCGCTCCTCGGCCGCGCGCCGCTCACCCGCCGCCGACACCAGCACGACCGCCGCGTCGGAGGCCAGGACCCGGCCCGGCGGCGCATCCGGCCCCGCGTCCTCGCGCGCCGCGATCACGTCCACCCGATCGCCGGCCCGCAGGATCTCCGCGATCGCCGTGTCGGCGGGCCGCACCGGGACGATGCGCGCGTCACGGGTGCGCGCCGCGACTTCGGCTAGGCGCGGCCCGACCACCCGCAGATCGGTGAACACCTCACCCGCCCGCATGGCGCCGGCCGCCGTCGCGCCGAGCAGAGCGGGCGGTTCGCGCGACACCCCCTGTGGCAGCGTGCCCGCCGCGCGGTCGACCACGGTCAGATCCGCCGCGCCGAGTACGGTTCCCGGCGCCAGATCGCGGCTCGCGACCACCACCGGCGTCTGCCGCGCGCCGGGATCGCCGCGCACCCACAGCACACCGGCCGCGATCACCAACGCGGCGGCGAGCACGCGGCGCAGCAATGTCTGATCGGCCCAGGGTGGACGGTTCGCCAAGGCGAAGCGGAGCGGATCACCCCGGCCGAGATCGGTGCGCGAACGGATCATGTCCGCAGCCTATGGCCGCGGGTACGGTCGCTTCGGCGCGGAAAACACGAATGTGGACAGCCAGCGGCCTGTGGATACCCGGCCGGCCGTGGAGGATCGACGCGCCGACGGAACGGATATGCGGACTGCGCGGTTCGGGGCCAACCCGGCGGTGCCCGTCGTCCGGCCCGCGATACCGTTCCCGACGGCCTCGGCGGACATCGCCCAGGGCGGCCACCGGAGCGCGGCGATCAGTGCGAGCGTGCCGGATCAGCCGGATCGCGCGTCGGAATCGACAGTGCTACCGGAGAATCGAAGCACGCCCGAATTCGGCGCGCGGTGACGATCAGCTCGCGACGGCGGTGCTGCTGCTCGACGCGCTCGACGATCCCGTGCCGCCGGTCGAGGAGGAAGAACTCGACGAACTCGACGACGAATCCGAGCTGCTCGAACTGCCGGAGCTGTCGGATTTGGCGGGCTCGCTGGCGGTGGACGCGCCACTGCGGCTGTCGGTGCGGTAGAAACCGCTGCCCTTGAACACGATGCCGACGGAGTTGAACAGCTTGCGCAGCTTGCCCGAGCACTGGTCGCAGACGGTCAGTGCGTCGTCGGAGAACGACTGCACGATGTCGAAGCGGTTGTCACACTGGGTGCACGCATACGAGTAAGTTGGCACAGCATCCTCCGCGGGGGTTCGTCAAACTGGCACTCTACCGCCGACAGTGCCAACATCGCCAATCGGTCTTTCATTCCGTGCCCGCGCGTTCCCCCAATCGGTGCGCGCCGCCGGGCGTGAGTGCCCAACCCATGCGGATGTCGTGCGGTTCCTCGGGCAGTCGGTCGACGAGTTCGTCGTCACGGACCACCGCGACCAACCGCGCGTCCGCACGCGCCGCGCCGAGCGTCCGGTCGTAGTATCCCGCCCCACGCCCCAGGCGCACCCCGCGCCGATCCACCGCCAGCGCCGGCACCAGGATCAGCTCGGCCGACCCCACGGCCGCCGCGCCCAGTCGCGGTCCGCCCGGTTCGCGCAGCCCCCAGCGCGCCTCGCGCAGTCCGTCCGCGCCGGTGTACTCGGCCCAGTCCAGCGGCCCCACGGCCGCCGTGACCGGCAGCAGCACCCGCGCCCCCGCCGCGCGCAACCGATCCAACAGTTCCGTCGACCCCGGTTCCCCACGCACCGGCACATACGCGCAGACCCAGTCGGAAACCGTGAGTTCGCCGACGGCCGCCGCGAGCGCCGCCGCCTCCTTCGCGTGTGCCGCCGCGGGCGCCGCCACACGCCGCGCGACAATTTCCGAGCGCCATGCATTTTTATGACGCTCACCGGGCATCTCCATGTCGATCACCATAAGCTCACCGGAATGCCCGCCCGTCGCGTCGGCGATGGGTCGAGTACTGGATGGATAGGGTAGACGTATGACAGCACAGGCCGGACAGACCGCCCAGCCCGCGCCGGTATCGTGTTTCCGCACGGCCGTCGTGCCCGCGGCCGGATTGGGAACGCGATTCCTGCCCGCGACCAAGACGGTGCCCAAGGAATTGCTGCCGGTGGTCGACACTCCCGGCATCGAATTGGTGGCCGCCGAAGCGGCCGACTCCGGCGCCCAGCGATTGGTGATCGTCACCTCGCCGGGCAAGGACGGCGTCGTCGCGCATTTCGTCGAGGATCTCGTGCTGGAGGGCACCCTCGCCGAACGCGGCAAATTCCAACTGCTGGAGAAGGTGCGCAAGGCGCCCGCGCTGCTGGATGTGACCTCGGTCGTGCAGGAGGAACCGCTGGGCCTCGGTCACGCGGTCGCCCAGGCCGAGTCGGTGCTGGACGACGACGAGGACGCCATCGCGGTCCTGCTCCCCGACGACCTGGTGCTGCCCAGCGGCGTCCTCGACGTGATGAGCCGGGTGCGGCGCAAGCGCGGCGGCACCGTGCTGTGCGCGATCGACGTCCCGAAGGACCAGGTCAGCGCCTACGGCGTCTTCGATGTCGCGATCGTCCCCGACGCGGTCAACCCGAATGTGCTGCGCGTCAACGGCATGGTCGAGAAGCCCGCGTTGCAGGACGCCCCCTCGACCTACGCGGCCGCGGGCCGATACCTGTTGGACCGGGCGATCTTCGACGCGCTGCGGCGCATCGAACCAGGCGCGGGCGGCGAACTCCAGCTCACCGACGCCATCGCGCTGCTGATCAGCGAGGGCCATCCGGTCCATGTGGTGGTGCACCGTGGGTCGCGCCACGATTTGGGCAACCCGGGCGGTTATCTTCGTGCTGCGGTCGATTTCGCCCTGGAACGGGAGGAATACGGCCCGGCCCTGCGGGAGTGGTTGCAGCACCGCCTCGGTCCGGATTGGGATCCCCAGCTGACCACCTACGAGTGAGGGATGCGGTCGGTTTTCGCCCCGAGTGCGCCGTCGGGTACTGATAATCACCGCGGGCCGTGACGCGCGTGCGCGGACCGTCAGGTGTGGACAGGATCAGGGAAGGGCTGGATGCGCTCGGTTGAGGATCAGCAGATCAAGGTGACCGCGGCGGCGGTCGCGCCTCGGCCGGTCCGGGTCGCGATCTCCGAGGCCCAGGGCCTGCTGTGTGCCGAGGACGTGGTCACCGAGCGTCCGCTGCCCGGATTCGATCAGGCCGCCATCGACGGCTACGCGGTGCGCAGCGTCGACGTCGCCGCCGCGGGTTCCGACATCCGCGACGAGGACGGCGAACTCGTCGACCTGACGTTGCCGGTGGTCGGCGAGGTGGTGGCGGGCTCGCGCCAGCCGATCCGGTTGCAGCCGCGCCAGACCGTGCGCGTCGACACCGGCGCGCCGCTGCCCACCCTCGCCGACGCCGTGCTGCCGCTGGATTTCACCGACGGCGGCCGCGCGCGGATCAAGGTCTACGAATCCGTGCGGTCCGGCGATTACGTCCGGCGCATCGGCGACGACGTGCAACCCGGTGACGTCGCCGTGCGCGCGGGCACGATCATCGGGCCCGCGCAGGTCGGCCTGCTCGCCGCCGTCGGCCAGGACAAGGTGCTCGTGCACCCGCGGCCGCGACTGTCGGTGATCTCGGTCGGCGGCGAACTCATCGACATCGACCGGACGCCCGGCCCCGGCCAGGTCTACGACGTCAACTCCTACGCGCTCGCCGCCGCCGCGCGCGACGCGGGCGCCGACGTCAACCGGGTCGGCATCGTCAGCGACGATCCGCGCAGGCTGCGCGACATCGTGGAAGGTCAACTGGTGCGCTCGGAGGTCGTGGTGATCGCGGGCGCGGTCGGCGGTTGGGCCTCCGAACAGGTCAGGGAAGCGCTGGAAGGGCTGGGCGAGTTGGAGATCGCGCGGGTCGCGATGCATCCCGGTTCCGTGCAGGGCTTCGGACGGTTGGGTCGCGACGAGGTGCCCACCTTCCTGCTGCCGTCCAATCCCGTGGGCGCGCTGGTCGTTTTCGAGGTGATGGTGCGCCCCCTGATCCGGATCGCGCTGGGCAGGCGACATCCCATGCGGCGCGTCATCCGGGCCAGGACGATCACCCCGATCAGTTCGATGGCCGGGCGCAAGGGCTACCTGCGCGCGCAGTTGATGCGTGACGACGCCACCGGCGACTACCTGGTGCAGCCCTTGGGCGGCACCGCCGGACAGTCCGCCCACCTGCTCGCGACCCTGGCCGAGGCGAACAGTCTGATCGTCCTCGACCCCGACGACACCGAGATCCGCACCGGCGACGAAGTCCGCGTCGCCTTTCTCGCGCAGCGTGGCTGAGGCGTGGACACCATGAACGTTTTCCGGGTGACCCCGCACCCCGGGTGGCCCGCCCACCTCGGACCCGTCCGCGTGTCGGCGGGCCGGGTGAGCCTGCGTCCGGTCCGTCTGCGCGACGCCACCGCGTGGAGCCGGATCCGGTTGCGCGACCGCGAACATCTCGAGCCGTGGGAGCCGACGGGGCGCGGTGCGTGGGAGGCGCGCAATCACGCGAGCAATTGGCCCGCGCTGTGGTCGAGTCTGAAAGCCGAAGCGCGGCGCGGCGTGATGATCCCGATGGCGATCGAGGTCGACGGACATTTCAGCGGGCAGTTGACCGTCGGCAATATCGTGCGCGGCGCGCTGTGCTCGGCGTGGATCGGTTATTGGGTCGCCAAGGATCTCAGCGGTCAAGGCGTGGCCACCGCCGCGCTCGCCCTCGGCCTGGACCACTGCTTCGGCGCGGTCGGACTGCATCGCGTGGAAGCGACGGTGCGCCCGGAGAATCTGGCCAGCCAGGCGGTGCTGCGCAATGTCGGGTTCCGCGAAGAAGGGCTGCTGCGAAGGTATCTCGACGTCGACGGGGCGTGGCGCGACCACCTGCTTGTCGGGCTCACCGTCGAGGAGATCGGCGGCACCGTGATGGACCGCTTGGTCCGCGATGGCCGCGTGGTTCCGTAGGCCGCATCTCCCGCCATGGCGACACGCCGCGTCGACTCGCGTCCCGATCATGGGAAATTTGTTACCAGTGTGACTTGTGTGCACGGCGCGCCTTCGGGAAAGTCCCCCGCGACGGAATTAACCTACGGACGTCGGAGGTGCGTTCCGCATCCCCGTCAGGAAGCCTGCGAGGCTACCGGCGACCGGACTCGCGTCCGTCCGTTTTGCATCGAGCGAACGCACGGCGATGGGGACGCGGTGCGGGAAAATCGCAGACCCAACGGACAATTCACGCGGGGACGGAGGTGCTGAGGCGAAATGCCGAATTCGATTCTGTGGATCGGCCTGGTCGTGCTCTGGGTCTTCGTGCTGTTCCCGATACTCGCCGGCCGCCACCCCCGGATCCGGCAGACCACCGACGTGGCCCTCGCGACCCGCGTCCTGCACCGCGGAGGATCCAAGCGGCGCATGAGGAAAGGACCGGCCGCCGGACATGACAGCGATCCGGACTACCGGCCGAGCAGAGCGCACCGAAAGCTCGCACACACAGATGATGATGTGGAGGACCGGATGAGTACACCGGCCGACGAACACGTCACAGCGGCCGAATCCGAGCGCCCGCGGCAGCTCGCACTCGAAGCGGGCAGCGCCGGAACGGAAGACGCGCCCGACAGCGCCGACGCCGAACTCGCCGACCCGACCGACACCGACCCGCCCGTCGCCACCGAAGCGGACCGGACCGCGCGAAGCGCTGCGGAACACGACGATCCGGCCGATGATGACGACGTGGCCGACGAGTACACCGACGCGACCGCGGCCCGCATCCCGCCCGCCCGGTCCGCCGCGCCCGCGCGAATCGCCGCGGCCGAAGCGGATCTCGACGCGCGTGCGGAGGATGAGTCCGGTTCCGACGACCAGGGCTACAGTTCCGACGGTCAGCAGTCCCGCGTCGGCGAGGGAGAGTACGGCCTGGACAGTTCGGAGCACGGTTCCGACCGTGACGGGCGCGGTGCCGATGGCGAGGGCTACGGCTCCGACGGTGACGGGTACGGTCCCGACGGGCAAGGCTACGGTCCCGATGGCGAAGGTTACGGCTCCGACAGTGAGGGCTACGGTCCCGACGGTGACGGGTACGGTCCCGACGCGCAGGGCTACGGTCCCGACGCGCAGGGCTACGGTCCAGACGGTGAGAGTTACGGCCCTGACGGCGAGGGCTACGGTCCCGACGGCGAGAGCGGCGACACCGACTACGCCGATACCGACCACTCGGCCGCCGGACGCCGCGGCGACCCGGACTTCGTGCCCACCCGTCGCGGCCGCGGCGGCTACGACCCCGAAGCCGACGCCATCGCCCGCGCCGCCCGCTACACCTTCCGGCAGCGCGCCGTGCTCGGCCTCGTGCTGGCCGCCATCACCTGCGGAGCGCTCGGCGTCGCCGTGAACCCGCTGGCATGGTGGGGTTGCGGACTCAGCATCGTCGTCCTGGTCACCTACCTGGCCTACCTGCGCAAGCAGGTCCGCATGGAAGAGGACATCCGCCGCCGCCGCTCCGCGCGCCTGGGCCGCGGCCACGGACACGCCGGCGCCACCGCCCACTACCGCGCCGAGGAGCACGCGCGCCGCGTCATGGACCGCGACACCGCCCGCTCCCTGCGCCGCCGCTCCACCCTCCTCGAAACCGACGACGAGGACCCCGCCTTCCACCACCTCGACCCCTTCGACCCCGCCGCCGCCCGAGCCCTGCGCCGAGCCACCGCCGGCGATATGCGCCGCGCCGCCGGCGAATGAGAAACCCCAGCTCAGCCCACCGATTCGGAGTCTGCGACCAACCTTTGCTACAGTTACCCAGCGCGGTTCCCCAGGGAACCCCGCGGGGCTATAGCGCAGTTGGTAGCGCGTCTCGTTCGCATCGAGAAGGTCAGGGGTTCGATTCCCCTTAGCTCCACCACCGAAAGAGCCGCAGGCAGAGCGCCTGCGGCTCTTTGTTTTCCCGGAGTTGAGTACTAGAGCTATCTGCGCGAGTTTCCGGTCGAATCTAGCTAGAATTCTGTACAGTTATTGCCATGTCCATGCTACGCAACACTCATGAGCTCAGCGTTTCCGATGCCGCGCAGCGAGGTGTCGCCGGGTTGGTTGCAGAGGCCGAGGGAGGCACCGACCTGGTTGTCACCCGTCATCGGCGACCGGTTGCCGCAGTCGTCAGCATGGACCGGCTTGCGGAACTGGATCGCGCGGAATCCGACCTGCGTGACTTGGCGCTGGTGCTGGCACGGGCGGCGACCGACAACGGAAACCGGACGTCGCTCGATGATGTGCTGAGCGCCTTCGGGCACACCAGGGATTCGCTCGCCGAACTCGATGACGACGAGTAGCTGATGGTCGAAATACTGTTTGCCGACGTGGCGATCGATGACCTTCGCAAACTCGGCCCCGACGCAGCGCCAATAATTTTGAAGAAGGTCCTGATCCTGATGGATTCGCCGCAGGCGGGCTATCCGCTGGGCGGCGAACTGACCGGATTCCGCAAGCTGGTCGTAGGGCGGAACACTTGGCGGGTCGTGTATCGAGTGATCGATCAGCAAACCATCGAGATCTGCGAGATCTGGGCGATCGGAGCTCGCGCCGATTCGGAGGTCTATGCAGAAGCGACTGCCCGAATCGTCGCGGCCGCTGCGCGTCTACCTGAATTCACCAAGCTGAGCGCGGTAGTGCAACGGCTAGGTCGCAGCGTCGAATCACTCGACATTCCACCGTTGGCGCTACGCGAACCTGTCCCGGATTGGCTGGCGCAGCGCTTGATTCACACTGTCGGCATGGCTCCCGCCGAGGTCGCGGCGTTGGATCTCGAACAGGCAGTCGACCGTTGGGCCGAATACACGTCGCGGCCGCAGGCATGATCCGACGAGACCGCCTTATCGAAGATTTTGCTTATTCAGGATTTCGCGAATTTGGGTGAGGCGGGCCGCGTTGGTGGGGGAGCGGAGTAGGTGGGCGGTTTCTTGGAAGGAGGCGTATTCGGCCTCGGAGAGCAGGACCGCGTTGCCTTTCGGCTGGTGATGTGGATGGCGATCGCGTCGTCGTTGACCTTTGCGATGAGCGAATGGAGGTTGGCGCGGGCTGTGGCGGCGGACATTGTGGTCATCGTCGGTTCCCGTTCTGGGGTGCTGCTCGATGGGGGTGGAGAAGGAGAGGTCAGAGCGGGCGGAGGACGACTATGCCGGGGACGGTGGTGAGGTAGTCGGTGAGGGGGGTGTCGATGACGCGGTTGGTGGTGGGGAGGGAGGAGGCGTTGCGGAAGACGGGGCCGGTGGGGGTGGTGGCGATGATGCCGACGTGGGTGACGTCGAGGCCGGCGGTGGGGGTGTAGGCGCCGACGTAGTCGCCGTTGCGGAGGGCGGCGAGGACGTTCTGGTCGACGGCGGCGCTGGGGATGAAGGTGATGTCGCGGACGGTGGTGGGCAGTCCGGGGAGGTAGGCGGTGCCGTCGGCTTTGGCGTTGAGGGTTTTGGTGACGGTGGTCGCGGCGGGGGTGAGGCTCGCGGTGATGTCGGTGGCGTTGCGCGGGGACGTCGCCGCCCAGTCGGTGAAGAAGTGGCGGCGGTGGGTGAAGGCGACGGTTTCGTCGGTGTAGCGGACGCGGGTGAGGGCGCGCAGGAAGTCGGCGCGGTCGGCCGCGGTGGCCAGGGCGGTGACGTAGTCGAGGTAGGTGAAGCAGTCGACTCGGCGGGTGTCCACGACCAGTTCTTCGGGGGTGGTGGCGGAGCCGATGAGCATGTCGGCGCCGTAGGGGGTGCCGAGGAAGCGGCGCGACAGCAGTTCGATGAGGTCGCCGCGGGCGAGGTTCGGGGTGGCGGCGCGCTGGGCGAATGCCTCGTCCAAGGCGCGGGAGGTGGTCTCGTCGATGGTGACCGCGGAGGCGGCGGGGGCGGTCAGGGCGAAGCAGCCCACCAGTGCGAGGGCCATGACCAGGTATCGACCGACGGTGCGCAACGTGCCTCCAGCGTGCTCGGGTTGGGCTCCGGTCAAGGCTAGCCGGTCGATTCGGGAGGAGATGAAATCCCGGTGACATGCCCGCATCCGGGACGGATGGCGTTTGACGCGCATTCACCGTGACGTAACCATGGAGGGACGAAGGACCGGCCGGGTGGGCCGGTCGGATGCGGTGGGATGAGGACGCGTGCGGGACCGATCCGATAGTGAGCAGGCGAGGGTCTTCTACGAACTGTTGGTCGCCGAGGCCGCGTCGCTGGAGGCCGCGATCCGGGCGATGGGGGTGACCAGTCGCGGTACGCCGCGCGCGACGACGGAATCGCAATTGCTGCATCGGGAACTGCGCGAGGTCCGGCGATGTCTGGACAATCTGGTCGCGAGTTTTCCCGATCTCGGACAGGAGGCCGCTTCGGGGTGAGGACGGTCACCGCGCCGACGTGAGCGGCTATCACCGCTGTTCCGGACTCTTTCCGGTATGAATTCGGTATCGAGGCCGCGTCGCTGTCAGGTTTGAGAATCCCGGCGGGGGTAAGTCAAGTGTTCGTGCGCAATTCACGGCCGTTGGATTTTCCTGTCACGAAGCCGACGTATTTCGTGCTCGCCACCACCGCCGTGCTCGCGTTGTTCCTGTTGTTCGCCACTGTCGATCCGTGGTTGGACAAGTCGGGAATCCTGGTCGGCGGACTGGACGTGCACGTCTATCGCGACGGCGCGTGGCGCATCCTGCACGATCGCCCGCTCTACACCGAGCCGACCTTCTACGGGCTGCTCTACACCTATACACCGTTCTCGGCGCTGGCCTTTCTGCCGATCGAGCGGGTGCCGTGGGGCGCGGTGACCGACACCTGGTTCGGCGTCAACATCGCGGTGCTGCTGGCCTGTGTGCTACTGAGCTGGCGTGTTCTCGGATATCGCCTGGACCGTCGTCTGGTTCTGGTGAGCGTGTTGTTGACGGCGAGTTGCCTTTTCCTCGAACCGGTGCGCACGACTTTGTACTACGGGCAGATCAATCTGGTGCTGATGCTGTTGGTGCTGTGGGACTGGTCGCGGGCGGAAGGGACGCGCGGGCGCGGTGTCGGGGTGGGGATCGCGGCGGGAATCAAATTGGTGCCGAGCTATTTCGTGGTGCAGTTCGTCGTCTTGCGGCAGTGGCGTTCGGCGGCGACGGCGCTGGGGGTGTTCCTGACCACGGTCGGGGTGAGTTGGGTGCTGCTGCCCGCGGACTCCCGGCAGTACTGGACCTCGACGTTCTTCAAAGCAGGGCGCATCGCCGACGACACACATCCGGCCAACCAGTCGCTGCGCGGGACGATGGCGCATCTGCTCGGCCGTCCCGCGCCGATGTGGTTGTGGGTGTTGGCGGCGTGCGCGGTGGCGGCGGTCAGCCTGCTGTTGACGGCGGCGCTGTATCGGCGCGGTGAACGCCTGCCGGCGGTGATCCTGGCGGGGCTGACGGCGTGTGTGGTGTCGCCGTATTCGTGGGGGCACCACTGGGTGTGGTTCGTGCCGCTGCTGGTGTATCTGGTGCATCGCGCGCAGTACCGGTGGCAGTGGTGGTTCGTGGCGGCCGCGCTGTATCTGTCGTCGTGCGCGTGGGCATATCACTGGAGCCCGACGTGGGTGTCGATCGGGGTGTTCCTGTTGCCGCCGTCGTGGCCGATCGCGCCGATCCTGACGAATATCTACGTCTTGGGCTACGGGGTGTTGTTGGTGGGGGCGTGGGTGCTGTCGCGTCGCGCCGCGCGGGTCGTTCCCACCGAACCGGTGGTGGACAAGGTCGTGGTGCGGCAGACGTGGTCGGGACCGGCGCGGGCCGATCTGCCCGTCGACTGACCGTCGGTGTCGATAGTGGGCGCGCGGTCCATCGCGGGCCGACTCGCCCTGGCCCCTGGAGAAGGCGCTGCTGCTCGAAACGCTGCGACGGCTTCCGCATGTCGAGGTGCCTACGCGATTCCTACGATCCGACTTCGTATCAATGCGCAGGTATTTCGAGAGGGGCGCACAACAAGAGTTCGATACTGCTCGACATATCGCCTGTTCCTGAGAAAATCAACGCGAAGGTCTCAGGTTGTTCATCTACTGTTCAACTCAGTAGTTGGTCGCCGACGGTCGGCGACCGGAACACCCGAGAGCGAGGCAACGGAGCCGTGGCGAATCGTGTTCTTCGACGGCGTGTATCGACCCTGTCCCTGCTCGCCGGCGCGGCGACGGCGGGCCTGATCGCGGGAGCGGGCGGCGCGTACGCGAATCCCGACGCGCGCGCGGGCCACCCCGGTCGCGACACCACCGGCGCGCACCACATCGACCCGCTCGGCTACAACCACACCGATCCGAATGTGTTGCGGCAGCGCGAACATCAGGACGCGCGCCGCGACTATCGCGACGAGCGGTACGGGCAGGGGCAGGCCGCGACGCCGGGTGTCGGCGGTTCCGGGGGCGACCGGAGTTGGACGGCGGTGCCGCGCGAGGACGGTTCGGGCTACACGGTCTGCCGCCCCCGGGCCGGCTGGTGCTGAGGGGGATGACGATGGGACACAGAGCAATTCGTATCACTTTGCCCGCGGCGGCGGTTCTCGCGCTGGGGACGATCACGGCGGGCGGCGCGAACGCCGACCCGGCGGCGTGCCTTTGGGCGGGCGTGCAGTACCCGGCCGGGACGACGATCACCGCGGGTGGTTCCGGCTACACCTGTGGGAACGACGGTCGTACACCCGTGTGGTCGGCGGGGCCGGTGCGCGCGGACGGCCGGGTCGTCGCGAATCCGGGTGCGGCGGGCCACCCCGCCGGTGTGTTCAGTCCCGGCGCGCGGCAACCGGGGACCGACTACTCCGACTACTGCGTCGGGGCGCAGTTGATCGACGGCGCGCAGGACGTCCACCAGGTGGTGGTCACTCGCGACGGCACCCACCTGTGGAAATCCGCCGCCTCGATCTCGGAGTGGGATTTCGCACCCGGTGACCATCGTCCCGGCCCCACTTGGCGGTCGGATTCGCTGTGCATCGACGGCGCGCTGACCTGATGGGCGTGCGGCCGGACGGTCGCCGGGACAACGAATCACCGCGATGATGTAGACCGACGCGAGGTTCACGGACCGGTGACGGTCACCTCGCGTTCGGGATTCCCCTCGACCGGGATCGCCGTCGCGGACCCGATGGGCGCGTCGACTCCGCGGCGGCGCTGACGCAGGTGCAGCCAGTGCAGGGCCCCGAGGCCGGCCACCCCGCCGACCGCGCCCGCGAGGGACAGTTCCCATCCGGGCGGTCGCCAGGTCAGCGTCAGGTGGGCGGCGCGGGTGCCCGCGGGGATGTCGACCGCGAGGAAGGTCTTGGCGACCGTGGCCAGCGGAAGTTCGCTGCCGTTGAGCGTGATCCGGTGTCCCGGCCAGTTCAGCCGGGACAGCACCAGCCGTCCGCCGTTGGCCGAACTGACGACGGCGTCGGTGCGGTAGGTCCGGTGCTCGCCGGCGGACAGGACCACGACGCCGTCACTGTCGGCGATCATGCCGTCGCGTCCGGAGACCGGGCCGTCGACGCGTTCGAGGACGTGGATGTAGCGCTCGTGGCCGGGGTGGTCGACCCACCGCCAGCCTTCGGGAGCGGGCCGTTGCCGGGCGTCGGGGTACTGGGCGACGTGCAGGACGACGCGGTCCATCTTCATCAGGTCGACGACGGTGCGTCCCGTGGACGGTTCGATCTCGAAGGCGCGGCGGTAGGCGTCGGCGCACGTGCTGCCGTCCCAGGCCATGCACAGCAAGCCGGCGAAGGCGGCGTGACCGATCGGGGTGTAGCCGTTGACGTAGTCGAGGCCGAGGTTCTTGGCGTAGCTGCCGATGGACAGCGATCCCCACGCCCCCGACAGGGTCCGGTCGCCGGGTTGCAGCAGTGCCCGGTCGGCGAGTTGCAGGGTGCGGCCGGGGAAGTCGGGGAAGGCGGCGGCCATCTCGGAGCGGCGTTCGGGGAAGTTGTAGGACAGCGGGGTGGGCGGGGCGCTGTGCACCTGGACGTAGGCGATGGGGAACATCGCCGCGATGGTCAGGGCGCAGGCGGCGGCGATGCCGCGATGACGCGCCAGCCAGAGGACCCCCGCGCCGAGCGCGACCACCGCGAGGACCGCGAGCAGGTGCCGCACCCAGAGGTCCGGCGCGGCCGAGATCGATCGGATCAAGAGGGCTGCGACGAGCAGGCAGGCCGCTGTCAGTCGACGCCGTGCGGAGTCGAACACGCCGTGTCTGCTCAGCAGAATGCACACCAGGACCAGCAGCGCGATGGCCAGCATCGGCAGCACCCGCGCGGGCCAGCGCAGCGGTCCGATCGCGCCGGGGCCCGCGGTCCACATGAGCACGATCGCGGCGAACAGGACGACGCCGCTGTATTCGCGCAGCGAGTCGGCCGCCGCGCGCCAGGCGACGAACGCCAGCGCGGGGATCAGGAACCAGGCGATGTAGACCATCGGCAGCGGTTGCACATGCCCCCACCAGGCGGTGAAGGCCGGAGTGGTGCTGGGGAGACTGGCGTTCAGTGATTCCGACCACGGCACGGTCAGGAACGGGTCGTTGTGGATTTCGACGCTGCCGCGCCAGGTGACCTGCGAGGACAGGATGCCGGGCAGATTGGCGGCCAGGGCGGCCAGGGCGGCGCAACCGGAGGCCAGGATCAGGCGCACGGCGGGTGCGGCGCCGCGTTGGAACAGGTATTCGCCGACGGCGACGCAGGCGATGACCAGTCCGGCGAGTACGGCGGGGAAGGCGTACTGGACGGTCAGGGTGAGGTAGAGGAACACGAACAGCGGGATCGGCCCGCTGCGGCCGCGCGCGTAGAGGACCGCCGAGGCCCACGCGTTGACCAGCCAGGCGGTCGCGGTGTGCGGGGTGACCCAGCTGGCCTGGTCGAAGAACAGGAACCACCCGCTGAGCGGGAAGGCCGTGCCCGCGACCGCGGCCCAGGGCGCGCGGGCCCCGTAGGCCAGGCAGATCCGGTAGACGCCGAGTGCGGCGATGATGGAGAACACGAGTTTGACGGCGGTCGCGTAGAGGGCGAGGTCGTCCATCGACGGCGCCAGGAAATGGACGAGCAACTGGGGCGGGTTGTAGAGTCCGGCCTCTTCCAGCGAGTAGTTGCCCGACATCCACTGCCACGGCACCAAGGCGGGAAAACGTCCGGCGCGCAGCTCGTTTCCGAGCATCACCCACATCGGCGCGTACTGCGCCTCGGTGTCGTCGGTGTAGTAGTGGCGTGCGTCCGCGAGCAGGACCGCGGCGTATCCGGCGAGGACGCCGACCGCGGTGATCGCCCCCCAGAGGACGCGTTCTCGTCGCGATTCGATGGTCGCGCTTGTTCTCACGAAGGCGGGAGCGTAGGCGAATCGGGTAAACAGGACAAGACCGGCACGTGGATCGTGACTGTGTACGCCGTCGCCCATGCGGAACAGTGGGCCGCGCGGACCCCGCTGATCGACGTCTCCGCCGACGGTGCGCTGGCCTGCGGTTCGGATGGTTGCTGACCTGCGGTTATTGTGGGCAACCGAATGGCTCGCTACCGTTCGGTGAGGAGGTGGTGACGATGACGGACCCCGAGGAACTCCAACTCGACAACCAGGTGTGCTTCGCGCTGTACGCCGCGTCCCGCGCGATGACCAGGCTCTACCGTCCGCTGCTGGACGGTCTGGGGCTGACCTACCCGCAGTACCTGGTCATGTTGGTGCTCTGGGAACGTCAGCCGGTGACCGTCAAGGAACTCGGCACGGCGCTGGAACTCGACTCCGGCACCCTCTCGCCGCTGCTCAAGCGGTTGGAGGCGAACGGTCTGCTGACGCGCACGCGGTCCGTCGAGGACGAGCGGTCGGTGCAGGTCCGCCTGACCGAGCAGGGCGCGGCGCTGCGGGCGCGGGCGCGCACCGTTCCGCGCAGGCTGGCCGAGGCCATCGGCTGGGATCTGGACGAATTGACCGAATTCCGGGGCAGGCTGCGTGAATTCGCCGCCGTGGTGGAACACCGGCAGGTCGAGCCGGAGGAACCGGTCCGGCCTTCCTGACCAGCGGTCGATCCGAACCGGCCGGGTGGCCGTAGAGTCGAACGCGACAGGGGCAGCAGTCGACCACGTCGCCAGGGGCAGGGCGCGGGGTCGTCCGAGAACCGAGGGGGGAATATGTGGTATCTGATCGACGCCGCGGAGCCGGACCGGGGGATCCGGCAGGTGCCGGGAGAGGGCGGTGTCCGGGAGCGTTCGCTGCACCGGTTGGTGCGGCCGAGTTCGCTGGCGGCCGTGGCGAGTTCGGTGGTGGGGCAGGTCATCGAGTCCAACGACCGCGCCGAGCGGGAGGTCCTGGTGCGCGGCGCCATCCAGCACGCCTACGCCGAACCCGTGCCGGGGCCGGACGGCGCTCCGCTGGCGGTGCGGCTGTGGGTGGGGGCGGCCCGGCGGGACCAGCCGCCCGGGATCGATGTCTTCGTCTGGGACGGCGGCCAATGGACGGTGATGAGCCATGGCGGCGGCGGCACGGTGCTGCCCGGCGGGCATCCGATGCTGCACGGCGCGTGGTTCCTGTCCCGGATCGTGGAATGCGAGGACCGCGACCGCTTGGTGGCGGCGGCGCTGCAAGCGGCGCCCGGGGTGCAGTGGCAGGGCACGATGCAGGTGCTCACCCCTGACGATCGCGGCGCGAAGGTGTTCGGGTTCTTCCGCTACCACGCTCCCGGCATGCTGCGCGGCCTGCTGTTGCAGGTCGAACCGGCCCGCGAACCCGGCCTGGTCGCGCCCACCTATCACCGCGATGCCGCGGCGGCGCTGCTCGGCAGCACCGCCGCGCTCATCGACGTCGAGACCATGCAGATCATCGAGTGGCTGACCCCGCCGCTGACCGAGATCGCCTGGCGGCACCATCCGGCTTCGCGCGGGGTCGATCCGGGCGAGGCGGACACCTTCGACCTGGTCACGACCCATCTGGTGCATCCGGACGATTTCGAGATCTACGGGCGCACGCTGATGTCGCTGGCATGTGAGCAGGTGGAGCGGGCGCGATTGGTCGTCCGACTGCTGACGATCTCGCGGGAGTGGTGCGCGGTCGAGTTGACGTGCATCCGCTTGCCGCGCGGTCTGCCGCGTTTCCTGACCTGTCTGATCCGTCCCGTCCCGAGCGACACGCCACCGGGGGTGGCCGTCTGGGGCGGCGGGTCTGCCAACCCCGCTTGACGGACATATGACCAGTTCAACGCCGGTCCGGGACGGGCCGCGCGGCGGCCGGGTGATCGTTCCCGGCGCGGTCGTGTTGATAGCATGGCGGTTCCAGCCGACCGGATGCGGGCGCGCCCCAGGATGCACCTCGAAAGAGTCTTTTCATGCAGTTTGAAATCGTCGAGCGGGACGAGACGTGGGTTGCCGGACTCCCGGTGCGCAGCCCGAAACGTGCGCTCGGGGAATTGCGTGACCACGATCTCGAGGCGGCGTGGGCGGCGGTGCTGCACCAGGAACTCGGCGGTCCGCTGGCCAGCGCGTACACCGATTACAGCGGCGAACTCGGCACCTATCACACCCAGATCGTGGGATATCAGTGCGCGCGCTTCGAGGAGGTGACCCGCGGTCACCTGATCGCGCGGTTGCGCGCCGGGACCTACGCGCGCTTCTCCTCGGTGGGCAATTTCCCGCAGGTGATGACCGACCTGTGGACCCAGATCGCCTACGCCGAGGAACACAATCAGATACGACGGACCTATACCGGGGATTTCGAGTGTTATCCGCACGCCTACAAGATCGATCTGTACCTGGCGGTGGACCCGCGATGATCGAACCAGTCGACGGCGGGCACCGTACCGGGGCGAATGCGGGTGAGGCGCGGACATGAGTTATGCGATAGCCGTGCGCAACGAGGCGATCTACGGCGGATTGGTCGTTCCGCGGGTGCGGCCGAGTTTCAAGGTCAGCAACAGCGATCTGATCGAGTTCCTCAAGGACAGACTGCGCGACCGCGCGGAGACGAACGATCCGATGTTCACCGTCTACGTGCCCGATCCGGCGGGCAACTACAACGCGATGGTGAGTTTCGAGTACGCCGCGCCGGAGTCGGTTCCGGTCGGTGATCTGCTGGTGCGGGTGCCCAAAGGCGTCTACGCGCGGTTCGTGCCGAACGGGGATTACCACGACCCGGTCGAGGACGTCTGGGCGCAGGTGGACGACGCGACGGCCTCCGCGGAGATCACCCGCGCCTACCGCGAAGAAGTCGAGATCTGGCGCGGTCCGGACACCGTGGAACTGTTCATTTCGATACTCGTTTGATAACTAGCTGTTAGCCTCTAAGGAACCAACCGGTTTCCCTGATATGTCGCACATTCGTGACAAGCACTCTGACCAGCCAATACTTCGGACTTAACGCGATGTTTTCGGGAGATTAGCCGGACGCCTGGAGAATTCTCGGCGGATGGCGGATACTGCACTGGGCAACTGCACCGGACGGCTGGCCCGTCGGGGGCGGATCGCCGGGTCAGCAGGACAACCGTGCGCGAGTGCGGAGCTACGGAGTAGGAATACCGATGACTGTCGACGCGATTGCAGTCGTTCCGGAAGAATCCCTGGACAGGGGAATCCCGCGATTTCGGGACGAGCAGTCCGGATGCATGTTCTATGTTTCCACCCCCGCCGCACGCCCGGTCCTGTGGGAGCAGTATCTGCGCGGTGCGCTGGAGAATTACCGTCACTTCGGCGTCGAGGCCGCGCTCGAATACGAACGCATCGAGGACGGTCACAGCACCGCATTGTGCTTCCTGGCCGTCGACCCCGCGGGCGCCGTGGTGGCCGGGGTCAGGATGCAGGGCGTCTACGGCGCGGCCGAGCAGGTCAGGGGTGTCGCCGACTGGGTCGGTCACGCCGGCGCCGACGATCTGCGCGCCATGGTCGCCGACCGCATCCCCGACGGTGTGATCGAGGCCAAAGGCGCTTGGGTCGACCGGGATTCGGCGCACCGATCGGCGCTGAGCGCCGCCGTCTCGCGGTGCGTGCTGCACACCGCCCGTATGCTGGACGCGCGCTACGGATTCGCCACCGTCGCCACCTTCACCGTGGCTCGCCATCGCGCGAGCGGCGCGGTGGTTGCCGACCATATCCCCGCGGCCCCGTATCCGGACGAACGATACGAGACGGTACCGCTGTGGTGGGACATCGAACGATTCCATGAGTTTGCCGAGCAGTCGCAGTGCGCGCTGACCCGTGCCGAACAACGTCAACTCGGTTGGGCCGATCTGCCGGGGATCGCGAGTTCGCCGCGACGGACGGAAACGGCGGGTCGTCGCGCGCATGGGTAGTGACCGGCGTCGGGTACCGGAATATCGACCGCGGATCCTCGACGAGAACGTCCCGGACGACGCGCGCGTCCTCGAACAATTGCGGGCCGCGCCCGATATCGAGTGCGTGGATCTCATCGAACTCCTGCTCGCGGAATACGACCGACTCGCGGGCGCGCGAATGCCCGCCGGTGGCCCGGAAACCCGGCGCTGGATCCATTACCCGTGGCGTCGCGCGCTGGTGGGCGTGCTGGGGCCCGCCGAGTACCGCGCGGTCCGACTGGATCGCAATCGCAACAAACTGACGGCCGAGGAACAGGATCGCCTGGGCGAGTCCACGATCGGCGTGGTCGGGCAAAGCGCTGGACACGCGGTGGCCTATCAGTTGGCGCTCGAGGGTGTCGCGGGCGCGCTGCGTCTGGCCGATCTGGACGAGATCGAACTGTCGAATCTCAATCGGGTCGCGGGCACCGTCTTCGACATCGGCGTGAACAAAGCGGTGGTGACCGCGCGGCGCATCGCCGAACTCGACCCGTATCTGCCGGTGGAGATCGTCGAGACCGGCGTGGCCGCCGACAACGCCGACGAGTTCCTGCGCGGCTTGTCCGTCGTGGTCGAGGAATGCGATTCGCTGGACATGAAATTGGTGGTCCGCGAGGCCGCCGCCCGGCAGCGCGTGCCGTTGCTGATGGAGACCAGCGACCGCGGCCTGCTCGATGTGGAGCGCTTCGATCTGGAACCGGGGCGTCCGCCGTTCCACGGCCTGCTCGGCGGTCTGCGCGCGGCGGATCTGCGCGGGCTCGCGGCCAAGGACAAGGCCCCGTTCGTGGTGCGCCTGTTCGGCGCCGACGAATTGTCACCGCGCCTGGCGGCCAGCATGGTCGAAGTCGGTGAGACGCTGTCGAGTTGGCCGCAGTTGGGCAGCGAGGTGATGTACGGCGCGGCGAGCGTGGTGGCCGCGGCCCGGCGCATCGGTCTGGGACAGAAGCTCGCCTCGGGTCGGATCCGCATCGATATGGACCGCCTGCTGGATGAACTCGCGGAGCCCGTGCCGGTCGGCGATGCCGTCTGGGACGACCCGCCCGAACCCCCGACCGCCGACGATCCGGTCGCCCGGGTGCTCGAGGCCGCCAATCGGGCGCCCTCCGGCGGCAACGTCCAGCCGTGGCGGCTGCGGGTCGACGGCGACCGGATCGGCGTCGACCTGGCCGTCGAGCACTCCTCGGCCATGGATATCGGGTATCGCGGCAGTGCCGTGGCGGTGGGTGCGGCGCTGTACAACGCGCGCGCCGCGGCGGCTGCCGAAGGTTTGCTGAAATCGGTCGAAATCCACGAATCGGACGGCGTGGTTCCGCTGTCCGCCACGCTGGTCCTCGGCGCGGGCGGGGATGCCGCGACGGCCGCCGACTACCCGGATCTGCTCGCCAGGGAGACCAATCGCGGGCTCGGCGACGGCAAGCCGCTGCCGCCGGAACTGCTGCCCGCGCTGCTCGCCGCGGCCGCGCTCGAAGGGGCGGGGCTGCACGTGCTCACCGATCCCGCCGACCTCGCCGCCGCCGCCGATCTGCTCGCGGAGGCGGATCGGATCCGCTATCTCACGCCGCGGTTGCACGCCGACATGCAGAGCGAGATCCGCTGGCCCGCGAGCGATCCCGATGTCGGCATCGACGCGCGCAGTCTCGCGATGACCGCGACCGAACAGGCCGGACTGGAGATCGGGCGACGCGCCGAGGTGATGGCGCAGGTGCGGTCATGGGACGGCGGCGCGGCACTGGGCGCCTACACGGGCGACCGGGTGCGCTCGGCCTCGGCGCTGGTGGCGGTGACCATCGCGGCGGGCCCTGGACTCACCCCTTACGCGCGGGCGGGCGGGGCCGTGCAGCGGGTGTGGATCGAGGCGCAGCGACGCGGTGCGGCCGTCCAGCCGATCTCCCCGCCGTACCTGTACGCGCGAAGTTCTGGCGAACTGGCCGCGATTTCCCCGGACTACGCGGATACACTAGCGTCACTTCAGAGCCGTTTCCTGAACCTACTGGGAGTGCCCGGACATGAGATCATGGCATTGGTTCTGCGCCTGAGCCACGCGGCCGCTGCCACGGTGCGGAGCAGGCGGCGTCCGGTGCCGGGCGTTGACACCCGAAGCTAGCGCGATCGGAGACAAGGTGCCTCGGCGGACACTCGACTCACTGGTGACCCAGGTCGCCTCCGAGCTGATGGGTGTTGACGCCACGACCATGGTGGCGGCGACCGAACGCGTACTGGCCCAGTTGGTCGAGTACTTCGATGTCGATTTCAGCTATGTGCGGCACACCGACCGCGAGCGTCGCGCCACCGTGCTGGTCGCGGAATGGCCGCGCAGGCCCGAGGTGCCCGATCCCGATCCGCTCGGCGTCATCTACTTCGAGAACGCCGACGGCGTCTTCCGTCAGCTCGAGACCGCGGTCGAACCGCTGGTCGCGCGACCGACCCCGGAGTTCGCCGACTACCAGGACACCGTGCGCCGCGCCTCGGGCATCCCGCAGGTCACCTCCGCGGCGGTGCCGCTGCTCTCGCGCGGCGAATCCACCGGTGTGCTGGGCTTCGTCAAGTCGGGCGACCGGGAGTGGAGCACCAGGGAACTCAACGTCCTCAAGGCCATCGCCGCGCTGTTCGCGCAGTTGCAGGCCCGGGTGGTCGCCGAGGAGCGGTTGCGCTACATCGCCCTGCACGACGACCTGACCGGTCTGGCGAACCGCCGCGCGCTGCTCGAGCACATGGAGGAACGACTCCAGGCGGGCGCGCCCGGTCCGGTGGCCGCGTTCTTCCTCGATCTGGACCGCCTCAAGGCCCTCAACGACTTTCTGGGACACACGGCGGGCGACAACTTCATCCGCACGCTGTCGTCGCGACTGCGCGAGCACCTGGACCCCAACGACATGATCGCGCGCCTCGGCGGCGACGAATTCGTCATCGTCCCGGCCAAGCCGATGGACGCCGTCGCCGCCGAATACGAGGCCGCCCGCGTCCAGCAGTTGATCGGACGCCGGGTCACCGTCGGCGGCGAATCGGTCAGCCGCGGGGCCAGCGTCGGCGTCGCGGTCGGGATACCGGGGGAGACCACCGTCGCCGACGTACTGCGCCGCGCCGACCACGCGCTGCTGTCGGCCAAATCCGGCGGCGGCAACGGCGTCGCGGTCTTCACCGACGCGATGCGCGCGCAGTTCGAGTTGCAGGACGACGTGGAACTCAACCTGCGCGGCGCGGTCTCCGACGGCTCGCTGCTGCTGCACTACCAACCCGAGGTCGACCTGCGCACCGGCCGGATCGTCGCGCTCGAGGCGCTGGTCCGCTGGATGCATCCGACCAGAGGTCTGCTGCCGCCCGCCGCGTTCGTCAGCGTGGCCGAGGCCACCAACCTCGCCGGGGAACTGGGCCGCTGGGTGATCCGCTCGGCGTGCGCGCAGTTCGCCGAATGGCGGCGGCGCGGTCTGGCCTCCAACGTCATCATGCGGATCAACGTCTCGCCGGTGCAGTTGGTCAGCCTCGATTTCGTGGAGCGCATCGAGGACATCCTGCGGCTGTTCGGGATCGACGGCAGTTCGGTCTGCCTGGAGATCACCGAGCACGTGGTGGTGCAGGATCTGGCCCGCACCCAGGTCACGCTGCGCGGGCTCAAGCGGATGGGCGTGCAGATCGCCATCGACGATTTCGGCACCGGCTACAGCTCGCTGTCGCACCTCAAGGCGCTGCCGGTGGACGCGGTGAAGATCGACCGCGGGTTCGTGCAGCGGCTCGGCGCGAGCACCGACGACTTGGCGATCGTCAAGTCGATCATCTCGCTGGCCGGCTCGTTCGGACTCGGCGTGGTCGGCGAAGGCGTGGAGACGGCGGTGGCGGCGCGCACCCTGGTCGGTCTCGGCTGCTATCGGGCGCAGGGCTTCCTGATCGCCCGGCCGATGCCGTCCAACGAGGTGGAACAGCATCTGGCGTTGGGGCGCATCCCGCTGGATCTGGATCTGCCGCGCGTCGGACGCACGCAGTCCGCCCGCTGACCGGCCGTGCCCGCGCTTTCGCCGGGTCTTCCACTGCTGTTCACGTTCCGTTGAGCGCGCGTGTCCCGGCGGTAACCGGTCCCGCTGCACGATCGGCGGGGTGCGCATCGTGCAGCTGGCGAACTTCTACGGTCCGCGGTCCGGTGGTCTGCGCACCGCGCTGCACCACCTGGGCGAAGGCTACGTGGCCGAGGGGCACGAAGTGGTGCTCATCGTGCCCGGCTCGGCTCGCGACGAGCAGATCCTGCCGTCCGGGGTCGTGCGGATCACCCTGCCCGCGCTGGCGATCCCGTGGACCGGCGGCTACCGCGCGGCCGATCCGCGCCGGGTGGCCGACGCGCTGGAAGGGCTGCGCCCCGATGTGCTGGAAGTGTCGGACCGGCTGACGTTGCGGGGGTTCGGCCGGTGGGCGCGGCGTCGCGAGGTGGCGAGCGTGATGATCTCCCACGAGCGGCTGGACCGGCTGCTCGGCCAGATCCTGCCCGGTTCGGCGGCACGCCGTTTAGCCGATATCGCCAACCGGCGCACCGCGGCCGACTACGACGTCGTCGTGTGCACGACCGAATTCGCCCGCCAGGAGTTCCAGCGCATCGGCGCGCCGAATGTGGAACTGGTGCCGCTGGGAGTGGATCTGGACCTGTTCAGCCCGCACAAGCGTGACGACCGACTACGCAACGACCTCGGCCCCGGATGGCCGCTGCTGGTGCACTGCGGGCGGTTGTCGGTGGAGAAGCGGGTCGACCGCAGCATCGAGGCGATCGGCGCGCTGCGCAAGGAAGGGGTGCGGGCGCGACTGGTCGTCGCCGGGGACGGGCCGCGCCGCGAGGCGCTGGAACGGCGCGCGCGTGCGCTGCCGCCGCTGGCGGGCGGCATCCCGGCCGTCCACTTCACCGGGTTCATCACCGACCGCACGATGGTCGCGAAACTGCTTGCCACCGCCGATGTCTCGCTGGCCCCCGGCCCGCACGAGACCTTCGGGCTGGCGGCCCTGGAAGCGCTGGCGGCGGGAACGCCGGTGGTGGCGAGCCGGTCCTCGGCGCTGGTCGACATCGTCACCGACGAGTGCGGCGCGGTCGCCGCCGACCATCCCTCCGCCTTCGCCCAGGCGGTCACCGAGGTGCTGGCGTTGCCGACCGCGCGTCGTCGCCTGGCCGCGCGCACCCGCGCCGAACAGTTCACCTGGCCGCGCGCGGTGGCGGGCATGCTCGACGTGCTGGGCCGCTGAACCGCTCCGCGCGGTCCCGGTCGGCCGAGGTGGGCGACGCGCGCCGGGCGGCCGAGTACCCTGCGGTGACAATCCGAGCGACACGAGATGGGGATGCGCGTGGCTGTTGTGGGACGTAGGACGGTGCGGGACGCGAAGGTCCTGGTGACAGGTGCGGCCAGCGGGATCGGCCGATCGACGGCGCTGGCCGCCGCCGAGGCGGGAGCGCTGCTGGTGCTCACCGACATCGACGCCGAAGGGCTCGAGCGCACGGCGGCGGAGATCCGCGCGGCGGGCGCGACGGTGCTGGCCGCCGCCGCTTTCGACATCACCGACTTCGATGCCGTCACCGCTTTCGCGGAGAAGGTCCACGCCGAGCACGACGCCCTCGACATCGTCATGAACATCGCGGGCACCTCGGCGTGGGGCACCGTGGAGAACCTCGAGCACAAGCACTGGCGGCGGATGGTCGAGGTCAACCTGATGGGGCCGATCCACGTCATCGAGAATTTCGTGCCGCCGATGGTGCGCGCGGGCCGCGGCGGGGCGCTGGTGAACGTGTCCTCGGCGGCGGGGCTGATCGCCCTACCCTGGCACGCGGCCTACAGCGCGGCGAAGTTCGGCATCCGGGGCGTCTCGGAGGTGCTGCGTTTCGATCTGCGGCCGCACGGCATTTCGGTGCATCTGGTCGCGCCGGGAGCCGTGGACACCCCGCTGGTGCACAGTTTCGAGTTGGTGGGGGTGAACAAGGAGGACCCGCGGGTCCGCCGGATGACGGGGATCTTCACCCGACACGCGGTGGCGCCGGAAAAGGTTGCGACGGCGATTTTGCGCGGAATAGAACGCAATCGCTTCATCGTCTACAGCTCGTTCGACATCCGCTTCGGCTATTGGTGGGCGCGTAAATTCGCGCTGCCCTACGACGTGGTGATGCGGCGCGCGAGCGCGCACTTCAGCAAGCTGCTGGCTTCGATGGACAGTTGAGGTGGGTGTCGAGGACGCGCGCGCCGGGTCCTTCGACGCCGAGCCGGTCGTGTTCGTTGACCAGTTTGCAACTGCCCAGTGACAGGCAACCGCAGCCGATGCAGCCGGTGAGGTTGTCGCGCAGGCGGATCAGTTGGTTGATGCGATCGTCGAGGTCACCGCGCCACGTGGTGGACAAGGTCTCCCAGTCGCGGCGGGTGGGGGTGCGGCCTTCGGGGAGTTTGTCGAGGGCGGCGCGGATCTCGCTGAGCGGGATGCCGACTCGCTGCGAGATGCGGATGAAGGCGACCCGGCGCAGGGTTTCGCGGGTGTAGCGGCGCTGGTTGCCGCTGGTGCGTCGGCTGGTGATGAGTCCTTCGCGCTCGTAGAAGTGCAACGCGGAAACCGCGACTCCGCTACGCTCGGACAGTTGACCGGGGGTCAGTTCCTTCGCTCGCCAATCGGCAGTCGACATGCACTCTCCTCCATTCACCTAAACAATACTTCAGGTTTTGGCGGCGGTCTCCGGAATGGACGGCTCGCAACATCGCACGACCAATTGCGTGCTCAGGACCGATCCGGGAACTACGGTCGGGTCATGGGAGCTGATGCTGTGTCCGGGGGGCGTGTCCACGAACCTCGTTGGGGGGTGACCTCCGAGGTCGCGACCCTGCGCGCGGTGCTGCTGCACCGCCCCGGCGACGAACTACGCAGACTGACCCCGCGCAACAACGATCAACTCCTCTTCGACGGCATCCCCTGGGTGGAACGCGCCCAGCAGGAGCACGACACTTTCGCGGGCGTGCTGCGCGAGCGCGGCGTCGAGGTGCTGCTGCTGGCCGACCTGCTCGCCGAAACCCTCGCCGTCAGCGGGGCCGCGCGCATCCAGGGCATCAACGCCGCCGTCGACGCGCGCCGCCTCGGTCACACCCTCGCCGACGAACTGGCCGCCCACCTGCGCGGGGTCCCGGCGCGCGAACTCGCCGACATCCTGATGGCCGGGATGACCTTCGACGAACTCCCGATCGGTCCCGACGCGACCTCGCTGGTGCGTCGGATGCACCACGGCGGCGATTTCGTCATCGATCCGCTGCCCAACCTGCTGTTCACCCGGGACTCCTCGTTCTGGGTCGGACCGAGGGTGGCGATCACCTCCCTGGCCCTGCCCGCCCGGATGCGCGAGACCTCCTTCACCGATCTGATCTACGCCTTCCACCCCCGCTTCCTGGGCGTGCGCCGGGCCTACGAATCGCACACCGCCCCCATCGAAGGCGGCGACGTCCTGCTGCTCGCACCGGGCGTGGTCGCCGTCGGCGTGGGTGAGCGCACCTCGCCCGCCGGCGCGGAAGCGTTGGCGCGCAGCCTGTTCGACGACGACCTCGCCCACACCGTGCTGGTCGTCCCGATCGCGCAGACCAGGGCCACCATGCACCTGGACACCGTGTGCACCATGGTCGACACCGACGCCGTGGTCATGTACGAGGCGGTGCGCGAGAGCCTGCGCGCGTTCACCATTCGCCGTCGCGACGACTACGGCGGCCGTACCGGGGGCGGCGGGGTCGACATGCGCGGCCCCGACCCGTTCCTGCCCGCCGCCGCCGAGGCCATGGGCATCGGCAAACTGCGCGTCATCGACACCGGTCTGGACGGCGTCACCGCCGAGCGCGAACAGTGGGACGACGGCAACAACACCCTGGCCCTCGCGCCGGGCGTGGTGGTGGCCTACGAACGCAACGAGATGACCAACGCGCGCCTGGCCGACGCGGGCATCGAAGTCCTGACCATCCCCGGCTCCGAACTGGGGTCGGGGCGCGGAGGTCCCCGCTGCCTGTCCTGTCCGCTCGCCCGTGACGAGGTGTGAGCCGCCATGTTCCCGGTCACGATCAACCACGAATCGCAGATCCCGCCGTACGAGCAACTGCGCCAAGGCATCATCGCCAGGGTCCGCGCGGGCGAACTCACCGCGGGCACCAAGATCCCGACGGTGCGCGCGCTCGCGGCCGATCTCGGCCTCGCCCCCAACACGGTGGCGCGCGCCTACCGCGAACTCGAGGCCGACGGCGTGCTGGAGACCCGCGGACGCCAGGGCACCTTCATCGCCTCCTCCGGCGACCCGACGGTCGACGCCGCGGGCCGCGCGGCCACCGACTACGTGGCGGCGATCCGACGACTCGGACTCGACGACGCGACCGCGCGGCGCTACCTGGAGGCCGCGCTGCGGGCGGCACGCTGAGCCGCGCTCAGCGCCAACTCGGCAGCCACAGGCGGTTCTGCCACTCCGAGACGGTGATCGGCGCGCCGGTCAGGATCGGCCACAGCCAGACGAAGTTGATGACGACCAGGCTCACGTACAGGCAGACGATGAGCAGTCCGAGGCTCGCGCGTTCGGACGGGATGGTGGGCAGCATCGCTCCGGTGGGGCTGCGTCGATGCGAGCCCGAGCCGAGGATGTCGCCGAGGGCCAGCGCGACGGCCATCGCCAGGAACGGGGCCAGCGGGACCGCGTAGAAGAAATACATCTGCCGGTCCAGGGTGAGGAACCAGGGCAGCAGGCCCGCCGCGTAGCCGGTGAGCACGGCGGCGTAGCGCCAGTCGCGCCTGGTCGCGGTCCGCCACAGCGCCCAGACCAGCACCACGGGCGCGATCCACCACAGCGCGGGCGTGCCGATCAGCATCATCGCCTTGACGCACTGCGCCTCGCCGCAGCCCTGCACGCTGCCGTCGGCGTAGTAGTAGAGCATCGGGCGCAGACTCATCGGCCACGTCCACGGCTTGGATTCCCACGGGTGGTGGTTGCCCGCCGAATTGGTCAGGCCGGTGTGGAATTCCATCGACCGCGCGCTGTAGTACCAGAGCGAACGCAGCGCGTCGGGGATCACGTGCGACCAGAAGCCGTCCCGGCCGATCGGGTCGCCGGGGGCGGACGGATTGCCCGGCATGTGCCGGTAGACGCCGGTCTCGCTGCTCAGCCACGCCCAGTAGGTGGCGATGTAGACGCCGATCGGGATCAGGACCAGCGCGTAGAGCGCGGGCCCGATATCGCGGACCGCCGTGCCCAGCCACGGCGCGCGCACCCCGTAGGTGCGCCGGGCCGCCAGGTCGAAGGCGACGCTGAGCAGACCGAACGCGAGAACGAAATACAGGCCGGACCATTTGGTGCCGCAGGCCAGGCCGAGCAGCACGCCCGCTCCGAAGCGCCACCAGCGCACCCCCAACCGCGGACCCCAGCGGGTCAGTCCGGCGCGACCCTCCGCGTCCGCCAGGGCCAACCGTCTTCGGACCTCGTCGCGATCCACGATCAGACAGCCGAACGCGCCGGTGACGAACAGCGCCATGAAGATGTCGAGCATGCTGAAACGCGAGGAGACGAAGGTGACGCCGTCGGCGATCAGCAGGATGCCCGCGATCGCGCCGATCAGCGTCGAGCGCGCCATGCGGCGCACGGTCCGCATCACCACCAGCACCATCAGCGTGCCCGCCAGCATCGCCGTGATCCGCCAGCCCCAGGCGTTGTAGCCGAAGACCATCTCGCCCAGCGCGATCATCTGCTTGCCGACCGGCGGATGCACGACCACGCCGTAGCCCGGGTTGTCCTCGATCCCGCCGCCGGTCACCATCTGCCACGCCTGCGGCGCGTAGTGCTTCTCGTCGAAGACCGGAGTCTTGGCGTCGGTGGGGTAGTTGAGCCCGATGAGCCTGGTCAGGAACGCGACGAAGGTCAGGAATCCGGTGACTGCCCAGCCGCGCAGGGTGTCGGTCGGCCCGAAATCGGGCGTCGGCCGCAGCGGAGCGGGACTCGACCAGGAGGGCGGGGTCCCGGACGGTGCGGTCGCGCGGGAGGTCACCTGGGTCACGCCCCGATCGTATGCGTTCCACGGCTGCGGGTCGCGCAGCGGTGCGTCCCCTCGACCGGCGCGCGACGGCCCGCGCGCCGCCGCGCACTAGGCTGCACTGCGGATGCGGCGGACGCCGGGTCCGGCGGTCGGGACGGGAGTGCGGTGGCGCAACGGGCGGCGGAACAGGACACGCGCGGCGGGCTCGTGCTGGCGGCGACCCCGATGGGCGATATCGGCGACGCCTCGCAACGCCTGCGCGACGCGCTGGCAGGCGCGGACGTCGTAGCCGCCGAGGACACCCGCCGCACCCGCTCGCTGGCCCAGGCCCTCGGGGTGCAGATCACCGGGCGCGTGGTCAGCTTCTACGACCACGTCGAGACCGCGCGCATTCCCGCCCTGCTCGAGGACATCACCGAGGGGCGCACGGTGCTGTTGGTCACCGACGCGGGCATGCCCTCGGTCAGCGATCCCGGCTACCGCATGGTCGCCGCGTGCGTCGAGCGCGACCTGCCGGTGACGTGTCTGCCCGGACCGTCCGCCGTCACCACGGCCCTTGCCTTGTCCGCGCTGCCGGTGGAGCGGTTCTGCTTCGACGGGTTCCCGCCGCGCAAATCCGGTCCGCGCCGCACTTGGCTGCGGACGCTGCTCGCCGAACCGCGCGCGTGCGTGTTCTTCGAGGCCCCGCACCGGCTCGCCGACTGTCTGGCCGACGCCGTCGAGGTCCTCGGGCCCGACCGGCGCGCCGCGGTCTGCCGGGAGCTCACCAAGACCTACGAGCAGGTCGTGCGCGGCACCCTCGCCGAACTCGCCGCCTGGGCGGTGGAGGGCGCGCGCGGGGAGATCACCGTCGTCCTGGCGGGCGCGGAACCGGTCGACGCCGACCCGGCCGACCTGGTGGCCGAAGTAGAATCGCGCATCGCCGACGGACTGCGGCTCAAGGACGCCTGCGGCGAGGTCGCGGCGGTCGCCGGTGTCTCGCGCCGCGAACTCTACGACGCGGTGCTGGCGGCCCGCGCCGCGAACGGGTAAAGATCGAATCATGACCTCAGTGGAGAACAAGGCCAAGGCACTGCTCGAGCTGCACCGGCCCGGCGACCCGGTCGTCCTGCCGACGGTGTGGGACGCGTGGTCGGCGAATCTCGCGGTGGACGCGGGCTTCCCGGCGTTGACGATGGGCAGCCACCCGGTCGCGGATTCGGTGGGCCGCCCCGACGGGGAGGGCATGACCTTCCTGGAACTGCTGACCCGGGTCCGGCAGGTCACCGACGCGGTGACGGTCCCGATCTCGGTCGACATCGAATCCGGCTACGGGCTGGAACCCGCGCAGTTGATCGAAGGGCTGCTCGAGGCCGGCGCGGTCGGGCTCAACATCGAGGACACCGTGCACAGCGAGGGCAAGCGGTTGCGCACCGCCGAGGAGCACGCCGACTTCGTGCGCGGACTGCGCGAATTCGCCGACGCCGCCGGGGTGCACGTGGTCGTCAACGCCCGCACCGACCTGTTCCTGCGCAAGGACGGCGAGGACGCCGACCGTGTGGATCGCGCGGTGGCCCGGCTGAATCTCGCCGCGGCGGCGGGCGCGGACGTCCTGTACCCGGTGGGCTGGCACAGCGACGCCGACCAGCGCAGGCTGACCTCCGAACTCACGTTGCCGGTCAACGCGATCGCCAAGCCGGGCGAGACGGAACTGTCGGTGCTGGCCGATCAAGGGGTGGCGCGGATCAGTTTCGGCCCGCTGTTGCAGTTCGCGCTCGCCGAGGAGGCCAAGCGCCTGCTCGCGCGCTGGCGCTGAGTCGAGCGGTCCTAGACCTTCTCCTCGACGTAGCGGGGGTAGACCGGTTCCGGCGCGGGCAGCGCGGTACCCGGGACCAGCGGCGTGGCGATATCGGCGAACTCGCGGCCGCGCTGCCCCAACAGATCCAGGATCTTGCCCGCCGAGGCGGGCATCACGGGCTGCACCAGGATCGCGACCACGCGCACCACCTCGAGGGTGACGTAGAGCACCGTCGCCATCCTGGCCAGATCCGCCTCGGTGCCCGCCTTGCGCAGCGCCCACGGCTGCTGGGCCGAGAAGTACTTGTTGGTCTCGCCGAGGGTCAGCCAGATCGCCTCGAGCGCGAGATGCAGTTGCTGGACATCGAATTCGGCGCGGCAACGCTCCAGAAGTCCGTTGACGCGGTCGAGCAGGGCGGTGTCCTCGGCGGTGAACTCGCCCGGGGTCGGCACGACCGCCCCGCAGTTCTTGTTCACCATCGTCAGACTGCGCTGCACCAGGTTGCCGAATTCGTTGGCCAGGTCGGCGTTGATGCGTCCGACGATGGCCTCGTGGCTGTAACTGCCGTCCTGGCCGTAGGAGATCTCGCGCAGCAGGAAGAAGCGCACCGCGTCCAAGCCGTAGGCGTCGACCAGTTCCAGCGGGTCGACGACGTTGCCGACCGACTTCGACATCTTCTCGCCCTTGTTGTACAGGAACCCGTGCACGAACACGCGTTTGGGCAGTTCCACCCCCGCCGACATCAGGAACGCCGGCCAGTACACGGTGTGGAAGCGGGTGATATCCTTGCCGATGATGTGCAGGTCGGCGGGCCAGAAGCGCTGGAACGCCGCCGAATCGGTGGCCGGGAACCCCACGCCGGTGAGGTAGTTGGTGAGCGCGTCGACCCACACGTACATGACATGGTCGGGGTGCTCGGGCACCGGGACGCCCCAGTCGAAGGTGGTGCGCGAGATCGACAGATCCTTCAGCCCCGCCTTGACGTAGCTGATGATCTCGTTGCGCCGGGTGGCGGGCGCGATGAATTCGGGATGCTCGTCGTAGAGGGCGAGCAGCTCGTCCTGGTACTGCGAGAGCCGGAAGAAGTAGTTCGATTCCTCGGTCCACTCGACGGGGGTGCGGGTGTCGGTGGAGATCCGGGTGCCGTCCTCGAGGACTGTGGTCTCCTCGTCGGTGTAGAACGCCTCGTCGCGCACCGAATACCAACCCGAGTAGTTGCCCAGGTAGATGTCGCCGTTGCCGAGCATCCGCTCCCAGATGGCGATACTGGCCGCGCGATGGTCCTCGTCGGTGGTGCGGATGAACCGGTCGTAGGAGATGTCGAGCGCCTTGTCCAGCGCCTCGAAGACATCGGAGTTGCGCGCCGCGAGTTCCTCCACCGGAATGCCTTCGGCGGCCGCGGCCTGCTGCATCTTCTGGCCGTGCTCGTCGGTGCCCGTCATGAAGAACACCTCGTGGCCGTCGAGGCGTTTGAACCGGGCGATGGCGTCGGCGGAGATGTATTCGTAGGCGTGCCCGATGTGCGGCGCACCGTTCGGGTACGCGATGGCCGTGGTGATGTAGAAGGCTGTGCGGTCGGCTGCGCTCATGGTGTGTCTACTGTAATGGCCGTGCCCGCACAGCCTCGAACGAATATGCCCGCACGCGCGCTGTCGGCGATCGGAGGTCGTCGATGAATGCCAAACGCGAGGCCCCGCCGCTGCCGCCGCCGCTGGAACCGCTGGTCGACGCGCACACCCATCTGGACGCGTGCGGCGCGAGCGACGCCGCCTCGCTCGGTGTGGTGGTGGACCGCGCGGCCGCGGTCGGCGTCGGCACGGTGGTGACGGTCGCCGACGATCTGACCGCGGCGAAGTGGGCGGTCTGGGCGGCGGGCGCGGACGACCGGGTGTACGCGGCGGTGGCCCTGCACCCGACGCGCGCGAACGCGCTGGACGAGGCCGCCAAGCAGGATCTGGAGAAGCTCGCCGTCGACCCACGTGTGGTCGCGGTGGGCGAGACCGGCCTGGACTACTACTGGCCGGGCAAACTCGAGGGCTGCGCGGACGTCGAGACCCAGATCGAGGGTTTCCGCTGGCACATCGATCTGGCCAAGCGGGTGCGCAAGCCGCTGATGATCCACAACCGGGAGGCCGATCACGATCTGCTGGCGGTGCTGCTGGACGAGGGCGCGCCGCCCACGGTGATCTTCCACTGCTTCTCCTCGGACACGAATATGGCGCTGGCGTGTGTCGAGGAGGGATATGTGTTGAGTTTCTCGGGCACGGTGAGTTTCCGGAACGCGCACGAATTGCGCGAGGCCGCCAAGGTGGTGCCCGACGATCAGATCCTGGTGGAGACCGACGCGCCGTATCTGACGCCGCATCCGTTCCGCGGTGCGCCCAACGAACCGTATTGCCTGCCGTACACGGTGCGGGCGCTGGCGGAATTGCGGGAACAGGATCCGGCGGAACTCGCGCGGATTACCACGGCGAACGCGCGGCGGTTGTACCGCATCTGAACTTCCCGTTCGGGAGCGGCGCGCAAACATATTGTGGGGCAGATCACTCGGCGTTACCTATTTCGTGATCCACCAGGGCGCTCGTGATCGGTTCGTGATCTTCGCGGGCACTGCTCCCGCTCCCGGGGTTGTCGAGTGCAAACCCCTTCGTTATCGTGCTGTGATCATGTCCCCTTTCGTGCGCATCAACCGGTCCCGATCGCCGCTGCTCTACGCGGCGATCGCGGCGCTGCTGATGACGTTGATCGTGGGCGCGGCGATGGCCATCGTGAACCGCAAGACGGTCACGGTCGTGGTCGACGGTGAGAAGTCGACCCAGACCACCATGTCGCGCAACGTCGCGGGCCTGCTGCGCGCGGCGGGCTTCTACGTCACCGACCGCGATCTGGTGCGGCCCAACCTGGCCGCCGCGCTCGTCGACGGGGCGACCATCGTGTTCAACCGCGCGCGCGAGATCACCCTCACCGTCGACGGCACGCCGCGCAAGGTGTGGACCACCGGCATCACCGCGGGTGAGGCCCTGGAACAACTGCGGATCCCCGACGACACCTACGTCTCCCCGCGTCGCGACGAGAAACTGCCGCTGACCGGCGCGGCGTTGCAGGTCTCCACCGCGCGCTCGGTCTCGCTGCTC
>NZ_BAGG01000107.1 GCF_000308695.1 Nocardia takedensis NBRC 100417 | reverse complement strand
GGATCGTTCGACTCGCACTGGCATCGGGCGCTCCTGGTCGCTGTCGGGCCGCGCGGTGCCGCGGCGCACATCACAGTCCGACCCTACGGCGCGGCCGCCCTTGTGTGAAGAAGTGAATCGATGGTTCACTTCTTGCGTGGCGTACCGCAGGACCCCCGCCGTCCAGGCTCGACTCGACGCGCAGGCCGCACAGATCGTGCAGGCCGCCGCGCGCGTGCTGTCCCGCGAAGGCTTCGCCGGGCTGTCGGTCGCCGCGGTCGCCCAAGAGGCGGGCGTGGCGACCGGCACCGTCTACCGGCACCACGACGGCAAAGCCGATCTGGTCACCGCCGTCTTCCGCACCGTGGTGGCCCGCGAAGTCGCCGCCGTCTCGGCCGCCGCGGCCACCGGCGGCGCCGTGGAACGGGTCGTCGCGGCCGTGGAGACCTTCGCCGGCCGCGCCCTGAAGAACCCCCGACTGGCCTACGTGCTGCTGGCCGAACCGGTCGACGCCGCCGTCGACGCCGAACGTCTGCGCTTCCGCCTCGCCTTCGCCGAATCCTTCGAATCGGCCGTCGCCGAGGGCGTCGCGCGCGGCGAACTGCCCGCCCAGGACCCGCGCACCACCGCCACCGCCCTGGTCGGCGCGATCGGCGAAGTGCTCGTCGGTCCGCTCGCCGCCGCCCCGCAGGGCGAATCCGTCATCCCCGAACTCGTGTCCTTCGCCCTGCGCGCGCTCGGCGTGCGCGAGGGCCGTCTCGCCCAGGAAACAGGAGACCCCGATGTCGACGCATGAAGTGTTCAACCAGGTCCCGCCGATCACCCCGTTCGACACCGGCCGCAATCCCGCGCTGCTCGAGGGCCTGCACCGCGAAGGCGCGGGCTGGGCCGAGACCGAGGTGCGCGAACTCGGCGAACTCGCCGGCACCGCCGAGGTCCAGGACCGGGGACGCCTGGCCAACGAATACCCGCCGGTCCTGCGCACCCACGACCGCTACGGCCACCGCGTCGACGAGGTCGAATTCCATCCGTCCTGGCACGAACTGATGCGGGTCGCGGTCGGCGCCGGACTGCACGGCAGTCCGTGGCTCGACGACCGCCCCGGCACGCACGTCGCCCGCGCCGCCAAGTTCTACACCTGGGGTTTCGCCGACGCCGGCCACATGTGCCCGATCTCGATGACCTACGCGGTGATCCCCGCGCTGCGCCACAACCCCGAACTCGCCGCCCGCTACGAACCCCTGCTGGGCAGTCGCGTCTACGAGTTCGGGCTGCGCGAACCGTCCACCAAGGCCGGACTGATCGCGGGCATGTCGATGACCGAGAAACAGGGCGGCTCGGACGTCCGCGCCAACACCACCACCGCCACACCCCGGCCCGACGGCAGCTACCGGATCGTCGGGCACAAGTGGTTCACCTCCGCGCCCATGTCCGACATGTTCCTCACCCTCGCCCAGGCTCCCGGCGGACTGTCCTGTTTCCTGCTGCCGCGCGTCCTGCCCGACGGCGCCCGCAACCCGATCCGCATCCAACGGCTCAAGGACAAACTCGGCAACAAATCCAACGCCTCCGCCGAGATCGAATACGACAACGCGACCGGTTGGCTGGTCGGCGGCGAGGGCGCGGGCGTCAAGACCATCATCGAGATGGTCAACATGACCAGACTCGACTGCGTCATCGGATCCGCCACCGGCATGCGGGTCGGCGCGGTCAACGCCGTGCACCACGCCCGACACCGGGAAGCGTTCGGCGCGAAGCTGATCGACCAACCCGCCATGCGCAACGTCCTGGCCGACCTGGTCATCGAATCCGACGCCGCCACCACGGTGATGATGCGCCTGGCCGGAGCCACCGACCGGGCGGGCACGGACGCGAAGGAATCGGCGCTGCGCCGCATCGCGCTGGCCGTCACCAAGTACTGGGTCTGCAAACGCGCCCCCGCGCACGCCGCCGAAGCCCTGGAATGCCTGGGCGGCAACGGCTACGCCGAGGAATCCGGCATGCCCCGCCTCTACCGGGAGGCCCCGCTCATGTCGATCTGGGAAGGCTCCGGCAACGTCGCCGCCCTCGACGCGCTGCGCGCGATGGGACGCCAACCCGAGACGGTCGAGGCGTACTTCGAGGAGGTCACCCGCGCCAAGGGCGAGAACCCGCGCCTGGACGACGCCATCGCCCGCCTCGGCAAAGAACTGTCCGACCTCGAGGACATCGAATACCGCGCCCGCCGCGTGGTCGAACTGATGGCGCTGGTCCTGCAAGGCGCGCAACTGGTCCGCCACGGTCACCCCGCCGTCGCCGACGCCTTCTGCGCGAGCCGTCTCGGCGACGACTGGGGCATCGCCTTCGGCACCCTGCCCACCGGCGTCGACACCGCCGCCATCGTGGAGCGCGCGTTCGTCGCCTGAGGCCCGGGTGGATGACGGTTCGCCGGACAGGCGCATGACTACGGGGCCGGGTCGTGGGTTCGGTTGGCCGCTGACGTCCGCCTGGAGGGGTGCGTGGCTAGGGGCGGGTCGTGGTTCGGTCGGCCGCCGACGGTTCGCCACGGACAGCCGCGTGGCGATCGACCCGACCGCGGGTGTTTGACCGTCCCGGTGCGAGTCACCGCGATGGGCGGTAGCCCTGGGTGCGGTAGTTTCGGCCGGTGAGTGGGCGCGTGGAGTCGGTGACGGACCTGGCCGAGCGGGTGCGGGCCGCGGCGAGCGCGCGCCCGGCGGATCAGCGGTACGTGCTCGGAATCGCCGGCCCGCCCGGCGCGGGGAAATCCACGCTGGCCGAAGCGCTCTGCGCGGAACTCGGACCCGCGACCGCGCGCATCGCGCCCATGGACGGCTTCCACCTCACCAACGCGGAACTGCGGGCGCGTGCCGCGCTGGCGCGCAAGGGCGAACCGGACACCTTCGACGCGGCGGGCTACGTCGCGGCCCTGCGCCGCCTGCGCCTGCTCGGTGACCCCGTCCCCTGGCCGACCTTCGACCGCGCCCTCGAAGAACCCACCGAGGCGGGGGTGGTCTTCACCGACGAACCGATCGCCGTCACCGAAGGCAACTACCTGCTCGCCGACGGACCGTGGGCACCGGTCCGCCCCTTGCTCGACGCGTGCTGGTACCTCGACGCCGACCGTCCCGACCTCGAACGCCGCCTGCTCGACCGTCATCTGCGCGGTGGCCGAACCCCAGCCGCCGCCCACACGAAGGTCCACGACAGCGACCTACCCAACGCCGACCTGGTCGCCCGCACCCGTCACCGCGCCGACCTCGTCCTCCGCCCCGACGCCGACCACTACCGACTTCTCGGCTGATCCGGGCATGCGCCCGAACCGTGCTCGACCAGCGCTGCCGGGCGAAGAATGCCGGGCACGTGACACCCTTGCCGGCCCTGTGGATTCGTGTGATTCGGCCGCGCCGGCCCCCGGAGAGATCAGGGCACGGGCTTCTGTCTGTACACCATGGGGACGCGGCTGATCCCCGAATACCAAGAGCCCAACGATGGTTCGATGGCGTTGAGGAGGCGGGCGACCGTGCGGTGGTAACCCATGACATCGGTGTCACAGAGGGGTTCGAGGTGCGCCACGCGATTCCGCAGCTTGTGCAGGCGTTCGACCCAGTACCTGACCACCAAGGGGTCGGAATGATTCGGAAACGCTTTGTCGAGTGCGTCGATCCACAGCGTCCGCTGCGCACGGGGGCCGATACCCGAGGAGTCGGTGAGGTCCTTGCGGGGGAGCAATTTCGTCCAAGTGCCGAAGTTCATGTGCGCGACGATGTCGTCGTGGTCGATGGGATGTCCGTGTCGACGATGCCCCGGCAGGCGAGTGTGCGCGGCATCTTGGGCTCGGCTCAGAACGTCGTTGTAGGTGACGTGCTGGATCTTGATCGTCCTGCCGTCGGACAGCTTCCTCCGCGAATTCGGGTTCAAGATCGCGTAGAGCGAGCCCGCGGGGTTCCGAACCCACTCATGGTTGTAGATCAGGGTTCCGCGGGGCGGTTGGGCCGCGTTCCAGCGGCGCAGTTGTGCGTCCATCGCATTGCGAAGGAAGACCTCGGCGATACCAGTCGCCTCCTGTAGGGCACCGCTCATCTCGATGTTCCATCGGTACAGGGCGAGCGCTCGGCGGTCGTCGCCGCCCGTAGGTGCGAGGTAGGTGGCGTATCGTGCGGTCGCGATGTGATCTGTGATGACGGCGACCGACTGGTCTTGTAGCACGACGGACTCCTTGTTACCCTGGCTGTCAGAGGCGAGGGCTTGATACCTCGCGAAAGCATGAAAAGTAACCCCCAGAGCCAGCAGGCCTGGGGGTCTTTTTCGTTACGGGCAGGTGCTCTGGACGGCCTATCCGGGCGTTCCGCCGCGGTCGCGACGGGACCTGTCGGCGTCGGCCTCCGTGAGTGCTCCGGCGGACTCGGACGGCGTGAAAGTGAGCCCCACCGTGCCGTCCGGATGGATCGTGATCTCGGCTACGCCGGGAGAGCGCAGCGTGTGGGTGGCGCCGAGTCTCGGCGTCGAAGATTCCCACAGCGTGTCGAACCACTCGATGAACTCCGGGATACTTCCGATCTGGGCCACGCGCTTGTGCAAGGCGATCTGGTCGTGGCCGGGGACGAAGTGCGATCCGCGGACCTCGGTGCCGCACCCGCACAAGCACTGTCGTCCCAGTCCCGGGGTGACGTCTTCGTGGTAGGTCACGGGATTGCGTGAGGCCAGTGCCTTCTCCGGGCCGGGCTTGCCGACATAGGCGGCGTAGACCGGGTGGTCGGACTGTAGGACCGACCCTTCGATACCCCTGTCCGCCCGCCGATGACGCCGGATGACCCGCGTGTTCCCGGTTGCCGGGGGGTAGCGGGGTGATCATGGACGGATGAGGCGGCACCGGAGGACCTCCAAGGGCAAGCATGCGTTGCACAACGCGCTCAGCATCGTGTGTGCGCTGCTCATCTTCTACGGCATCCCGTTGAAGTGGAGCGCCGACGATCCGATCGCGAGCCGGATCGTGGGTTTGGTCGTGTTCCTGGTGGGGGTGGGCGGCCTGATCTGGCTGACCTGGCGGCGGTTGCGGCGCTTCATCGCCGATCCCGCCGCCACCGGCGGGCGGGTCGACGGCATCCTGCTGTTGTTGTCGGTGGTGGTGATGTTCTTCGCGATCTACTACTACCGGCTCGCGATCACCTACCCGGACCAGTTCGACGGCTTGGTGACGCGCACCGACGCCCTCTACTACACGATCGTCACCCTCGGCACGGTCGGCTACGGCGACATCAGCGCGACGGGGCAGGCGGCGCGCATCGCCACGATGATCCAGATCGTGTTCGACCTGGTCGTCATCGGCACTCTGCTGGCGGTGGCCAGCACCGGTATCGCGCGCAGGTTGGAGGCCGTGGCCGAACGCGCAGCGCCCCCGCGCGCCGAGGAGACGCCGTGACGGTCAGCGGTGCGCGCGGTACCAGTCTATGAGCCCGTCGGTGGACGAATCGCCCTGCGAGGCCGGTTCTTCGGTCGAGGTGAGCAGGGGTTCGAGCGCGAGGGCCTGCTGTTTGCCGAGTTCGACGCCCCACTGGTCGAAGCTGTCGATGCCCCAGATGACGCCTTCCACGAAGACCTGGTGTTCGTAGAGCGCGATCAGCTGTCCGATCACCGACGGCGTCAGCAGCGGGGCCAGGATGGTGGTGCTGGGACGGTTGCCGGGCATCACCTTGTGCGGCACCACGGCCGGATCGGCGCCTTCGGCGGCGATCTCCTCGGCGGTCTTGCCGAAGGCGAGCACCTTGGTCTGGGCGAACAGGTTGCTCATCAGGATGTCGTGCATGCTGCCGGACCCGTCGACGGTGGGCAGATCGTCGGTGGGCCGGGCGAATCCGAGGAAGTCGGCGGGGATGAGCCGGGTGCCCTGGTGCAGCAGTTGGTAGAAGGCGTGTTGGCCGTTGGTGCCGGGTTCGCCCCAGAAGATCTCGCCGGTCGAGGTGGTGACCGGGGTGCCGTCGGCGCGCACCGACTTGCCGTTGGATTCCATCGTCAGCTGTTGCAGGTAGGCGGGGAAGCGCGCCAGATCGTTCGAATACGGCAGCACCGCGCGCGATTCCGCGCCGAAGAAGTTCGAGTACCAGACACCGAGCAGTCCGAGCAGCACCGGCGCGTTGGATTCGAGCGGCCGGGTCGCGAAATGGACGTCGACGGCGTGCATTCCGGCCAGGAACTGCGCGAACCGCTCGCGGCCGACGGTGGCCATCACCGACAGCCCGATCGCCGAATCGACCGAGTAGCGTCCGCCGACCCAGTCCCAGAAGCCGAACATGGCGGTGGCCGTGTCGATGCCGAACGCGGCGACCCGTTCGGCGTTGGTGGAGACCGCGACGAAGTGGCGGGCCACCGCGTCCTCGCCGAGCGCCGCGACCAGCCAGCGGCGCGCGGCGGTGGCGTTGGTGAGGGTCTCCAGCGTGGAGAACGTCTTGGAGGCGACGATGAACAGCGTGGTGGCCGGGTCCAGATCGGCCAGTGTCGCGACCAGGTCGGCGGGGTCGACGTTGGACACGAAACGGGCCGCGATCCCCGCGTCGGCGTAGTGGCGCAGCGCGCCGTGCACCATCACCGGCCCCAGATCCGAACCGCCGATGCCGATGTTGACGACCGTGGCGATGCGCTCGCCGGTCGCGCCGCGCCATTCCCCCGAGCGCAGCGCGTCGGTGAATTCGCCCATCCGGCGCAGTACCTCGTGCACTTCGCGGCCCGCGTCGGCACCGTCGATCTCGAGTTCCTCGCCCTCGGGCAGTCGCAGCGCGACGTGACCGACCGCGCGGTCCTCGGAGGTGTTGATGTGCTCGCCCGCGAACATCGCGTCGCGGCGCTGTTCGACCCCGGCCTCGCGCGCCAATTCGACCAGCAGCGCGAGGGTTTCCCGCGTGACGCGGTGCTTGCTGTAGTCGATGTGCAGGTCACCGACCGCGACGGTCAGTTCCCGCCCGCGCGCCGGGTCCGCGGCGAAGATCTCCCGCAGGTGCCGTCCGGCGACGTCGTCGTAGTGTTCGTGCAGTTTCCGCCAGGCCGCCGTCGCGGTGATGTCGCTGCTCACACTCGCCGACAGTACAAGCACGCGAGCGCCGCCGCACGGACTAGTCGCCCTCTAGGCTGGCTCACATGGCCTCCGAGAATGACATTCTGCAATCGGTACCGACGGCGCTGTGGATCGGTGGTCCGGTCGACGCGACCGGAGGAGCCACCTTCCCGGTCCGCGATCCGGCGACGGGAGAGGTGTTGACCGAGGTCGCCGACGCGACCGAACAGGACGGGCTGCGCGCGCTGGACGCGGCCGTCGCGGCCCAGGCCGACTGGGCGGCGACGCCGTCGCGGCAGCGCGGGGAGATCCTGCGCGAGGTCTTCGAGCGCATCACCGCGCGGGCCGAGGATTTCGCGCTGCTGATGACCTTGGAGATGGGCAAGGCGCTGCCCGAGAGCCGCAACGAGGTGCGCTACGGCGCGGAGTTCTTCCGCTGGTTCAGCGAGGAGGCGGTGCGCGTGCACGGCCGCTATCTGCACGCGCCCTCGGGTGCGGGCCGGATCATGGTGCACAAGCAACCGGTGGGGCCGTGTCTGGCGATCACGCCGTGGAATTTCCCGCTCGCGATGGGCACCCGCAAGATCGGCCCGGCGCTGGCCGCGGGGTGCACGATGATCGTCAAACCGGCTTCGGAGACCCCGCTGACCATGCTGCTGTTGGCGAAGCTGTGCAGTGAGGCCGGACTGCCGGACGGGGTGCTCTCGGTGATCACGACCTCGCGTTCCGGTGCCGTGACACAGCCGCTGATCAATGATCCCCGCCTGCGCAAGCTCACCTTCACCGGGTCCACCGAGGTCGGCAAGAAGCTGGTGGCGTCCGCGGCCAACGGCCTGCTGCGCACGTCGATGGAACTCGGCGGCAACGCGCCGTTCGTGGTCTTCGACGACGCCGACGTCGACGCGGCGGTGCAGGGCGCGATGCTGGCCAAGTTGCGCAACGGCGGCGAGGCGTGCACGGCGGCCAACCGCTTCCACGTCCAGCGCGGGGTGCTCGCGGAGTTCACCGACAAACTGGTCGCCGCCATGTCGGATTCGGTGGTGCTCGGGCCGGGCACCGATCCGCACACCACGCTGGGCCCGCTGATCAACGAGGACCAACTCGGCATCGTCTCCGACCTGGTCGAGGACGCCGTCTCGGCGGGAGCCACGCTGCGCCTGGGCGGCAAGGCCCCCGACGGCCCCGGTTGGTTCTACCCGGCCACGATCCTGGCCGACGTGCCCGCGCACGCGCGCATTCTCGAGGAGGAGGTGTTCGGCCCGGTGGCGCCGATCGTCGGGTTCGACACCGAAGAGCAGGGCTTGGCCGCCGCCAACGACACCCGCTACGGCCTGGTCGCCTACGTCTACACCCGGGATCTGGACCGCGCGCTGCGGGTCGCCGAAGGACTGGAATCGGGCATGGTCGGCCTGAATCGCGGCGTGATCTCCGATCCGGCCGCCCCGTTCGGCGGCGTGAAGGAGTCCGGTTTCGGCCGCGAGGGCGGCAGCGAGGGGATCGAGGAGTACCTGTCCACCAAGTACATCGCCCTGACCTAGACGATCGGCCCGGAAACGAGGCGACCGCCCCGGGGTCTGCACACCCGGGGCGGCCATCGGGAGGCGATGATCCGAGGATCACCGCGTGGTCTCGTGTTTTCGTCCCCCGAAGGGCCGCCTCCCCGACGGCCGAGAGGGCCTAGTGGCCCAGACGTCCTCGTCCGAGGCGCAGCAGCAACATCGCCAGGGTGTGACCCTCTTGGCCCAGCTCGCTGAAACGTTCGAGCACCTTCATCTCGCGACTGTGCACCAGGCGCGGGCCGCCGGAGGCCATCCGGGTCCGCCCGATGATCCGCGAGACCTCGGTGCGACGCTTGACGGCGGCGAGGATCTCGGCATCGAGCTGGTCGATCTCCTTGCGGAGTTTGTCGATCTCCGCTTCGGTCTGCGGCAGTGCCGCATCGGACCCGGTCGTAGGTGCGGGGGTGCTCATCATTCATCTCCTCGTGTCAGAACCTGGATCGGGTCGCGGGCCTCGCTCGTTACCGGCCTCGCCCGTCGCCGCCCGTGTTCTTTCACCGTGAAACAGACCTGTGGGGTATCCATGTTCCCCCAGAAAAGTGCGTTCAGCTACCGAACCGCGATCGGCGATATCCGACCGATAGTCGAATCCGACATGTCGCGGCGATGCTGACCATGTGGCCAGTGTGCCACGGGCTCGGGGTTGTGCAAAACGATTGCATTTGTGAATCGGCTGAGAACGTCGCGCGGATTTGCGATGGTCGACCGCGGAATGGTTCGCCGGAAGGTAGCCGCGGGCCTGATCGGGCGGTGGCGGCGGTCACGGACTTCATCTCTGTCGGTGGCCGCCGGTAGCGTGGATGGGCAATGGACATCACGGTGGCTCCCCAGACGCAGGCCGGGCGGGACCGGCATCGAGACGCAACCCCCGCCGCGGGGGCCGACGGCACGTCCGCGGGCGCGGGCGGGGCCGCCGACGGGGCCGGGGCCGCGCCGCCGAACTCCCTCGCCGAACGCGCCCAGCGCCGGGCCGACGAGCGCGGCCGCCGTCACGAGGACAGGGATCAGCACCGCGCCGAGGAAGCCGACCGACTCCTGGAGGGCCTCAACCCCCAGCAGCGCGCCGCCGTCGTGCACGCGGGGGCACCGCTGCTGATCGTCGCAGGCGCGGGGTCGGGCAAGACGGCCGTGCTGACCAGGCGCATCGCCTACCTGCTCGCCGCGCGCGGGGCCACCCCGGGCCAGATCCTGGCCATCACCTTCACCAACAAGGCCGCCGCGGAGATGCGCGAGCGGGTCACCGGGTTGGTCGGGCCGCGCGCCAACAGCATGTGGGTTTCGACGTTCCACTCCAGTTGTGTGCGCATCCTGCGGATGCAGGCGGCGTTGCTGGCCGGCCTGAATTCCAATTTCTCGATCTACGACGCCGACGATTCCCGCCGATTGCTCACCATGATCGGCCGCGATCTCGACATCGACGCGAAGAAATATTCGCCGCGATTGTTGGCTACCGCGATATCGAATCTCAAGAACGAACTCGTCGGCCCGGAACAGGCCACCGCCGACGCCGAATCCGACGACACCGAACTGCCCGCCCTGGTGGCCCGCGTCTACACCGAATACCAGCGCAGACTGCGCGCGGCCAACGCGCTGGACTTCGACGATCTGATCGGGGAGACGGTGGCGCTGCTGCAACGTCATCCCCAGGTGGCCGAGTACTACCGGCGGCGCTTCCGCCACGTCCTGGTCGACGAGTACCAGGACACCAACCACGCCCAGTACGTGCTGATCAGGGAACTGGTCGGCCACCACGCCCGCACCGAGGCCGGTGACGACACCGACGCCGGCGCCGCGGCCGCCGACCCGGAGATCGATGCCGCCCGCGACGCGGACGCGGTCGCGCCCAGCGAATTGTGCGTGGTCGGCGACGCCGACCAGTCCATCTACGCCTTCCGCGGCGCGACGATCCGCAATATCGAGGAATTCGAGCGCGACTTCCCCGACGCCGAAACCATTCTGCTCGAACAGAACTACCGGTCCACCCAGCACATCCTGTCCGCCGCGAACGCGGTCATCGCACGCAACGAGGGCAGGCGCGACAAGAAGCTGTGGACCGATTCCGGCGAAGGCGATCTGATCGTCGGCTACGTCGCCGACAACGAACACGACGAGGCGTCGTTCGTGGCCCGCGAGATCGACCGGTTGGTGGATCAGGGCGAGGCGAACTACGGCGATGTCGCGGTCTTCTATCGCACCAACAACAATTCGCGCGCGCTGGAGGAGATCTTCATCCGGATGGGGCTGCCCTACAAGGTGGTCGGCGGCGTGCGCTTCTACGAGCGCAAGGAGGTACGCGACATCGTCGCCTACCTGCGCGTGCTGGAGAACCCGGACGACGCGGTCAGCCTGCGTCGCATCCTGAACACCCCGCGCCGCGGGATCGGCGACCGCGCCGAGGCGTGCGTGGCGGTACACGCCGAACAGCGCGACATCGGTTTCGCCGCCGCGTTGCGCGACGCCGCCGAGGGCAAGGTGGCCTTGCTGAACACCCGCGCCCAGCGCGCCATCGCCGGTTTCGTGGATCTGCTCGAGGAGATCCGCGCCGCCGGACAGCGCGCCGACAGCGATTTCCCCGACGTCGGCAATGTCGTGGAGGCGGTGCTCGATCGCACCGGCTACCGCGCCGAACTCGAGTCCTCCGACGACCCGCAGGACGGCGCGCGCCTGGACAACCTCAACGAGTTGGTCAGCGTGGCCCGCGAATTCAGCTCCGAGGCGCACAACAACGCCGAAGCGGCCCGCGAGGAGGGTCTGCTGCCCGAAGCGGCCGACGGCGAACCCGAACCCGGCTCGCTGGCCGCGTTCCTGGAGCGGGTGTCGCTGGTGGCCGACACCGACCAGATCCCCGACGAGGGCTCCGGCGTGGTCACGATGATGACGTTGCACACGGCCAAGGGCCTGGAGTTCCCGGTGGTCTTCGTGACCGGCTGGGAGGACGGCCAGTTCCCGCACATGCGGGCCCTGGGCGATCCCACCGAACTCGCCGAGGAACGCCGCCTGGCCTACGTCGGGATCACCCGTGCGCGGCAGCGGCTGTACCTGAGTCGCGCGGTGGTGCGTTCCGGGTGGGGGCAGCCGGTGTCGAATCCGGAGTCGCGCTTCCTCCAGGAGATCCCGGGCCACCTGATGGATTGGCGTCGCCTGGAACCGGCCGGATCGCCCGCCTCGCGCGGGTTGCGCCGGCGCGGCGAGGACGAAGGTCTGGAACGGGATTGGACGCGCGGTGACGGATGGCCGCCGCAGCGGCCCGGCGTGCAGGGCAAGGGGCCGCGCAGGCCCGCGCCGGGCGGCGCCGCGCGCAACAACACCGATCTGGTGCTGGCGGTGGGCGACAGGGTCAGCGACGACAAATACGGCCTCGGCAAGGTCATCGCCGCGGAGGGTTTCGGCCCGCTGGCCACGGTGACGATCGATTTCGGTTCGGCGGGCAAGATCCGCCTCATCCCGCAGTACAGCCGGACCTTGGTCAAGCTGTAGTCGGGCCGAACGGCCCTGCCCGTGCGGTCGGTCCGCTGGGTAGGGTCCACGGCATGGACACCGTCGCCCGCGCGATTGCGCGTGCGTGCTATTTCAGTCCGCTCGGCGTCCCGGCAGCAGGTCGGTGAGCGCCTCGTCCAGGGTCGGGTAGCGGAAGCGGAATCCGGCGGCGCGCAGGACTTCCGAGGTGGCGTGCCGGCCGGTGAGGCCGAGGGCCGGATCGGTGCGCAGCACCACCGCGCCCAGCGCGAGGACCGCTGCGGGCGTGGGCGGCGCGGGCGGGCGACGCAGGTGGCGGCGCAGCGCGGCCATGAGGTCGCGGTTGCGGACCGGGAAGTCGGTGGCGGCGACCAGGATTCCGTCGGGCAGCGTCAGGTCGGGATCGAGACCGAGGGCGGCGCGCGCGATGGCCAGCCAGTCCTCGACGTGGATCCAGCTGAACCACTGGTCCCCGCCGCCCACCCGTCCGCCGAGCCCGGCGGCGGTCAACTGGACCAGTCGGCGCAGCGCCGGGGCGAGCGGGTCGAGCACGATGGAGGTGCGCAGGATCGTCGAATGCGCGGCCACGGCGGGGTCGAACGCCTCCTCCCACGGTCGGGCGACGCCCGTCATCTGCGGCAGGCCGACCGGCAGCGGAGTCGTTTCCGTGCAACGGGTTTCGCCCGCGTCGGACCAGATGGCGGTGGTGCTCGCCTGCACCCAGTGATCGACCGGCTCAGCTCGCAGCGCGGCCGCGGTGACCAGGGCGCGCGTCGCCTCGACCCGGCTGTCACGCAACTCGGCGACATTGCGGGCCGTCGGACGGCAGTCGACGATCTTGCCCGCGAGGTTGACCACGGCGAGCGGGCCGGGGACGCGCAGCGCCTCGGCCCAGTCGCCCACGGTCGCGCCGTCCCATTCGATCTGGTCGAAGGGCAGCGCGGGATCGCGGCGGCGGGTCAGAACCCGCACCCGCTGCCCGCGGCAGACCAGGTCCGCGGCGAGATGGCGTCCGAGCGCGCCGGACCCGCCGGCGATCACCACCGTGGTTGCGTCGACGGTGGGTTCGAGACCGGCGGCCCGCGCCAACCGCGCGAACATCACGCGCCCGTCGCTCTCCACCAGTGGACCCACGACCGCGCGGGTGACGGGTGCGGACGGCCCGGTAAACGTGAGTCGCTGGGTGACGACGGTGCCCGCGCCTTCGGGGGTCAGCGTCCAGCGCACCCGCATCGATCCGGCGGGTTCGGGCTGCCGCAACGTCACTGCGCGGCCGGGGTCCACCGAGGTCAGGACGAACGGTTTCGCCAACCGGCGGTGCATGGCCGACAGGGTTCGTCCACGCGGCACGTAGCGACCGCCGGTGCCCGCGACCACGGGACCGTCCAGCACCGCCGAGACCACGGCGGGATTCCATTCCGACCAGCGCCCGGGATTGCCGAGTACCGCCCACACCGATTCCGGTGGCAGGGCGAGGAATTGCGTGTACGTCGTCGTACGTGCCATGACCCCACGCTAATCCGGGGGCGGGATCGCGCGGGGGTGCGCTTGCTCACCCCCGCGCGCTACTCCGTGGAGGTCAGTCGCCGCGCGGGCCGAGGCTGATGCCACGGCTGGCCAGCCAGGGCAGCGGGTCGATCTTGTCGGTGCCGTTCTGCCACACCTCGAAATGGCAGTGCGGGCCGGTGGAGAAGCCGCGGTTGCCGATGGTGGCGATCTGGTCGCCCGCCATCACGCGCTCGCCCTGCGAGACGGTGGAGGTGTCGATGTGGCCGTAGATGGTGATGGTGCCGTCGTCGTGCAGCAGACGGACCCACATGCCGAAGCCCGCGGCGGGGCCGGATTCGATGACGGTGCCGTCGGCCACGGCGTAGATCGGGGTGCCGATCGGGCCCGCGATGTCGACGCCGAGATGCTGCACGCCCCAGCGCGCGCCGTACCCGGAGGTGAAGGTGCCCGCGGCGAACTTGGTGAACAGCGGCCGCAGTTTCGCGGCTTCCTGCGCGGCCAGATCCTCGGCGAACTTCTGCCCCTTCTGGAGCATGTCGTCGAACTGGCCCAGGTTGGCGGGCGAGGAGACGGTGAGCACCTGCGGCGATTCCGAGTCCAGCGCGGGATCGGCGACGCTCATCGACTGCGCGGCGATCTCGTGGACCTGGCCCGCCGCTTCGTAATCGATGGTGGTGGAGGCGGATTGGCCGGGGGAGGCGAAGGCGGCCTGCCCGGCGGCGACGACCGCGCCCGCGGCCACCGCGACGACCGCGGCGCGACCCTTGAGCGAGGCGGGCGGGGCGGGCATCCGGTGCGCTCCGCCGCGACGTCCGTCGCGGGCCGGGATGACGGTCGGGCCCGCCTTGGCGGCGTCCGTGGTCCACGAACCGTCGGCGTCGGGTGTCCAGGAACCGGTGTCGGAGGTCCAGGAACCGTTCTGGCCGGGCGTCCAGGCGCCGTCGGTGTCCGGGGTCCAGGAGGCGTTGGATTCCGGGGTCCACGAATCGTCCGCCGCGGCGGTCCAGTTCGGATCGGATTCGGTCCACGCGTTGTCGGTGTTCCAGGCACTGTCCGCGTTCCAGGCGTTCTCGCCCTGCCACGCGTTCTCGCCCGCCTCGCCCTGCCACGCGCCGCCGTCGTTCCAGGCGTCGCCGTCGGACCAGGCGGCCCCGCCCGCCCAGGAGTCGGTGTGCGACCAGTCGGTGGCCCAGCCGTTCTCGGCGCCCGAGTGCGGGGCCTGTTCGGCGTAGTGGCCGCCGTCGTGCGCCGCCTCGAATCCGGCGGCGGCGGGGGCCGCGGCCGCGTACCGGTGACCGGAGCGGGTGCCGTGATCGGAGGGGGCCGGGTGATCGGCGTGGGCGAACGGTTCGTCGTCGTCGCGATATCGGTGTCCCGAACGGGAACGGCTACCGGAGGCGAGGGTGGAGCGATTGTTCATCGGCGATGCCACATCGTGAAGCTGGAATGGGCGGCCCATAGGGACCCGTCGCCGGCGGCCCGGCCTGTCTGCGATGTCCGATCGCCCGTCGTTCTGTCCACCACGGAACGGCTCACCACCTGCGGAGCGCTGTACTGCTTCTGCATCAAGGCTTGCCGTCCTCCTCATCTGCTGGAACAACGGAGTCGTGATCTAGTTGTGACATCGACCGCAATGACGGTAACGAAATGATTGCGTCCCCCGCAAGCGGTGTACCTGGAACTAATCGAACATGTGACATTGATCACGATAACGGAACGGATTCGCTCACCGCAATCCGGGGGTCGGAGTGAGGCCCGTGACCCCCGTCGCACCCCCTCGCGCCGGCGGCTCCCGCCTTACCCGGGCTCACCTGGCGTACGGTCAACAAGCTACTCGCCAGTAGCCTTGACCGGGGGTTTTCCCGGTGTCCCGTATCGGTCCGTGACCTGCGCCACTTAGGATGAACGTGGCCGATCGGCCCTCCATGTGACTGGTTAGAGTCCGACCCGACCCGCTTCCGACGTCGGGCCGCCAACAAAGACGTTGTCATGACAACGCAGACGAGACGGTGAGTACATGGATCTCTTCGAATATCAGGCGAAGGAGCTCTTCGTTAAGCACGGAGTGCCTTCGTCCGAGGGCCGCGTCACGGACACGGCCGAGGACGCCCGCGCCATCGCCGAGGAAATCGGCAAGCCGGTGATGATCAAGTCCCAGGTGAAGGTCGGTGGCCGCGGCAAGGCCGGTGGCGTGAAGTACGCCGCCACCCCCGAGGACGCGTTCACCCACGCGCAGAACATCATCGGCCTGGACATCAAGGGTCACATCACCAAGAAGATCCTGGTCGCCGAGGCCAAGGACATCGCCGAGGAGTACTACATCTCCTTCCTGCTCGACCGCTCCAACCGCACCTACCTGGCCATGTGCTCGGTCGAGGGCGGCATGGAGATCGAGGAGGTCGCCGCGACCAAGCCCGACCGCCTGGCCAAGGTCGCCGTCGACGCCGTCACCGGCGTCGACCTCGCGTTCGCGCGCTCGATCGCCGAGCAGGGCCACCTGCCCGCCGACGTGCTCGACGCCGCCGCGGTGACCATCCAGAAGCTCTGGGAGGTCTTCATCGGCGAGGACGCCACCCTCGTCGAGGTCAACCCCCTGGTGCGCACCCCCGACAACGAGATCCTCGCCCTCGACGGCAAGGTCACCCTGGACGAGAACGCGGAGTTCCGGCACCCCGATCACGCGGCCTTCGCCGACATCGACGCCACCGACCCGCTCGAGCTCAAGGCCAAGGAGAACGACCTCAACTACGTCAAGCTCGACGGCGAGGTCGGCATCATCGGCAACGGCGCCGGTCTGGTCATGTCCACCCTGGACGTCGTGGCCTACGCCGGTGAGGCGCACAACGGCGTCAAGCCCGCCAACTTCCTCGACATCGGCGGCGGCGCCTCGGCCGAGATCATGGCCGCGGGTCTGGACGTCATCCTGGGCGACGCGCAGGTCAAGAGTGTGTTCGTCAACGTCTTCGGTGGCATCACCGCCTGTGACGCGGTCGCCAACGGCATCGTCAAGGCGCTCGAGATCCTCGGCGACGAGGCCAACAAGCCTCTGGTCGTGCGCCTGGACGGCAACAAGGTCGACGAGGGCCGTCAGATCCTGGTCGATGCCGCGCACCCGCTGATCACGCTTGCGCAGACAATGGACGAAGGCGCCGACAAGGCCGCCGAACTGGCAGCTGCCAAGTAAAGGAAACCCCTGATATGTCTATCTTCCTGAACAAGGACTCCAAGGTCATCGTCCAGGGCATCACCGGCGGCGAGGGCACCAAGCACACCGCCCTGATGCTGAAGGCGGGCACCCAGGTCGTCGGCGGTGTGAACGCGCGCAAGGCGGGCACCACCGTCGCGCACACCGACAAGGACGGCAACGCGGTCGAGCTGCCGGTCTTCGGCACCGTCGCCGAGGCCATCAAGGAGACCGGCGCCGACGTCTCCATCGCCTTCGTGCCGCCGAAGTTCGCCAAGGACGCCATCATCGAGGCCATCGATGCGGAGATCCCGCTGCTGGTGGTCATCACCGAGGGCATCCCGGTGCAGGACACCGCGTTCGCGTGGGCCTACAACGTGGACAAGGGCAACAAGACCCGGATCATCGGCCCCAACTGCCCCGGCATCATCACCCCGGGCGAGGCGCTGGTCGGCATCACCCCGGCCAACATCACCGGCAAGGGCCCGGTCGGCCTGGTGTCCAAGTCGGGCACCCTGACCTACCAGATGATGTACGAACTGCGTGACTTCGGCTTCTCCACCGCCATCGGCATCGGCGGCGACCCGGTCATCGGCACCACCCACATCGACGCCATCGAGGCGTTCGAGAAGGACCCGGAGACCAAGCTGATCGTGATGATCGGCGAGATCGGCGGCGACGCCGAGGAGCGGGCCGCGGCCTACATCAAGGCCAACGTCACCAAGCCGGTCGTCGGCTACGTCGCGGGCTTCACCGCGCCCGAGGGCAAGACCATGGGCCACGCGGGCGCGATCGTGTCCGGTTCGGCCGGTACCGCGCAGGCCAAGAAGGACGCGCTGGAGGCCGCGGGCGTGAAGGTCGGCAAGACGCCGTCCGAGACCGCCGCGCTGGCCCGCGAGATCCTGGAGAAGGCCAGCATCACCGCCTGATCCGCCCTTTCGCGCACGAGGCCGCCGTCGGGACATCCGCGGCGGCCTTCGTCGTTCGGTGCCGCCGCGCCCGGTCGGGCCAGTTCGTCGAGGGTGACCCGCGCCGAACGGTGCAGTAGCGTCAGAAGGGATCCAGCCGAACACGACGCACGATTCGACCTAGGAGACGACGACATGTCATACCCGACCGGGGGCTCCGGGTACAACACACCCGCGACGCCCTCCGCACCAGCCGATCTCGGCCAGACTTCGAGCGGGGCGGGCGCCGGTGCGAGCACTTCCGGTTCCGAGACGAAGGGTCTGCCGTTCCTCCTGACGGCCGGCGTCGCGGCACTCGGCGCGGTCATCTTCCTGCTCGGCTTCCTGCCCTACGCGGGCCAGCAGTTCACCAATCCGGTCAACGGCGCGGTCACCACCGTCGGCACCGTCAACTCCTTCGAGGGCCGGATCACCGAACTGCTCGCCCTGCTGCTGCTCGCGGGCGTGCTGGCCGGTCTGTCGCTGCTGCCCAAGCAGAACTGGACCGGCGCGGCGGCGGCCGCGGCCGTGGCGGGCGCGCTCGGCCTGATCTTCCAGTCCTTCTTCCTGCCCGACGGTTTCGAGCTGAAGTGGGGTGCGTACCTGCTGATCCTGCTCGCGCTGGTGCAGGCGGGCGCCGCGGTGGTCGCGGTGCTGTTCGAGACGGGCATCCTGAGCGTGCCCGCGCCCAAGCCGCCGCGTCCGGCGGCCCCGCAGCAGCCCGCGGGCGGTTACGCCCAGGGCGGCCAGGGTTACGGTGGTGCGCAGCAGCAGTACGGTCAGGGCCAGCCGGGCGCCTACGGGCAGCCGCAGCAGGGCCAGTACGGCCAGCCCGCCTACGGCGGCGGCCAGCAGCCGTCCTCCCCGCAGTACCCGGTGCAGCAGCAGCCCTACGGCCAGTCCCAACCCGGCCAGCAGCCCTACGGCCAGCAGCCCGCGCAGTCCGGTTACGGCGCGCCGCAACAGAGCCAGTCGCCCTACGGCCAGCAGCAGCCCGCCTACGGTCAGCAGCCCGGTTACGGAGCCCCGCAGCAGAGTTCGCCCTACGCGGGCGGGCAGTCGGCCCAGCCCCGGCCCGACGAGAGCGCCACCCAGCACTTCGGCGGCGCGCAGGGTCAGCCGCAGTACGGCGGCGGCTACGGTCAGCCGCAGCAGCAGTCCCCGGCCCAGCAGGGCGGTCAGCAGCCCTTCGGCGGCGAGCAGGGCAAGGACCCGTCCTCGGACGCGACCCAGGCCTTCCGTCCCTCCGAGGACAACAAGTAGGCACCCCGACGAGCGCCCGGATCCCGCGCGGATCCGGGCGCTCGTGTCGTGGATCGCCTTCCTCGGCCCCCGGCGGCGCGCCTGCGTCGCCGGGGACCGCCGAGCTGACACGCTGAATCGCCATGAGCTCCACGAGAAATTCCCCCGCTCGTCGGTCCGCGGGAACACGTGGCGCGGCCGAATCCCCCGGGCGAGCCGCGCCGCCCCGGCGACCGCGGCGACGCGCCGGGGAAACCGACGACGCCGGATTCCTGTCGCTCACTCCGGAACTGGCCCGCACCCTGCTGTTCGTCGCGGCCCGCACCACCACGACCGCGTTGGTCGTGGTGGCCGCGCTGGTGCTGGTGGTGCTGCTGTCGGCCGACGGCGGCATGGACGGCATCTCCGGCGCCATCGCCGCGAGCTGGCTTGCGGCCCACCAGGTCCCGCTGGTTATCGGCAAGACCGCACTGGGCCTGCTGCCGCTGCTGCCCACCTTGCTGCTCCTGTGGTCCACCGCCCGCGACTGCGCCCGCGCGGTGGAACCGGACAGCACCCGCGCCGACCTGGCCCGCCTGGTCGCCGCCGCGCTGGCCGGACCGCTGCTGGTGACCGCCGTCTGCCTGGCGGTCGCCGAGGACGCCTCCGCGGTGGTGGCGCTGCAACCGCCGAACTCCTTCGCCGCGTTCGCCTGGGTGATCGTGCTCTACACGGCCGCCGCGGGCATCGGCATCGCGACCAGGTCGCCCGCCGCGCTCGCCGGTCTGCCCGCGCTGCCGGAGTGGGCGATCGCCGGACTGCACGGCGCGGGCCGGACGGTGCTGCGCCTGCTCGGCTGCGCGACCGCCGTCACGCTGATCTCGCTGCTGGGGCACTGGTCCCGCCTGGGTGACACCTACGCGACCGCGGGCGGCGCCGTCGGCTTCCTCGGCCTGACGCTGCTCTCGCTCGGGTACCTGCCCAACCTCGTCGTCGGCGGGGTGAGTGTGCTCGTCGGCTCCGGTTTCGAGGTCGGCGACGCCTCGGTCGGCCTGTTCTCCGTCGTCGGCGGACCGGTGCCCGCCGTCCCGCTGATCGCGGCGATTCCGCCGGGCCCCGCCGCCGGGTGGTGGCCGGTCCTGCTGCTCGTCCCCGCCGCCGTCGGGGTCCTCGGCGGCCTCGACACCGCGCGCACCTCCACCGACCGCCCGCGCACCCCCTGGGCGACGCTCACCTCCGCGGCCGCCGCCACCCTGCTCCTGCTCCTGCTCGCCGCCGTCGCGAGCGGTGATCTGGGCAGCTTCGGCCGCGTCGGCGTCGATCTGCCGATCTTCGCGGTGGTCTGCTTCGCCTGGCTGGCCGCGGCCGGCTACGCCGGTCTGGTCTTCGCCCGCCGGTTCCTCGTCCCGGTCGGCGGGGTGCGCACCCTTCGTCCCGCCCGTGGCATCGCCCCGGACGACGACCACCACGAGGACTACCAGGCCGACGACCACTACGACGACGGCTACCACGACGAGGATTATCGCGACGAGGACGACCACTACCGCGACGACGAGGGCCGATACCGCCCCGAGGACGACGACTACGAGTCGGACCACTACGACGACTACGACGACGAGTACGAGACCGACGACCACGACGATCCCTACGGCGAGGACGCGGACCACGACGGCTACGACGATCGCCACCGCGGGTATGACGCTCACGACGATCGGGACCGCCACTACGACGTTCGCGACGACGAGGACCGCGGTCACGACGATCACGGCTACGGCGCTCGGGACGACGACCACTTCGCCGCCGACACCCGCGATCGCCGCGACCGCGCCGACAGCTACCTGGAGGACGACGACCGCGAGATCGTCGTGGGCGAACTGATCGAGGACGACGAGTTCCCGGCGCGAATCCGGCCCGCGCGCGGCGCGCAGGCACCGGAGATCGTGGACGCCGAGGTGGTGGAAACCGACGCCGACGTCCGCGAACGGCGGCGGCGACGCTGAGCGGCGCACGCTCCTACCGGTCGAGAGTGAGCTGACCGACACCACTAGGCTTGGACGCGGCGGTGCAGTCCCCGCCGTCCGAAACCCCTGTCGTCCGACACCTATGACCAGGAGGGGAGCGCTGAGTTCCTCGAACGCCCCGTGGAAGCCGTCCGCGGCTCCGGCCACCGTCGTCGTGCTCGCCTCCGGTACCGGTTCGCTGCTGCGGGCGCTGCTGGAGGCCGCCGCGGCGGCCGACTATCCCGCGAAGATCGTCGCGGTCGGTGTGGATCGCGCGTGCGCGGCCACCGAGCACGCCGACGCCGCGGGAGTGCCGCGTTTCCGGGTGGCGCTGAAGGATTTCCCCGACCGCGCCGCCTGGGATGTCGCGTTGACCGAGGCCGTGGCCGCGTACGCGCCGGATCTGGTGGTGTCGGCCGGGTTCATGAAGATCCTGGGCCCGGTCTTCCTCGACCGTTTCGGCGGTCGGATCGTCAACACCCACCCCGCGCTGCTGCCCTCGTTCCCGGGCGCGCACGGTGTGCGTGACGCGCTGGCCTACGGGGTGAAGGTCACCGGGTCGACGGTGCACCTGGTGGACGGGGGCGTGGACACCGGGCCGATCCTGGCGCAGGAGGCGGTGCCGGTGCTGGCCGAGGACGACGAGGCCACCCTGCACGAGCGCATCAAGGTTGTCGAGCGACGGCTGTTGGCGGAGGTCGTCGCCGCCGTCGCTACGCGAGGCATTGTCTCCGACGGACGAAAGGCAGTTATTCCAGTGAGCGAGTATGCCGGTGACTGAGGGCAGCGAACGGGCGAGCACGGGTGGCGAGCGCAAGTCGATCGCGCGGGCGCTGGTCAGCGTGTACGACAAGACCGGGCTCGTCGAGCTCGCGACGGGTCTGCACAACGCGGGGATCGAACTGGTCTCCACCGGTTCCACCGCGGCGCGGATCGCCGACGCGGGCGTTCCGGTCACCCGGGTCGAGGATCTGACCGGTTTCCCGGAGACTCTCGACGGCCGGGTGAAGACTCTGCACCCGCGGGTGCACGCGGGCATCCTCGCCGATACCCGCAGGCCCGAACATCTCGAGCAGTTGGCCGATCTCGGTGTGGCGGCCTTCGAGTTGGTGGTGGTGAATCTGTACCCGTTCACCGAGACGGTGGCGGGCGGCGCGGGCGCCGACGAGTGCGTCGAGCAGATCGATATCGGCGGGCCGTCGATGGTGCGGGCCGCGGCCAAGAATCATCCGTCGGTGGCGGTGGTGGTCGACACCGACGATTACGAGGAGGTGCTCGCGGCGGTGAAGTCCGGCGGGTTCACCCTGTCGGAGCGGACGGCGTTGGCGGCCAAGGCGTTCCAGCACACCGCCGCCTACGACGTGGCGGTGGCGAGCTGGATGGTGAACACGCTGGTGCCCGGTGCGGAGGACACGGCGGAGTTCCCGGCCTGGCTCGGTGGCACCTGGGAGCGTTCGGCGGTGTTGCGCTACGGCGAGAACCCGCATCAGTCCGCGGCGCTGTACACGGCGGCGGGTGAGGTGGGGCTCGCGCAGGCCCGTCAGTTGCACGGCAAGGAGATGTCGTACAACAACTACACCGACGCCGACGCGGCCCGTCGCGCCGCCTACGACCACGACGCGCCCGCGGTGGCCGTGGTCAAGCACGCCAACCCGTGCGGTATCGCGATCGGCCGCGATGTGGCCGAGGCGCACCGCAAGGCGCACGCCTGCGATCCGGTGAGCGCGTTCGGCGGTGTGATCGCCGCCAATCGCGAGGTCACCGTGGAGATGGCCCAGCAGGTGGCCGAGATCTTCACCGAGGTCATCGTCGCGCCGGGTTACGCCGACGGCGCGGTGGAAGTGCTGCAGCGCAAGAAGAACGTGCGCATCCTGATCGCCGAACCGCCGCGTCGGGTCGGCGCGGAATGGCGTCCGGTCAGCGGTGGCCTGCTGGTGCAGCAGCGCGACGTGCTCGACGCCGAGGGCGACGATCCGGCCAACTGGACGCTGGTCGCGGGTGATCCCGCCGACGAGCCGACGCTGGCCGATCTGGTCTTCGCGTGGCGGGCCTGCCGCGCGGTGAAGTCCAACGCGATCCTGCTCGCCGACGACGGCGCGTCGGTCGGTGTGGGCATGGGGCAGGTCAACCGGGTCGACGCGGTGCATCTTGCGGTGCGGCGCGCGGGTGAGCGCGCGAAGGGGTCGGTGGCTGCCTCCGACGCCTACTTCCCGTTCCCGGACGGCCCGCAGCACCTGATCCAGGCGGGGGTGCGCGCGATCGTGCAGCCCGGCGGTTCGGTGCGCGATCAGGAGACCATCGACGCCGCCCGCGCGGCTGGGGTGACGCTGTATCTGACGGGTGCGCGGCACTTCGCGCACTGAGCGATCCCGTTCCGGACGCCACGTCGCCTCGTGCGGCGTGGCGTTCGTCGTCCCGGGGCCGGGCGAACACCGGGCCACCGTCGCCTCCGTTCGGGAGTATGCGCTCGCGTGCGGGGCAGCGCATCCGCTCGCCGCGCGGGCGGGATTCGCGCGGGACCATGACTATTCACAACCGTCGCGATCACCGCGCGCGAAGTAGGTGTTTGACCGGGTATCCCGCTGGGTACCATTGTGCACCTGCACGATTGGCGCACTCGATCGCGGGGCTCGGAGCCGGTCACACGACGCGCGAGTCCGATTTGTCGTGGTGCACAATATCGGTCATGCGCATAGTTGTAGTGGGATCTTCCGGCTTCCTGGGCAATCACCTGGTGACCAGCCTGCGGGCCGACGGCCACGAGGTGGTCCGGTTCGTGCGACGCGAGCCGACCGAGCCCGGTGAACTCCGGTGGGACCCCACCGCCGAAACCCCCGTTCTCGACCGCGACGCCCTCAGCGGGGCGGACGTCGCGATCAACCTGTGCGGCGCGGCCATCGCCGGCGACCGCTGGACCCCCGAATACAAGGAACTGCTGCGCGAGAGCCGGATCGGCGCGACGCGCGTGTTCGCCGAGGCCGTCGCCGCGACCGGTGTTCCGGTGCTGCTCAACGCATCGGCGGCCGGCTACTACGGCGACACCGGCGAACGCGAGGTCTACGAGACCGATCCGCCCGCCGCGGATTTCCTCGGCACGATGTGCAAGGAGTGGGAGGAGGCCACCGCGCCCGCCGTCGCCGCGGGCGCGCGGGTCGTGCTGCTGCGCACCTCGAATGTGCTGGCCGCCGATTCCGAGGTCCTGACCAAACTGAGTCCGATCTTCAAGCTCGGCCTGGGTGGCAAGTTCGGCTCGGGCAAGCAGTACATGCCGTGGATCTCGCTGCCGGACTGGATCGGCGCGGTCAAGCTGTTGATGACCGGCACGGTCGCGGGCCCGGTCAACCTGGTCGCGCCCGAAGCCGTCACCAACGCCCGGTTCGCCAAGGCGTTCGGTGCCGCGCTGCGCCGCCCGGTGTTCCTGACCCTGCCCGGCGGCGTGCTGAAGATGATCGGCGGCGAGGCCGGGGCCGAACTGCTGCACGGCCACAAGATGCGCACGAAGATCCTGGAGAGCAACGGATTCCGCTTCCAGCACGAGACGCTGGACAGCGCGCTGTCCTGGGCGCTGCCGCGCTGATCGGCGCCGCGCCGTGGATGTCCGGGGGCCGGTGGGGGCCGGTGTCGGAATCCGGGGGACGGCGCGTCACACCGCGCTGAGTACCGCGCGCTCACCCACGGGGGAGGACAACGGCACCTCGAGCGTGCCGAACACCGCGATCATCGTGCACATCCGGCCCGCCGCGTCGGCCCGTGCGCCCGAACGCAATTCGACGACGACGGCCTGCGCGCTCTCGGTCACCGAGACGTCCACCCCGTAGCATTCCGGCGATCCGGTCTCGAACCCGATCGCGATCCGATCCGCGCCCACCGGCGTCCAGGTGGTGAAGGGGACGGCGTGCGGTCGGGTGATGGTGGGATCGGCGGTGAAGACGCGGCCCTGCGCGGCGTCCGCGCTCTCGGTCGGTGTGCTGTGCGTGCCGGTGGGGGCGGTCGTGACGGCGGCGTCGTCCGCCGCGTCGCCGCATCCGCTCACCAGTCCGACCAAGGCGGCGACCGCCGCGATGCCTGCCGCCGCTCGGCCGACGGCCGGACGTGTCCTCGTGGTCCGATCCATGGGCCTCACCCTAGACCAGAGAAAATGACGTGGGACCCCGGTGCTGTCCCTCGGGGTCCCACGTCGGCGGAGAGTTGGTTCGGGGTGCTGTCAATACCGCATGGCGTAGGACAGCTTGCGCCACAACGACTTCTTGCGCTGGGCGGCCTGGAAGCGGTCGTCCTCCTCGAGGACCGCGGTGGCCTCGGCCACCCGCCGCTTCGATTCGGCGATGGCGTCCTCGACCGGCATGACGGTGTCCAGGTCGAACAGGTCGATGATCTTGCTGACCCGTTCCTGCACCGTGCCGCCGACCACCTCGTAGGGCAGGCCGAGTTCGCTGATGACCTTCAGCAGACTGTCGTCGGACAGGTTGCGGAACGGTTCGGAGACGGGGCGGTGCCCGTCGGCCTTCATCGGGAACTCCACCGGGAGGTGGACGTAGGCGTCGTAGAGGTGGCGCGCCCGCTCCTTGACGATGTCGCCGAAGATGTCGGTGTACTCGAGCAGCGGCCGTTTGCGCCCGATGCCCGCGACCTTCTTGATCGCGCGCAACGCGAACCCCGCGCCGGGGTTGATGCCGACCGCCATCCGGGCCGTGCCGTACACCCATTCGTGCACCACCGAACCGTCGGAGATGAACGAGCCGTCCAGGGATTCGTTGTGCACCCGCTCCTCGAAGCGGCGCAGGCCCAGTTGCAGCAGTTCGATGGAGTTCAGCTCCATGACGGTCTTGCCGGGTGCGAGGTCGACGAGCAGTTCGCGCGAGGTGAGCGCGTGGGTGCGGGGGATGCCGGTCGCGATGGACAGCGCCTCGGTGGTGGTGCTCTTCCCGGTTCCGTAGGTCCCCGATATCGCGAGTTTGATGTGGTCGCGTTGTTGTCCGCCGACTAGGTACACCGTGCTGTCTCCGATCGATCAGCGCTCATGATCGCGCAGGACCTCCCAGCCGCGCTCGCGCGCGACCGTCTCCAGGGCCGGGTCCACGGGTATCACCGTGGGATGTCCGACGCTCTCCAGCACCGGCACATCGCTGATGTGGTCGCCGAAGCCGAAGTCCTCGGCCAGGTCGTGGCCGGGGTAGGAGGTGACGAAGGTCTCGACCTCGGCGCGCTTGGCCGGGCCGATCAGCGATCTGCGCACCTGCCCGGTGAACACGCCGTCGCGTTCCTCCAGGTCGGTGCACAGGACGCCCGCGCAGTCCAGCTCCCGTTCGATCGGGCGCAGGCAGGCGTGGAAGGAACCCGAGACCAGCACGGTCCTGACCCCTTCCGCGTGGAGTTCGCGCAACCGGGTGCGCACCGAGTGCCGGTAGAGGTCCGCGGCGCACAGCTGTTCGTGCCATGCCACCGCGGCCTCGTCGACCTCGGCGACCGGGATGTCGGCCCAGAGCAGGTAGTAGCTCCGGTTCAACTCCGCCCGGTCCGCGCCGGTCTCGGCCAGGACCCGCATCCGCGTGCGATGGGTCTCCAACACCGCGCCGCGCCGTGTCGCCGCGAAGAAGAACTCGGCGAAATGGTGCAGCGTGCTGACCCGCAGCAGGGTGTGGTCGACATCGGTGAACGCGAAACGGGGCCTGGTCGCGAGCATGGGTCAGGCCACCGGGGACTTGGCCAACGGGTCCTCGGTCGGCACGCCGGGTGTGGCCAGGGCGGCCTCGTCCAGATCCCGGCTGCGCAGGGTGGTCAGCGCGATCGCGCCGGAGACCGCGGCGACGATCGCGGCCAGCACCATCGTGTTGTGCAGACCGCTGACGAACGCCGACTCCGCGGCCGAGCGCACGGCCTCCGCCGCGGCGCCCAGGTCGGGACCGGCCAGCACCGAGGGGCCGCCCGCGGCGACCGCGTCGCCCGCTTCGCTCGCCTTGTCGCCGAAAACGGCGGTGGCCGTCTCGTTCTCGGTGAACGCGCTGCCGACCCGGTTCTGGAAGAACGCGCCGACCGCGGCGATGCCGATCGCCAGACCCGCCTGCTGGAAGGTCTCGTTGATGCCGGAGGCCGCGCCCGCCTTGTCGGAGGTGGTGACCGCGATGGAGAACGCCGCGCGCGGCGGGTTGAACAGGCCCATGCCGAGCCCGATCAGGATCATGCCGGGGATGAGCGCGGTCCAACTGTCGCCGACGTCGACCAGCAGCACCGCGAAAAGGCCCGCGGCGATGAGCAACTGGGACGCGCCGACCAGCAGGGCGGGCGGCAGTTTGGCGACCAGGCTGCCCGCCAGCGCCGCGGCCACGAACAGCAGCAGCGTCAACGGCAGGAAGCGCACGCCGGAGGCCAGCGCCGAGTACCCGAGCAGGTTCTGCACGTAGGAGATGAGCAGGAACAGTGCGGGCATCACCGACAGCGCGCACAGCGCGGTCACCACGGACAGACCGTTGAAGGTCCGATTCTCGAACAGGCTCAGGTCGAACATGGCCCGGCCGGGACGGCTGATCTGGAACCAGGCGAACAGCGCGAGCAGCGCGATGGCCAGCAGGAAGCAACCGATGATCCGCGCGCTGCCCCACCCGTCGGCCTGACCGCGCATGAAGCCCAGCACCAGGAAGAACAGGCCGAAGGAGAAGCTCAGCATGCCCGGCCAGTCCACCGGCGGCGGTGCGTCGCTGCGGGATTCGCGCATCTTCAGGTAGCCGATGACCAAGGCGACGATGGTCACCGGGATGTTGACCAGGAAGATCCAGCGCCAGCCGAGCGATTCGGTGAGGCCGCCGCCGATCAGCGGGCCGAAGGCGATCGCCAGACCGGCCACGCCGCCGAACACGCCGAAGGCCATGCCGCGGTCCTTGCCGCGGAACTCGTGACCCAGCAGGGCCGGGCCGACGGCGAACAGGATCGCCCCGCCCAGGCCCTGCACCAGGCGCGCGAGGATCAGCACCACGTCGTTGGGCGCGAGACCGCAGGCCAGCGAGGACAACACGAAGATGACCAGGCCCGCGTCGAAGACCTTCTTGCGGCCGATGCGGTCGGCCAGCGAGCCCGCCGCCAGCAGCACCGCGGCCAGGCCGAGCGCGTAGGCGTCCAGGATCCACTGCAACGCCTCGAAGGAGGAGTCGAAGGCCGCGCGGATATCCGGTAGCGCCACGTTGACCACGGTCAGATCCAACATGAGCATGAAGGTCGCCAGCGCCACGACGACCAGCGTCCAGATCGCGCTGTCGGATCGTTGTGGTGTTCGGGCGTAGGCACCGGGTGTGGCCATGGGTAACCCTTCTGAATTACGGTGCGGGAGGGAGGAACCGAACGTGGTCGGGACGTTCGGGAGGAGGCTTCAGGCGGCCTTGAGCGCGGCGTTGACCGCATCCGTCACCGGAATGACGTGCGGTAGCTGGTACATCCCGGCCACCCGGGTGACGATCTCCTCCAGCGGTCCGCCGATCACCAGGTAGGGGATACCGGTGTCGTGCAGGGTGTCGAGCAGGATCCTGTCCAGTTCGGCGCGGAACTCCGAATCCCGCGGCGCGCTGGTGTCCCGGTCGAGTCGCAGGTGGACGAAACCGTCGTAGGCGATGCCCGCGCGTCGGGCCACGATGCCCGCGTGCGCGAGAAGGTAACGCTGTTCGAAGATTCGGTACGGCAGGTCCTGCGGGCGACGCAGCCAGTGGCCGAGTCGCCGGGTACGGCGCACGGTCTCGGCGACCGCCCACTCGTGCAGGACCGAACCGTCCGAGACGAATCCGGAGCCGAATCTGGCCTCGGAATCCACCCGCTGCTCGAAACCCCTGATCGGCGCGTCGACGGTGGCCGCGAGCCTACGGTCGGCCGCCGCTGTCGCGGAGGCCGAGGATATGGTCGCGTACGACAGCCCGGTGGCCAAGGACAACGCGGTGCACACCGCGGTCTTCCCACTGCCCGGGGCACCGGTGACGGCCAGTCGTAACGCGGGTGAATCCTTCATCGGGGAGTCCTCGTATCGCGGTGATCGCTCCGCTGAACTCGCATCGGGCGCGCGAAAGGCGCGACTCGTCCGAGTTGCTTCACAATGTCCCGCGAAATGTAGTAATCAAACGATAACTTGTCAATATTTGGCCGTGGTAACTTGAGAACATGATGGCCAGACTGAGCGCGGTGGAGCGGCGCGAGAGGATTCTGGAGGCGGCGGGGCGAGCTTTCTCGCGGGGCGGCTATGCCGGTACCAGCACCGATCTGGTCGCGCTCGAGGCGGGCGTCTCCCAGCCCTACGTCGTCCGCATGTTCGGCAGCAAGGCCGACCTGTTCCAGGAAGTGTTCGACCGCGCGGTCGAGGAGATGATCACCGCGTTCGCCGTCGAACTCGACGATCCGGCGGCGGCCACCGCCCCGGACGTGTGGGACAGGCTCGGCGCGGTCTACAGCCGCCTCGTCGAGGACCGTGACGTCCTCGTGGTGTTGTTGCAGGGTTTCAGCGCCGCCGCCGCGCATCCGCAGATCGCGGCGGCCGCCCGGCGCTGCCTGGTGACGCTGTTCAACCTGCTGGTGGAGCGCACCGGCAGTCCGCCCCAACAGGTTCAGCAGTTCATCGCCAACGGCATGCTGCTCAACGCCCTGTTGGCGATGGACGCGCCGGAGCACGCGAGCGAGGAACCCGCGCTCGCGGCGCTCGCGGACTGCGCGTTGGGGCAGCACGTCGGCTATACCTACGGTCCCTCAGTCCGGAAGCTGATGGGCAAGTAGGCACGAGCCGGTCACGCCCTGGAACTCCTTGATCAGCAGGTCGGCGCTGCGCCAGCGCTGACCGCCCCGATCGATGACCGAGCCGCGTCGTAACTCCACCGTGCCGTCGAAGGTGTCGGCCGAGGGGCGCGCCGGACGGACCGCGAAGAACTCGAGCTTGCGCATCCACAGCGTGTTGCTGCTGGTGCGGGTCAGCGAATCCATCTGGTACAGCAGGATCTGGGACAGCTGCGCCGCGCCCACGACCGCGTCGATCGGCGACACCGAATCCCAGTAGGCCGACTCCGCGCCGACGTAACCGCCCTCGACACCGGTGCTGACCCGCTGATGGCCGGTGATGCGGGTGGCGTCGGGCGAGACGGTCAGATCGGTGGCGGTCAGCGTGTGGTCCTTGACGCCGTTGAGGTAGTAGTGCGGCGCGGGGCCGTACAGGTCGCCGAGGGTGGCGATCTCCTCGAACCCGCCGTCATCGGCACGGGCGACGCCGGTGGGGTGGACCAGGGTGAGATTGCCGGCGAGGTTGCCGACCTGGAATTTGAAGGTGGTCTCGGACTCGTCGTCGGCCACGTCGGTGGTGGCCGTGACGGTCGCGGTGACCGGGATGTTGTCGAGGTCCTCGTGGGGCGCGGCGCCCGCGCGCACCGAAGCGTGGCTGACCCACATCCGCGCGGACTGTTCGGGCGCGAGGCCACGGGCCCGCGAGGTGGCCGCGTCGCACAGCGAGGCCGCCAGCATGATGGTGTCGACGCTGCTCACGTGGGGAACCAGTTCCCCGTGTTGCTTACGCGACCAGGCCGCCGGATAGGTGAGGCGAGCAACCCCGCTGTGTTCGGCGCCGGGGGTAATCGACCGGCCGAGGCGCAAGTGGGACAGCTCCGGGCTGACTTTCTTGTAACCCTCGCCGAAATAACGGTCGGAGCGGGGTCCGAGAGGCTCGTCGTAACTGGAGAATAAAACGCTCATCGCACTGACAACTTTCCGATTCGAACAAATCGGTCAGGCGACCCGTGGAAGGTCGAAAACCTGACCCGCATAAGACAAGCCCGCGCCGAAGGAAACCTGCAGCGCAAGTTGTCCCGGTTTGGCTCGTTCGGATGACACGAGGTCCTCGATGGCCAGCGGAAGTGCGGCGGCCGAGGTGTTTCCGGCACGTCGGACATCGTCCGCGATGACCACGGATTCGTCTTGCCAACCCAATTTCCGTGCCACCCCGTCGATAATGCGGAGATTTGCCTGGTGCGGCACGAAGACTTCGATGTCCCGCAAAGGGACCCCACCGGCTTCGGCGATTTCCGAAACAATCTTCGGAACCGCGACGGTGGCCCAACGGAAAACTTCTGTCCCTTCCATTCGCAGGAATGGCGTGGGGGTCGTCTCCGGATCGGCGCGCTGGTCTTCCCAGGTGGGTTCCTGGCGGATCAGATGCGATTGCTCGCCCAGACTGCCCCACACCGTGCGCCGGATGTGACCGGTCTCGGTACGGGTGATCAGGGCTGCTCCGGCGCCGTCACCGAAGATCGGGGCGACCGAGCGTTCGCCGAGATCGATGACGTTGCTGAGCTTTTCGGAACCGATGACGAGGATCGTGTCGGATTGACCGGAGTTGATGAGTGCGGTGGCCTGGCCCACGCCGTGGGCGTATCCCGAACAACCGGCCGAGATGTCGTAGGCCGCGGGGCGGTCACAGCCGAGTGCCGCGGCGATGATGGGCGCGGCCGCCGGGGTCTGATTCAGATGGGTGGAGGTCGCGAGCATCACGACATCGACCTGACGAGCGGACATGCGTGCGGCGGACAAAGCCGATTGAGCGGCTTCGGTCGCCATCGAGATTACGGTTTCGTGCCCCCCCGCAAATCTTCTCTCAGTTATTCCGGTACGCGTTATTATCCATTCTTCGTCAACCCCGAGTTCGGGTGCGAGTTCGGAATTCGGAACGACACGATCGGGACGATAGGTACCGATCGTCAACATTCCGGCCGCAAGCGCCGTCATATTTCCACCCCCGAGAGGTGATATGTGTCAATTATGTATGAATCAATGTATCACTGCCGTTCATTTACGGAATCAGATCACATCGCTATAACGCCTGTATAACGACATACTGTGATGAAGGTCACGTTTTTTCATAGACCATTGACATCGCTCGATAATCGGCACCCGGTCGGGCGGTCGGCTAACGCTTGCGAAAAGTTAACCGAATGGTCGTCTGTCCAGGGTGGTCGAGTCGGTCGGGGGGAGTTCTGCCAGATCACGAAGTCGCATCGGGCGAATTGGCGCGACCTCGATCGATAACTATGTATTCCCTGATCGGGTGTTTTCGCCCCGGGGGGCGGATACGGCAACGGCGGGGGTGCGGGTGAACATCACCCGCACCCCCGCCGTGCGGGCTCGCTTTCGTGTCCGCGGGCCGGTTACCGGCTGGTAAATGGCAGCAGGGCCATCTCGCGGGCGTTCTTGACAGCCACCGCCACCTGACGCTGCTGCTGGGGTGTGAGCCCCGTCACCCGCCTGCTGCGGATCTTGCCGCGGTCGGAGATGAAGGTGCGCAGCAGGTTCACATCCTTGTAGTCCACGGTCTCGATGCCCGCGGCGATCAGCGGGTTCTTCTTGGGACGGCGGGCCTGCTCGGCGCGTACCTTCTTCGACGGTGCTCGCTTGACTGCCATGTGGTTTCCTTCTGCGGGATCGGTGGTTACCAACTCGACTTGCGCACGCCCGGGAGCTCGCCCCGGTGGGCCATCTCGCGCACACGCACCCGGGAGAGTCCGAACTTCCGGAGGTGACCGCGCGGACGTCCGTCCGCGGCGTCCCGATTGCGCAAGCGTACCGGACTGGCATCACGCGGCAGTCGCTGTAGTGCCGAGCGCGCACGGTCCCGCTCGGGTGCGGGAGTGGTCGGATTCCGCAGCAGTTCCTTGAGCTCGGCACGTCGCTCGGCGTAGCGGGCCACGACCTCGCGGCGCTGCCGATCGCGGGCGATCTTGGACTTCTTGGCCATCAGCGGCTCTCGCGGAACTCGACGTGCCTGCGCACGACGGGATCGTATTTGCGCAGCACGAGGCGGTCGGGATCGTTGCGCCGGTTCTTGCGGGTGACGTAGGTGTAGCCGGTACCCGCGGTGGACTGCATGCGGATCACGGGCCGGATCTCGGTGGACTTGGACGCCATGGCGGACTCCTAGATCTTCTCGCCCCGGGCGCGGATGCGGGCGATCACGGCCTCGATCCCGTCCCGGTCGATGGTTTTGATGCCCTTGGTCGACAAGGTCAGCGTGACGCGTCGGTTCTCGCTGGGCAGGTAGTAGGTCTTGCGCTGGATGTTGGGGTTCCAGCGGCGGCTGGTCCGCTTGTGCGAATGCGAGACGGACTTGCCGAAGCCCGGGGCGCGCCCGGTGACCTGGCAGTGGGCCGACATCCCGACTCCTTCCGGTAGATGAAAATCATTTTCGACAACGACCGTTCGAGACTGTACTCTCGGCGTCCGGCAAATGAAAATCGTTATCGAAAGGGGTTCCCGTGGTGGTGTCCGAACCGGCCGCACCCGATCGCCGCACACCCGTCGTGCTGGTCACGGGCTTCTCGGTGCCCGCCGTCGCCCTGGTCGACCGCGCCGCCGGGGCGCTGCTCGCGGCCGCGGGCACCGTCGTGGTCCGCCACGACCTGGCCGAACTGGGGCAGGGCGTGGTCCGCCGGACGGTGCGCGACGGTGACGCGGAGACCACCGAGGTGCTGGAACTGGCCCACGGATGCGTCTCGTGCACGCTGCGCGCCGATCTGCTGCCCTTGCTGATCCGTCTGGCGGCCCGCGACTCGGTGCGGCGCATCGTGCTGGCGCTGGACCCGGCCTTCGAGGCCGAGGCGGTCTGCCGGGCGATCCAGGAGGTCGTGATCGGCGGTGTCGTGGGCCGCGTCGACGGCCCCGCGGGTCGCGACGTCCGCGTCGAGGCCGTGCTCGCCTGCCTCGACGGCGCGCACTGGCTCGCCGACGCCACCGGCGAGGACACCCTCGCCGACCGTGGACTGGCCACCGCCGACGACGACCGGACCGTGGCCCAGGTCGCCGTCGGGCAAGTGGATTTCGCCGACGCGGTGGCGGTCGCGGGCGGCGACGATCGGGAGCGTCTCGGCGCGGTGCTCGCACGGTTGGCCCCGCAAGCCCCGGTGGCCTGGCTCGACGACTCCGCGGCGTGCGGGTCGGCCGAGATCGAGGACCTGCTGACGCGCGTGCCCGCCGACGCGCGCCGGGGGCGGATCTTCGACGCGCATGCCCCGTTGCTGCGCGGTCAGCCGCCGCTGGGCGCGGAATGTGGTGTGACACTGCTGGAATTCGCCGCGAACCGGCCGTTCCATCCCGCGCGCCTGCACGAGGCCCTCGACGTGCTCTTCGACGGCGTGGTCACCGCGCGGGGCCGGATGTGGCTGGCGACCCAACCCGAGGAGGTCGTGTGGCTCGAGTCCGCGGGCGGCGGCCTGCGGGTGGGCGGCGCGGGGCGCTGGCTGGCGGCGATGGATGCCGAGGAGATCGCCCAGGCCGATCCGACGCGGCGCGCGCTGGCGGCGCTGCGCTGGGACGAGCGCTTCGGCGACCGGGACATCTCGCTGGTGGTGCTGGTCCACGACGCCGATCCGGCCGAGATCCGCACCGCGCTGCACTGGGCGCTGGTCGAGGACGACGAACTGCGCCTGGTGGATCGGGCGCCCGAGCGCGTGGCGCTGTGGGACGACCCGTTCGGCGACTGGCATGCCGACCCGTGCGGGGACGGCGAACCGACCGAGGCGGCCCAGCCGAATCGGCAGAGAGGAGAAGGACAGTGAAGGCAGGGATTCATCCGGACTACCATCCGGTGGTCTTCGAGGACTCGGGGACGGGCAAGCGGTTCCTCACCCGGTCCACGGTCACCAGCGAGCGGACCGTGGAATGGTCGGACGGGCAGCGCTATCCGCTGATCGTCGTGGACGTCACCGCGGATTCGCATCCGTTCTGGACCGGCGCGCACCGCGTGCTGGACACCCAGGGCCGGGTGGAGAAGTTCGAGCGCAAGTACGGCAGGCGCGCGCGCCGGGGAGGGGAGGGCTGAGATGGCGGTTCCCAAGCGCAGAATGTCGCGGTCCAACACCCGCAGTCGGCGGTCGCAGTGGAAAGCGGTCGCACCGGATCTCGTCACGGTGACGGTCGCGGGCGTCGAGTATCGGGTGCCCCGGCGACTGGTGAAGGCCGTTCAGCGGGGGTTGGTCGACCTCGATCGCCGATAACTCCGGCGTGTCTGGCATCCGGGCATGTCGATCATGAAAGAGCGGGCAACACTTCGGTTATCGCTATGATGTGGATCACATGCACGTATTCTGAATTGCTGCTTGCGGCTCGGTAACCTTGCGATGAAATACATACTCGGAGTTTGATTTCGGCCTCGGTAAAAGTCTTCGAGAAATGATGAAATCGCTGTTCCGGGCGCGTACCCTCATGCGAGAGGGCGGGTTCTCCCGATCACCGCGAGAACCCGCTCATCGCCAAAGTCCGGGGCTGGTCGCCCCGCTTCTTCGAAACACCCTGGTAGCCGGTGTTTTTCGCGTGCGGTGCGGGTGCGGGCGCGAGCACAGGACCGCGGCGATCGACCAAAGCCGAGCGGACGCGGGCCCGCCCGCCGCGAACCTACCGATCGCCCGATCCGGCGCCCGTCTCCCGATCCGAGCGCTTCGGCGCCACCGCCGCGGTCTTCGCGGCCTCGGAGTTGCCGGAAAGTTCCGCGACCAACGCCTCCAAGCGGCCCAACTGCGCGCCGACGAACTCCGCGGGGCCCTCCACGAGCGAGAGCGGCCACGGCAGGCGACGCTGTTCGAGGCGACGCACCTCATCGGCGAGTTCGGCCGCGGTGGCCTCCAATTCGCTGATCTCCGTGCGCAGTTCGCCCACCTGGGCGCGCAGCGCCGCGGCATGCGATTCCAGTTCCTCGATACGGCCCAGCGCCGCCGCGACACCTTCCACCAGGGATCGGGCCTGTCCGTCGGCCTCCGCGCCGAGTTGGGGCCACCCTTCGAGATCCGGTCCGCGCAACTGGGTCTGGATGTCGCGCAGTACGGCCTCCTGCTCCGGCGTCACGTCCGGTTCCTCCCGTGTGAAAAGGTCCTGGCCGATCCGGTCCGCGCCCGCGTCCACACGGGACCGGATCAGCGAGCCGGTTCGGGTTCGTTGCGTGTACTCGCCGAAGCCGAGGGCACACCGCGACGGTCCGGCGCGACCAGCACCGCGGTGATCGGGATGGCGAGCGAGAGCATGCCCACCACGAACATCGGGACGAGGAAGGTGAACAGATCCTCCCCGTCGGGCACCGAGATACGGGTGTCGACGCGGACATCCAGACCGGCCAGCCACAGGTAGTGCGCGCCGATCACGGCCAAGCCGAACACGATCGCCGCGCCGCCCATCGCGGGGACCGGCCAGGTGTGCAGCACGAACCACAGCGCCAGCGCCGAGGTCGCCGCCAGCAGCGCGATCGAAGCGATCACGGGGCCCCAGTTCAATTCGATCGAACCGCGGACCTGGATCGCGTCCATCCCGACGTGCATGGTCAGCGCCAGACCCACCGTCATCGCCGCCGCGCAGCCCACCAGGCGCGGCCACTGGACGGTGCGGCCGAGGAAGATCAGACCCGCGAAGATCGACAGCCCGGACAGCACGGCCGCGCCGAGCAATCGGGTCACGTCGTAGCGGAACACCGTCTCACCGGGGCCGTTGACCCCGAGCATGGACACGAAGATCGCCAGCCACACACCGATGGCGCCGATGGACACGGCGGCGGCGGTCAACCACACGGTCCGGAACCGGGCGGTCACCGACTTCCTGGACTCCCTGATACAGGTGAATCCGACCAGCGCGCCCGCCGCCGAGACGAGCACCGACAGGGCCAGAACCCAATAGCCCATAGCGAAATAGCTCACGAACGGTTTCCTCTACCCCTGGCCGACGGGCTGTTCACGTTGCTGATCGGCCAGGCGCTGGATGGCGTATTCGGTGACCGCGGCGAGGGACTGGCGCACCTCCATCGCGTTGCGGGCGTCGATGTCGACGATCGGCACACCCGAGCGCACCGACAGCGCCTCGCGCAGTTCGCCGACCGGGAAGCGGGGCGCGTCCGGGAAACGGTTGACCGCCACCAGGAACGGCAGGCCGCGCGCCTCGAAGAAGTCGACCGCGGCGAAGCTGTCCTCGATACGGCGGGTGTCGACCAGCACCACCGCGCCGATCGCGCCGCGGATCAGGTCGTCCCACATGAACCAGAACCGGCGCTGCCCCGGCGTGCCGAACAGGTACAGCACCAGGTTGCCCGGCAGCACGATGCGACCGAAGTCCATCGCGACGGTCGTGGTCTGCTTGCCCGGCGTGGCGGCGAGATCGTCGATGCCGTCGGAGAAACCGGTCACCATCGCCTCGGTGCGCAGCGGGACGATCTCCGATACCGCGCCGACGAAGGTCGTCTTGCCCGCGCCGAAACCGCCGGCGACAACGATCTTCGTCGAGGCGGTGCGGTTGTCCACCGGGACCGAGCCGTAGGGCTGGGCGTTATAGGGCGCGGAGTCCACGCAATGTCCTCTCCATCAGTATTCGGCGCTCGTCATAGGTAGCTTGGTCACTCAGCGTCGAATGCACCCGCAGCGTTCCGGCGACCACGAGATCACCGATCACGACCCGGACCAGGCCGAGGGGCCGCTGCAATTTGGCCGAGATCTCGGCGACCGACAGACGCGCGGTTCCCAGCCGCACGATATCGGTGCGTAGATCGCCGACCGGCCATTCGAAATGGGCAGTGTAGGAGACGGTCTCGATGACCGCCTCCAAGGGAAGGTCGACCGCCGGCTCGGTACGTCCGGAAGTCAGCGCATAAGGGCGGACACGGGTCGGGGGTATTCCCGGCCCCCCGCCGGAAGGATTGGACATCGCACTCTCAGACAGCCGTACGGGCGGTGGCCGAGACCACCGACCCGACCCGGTCCACGAGCAGTGCCATCTCGTATCCGATACGTCCGATGTCGTGGGTCTTGTTCGCCAGTACGGCCAGGTGCGAGCCGTTGCCGACCGTCATCACGAGCAGGTAGCCGCGCTGCATGTCGACGATGGACTGCATGACCTTGCCGCCGTTGAACAACTGCGCCGCCCCCGCGGACAGACTCGCCAGACCCGCCGTCACGGCGGCCAACTGCTCGGCGCGGTCGCTGGGCAGGTGCGGGCTGGTGGCCTGGAGCAGACCGTCGGCCGAGACCAGGACCGCGTGCGTCACACCGGGAACGTCCCGGGTGAACCGGGTGACCAGCCAGTTCAGGTTCTCGTCCGTCGTGGTGCTTGGTTTGTCGCTCATGCAAGCCCTCCATCGTTGTACTGGGCGTCGGCCCGTCCACTGCGGACCCCGCTGAGATGCCTGGTCAGGCTGTTACGAATTTCATCCGGATTCCGGGTGTTGGCCTCCTCGACGGGAGCGAGCCCGCCGGGCACCAACTGGGCTCCGGGCTGACGGATCGGCAGTCCACCGGACGTGCGGCCCGAGGTGGTCGGGTTGCTCGCCTCGGCGGCGGCCGCCCAGCCCGCGTCGGCGGGCGAACTCCACGATTCGGCGGGCTCGTTGTTCTCCGAACCCGAGGAAGCCGGTTCGACCAGCCACTCGGAGACCATGCGCTGGTAGATCGGCGTCGGCGACTCCGGATTCACCGGCCGCAGCCCCGTCGCGGTGACGGTGGCGGGGACGGGTTCCGGTTCGGGGGTCCGCGACGCCGGTTCCGGCGCGTAACTCTCGGGGGTGTAGCTCTCGGTGGCGTAGCCGTCACGGGTCTCGCGCCCGTAGTTGGCGTAGCTCTCGGTCGCGTAGGTCGAGGTCTCGGCCCACACGTCGACCGCGGGGGCGGGCTCCGGGGCCCGGCGGTCGTTGCCGGTCTTGGAGGGCAGCGCCAGCGGTTCGTGGCCGCGGTCACGGTCCTCGCGCCGGTCGAACCCGCGGGCGCGACCCGGATCGGTGGTCTCGACGTCGACCACCGCGTGCGGGCCCGAGTGCTCGCGTTCGGCGGGCGCCGCCACCCGGATCGCGGGCCGCCGCTGCGGCAGACCCGCGCCGCTCACCTCGAAGGAGGAGGTGTGCTCGGGCAGCGCCGGACTCGGCACCGGGACCAACATGCGCGGCTGCGGCGCGGTCGACTCCGGCGGGGCGATCTGCTGTGGCGGGGCGTGCTGCGGACCGGATTCCGGCGAGATCGGCACCGGCGAGACCAAGGTCCCGGGCAGGTGCACGCTCGCGGTGATGCCGGGCTGCTGGGCCATCGCCGCGGTGCGGCGCAGGTTGACCGTGATGTTGTGGCGCTTGGCGAGGCGACCGACGACGAACAGACCCATGCGGCGGGCGGTCTCGACGGTGACCTCACCACCGGAGGCGAGATGGTCGTTGGTCGTCTGCAGGTCCTCGTTGGACATGCCCAGACCGCGGTCGATGATCTCGATCAGGTAGCCGCCGTCCACCGCGCGGGCCACCGAGACCGCCACCGGGGTGGTCGGCGGCGAGTAGCGCAGCGCGTTGTCGATCAGTTCGGCGAGCAGGTGCTCGATGTCGACGGCGGGTTCACCGGGGACGATGCCGTCCGGCGCCGCGCCGATCTCCACGCGCTGGTAGTCCTCGACCTGCGAGACCGCGCTCCAGAGCATGTCCGAGAGCGGCACCGGCGGCAGGTGTCCGCGCCGCAGCGCGGTACCGGCGAGCACCAGCAGGTTGTCGCCGTTGCGGCGCATGCGGGTGGCGAGGTGGTCGAGGCGGAACAGGCTCTGCAACCGGTCCGAGTCGTCCTCGTCGTGTTCGAGTTCCTCGATGAGGGTGAGCTGCTGCTCCACGAGCGACTGGCTGCGCCGCGACAGGGTCTCGAACATGCTGCCGATCTGCAGGCGCAGACGGGCCTGTTCACCGGCGAGGTGGAGCGCGGCGTTGTGGATGTCGTCCACGGCGCGGGCCAGCTGGCCGATCTCCTCGGTGGTGTGCACGTCGATGCGCGAGGTGTCGGGTGTCGCGCCGCCGGAGCGCACGACCTCGATCTCGTTGGGCAGGTCGACGTGGGCGACCTGCAACGCGCCGTGCCGCAGGCGGCGGATCGGGACGACCAGCGAGCGGGCGACCGCGAGGGCCAGGGCCAGACCGGCGAGCAGGGTCGCGACCACGATCGCGATATCGCGCAGCACGATGCCGCGCAGTTCGGCGGTCCGGTCGGTCAGCTTGGAGTCGATGATGTCGACGAGGCTGACCGTGGTCTGGTCGTAGGCGGTGGCGCTGGTGCGCAGTGATTCGACGACGGCGGGATTGGTCGTCGGGTCGCCGAGGTTCTGGCCGAACGCGCCGAGCCGGGTGTTGATGGCGTCGGTCAACGTGTTGGCGTTCAACGCCGAGGACGGTTGCAGCTGGGCGAACTGCATGACCAACACGAGCTCGCCACCGGCGGTGGTGAGCACGGTCGGTCGGACCGCGGGATTGCGGTCGGCGCCCGGTGATCCGATCAGCAGATACTGCTGGGTCAGCAGGCGACGAGCGTTGGTCGTCACACCCAGCTGCAGGAAGTATCGCTGAATGGTGAGCTCCTCGATCGTGGTCGAGACCGCGATCGCGTTACCGATGCGGGCCGCCACGTCGTCGGACTGCTGGGCCAGCGTGACCGGTGAGGAGTTGCGCAGGTTGTTGCGCATGGCCCGACCGGCCACCAGGGCCAGATCGAGTTCCTTGCTGACGCTCTCGGGCGCCTTGGTCGATTTCAGCGCCGTCTCCAGATCGGCCGACGCCTGGTCGAACTTGCCCGCGACCTTGTCGATCGCGGATTCCGGCTGTTCCTCCCACGAGGTCGCCGCGGCTACCGCGAGCTGCTCGGTGGCCGAGCCGAACGCGAGCATCGGACGGATGATCCGTGCCTGTTCCGCGGCCGCGTCCAGCTCGGAGATCATCCGAAGTTCGTCATTGATTCGCAACACCGCGAATGTCGAGGCGAGTACCACTGGTAGCAGCAGTACGACCCCGACCTTGCGGGTGACGGACCAGTTGGACAGCCTGAATTGCCTGGAACGCGGTGATGATTCCATCCGCTTCCGTCGCCTCCACTCCGCGCGGGGTCCCCGGTGGCTTGTGGCTGTTCAACATAAGTATGGGATGAACCTGCTGAGAACCAACTCGAGGTCTTCTTTTTACCGCAGGGAACATACCGTGCGAGCTGGGCAACGGCAATCTGGGGCACCCCCATTGATTAATCTCGAATATGGCTGAACAGAACATGTTTCGTGCACAATGAGGTTTGCTCGCTCGGGTGAATCGGCCGATGCCTTAGAAAGCCGCTGGTCATCCGGGGTAGCCGGGTGTCTGCCGTCGTGCCGCCGGCCGCGCGGCGTGTCGCACCCGACCCTCTCAGTCGACTCTCAGTCGGTGCGGTCAAACTGGTGGCATGCGCATTCTGGTAGTCGACGACGATCGCGCCGTCCGTGAATCGCTGCGCCGGTCGCTGACCTTCAACGGCTACTCGGTCGACCTCGCCGTGGACGGCGTCGACGCCCTGGAGAAAGCCACCGCGCAGCGGCCGGATGCCCTCGTGCTGGACGTCATGATGCCCCGGCTGGACGGGCTCGAAGTTTGCCGGCGGCTGCGCAGCACCGGCGACGATCTGCCGATTCTGGTTTTGACAGCGCGTGATTCGGTCTCGGAAAGGGTTGCCGGACTCGATGCCGGGGCCGACGACTATTTGCCGAAACCCTTCGCGCTCGAAGAATTGCTGGCCCGGCTACGCGCGTTGCTGCGCCGTCGGGCCGCCGATCCCGGCGAGGGTTCGGAGGCGATGCAGTTCGCCGACCTGAGCCTGGACCCGGTCACCCGCGAGGTCTCGCGCGGCGAACGCTCCATCAGCCTGACCCGCACCGAGTTCTCGCTGCTGGAGATGTTGATGGCCAACCCGCGCCGGGTGCTGACCCGCAGTCGCATCCTCGAGGAGGTGTGGGGCTACGACTTCCCCACCTCCGGCAACGCCCTCGAGGTCTACATCGGCTACCTGCGCCGCAAGACCGAGGCCGAAGGCGAACCCCGACTGATCCACACCGTGCGCGGGGTCGGCTACGTGCTGCGCGAAACACCGCCGTGATGATGGGGCGCACCGTCCCGCGGCGCACCACCATCGCGCCCCTCGGGCCGCGCTCGCCCGAACCGGCGGACATGCGCCCGCCCATGCCGCTGACGCGTTCGGTGTCGTTGCGCTGGCGGGTCACGCTGCTGGCGGCCTCCTTGGTGGCCGTGGCCGTCGCGGTCACCTCGATCGCCGCCTACGCCTTGGTCGCTCGGGCCCTCTACGCCGACGTCGACCAGCAGTTGCACGACCGCGCCAACGCGATCATCGCCAGCAACGCCTACGGGTTCAACACCCTCAACGTCATGGTCGCCGCCGCCTTCTACACCGACAGCGGCATCGCGATGATCTACGGCCCCGAATACCGGCCCTACGCCCCGCCGCAGCGCACCACCCCGCCCGTCGGGGAACCGGAGATCGACGTCGCCCGCGGCGAGCGCAACTCCTCGCTGCGCACCGCCGACAACCAGCGCGTGCTCGCGGTGCGCGCGAATTCCGGGCCGACGCTGGTCATCTCCCAACGTCTGGAACCCACCCGCGAAGTCCTCGACCGGCTGTCGTGGCTGCTGTTCGTCGTCGGCGGGTGCGGCGTCATCGCCGCCGCCGCGATGGGCACCGCCGTCGGCCGCACCAGCCTGCGCCCGGTCGCCCGGCTCACCGCCGCCACCGAACGCATCGCCCGCACCGACGACCTCACCCCGATCCCCGTCACCGGCGACGACGAACTGGCCCGGCTCACCGAGAGTTTCAACACCATGCTGCGCGCGCTGGCCGAATCGCGCGACAGGCAGAGCAGGCTCATCGCCGACGCGGGCCACGAACTGCGCACACCGCTCACCTCGCTGCGCACCAACATGGAACTGCTCATCGCCTCCAGTCGCCCCGGCGCGCCGAGCGTGCCCGACGAGGACATGGCCGAACTGCGCTCCGACGTCATGGCCCAGATCGAGGAACTCTCGACGCTGGTCGGCGATCTGGTCGACCTGGCCCGCGAGGACGCGCCCGAGGCCATCTACGAGCGCGTCGACCTCGGCGAGGTCACCGAACGGGCTCTGGAACGCGCCCGACGCCGCCGCGCGGGCATCGATTTCGTCGCCGAACTGCGGCCCTGGTTCGTCTACGGCCACGAGGCCGGACTCGAACGCGCGGTCCTCAATATCCTCGACAACGCGGCCAAGTGGAGTCCGACGGGCGCCCAGGTCTTCGTCAGCATGCGCGAGACCGGCCGCGGCTTGCTGGAACTGTCCGTGGACGACGCGGGCGCGGGCATCCCAGGCCCCGAACGCGAACTGGTCTTCGAGCGCTTCTACCGGACCACCGCCTCCCGCTCGATGCCCGGTTCCGGGCTCGGCCTGGCCATCGTCAAACAGGTGGTCACCAAGCACGGCGGCACCATCACCATCGACACCTCCGCGCGCGGCGGCACGCTCATGCGGATGGTGCTGCCCGGTGAGGGTTCGGTCCCCGCCGACGTCGCCGGCGTCGACGCCGAGTAGCGCACCCCGCGTTTTCCGCCGGGTAGCGTCGAGATCTCGGACAACTGCAAGCGCCGTCTCAGTTCGCTCTAAGCCGTCCTCGGCACGCTGGGAGACAGATGTCGACGAGAAACGAGATGCCATGACCGAGGATTTCCAGAACCGCCAGGGCGAGGCGAAGGGCGCGGAGTCCGGTACGGGCGGCCACCCGACCGAACAGTTCCCGCCCGCCTCGGCATCGCACACCGACCAGCACGCCTATTGGAGCGGGCAGACCCAGCACACCGCTCCGCAGTACGCCGCACCGCGGCCCGGGCCCTACCCCGGGCCGTCCTATCCGCCGCCCGCCTACCCGCCGCCGGGCGCGCCCCTCGCGGCCACACCCGCCGGTTCTTCGCCGCGCCGTCCACTGCGCACCGGACTGATCGCGGGCGCGGTCGCGCTGGCCCTGGTCAGCGGCGGTGTCGGCGGTGCGGTCGGCGCGCTGGTCGCGGACGGTGACAATCCGGGCGGTTCGGTCAGCAACGCGCTCAACGCGCCCCGCCCGAACGTCAACAACGTGTCCAACGCGCCCGCGGGCTCGACCCAGGCGGTCGCCCAGAAGGTCCTGCCCAGCGTGGTCATGATCAAGGTCGCCGGCAATCGCGCGGAGGGGGAGGGCTCCGGCGTGGTGCTGTCCTCCGACGGCCTGATCCTGACCAACAACCACGTCGCGGCGGGCGGCGGCGCGAACGCGAAGATGGAGGTCGTCTTCTCCGACGGCAGCACCGCGCCCGCGACCGTCGTCGGCGCCGACCCGGTCTCCGATCTCGCCGTCATCCGGGTGCAGGGCAAGACCGGGCTGACCCCGATCGAACTCGGCGCGTCCAGCGGCTTGCAGGTGGGTCAACCGGTCATCGCCATCGGTTCGCCGCTGGGACTGGCGGGCACGGTCACCACCGGCATCGTCTCCGCGCTCAACCGGCCGGTCTCCACCCAGGGCGAGGCCGCCACCAGTCAGGTCAACCCGGTCATCGACGCCATCCAGACCGACGCCGCGATCAACCCCGGCAACTCCGGCGGCGCGCTGGTCGACGGCGACGGCAAACTCATCGGCATCAACACCGCCATCGCCAGCCTCGGCGCGGACGCCAGCGCCCAGAGCGGTTCCATCGGCCTCGGTTTCGCCATCCCGGTCGACCAAGCCCGCCGGGTGGCGACCGAACTGATCGACAAGGGGCACGCCACCTACGCCCAGATCGGCATCAAGCTGCGCCCGCAGGACACCAGCGCGCAGGTCCTCGAATCCACCCAGGGCGGACCGGCCGCCGCCGCGGGCATCCCGGAGGGCGCGGTCATCACCTCGCTCGACGGACGGCCCATCGACTCCGGCAACGCGCTCATCGCCGCGGTCCGCTCGCATCAGCCCGGCGACAAGGTGAAGGTCACCTACACCGACGAACGCGGCGCGAACCCGAAGACCGTCGAGGTGACGCTGTCCGCCGCGCCCGTGGACGGCGCCCGGTGAGGCGGGCGACCCGCGACGGCTACCCGCGCCTGGCGGCCGAGTTGGCCGGCGCCACCGGCCTGGAACCCGAGTTGACCAGCGCCGCGGTCGACCTGCTCACCGCAGGCGCTACGGTGAGCACCATGGAAATCGATGCTCCTGTGGCGGGGCGCGCACTGGTTGTGGTGGTCGATGATCGGACAGCGCACGGAGGTGAGGATTCGCTCGGCCCGCTGGTCACCGAGCTGCTCACCGAAGCGGGATTCCTTGTCGACGCCTCGGTGTCGGTGCAGGCCGACGAGGTGGAGATCCGCAACGCCCTCAACACCGCGGTGATCGGCGGCGTCGACCTGGTGATCTCGGTCGGCGGCACCGGCATGTCCCCGCGCGACGTCACCCCGGAGGCCACCGCGCAGGTGCTCGACCGGGAACTGCCCGGCATCAGCGAAGCCCTGCGCGCCTCGGGGCGGGTCGCGGGCTCCCTGGACGCGGGTCTCTCCCGCGGCCTGGCGGGCATCTCCGGCAGCACCCTCGTGGTGAATCTGCCGGGCACCCGCGCCGCCGTCCGCGACGGTATGGCAACCCTCGGCCCGCTGGCCGTGAAGGTCATCGGCGAGCTGTCCGGATTGGTCGAATAGATCTCCGCCGCCGATTCTTCCGACGATCCGCGCCCGGCCCAGCGCCGGGCGCGGGACGCCGCGCGACTGGCCCGGATCTTCGGGGAGTCGCTGCCCGACACCACCTCCGACGAGCGCGACGCCGACTCGGCCGCTCGTTCCGATCCCGACGACTGGTACCGCGCCCAGGTGCCGCCGCACCACGGCTGACCGTCATCTACGCATCTACTCCGTAGTGACGTACGTATGGGGATCGTAAGCCGCCTGGACGCGCCCGAGGACTCGCTGTGATGCGGACCATCATGTCCGCATTTCTGTAGTAATCGTCGGATGACCTTTCCGCGAACCCGAGATTTCGCGACGGCAAATTCCGCGGACTCGGAAAAGCGTTTTCGCACGTCAAGTCATTTGACGGATTATGTACCGTGACCTACATCACAATCGGGTCAATCACGCACTCGCGTTGCCAGCCCGTTACGCACGGTTT
>NZ_BAGG01000108.1 GCF_000308695.1 Nocardia takedensis NBRC 100417 | reverse complement strand
TGAGCACGGCACTGGACACCCGGATCTCGGTCCGCACCCTGTTCGAGGCCCCGACCGTGGGCGTGCTGGCGACACGGGTCGAGGCCAACGCGGGCGCGGGTCGCAGGCGGCGCGAATTGGTGGCTGGTCCGCGCCCGGCGACGATTCCGCTGTCGTTGGCGCAGCAGCGGATGTGGTTCCTGAACCGGTTCGACACGAGCAGCGCGGTGAACAACATCCCACTGGCGGTCCGGCTGACCGGCACGCTGGACGTGGACGCGTTGCGTCGGGCCGTGGCCGATGTGGTGGATCGCCACGAGGTGCTGCGCACGGTGTACCCGGAGACCGCCGAGGGCACGGGTGTGCAGGTCGTGCTGCCCGCCGGTCGCGAGGGTCTGGATCTGACGCCGATCCCGGTGTCGGAGGACGAGTTGCACGAGCGGATCAGCGCCGTCGTGCTGTCCGGGTTCGACGTGACCAGCGAGGTTCCGGTGCGGGCCGCGCTGTTCCACATCGCGGCGTCGATGGACGGTTCGCGTCCGGAGACCCACGTGCTGGTGTTCGTGGTGCATCACATCTCCGGTGACGGTTGGTCGGTGCGTCCGCTGGCGCGGGACGTGATGGTCGCCTACGCGGCGCGTTCGCGGGGCGAGGCCCCGGGGTGGACGCCGCTGCCGGTGCAGTACGCCGATTTCGCGCTGTGGCAGCGCGAGACGTTGGGTTCGGAGGAGGACCCGGGTTCGCTGATCGGTGAGCAGATCGCCTTCTGGTCGACCACCCTGGCGGGTCTGCCGGATCAGTTGGATCTGCCCTCGGATCGGTCGCGGCCCGCGATCGCCTCGAACCGGGGCGAGGTGTTCGAGTTCGCGCTCGACGCCGAGTTGGTCGGGAAGTTGGACGCGTTGGCGCGGGCGAACGGCGCGAGCCTGTTCATGGTCGTGCACGCGGGTCTGGCGGCGTTGCTGGCGCGCCTGTCCGGTGGCGACGACATCGCCATCGGCACGGCGGTCGCGGGGCGTGGCGAGGCCGCCTTGGACGACGCGATCGGCATGTTCGTCAACACCTTGGTGCTGCGCACGGCGGTCACGCCCGCGCAGACCGTCGCGGAACTGCTCGCGTCCACCCGCGACACCGATCTGGCGGCGTTCGGGCACGCCGACCTGCCGTTCGAGCGGTTGGTGGAGATCCTGAACCCGGCGCGTTCGCAGGCGCGGCATCCGTTGTTCCAGGTGATGTTGTCGTTCCAGAACACCGGTGAGGCGTCGTTCGAGTTGCCGGGTCTCGAGGTCGCGGGTGTGGCCCTGGACGTGGTGACGGCGAAGTTCGATCTGCATCTGAACGTGTCGGATCGACTGCGCGCGGACGGCACGGCCGACGGTATGACCGCCGAGTTCGCGTACGCGACGGATATGTTCGACGCCGCGACGGTGGCGAGGTTCGCCCGGTGGTTGACGCGGTTGCTGTCGGCGATGACCGAGCGCGTCGATCTCGCGCTGGGCGATATCGAACTGCTCGACGCCGAGGAACGGCGGCGCGTGCTGTCGGTGTGGAACGACACCGCCCACGTGCTGGACCGGGACGCGACTCTCGTCTCGATGTTCCAGGCGCGCGCGGTCCGCAATCCGGGTGCGACGGCGTTGACCTTCGAGGGCGTAGACCTGTCCTACGGCGAGTTCCACGCCCGGGTCAACCGTCTCGCGCGGTACCTGGTGGGTCTCGGTGTCGGGCCGGACACCCTGGTCGCGCTGGGGATGCGCCGCTCGATCGACCTGGTCGTGGGCATGTACGCGGTGAGCGTGGCCGGTGGCGCGTATGTGCCGTTGGACCCGGATCATCCGGCCGACCGCACCCGCTACGTGCTGGAGACCGCGTCGCCGGTCTGCGTGTTGAGCACCGCGCGTGACGAATTCGACGCGGGATCGGTCCCGATGCTGGATCTGGAGACGCTGGACCTGTCGGAGCATGCCGACACCCCGCTGACCGACGCCGACCGTCGCGCGCCGCTGCGTCCCTCGCACACCGCCTACGTCATCTTCACCTCCGGTTCCACCGGTCGTCCGAAGGGTGTGGCGGTCTCGCACGAGGCGATCGTGAACCGCTTGGTGTGGATGCAGCAGACCTATCCGTTGACCGGTGACGACGCGGTGTTGCAGAAGACCCCGGCGACCTTCGACGTGTCGGTGTGGGAGTTCTTCTGGCCCTTGCAGGTCGGCGCGCGCCTGGTCGTCGCCCGTCCCGACGGTCACCGCGATCCGGCGTACCTGGTGCGCACGATCGTGGACCAGCACATCACCACGGCGCACTTCGTGCCGTCGATGATGTCGGTGTTCGTGGCCGAGGCGGGCGCGGCGGAATGCGTGAGCCTGCGGCAGGTGTTCGCCTCGGGTGAGGCGCTCCCGGCGGCGACCGCGCAGCGGTTGCGGGAACTGACCGGCGCGTCGCTGCACAACCTGTACGGCCCGACCGAAGCCGCCGTCGACGTCACCTTCCACGAGGTCACCGACGTCGACCAGGTCAGTGTCCCGATCGGCGCTCCGGTCTTCAACACCCGTGTCTACGTGCTGGATTCGCGTCTGCACCCGGTCGCGGTGGGTGTCGCGGGTGAGCTCTATCTCGCGGGCGTGCAGTTGGCGCGCGGGTACGTCGCGCGCCCGGATCTGACCGCCGACCGTTTCGTGGCGAACCCGTTCGACCCGGCCGGCGGTCGGATGTACCGCACGGGCGACTTGGTGACCTGGACCGCCGACGGCGAGTTGGAGTACCTGGGCCGCACCGACTTCCAGGTCAAATTGCGCGGTCTGCGCATCGAACTCGGCGAGATCGAAGCCGCGCTGACCGGGATCGATGCCGTCGCCCAGGCCGTGGTACTGGTCCGCTCGGACGAGCGCCTCGGTGACCAACTGGTCGGCTACATCGTCCCCGCGGCGGAACGGGTGATCGATGTCGAGGCGATCCGCGCGGAACTGTCCGCGGACCTGCCCGCCTACATGGTGCCCAACGCGTTCGTGACGTTGGACGCCTTCCCGCTCAACGCCTCCGGCAAGCTCGATCGCAAGGCGCTGCCGGAACCGGTGTTCGAGGTCAAGGTCTTCCGCGCACCGACCACCCCGATCGAGGAGATCGTGGCCGGTGTGTTCGCCGACGTCCTCGGCGTCGCGCGGGTCGGCCTGGACGACGACTTCTTCGAACTCGGCGGCAACTCGCTGCTGGCCACCCAGGTCACCGCACGTCTCGGCGCGGCCCTGGACGCTCAACTCGCGGTGCGCGACCTGTTCGAGTCCTCCACCGTCGCCGCGCTGGCCACCACCGTGGAACGGCTCGCGGGCTCGGGACGCAGCAGGCCGCGCCTGACCGCCGTGCAACGGCCGGAACAGATCCCGCTCTCGCCCGCCCAGCAGCGCTACTGGTTCCTCAACCAGTTCGACACCTCCGCCTCGGCCGTGGACAACATCCCGCTGGCCGTGCGGTTGTCGGGCACCCTCGACGTCGGCGCGCTCGCCCAGGCGATCGGTGACGTCTTCGCCCGCCACGAAGTGCTGCGCACCACCTATCCGAGCGCCGAGGAAGGGCCGCGCCAGGTCATCCTGCCGGTCGCGCCCACACCGCCGGAACTGGTCGCGGTGCAGGTGCCGGAGAGCGAGATCGTCGACACCGTCATCCGTTTCGCGCTCACCACCTTCGACGTCACCCGCGAGGTGCCGTTGCAGGTGGCGCTGTTCCGGGTCACCGGAACCGGTTCGGCCACCGACGAACACGTCATCGCGTTCGTCGTGCACCACGTCGCGGCCGACGGCGCGTCGATGGGCCCGCTGGCCCGCGACCTGATGGCCGCCTACGCCGCGCGCGTGGAAGGCGACGCGCCGCACTGGACCCCGCTGGCGGTGCAGTACGCGGACTACGCGCTGTGGCAGCGCGCGGTCCTGGGCTCCGAGGACGATCCCGACTCGCCCGCCGCCCGCCAGGTCGCCTACTGGCGATCCGCGCTGGCCGGACTCCCGGACCAGTTGGAACTGCCCGCGGACCGGCCGCGCCCGCCCGCGCAGTCCTTCCAGGGCAAGGCGATCCGTTTCGAGATCTCCCCGCAACGGCACGCCGGACTGCACGAGGTGGCGCGCGCCAACCAGGCGTCGCTGTTCATGGTCGTGCACGCCGCGCTCGCGGTGCTGCTGGCCCGTCTGTCGGGCACCGACGACATCGCCGTCGGCACCCCGATCGCGGGCCGCGGCGAACGCGAACTCGACGACCTGATCGGCATGTTCGTCAACACGCTGGTGTTCCGCACCACCGTGCGCCCCGGCGACCGGTTCGCCGACCTGCTCGCCGACGTGCGCGAACGCGACCTCGAGGCGTTCGCCAACGCCGACGTGCCGTTCGAGCGGTTGGTGGAGGTGCTCAACCCGGAGCGCTCCACCGCCCGCAACCCGCTTTTCCAGATCGGCCTGTCGTTCCAGAACCTGGCCGAGACGGCGCTGACCCTGCCCGGACTCACCGTGAGCGCGGTCAACTTCACCTCGCAGTTGGCCAAGACCGATCTCCAGGTCACCGTCTACGACCGCTACGACGAGGACGGCACCCCCGCCGAACTCATCACCGAATTCGGTTACGCCATCGACCTGTTCGACGAGTCGACGGTGCAGAACTTCGCCGACCGGTTCGTTCGGGTGCTCGACGCGATCGTGGCCGACACCGCCGTCGAGGTGGGCGAGATCGACCTGCTCACCCCGGCCGAACACGACCGCATCCTGACCGCGTGGAACGACACCGACCATCCGGTGGACACCGAGGCCACCCTGGTCACCTTGTTGGACGCGGCCGTCGCGGGCGCGGCGCCCGGCACCGTCGCCCTGGTCGCCGACCAGGATTCCGGCGACCGGCAGCACCTCACCTACGCCGACCTCGACGCGCGGGTCAACCGACTGGCGCGCCACCTGCTCGACCTCGGCGTCGGCCCGGAGGACCGGGTCGCGCTGGCCATCCGTCGCTCGGTCGAGTTGATCGTCGCCATGTACGCGGTCACCAAGGCCGGTGCGGCCTACCTGCCGATCGACCCGGACCAGCCCGCCGAACGCGTCGACTACATCCTCGACACCGCCGCGCCGGTCTGCGTGCTGACCACCGCGCGCGACGGGTTCACCACCGCCGCGGCCGAATCGGTCGTCATCGACGAGGTGGACCTGTCCGGGTTCGCGAGCGACCCGGTGCGGACCGAGGAGCGGCGCGGTGCGCTGACCGCGGCGAACACCGCCTACGTCATCTTCACCTCCGGTTCCACCGGCAAACCCAAGGGCGTAGCGGTTCCGCACGGCGCGATCGTCAACCAATTGCTGTGGAAGACGGCCGAATTCGGGCTCGGCAGCGAGGACGCGGCCCTGCTCAAGACCGCCGCGACCTTCGACCTGTCGGTCTGGGAGTTCTGGTCGGCCACCGTCAGCGGCGGCCGCCTGGTCATCGCCACCCCAGACGGCCACCGCGACCCCGCGCGGCTCAACGAATTGATGCGGGCCACCGGGGTCACCACCCTGCACGTGGTGCCGTCCATGCTGGACGCGCTGCTCACCGAAGCCGACGGCCGCCTGCCGGATTCGCTGCGCCGCGTACTCGCCATCGGCGAGGCGCTGCCCGCCGCGACCGCGCAACGGTTCCTGGCCCGCAACGCCGCCCACCTGTTCAACCTCTACGGCCCCACCGAGGCCGCGGTGTCGATCACCAGCCACCTGGTCACCGACGCCGACACCGTCTCGGTGTCGATCGGCGCGCCGGAATGGAACAGCCGCGTCTACGTGCTGGACGGGCGACTGCGTCCGGTGCCGGTGGGCGTCTCCGGTGAGCTCTACCTCGCGGGCAGCCAGTTGGCGCGCGGCTACTTCGCGCGACCCGACCTGTCCGCGGAACGGTTCGTCGCCGACCCGTTCGGTCCCGAAGGCGCCCGCATGTACCGCTCGGGCGACCTGGTGGCCTGGAACGCCGACGGCGAACTGGAATATCGAGGCCGCACCGACTTCCAGGTCAAGATCCGCGGGTTCCGCATCGAACTCGGCGATATCGAGGCCGCGCTGCTGCGCAGGCCCGGCATCGCCGCGGCCGCGGTGCTGGCCCGCACCGATCCGGGACTGGGGGACCGGTTGGTCGCCTACGTCGTCCCGACCGTGGCGAGCCTCGACCCCGAGACCGGCGAACTCGACCGGCGCGCACTGCAATCCGCGCTCTCGGCCGAACTGCCCTCCTACATGGTGCCCAACGCGTTCGTCGCGCTCGAGGCGCTGCCGCTCAACGCCAACGGCAAACTCGACCGCAACGCGCTGCCCGAACCCGCCTTCGAGAAGGCCGTGTTCCGCGCGCCGACCACCCAGGCCGAGAAGGTCATCGCCGGCGTGTTCGGCGATGTGCTCGAAGCCGACCACATCGGCGCGGACGACGACTTCTTCGCCTTGGGCGGTAACAGCATCCTGTCGATCCAACTGGTGTCGCGGGCCAAGTCGCTCGGCGTGGTGTTCAGCGTCCGCGACGTGTTCGACCAGCGCAGCGTCGCCGCGCTGGCCTCGGTCGCCGACACCGGACCCGACCCGCGCCTGGCGCGGATCCGGGAACTGCCCGGCGGCGGCGTCGGCGAGATCCCGCTGACCCCGGCGATGCGCGCCGCGCTGGCGACCGGTGCGCCGCACGAGCACTTCGCGCAGGCGGCCCTGCTGCCGCTGCCCGCCGCCCTGGACTGGGACACCCTGGTCGAGGCGCTCACCGCGATCCTGGACCGCCACGACGCCCTGCGCACCCGCCTGCGGGCCGCGCCGGACGGTTGGTCGTTCGAGGCCCTCGCGCCCGGATCGCTCGACGTCGAATCGCTGCTGTCCGAAGCGCGGGTCGAGAAGAAGACCGACCTCGCCGCCCTGGTGGACGACGAGCGTCGCGCCGCCGCGGACCGCCTCGACCCGGCCGCGGGCGTGATGACCCAGTTCGTGCTGTTCACCTTCGCCGACAACCGTGACGACGAACTGCTCGTCGTCGCACACGGTTTCGTCGTGGACGACCGGTCCTGGCAGATCCTGCTCGCCGAACTGACCCACGTCGCCGACCGGTTGGGGGTGGACGCGACGCCCGCGCTGCCCGAGACCGGCACCACCCTGCGGCGCTGGGCCACCACCGTCGCCGAGACCCCGGACGAGGTGGACGAGACCTACCTCGCCCAGCTCACGGCGAGCCCCGACGCGCTGCTGGGCGCACGCGCCCTCGACCCGGCGACCGACACCGCCGACACCGTGCGCCAGGTGCGGGTCACCGTCGAGGCCGACATCACCGCCGCCCTCGCCGACACCCTGCCCGCCCGCTACCGGGCCCGGGTCGCGGACGGTCTGCTCGCCGCGCTCGCGATGGCGGCGACGCGCTGGCGGTCCGGCGCGGTCACCCCGATCCGGATCGACGCCGACGGCCGCGCGGCCGACTCCGTCGCCGGAGCCGACCTGTCCCGCACCGTCGGCGGTTTCACCACCGCCAACCCGGTGCGGATCGACCTCGCGGGTGTCGACCTCGACGACGCGTTCGCGGGCGGAGTCGCGGCCGGTGCGGTGCTGAAATCGGTCAAAGAACAGGCCCTCGCGGTGCCCGGCCAGGACCTCGGCAAGGAATTCGCGGAGGTCGGGCAGATCGCCTTCCACCACCGCGGCGCCCTGCCCGCCGAGATCGTCACCGTGCGCGAGGCGCGCATGCCCGCGCCCGCCACCGTCGACATCGACACCGTCGTCCTGCCCGACCCGGCCGGACAGCGCCTGGTCGCCACCTTCTCCTACGCCTCCGGCCTGCTCGACGAGCAGCGGGTGCGGGAGTTGGCCGACCTGTGGGTCGCGGCCCTCGGCGCGTTCGCCGTGCACGCCGCACGGCCCGACGCCGGCGGCCACACGCCGTCCGACATGCCGCTGGTGCGCGTCGGCCAGAGCGATATCGAGCAGTGGGAACGGGACTACCCGAGCCTGCGCGAGATCTGGCCGCTGACCCCGTTGCAGTCCGGTCTGCTGTTCCACGCGTTGATGACCACCTCGGCCGTCGACGTCTACACCATCCAGGCCGTCATCGCCCTGCACGGCGTGGTCGACGCCGAACGCCTGCACCACGCCGCGCAGGGCCTGCTCGACCGCTACCCGAACATGCGGACCGCGTTCGTCACCGACTCGACGGGACAACCCGTGCAGGTCGTGCTCGACCGCCTCGACGTGCCGTGGCGCGAGGTCGACCTGACCGACGTCCCCGCCGCCGACCGCGACGCCGCGCTGAAGGCCGCGCTGGCCGCCGACGAAGCCGACCGCTTCGACATGGCCGCGCCGCCGCTGGTGCGCTTCACCCTGTTCCGCACCGACGAACAGCAGTGGCACCTGGCCATCACCACCCACCACGTGCTGCTCGACGGCTGGTCCATGCCGCTGCTCATGCAGGACCTGCTGGTCCTCTACGCGGTGCGCGGCGACCTGGGCGCACTGCCCGAGATCGCCTCCTACCGGACCTTCCTGGAATGGCTGGCCACCCGTGACCTGCGGGACTCGCTGCGCACCTGGGCCAACGCCTTCGACGGCGTCAACGAACCCACCGAACTGGCCCCGCAACCGCGCACGCCCGAGCAGTACGAGACCGGCAAACTGGTCACCGAACTCGACGTCGAACGCACGCGCAGGCTCACCAAGCACTGCGCCGAACTCGGCATCACCGTCAACACGCTGGTGCAGGCCGCGTGGGGCATCCTGCTCGGCAGGCTCACCGGCCGCGCCGACGTGGTGTTCGGCGCGACCGTGTCCGGTCGACCCGCGGAACTGTCCGGCGTCGAATCGATGGTGGGCCTGTTCATCAACACCCTGCCGGTGCGGGTCCGCATCGACGACGGCTCCAACATCGGTTCGCAGTTGCAGCGCCTGCAACGCGACCAGGCCGACCTGCTCGACCACCACTACGTCGGCCTCGCCGACATCCAGCGCGCCGCGGGCCCCGGCTCACAGTTCGACACGCTGTTCGTGTTCGAGTCCTACCCGATCGACCGCGAGGCGATCGAGGCCGCCAGTTCCATCGACGGCATGTCGGTCACCGGTGTCGACGTCAGCAACTCCACCCACTACCCGCTGACGTTGAAGGTCGCCGCCGAATCCACCCTCGGCATCGACATCGAATACCTGACCAGCCGGTTCACCGCCGAGGAAGTGCAGACCCTCGCCACCCGCCTGGTGCGCGTGCTCGAAGCGCTGCTCGGCGACCCGGCCGGCCTGGTCCGCGACATCGACATCCTCGACGACGCCGAACGCGCCCGCCTGCTCGCCGAATCCGGGATCGCCGCCGCGGCCGCCCCGGAACCGACCCTGGTCGGCGCGCGCACGGTCGCCAAGGTGCTCGCCGAAGTCGTCGAAGCCGACCCCGAGGCCCCCGCGCTGCTCGACAACGGCGAGGAGATCGCCTACCACGTGCTGGACCGGCGCTCCTCGCAGTTGGCGCGCGTGCTCATCGCGCACGGCGCGGGCCCCGGCGACATCGTCGCCGTCGCCCTGCCGCGCTCGGTGGACTCGGTCGTCGCGGTGTGGGCCGTCCAGAAGGCCGGCGCCGCCGCCCTGTTCGCCCACGGACTCACCCCCGACGACATGCTGGCCGCGGGCGCCACCTTCGGCATCGGCGGCGAACAGGTCACCGGCGAGATGCGGTGGCTCGTCCCGGCGGACCCGGCCGTGCAGACCGAACTGTCCGCCGCCGCGGCCCACCCGGTCTCCTACGCCGACCGCCTGCGCCCCCTGGGCGAGAACCACACCGCCTTCGTCCACGTCACCGACGGCACGCGCACCGCCCTCACCCAGACCGAAGCCCTCGACCTGGCCATCGGCGTGCGCGACGACAACGGCATCGACTACGAATCCACCACCTACACCACCGCCTCCACCGGCCGCCCCGCCCTCCTCGAATTCCTCGCCACCGCCACCGCCGGAGCTCTCAGCGTCCTCCCCGGCGACGACGTCTCCGAGGACCTCGCCGAAGGCGAAGTGACCCACTGGTTCCTGACCCCCACCGACACCCCCGACACCGCCGACCCCGAAATCCGCCTCATCCCCGCCGACTGACCCAAGCCCGGTCCGGAACCCTTTCCGGACCGGACTCGCAATCCCATAGCCATCGGACATCGCCTCGGGTACTGTCGCGGCCGAAGTGATCAGAAGGGGGTGCGCGGCCGTCCCACAGTCGGCCGCGCTGTAGCCGGGCGTGGTGCAGACCACCGGGACCGAGGGGGGACTACATGGTGATACCCGCGTTCGACAGTGAGTCGGGGCATCTGCCGCCGGGCCGCTATTCGTGCACCCTCGAGGAAGTGGAAGAACATCTCGTCAGCGGCGAGCGGTTCAAGTCGTCATCGAACCGCGGCGCACTGTTCGGTGGCCTGCTGCGGTATCTCCTGGACTGGGGGGAGGTCCCGCGGAAGACCGGGGTCGGCGACCCGATCCTGCGGTCCGTGTGGATGGCGGGCAGCTTCGTATCCCCGAAGCTGGAGCCGGGCGATCTCGACCTCACGGTGATCATCGACGGTGGCACCGCGGACGCCATGCGTGGCAAGCCCGGATCCAAGGCCATTCGTGACTTGACCCAGCATCGTGACGGCGTCAAGCAGCGGTACGGTCTGGAGGTGTTCACGCTGCGCTGGCATCCCGTGGTTCACCTGCATCAGGCGAACCCCGCGCTGTCCGCCGCCGAACTGGCCTATCTGAGCGATCGTGGCCGGTATGACGACTGGTGGCAGCGATGCCGTCTCGACGAAGCGGATCTACCATCGGTGGAGAGTTGCGCGAGTCGACGCGGCTACCTGGAGGTGCGGTGGTGAACATCCGCGACCGGTTCGCCCGCTACCTGACGGACTACGAACCGCATCCGGCGCTCGACGGGGTCGAGGACGAACCCGCTTCGACCTATCTGCGTCGTGCGACCCTCGACGGCTTCAAGAAGTTCGACCCGAACGCCTACCTTCCCGGCTTCGCGGGCTTCCGACTGTACGGTGGCCGATTCGAGGAAGGGTTGTTCGACGCACACGCCGCGGAGATCTACGGTCGGCTGGATCGGGAGATTCGGGCGGCGGTCGCGCCCGAGGTCGCCGCGGAACTGGAATTCGGGTTCCGCTCGATCCGACAGGGCAGCGTCGTACTGCCGCTGGAACCGTTCACCGCGGCGGTCGCCGATCAGGATCAACTGCCCGGCGCACTGCCCTCACCCTTGGAAGCGGCGCTGATCCGGGTCAGTGACCTCCACGACGCCGTCGAGGCCGGGCCGGACGGCCCGAACGGCATGTCCGCAGAACTGGCCAAGCAGCTACGTCTGCTGATCGAGTCGTTGGATCATGCCGATGCCAACCTGGAGATCATGCTGTCGCGAACCGACGGCAGCGAGCGGCGATCCCACCTGACCCGTCGCGGCCGCGCCAACGGCAGGACGATGTTCGGCAGGAAGATCGAGACCAACACCGAGATCGTCGCCGGAGTGCTCGCTGCCGTCGAGGTGCGTGACGAACTCGCCAAGATCGAAGTCCGCGTCGGGAAGCGCAAGACAATCCTGATCGAACGGGTACCCGCGGACGTCGCCAAGCGCGGCATCGAGTGGGACGTCCCCCTACGGATCCTCGTGCGTACCGAACACGGCTCCGACCGTTTCGACGCGCAGAAGAACGTTGTCCGACAATTCATCCGATTGATCGGTCACGAGGAGCCGCTGCCCCTGGAGATCAATGGCGAGGAGGACTGACCCCCGAGCCCGGTCAGGAACCCTTCTGGACCGGACGTCACCCAGTGCTGTGGTCCACGGTCACCCTATGGGATGCGCGAAGACCCTGGGTTGCGTAACATATATGCCACAGTCAGTGTGGCGTCGGAGGGAACTCGATGAGTGACCGGAGTGTGTTCTGGGACGACCTCGCGGAAGACTTGAAGGACCCCGAGTTCCTCCGCGAGTACGTCCTCAACTCGATACGTGTTCAGACGATCGACTCGATCGTCGGTGCGCTCGACCAAGCCCGTGCGGAAGCGGATCTCTCCAAAGCGGCGTTGGCCCGTGCGGTCGCACTCGAGCCGTCCGTGGTTCGTCGCTTGTTCAGCGCCGAGTCGAACCCGACGCTGCGCACGGTGTCCGATCTGGCCGCCGCACTGGGGATGCGTGTCGCGCTCGTGCCGCTCGACGGGGCGGAGAGCGACGTGGTCGCCACGGCCCTGAGAACAGGGACGACGGAGGATCTGGCGAGCTTGGCGGGCGCGGTGCGGTGCTACACCGCGCCCGCGCGGGCTAGTTGATCGATCGCGGATTCGTCGCGAAGTACTCCGCGCCCAATTCGCGTATCTCCGCGTAGTCGGACGAGCGCAGGACTGTACGCAGCGGCTTACTTCGTCCGTCGAAGACCGCCAACAGGGGCTTGGGTCGCCCCTCCGCCCCGTAGTCCAGTCGGCAGAAGACTCGGTGGTGGGCCTTTCCGAAGTCGCACCGCACCTCATACCAGCCGGTCATCTCGCCGTGCATCGCCTCCCAGTACCCACCCCCGGCGAATCGTTTCGGCGGGGCGGCGGCCACTTCGGCGAGTACTGCCACGACCTTCGCGCGCACACTCGTCGGCAAGGCCCGGATGTACTCGCGTCCCGGCATCTGTCCACTCGGGAGTCGACGGAAATACACCACGTCGTGTGGGTCGTCCGATGACGGCCCGGTCCTGATCGTGGGCCTCGCGGCAAGGCGACTGCCGCGTCGCCCTTTGTCAGGTGACATCGGTGCTCGGGGTCGGCGCGCCATTCCGGTTTTCGACGGCGCCGGCAAACCTTGCACGTCTGAATTCCGCTGTGCAGCTATCGATTCGATCACTGTGTTCGGTCACCGCGTCAGTATCCGAGTCACCTCCGACAAGTTCGCGGCGGGATCGGATTCGATCCTGTCCCGGGAACGGTGGCGCTGGGCCGGTCGACCGCCGAAGCGGTCAGTGGGGGATGCGGTAGCGGAGGTGGGTGACCGTCTCGGAGGGGATGGTTTCGGCGAGTTCGAGGGGGTGGGCGGGGAGGCCGCGGAAGAGGGATTCGCCGCGGCCGAGCAGGACGGGGACCAGGTGCAGGACGAGTTCGTCCAGGAGGTCGGCGGCGAGGTATTGGCGGACGGTGGCCGCGCCGCCCGCGATCTCGACGGGTTTGTCGCCCGCGGCGGCGCGGGCTTGGTCGAGGGCGGATTCGATGCCGTCGGTGACGAAGGTGAAGGTGGTGCCGCCTTCCATCGTGATCGGCGCGCGCTCGTGGTGGGTGAGGACGAAGACGGGGCAGTGGTAGGGCGGGTTGGGGCCCCACCAACCGGTCCAGTCCAGGTCCCAGTCGCCGCGGCTCGGGCCGAACATGTTGCGGCCCATGATGTGCGCGCCGGTGTCGGCGTGGATCTCGGCGAGGAGTTTCTTGTCCTGTTCGCGTCCGGGCCGGTCGGTCTCGAACATCCACTCGGTGAGGGCGCTCGCGCCGGTGCCGAACGGGTTCTCGAAGGTCTGGTCCGGCCCGGCGGTGAAGCCGTCGAGGGAGATGGCGAGGTTGGCGGTCACTGTGGTCATGCCCGTAGGTCGAACGGGCTCGCCGGGAATCGACATCGGTGGGGGAACTTTCTGTGCGGTCCTGCGCGAACTCGTTCCCGTCTCAGTATGCCCCGCGGACCGGGGCTTGCCGCAAGACCCACCCCGCCGGGCAGAATCGCTGCTCTCTGAGAAGGAAACCGCAGGTGAAGGGGTCTGTTCATGCGTGCTCTGATTTCCACGATCGGCTCGCGGGGCGAGGTGCAACCCGCTGTCGCGCTGGCCGTGCGACTGGCCGAACTCGGTCACGAGGCGGTGGTGTGCGCGCCGCCGGATTTCCGGGAGTGGGCCGAAGGGTTCGGTGTGCGGTACGTGTCGGTCGGTCCGGTCCTGCGTGGCACGGCCAAGGCGGCCGCGGGCGTGCCGACGCCCGAGCAGCGACAGCGGATGATCGACGGCACGGTGGCCGAGCAGTTCCGCGCGGTCGACGCGGCGGTGCGCGGCTGCGATGTGGTGGTGGCGGGCGGCGCGCTGGCGATCGCCGCGCGTTCGGTGGCCGAGAAGTGGTCGCTGCCCTACGTGTACGCGGCGTTCGCACCGATCACGCTGCCGTCGCCGCACCACGCGCCGCCGGTCTTCGGCATGCTCGGCGACCAGGTGGCTGAGCGGTCTCCCGAAGCGCTGTGGGAGGCCGACCGCGAACGCTGGAACCTGATGTGGTCCGCACCGCTGAACGCGCACCGCGCCGCGCTCGGCCTGCCGCCCGTCGAGGACGTGCGGCGGCACCTGTTCACCGAGACCCCTTGGCTGGCCGCTGATCCGGTCCTCGCGCCGTGGCCGGGCGCACCGGACCTCGAGGTGTTCCAGACCGGTGCCTGGCTGCTCGATCAACCCGCCCCGCTAGCCGCGGACCTCGAGAAATTCCTCGACGCGGGCGATCCACCGGTCTATCTGGGCTTCGGCAGCGCACGCGCCCCGCACGGCATAGCGGACGCCGTCGTCGCGGCGGCCGGGCGACTCGGGCTCAGGACGGTCGTCGCGGCGGGCTGGGCCGACTTGTCCGTCACCGACCCGGACTGCCTGGTCGTCGGCGAAGTCGACCAGCGAGCGCTGTTCCGGCGCGTCGCGGCCGTGATCCACCACGGCGGCGCGGGCACGACCACGACCGCCGCCGCCTCGGGCGCACCGCAGGTGATCGTGCCCCAGATGTTCGACCAACCCTATTTCGCATCCCGGGTCGCGGATCTCGGCATCGGCGTCGCGATCCGCGAGGAGCCGACGGAAGCGGTTCTCACCGAAGCGCTTTCGACGGCCGTCGGCCGACGCTCCGCCGCGCGCGAACTCACCGAGTCCGTGGAGACCGCGGGCGTGACCCGCGCCGCCCGCGCGCTGGTGGCCTCGGCCGCGGGTCGCGATCACCCTGCCGGAAACGGCTCGGAGTGAGCCTGCGGTCGGGACGCCAGAATGGGAGGGTGCACGTTCCACGCACCCTCCCGTTCCGCGGCTGGGTCACCTGGCTGACTCCGGAGCAGGGCGGCCGCTCGTCCGGTCCGCCCCGCACCCCGGCCGACAAGTACTACGCCGCCACGGCCTTCGTGCCGCCGCGCACCCCTGGGGACGGTTCGGCGTCGGTGGTTCTGCGTGTGCGCGATCGGGCGGCGTGGTCCTCGTCGGCGGCGGCGGGATGGCTGGTGGTCGGCAACGAAGGACCGCATGCCGTTCGACCCGGCAGCGTTCTGGTCGTCACGGAAGGGCCGCGCGTGGTGGCCTACTTCCACGTGACCGACGTGCTCGACACCCACTGAAACAGGCTGGTCGGTCGGTCTTGGCTGGCTGTCCCGGAAGGTCGGACCGGTGCGTGTAGCGCCGTCACGGGCCGAAGCGGTCGATTCCCTGCTTCGTGCCGGATTCCTTGCGGCCGTTTCCGCCCACTGTCCCGGACGGCCGTTGTCAGGAGGGGGAGAACGCCGCTAAGCTCCAGCCGCATGTGAGTCACAGTGGTCTCACATAGGCGAGGAAGGCGGAACATGGCCCGGCGAACGATGAGGTATCGCAGGTGCGCGGTCGCGGCGATCACGGTGCTGGCGGCGACCTTCACGATGGCGACCGCGGTCGCCGACCCCGGCGCGAACGCACCGGTCGCGGTCCAACCCGCGCCCGCCATCGCGGTGCCGCCCGAACTCGATCCCGGCTTCTACCGGCCGTCCCCCGAGGTGGTGGCGAGCCGCGCCCCCGGCGAGATCATCGCCGCGCGTCAGGTCAACGTGGCCAACGCGGGTCTGATCCCGATCAACGTCGACGCCTGGCAGGTGTCCTACCGGTCGAACAACACCCGTGACGAGCCGATCGCGGCGGTCGCCACGGTGCTCAAACCGCGCGGGTCGTCCCCCGACAAGATGGTCTCGATGCAGATCGCCGAGGATTCGCTGGCGGCCTACTGCTCGGCGTCCTACGCGGTGCAGCAGTGGTCGGCGGCCACCGTTCTCGGACAGATAGTCGCGCCACTGGAGTTCATCGTCGCGCAGGCCGCGGTGCAGCAGGGCTGGGCGGTGGTCATCCCCGATCACCAGGGACCGGACAGCGCGTTCGGCGCCGGACCGCTGGCCGCCCGGATCACCCTCGACGGCATCCGGGCCGCGCGCGTCTTCGAACCGCTGCGCCTGACGCCCGACGCGCGGATCGGCATGTACGGCTATTCCGGCGGCGCCATCGCCACCGGGCACGCCGTCGAACTGAAACAGACCTACGCGCCGGAACTGAATATCGTCGGCGCGGCCGAGGGCGGCGTGCCCGCCGATTTCGGTCCACTGCTCGACATCGGCAACGGCCAGATCTGGTCCGGGATGATCATGGGCGCGGTGCTGGGCCTCGGCCGCGAATACACCGAATTCGGCGACCTGCTCGACCGGAATCTGGACCCGCTCGGGCAGGGGCTCGCCGCGATCAAGGGCGGGCTGTGCGTGCAGTACAACACCGTGCTGCTGCCGTTCGCGAACCTCAAAGGCATGCTGCGCGTCCCCGAGGGCGACCCCATGCGCAATCCGGTGGTGCGCGACGTGCTCGACAAGACCCGCATGGGCAAGGCCGTGCCTGATATGCCGATGTTCATCTGGCAGGCCAACCCGGACGAACTGATCCCGGTCGGTCCGGTCAACACGCTGGTCGACACCTACTGCCAGGATCCGAACGCCCGGGTCCGCTACGTCCGCGAACATCTCGGCGAACACATCACCACCGAAGTCTCCGGTTCGGCCACCGCCCTGCTGTGGCTGCGCGACCGGCTGGAGGGAATTCCGGCCGAGCAGGGCTGCTCGGTCACCGACAACGGTCTGATGGCCCTGAACCCCGAGGGGATCGCGCTGCTGGGCCAGACCTTCGGCGACACCGTCGCCTCCTTCTTCGGCCACCCGATCGGGGTGCGGTGAGCGGTCCGGTCATTCGCCCGTGAGTTCGCCCGCCCTTCGCCACGATTCGCGTTCCGCGGCGAAGGCGCGGGCCTGCACGGCGCGGAAATCCTCTATGGCCGTGTCGTTCTCGGCCAGGAAGCGGCGGTAGTCGGCGAGGCGGAACTCGCCGTCCTCGGTGCGGACATCGACCGATCCGGCCGCGAAGTCGGCGCGCAGGTCGGTCAATTCGTCGGCTTCCACCGGATACCACCGGATGCGGTCGAAATAGCGCAGCAGCCAAGGGGATTCGGTGGCGCGATGATTCCACACCTGGGTCGTGCGGCCGACGAACTGGTAGCCGCCGGGCCCTTCCATGCCGTAGACGCACAGGTAGGCGCCGCCGATGCCGACCGCGTTCTCCGGCGTCCAGGTCCGCGCCGGGTTGTATTTCGTGGTGACCAGGCGGTGGCGGGGGTCCATCGGCGTGGCGACCGGCGCGCCCAGGTAGACGTCGCCCAGGCCGAGGACCAGGTATTCCGCGCCGAACACGGTGTCGTAGACCTGCTCGACGGTGTCGAGTCCGTTCATCCGTCGGATGAATTCGATATTCCACGGGCACCAGGGCGCGTCCGCGCGCACACCGTGCATGTAGCGGGTGATCGCCTCGCGGGTGGACGGGTCGTCCCAGGACAGCGGCAGGTGCACGGTGCGACTGGGCACCACCAGATCCTCGGCCGCGGGCAGCAGCGTCTCGGCCTCGGCGAGCAGGTCCAGCAGGCGCGGGACGGGCAGCACGTGCGGGTCGACGCGGATCTGGAGTGAGCGCACGCCCGGCGTCAGTTCGCGCACACCGCGCACGTCCGCCGCGAGCAGGTGGGTGTGCAGGGCGTGGACGCGCGCGCGAAGCCCGAGATCCAATGTCATGGCACCGTATTCGACCAGCACGCCGTCATCGCCCGCCCGGCGGTAGGTGACAGCCATCTCGTCGTCGACCTCGGCGCGGCGCAGCACGCCGTCGTCCCCGTCGCCGCCGACCGAGAGCACCGCGGGCCAGGTCGCGCGCCGTCCCGCGCCGAGTTCGCGCAGCGAGGCGGCGTGTTCGCGGCGGACCGGCACGAATCGCACGGTGTCGCCGGGCACGAGCTGACCGAGTTTCCAGCGCTCCGCGGCGACCACCGTCACCGGGCAGACGAATCCGCCCAGGCTGGGACCGTCCGGACCGAGCAGGATCGGAGTGTCGCCGGTGAAGTCCAGCGCCCCCACCGAATACGGGGTGTCGTGGATGTTGGACGGGTGCAGTCCGGCCTCGCCGCCGTCGGTGCGCGCCCATTCCGGCTTGGGTCCGATGAGCCGGACGCCGGTGCGGTCGGAGTTGAAATGCACCTCGTAGTCGGTGCCGAGCACGGCGTCGATGTCGGCGCGGGTGAAGAACTCCGGCGCGCCGTGCGGTCCCTCGGTGACGGCGAGTTCCCACTGCCGGGTCAGCACGGGCTGATCCGACATCGGCACCCCCGCGCTCGCCCGGCCCACGGGCGCGCCCAACGGCAGGCGCTCCTCGGCGCGCAACGCCTCGCCGGTGCCGCCGCCGAACTTCCCGAGCGTGAACGTCGCACTGCTGCCTAGATATTCGGGCAGTTCGAGGCCACCCTCGATCAGGATGTAGGTGCGCATGCCGGGGCCCAGGACCGCGCCGACGTCGAGGACGCCGCCCGCCGGGATCTCCAGCGTCCGCCACATCCGCGCGTCCACGCCGTCGACCTGGACCCGGGCGGGCGCGCCGGTCACGCAGACCCGAGCGCCGCCGGGGAACCGCAGCGCCGGACCGCCGAGCGTGCATTCCAGCCCGCCCGCGCCTTCCGGATTGCCCAGCGCCCGGTTGCCCAGACGGAACGACAGGTCGTCCATCGGGCCGGACGGCGGGACGCCGACGTGCCAGTAGCCGATCCGGCCGGGCCAATCCTGCACGGTGGTCAGCATTCCCGGCCGCACCACCTCGGCGACGGCGGTGACCGCCCGGTCGGTATCGGCGACCTGTCCGGGGGAAGTCTCGACATCTGCGGCGGCTTGTCCGGGAGAAGTCTCGACATCTGCGGCGGCTTGTCCGGGAGAAGTCTCGACGCCTGCGGCGGCTTGTCCGGCGGACGTCTCGACACCCGCGTCGACCTGCCCGGCAGATGCCTCGACGCCCACGGCTTCCGTCGGGGCGGCGCTGCGGACCCCCGCTTCGGGTCCGCGCGCGATGCCCGATCCGGCGGCGGTCTCGGCCAGTTCCGTGACGCTCATCGGGTCACCACCATCCGGACCGGCGTCGGGTCGAAACCGTTGCAGGGGTTGTTGATCTGCGGGCAGTTCGACACCAGTACCAGCGTGTCGATCTCGGCGCGCAGCGTGACCGACTTACCGGGCGCGGACAGTCCGTCCACGATGCCGAGGGTGCCGTCGGTCTCGACCGGAACGTTCATGAACCAGTTGATGTTCGATACCAGATCCCGTTTGCCCAGGCCCCATCTCATCGCCTCGATCAGGAAGTTCTCGACGCAGGCGTGCTGGTGGCGGGTGTGGTGACCGTAGCGGAGGGTGTTGGATTCCTGCGAGCACGCGCCGGCGATGGTGTCGTGGTTGCCGACCGCGTCGGCGACGACCGTCATCAGCGGGACGCCCGCGTCGGTGCGCAGCACGCTGCCGGTGGTGAGGAAGATGTTGCGCTGCGCGGTGACCGTGGCCTGCGCGCTGTAGCGGTCGGTGGGGTCGGCCGCCGAGTAGAGCAGGCAGTCGACGGCCTGGTTGCCGTGCAGGTCGATGATCTCGAGGTGGTCGCCCGCGCGCACGACCGTGGACCACGGGGCGCAGGCGGGGACGGTCTCGTCCAGGACGACGGTGCGGGTCGGTGCGGTCATGCCGTGGCCTCCGTGGTCAGGGCGGCGGTCCAGGCCGCTTCGGTGTTCTCCACGGCCCGCCGGTATTCGGGGTCCGCGTTGTGTTCGGTCACGAGGTCGGCGGGCGCGGACCAGGCGACCACGTCCAGATCGGTGGTGGCGCGATCGTCCAGCGGATGCGGCGCGTTGGCGATCAGCAGCGTCACCGGCAGGTGGATCAGCAGGTCGACGCTCGCGCCGGGACCGTGTCCGCCGGTCGGGGTCAGCGCGCCGTCGGCCTCGACCCGCACGCCGCGGAAGAACGAGACCGTGGGGCCGATGTCGCGCGGGGCGAGTCCCTGTTTCACCCCGGCCAGGCGCAGCAGATCGCGCGCGGTGTCGGACGGTCCGCACAGGGTGTCGTGGTGTCCGGAGATGTCGGCCAGCACGGTCGCCAGCACCCGGCCCTGGTCGGAGAGCAGCGGATGACCCGACGAGAGATACGCCTGCCACGGCACTTTCACCGTGTCGGCGACATTGAGCCGTTCCCAGGGGGCCTCGGCGCGCAGCAGCAGGACGTGGGCGCAGGCCGCGCCCGCCGGGTCGCCGAGTCGGACGCGGGTGCCGCGGCCGAGGACGACGCAGGCGTAGCCGTCGGCGGGCAGGCGCCGCGCCCAGGTGAGCCGGTCCGCGGCGACGTCGTCGGGCAGGGTCGGCAGCGCGATGGTCGCGGCGGCGGCCTGGGCCCTGGCGTGCGAGCGCGCGCCTTCGGTGGACGCGGTGGTCATTGGGATGCTCCCTTCGCGGGCCGCCCGGTGCGGGCGGCGGTGAGATCGGTGGGCGGTGACGGGTGGTGGGCGGTCCCGTGCCCACCACCCGCCCCGGTTCAGGCGGGGGCGACCGCGGTCTCCGGGTTCTGCGCCGCGCGGGGTCTCGCGACGACCGTCCGGTGCACGGCCAAGCCGACCGCGATGACGGCGAGCACGAACAGCGGTGCGGCCCAGCGCATCCACCAACCGCCGCCGTCCGGGGTGTAGACCTCGGCGCGCGGCCAGGCCAGGTTGATCACCATCGCGATGCCCCAGACCACGGCGACCGCGTTGATCGGCAGACCCCAGCGCCCCAGCGAGAACAGCCCGGGTTCGCCCTGCTCGCTCCATCCGCGCAGCCGTCGCAGCAGCAGCGGCACGGTGACCAGCAGGTAGGCCAGGTAGAGACTGACGATGCAGACGCTGGCCAGGGTCGCGAAGATCGCGCCGTTGCCGAGGTTGAGCACCAGCAGGCCGATGCCGAGGACGCCGATGACGATCGCGGGCAGCACCGGCGTGCCGTAGCGCGGGTGCACGGCGGCGAGTTTGGCGGCGAAGGGCAGTTTGCCGTCGCGGGCCATCGAGAACATCAGGCGCGAGCCCGCGGTCTGGATGGCCAGCGTGCAGACCATGATCGCGATCGCGACGCAGCCGAGCAGGACCTTGCCGGGCGCGCTGTCGAGTTTGGCGGTGAGCACGTAGGCCAGGCCGTCGGCGGCCAGCGCGCCGTCGTCGAGACTCGGCGCGGCCATCAGCGCGCCGAGCAGCATGAGTCCGCCGCCGAGCGCGGAGACCGACAGCGCGGTGAGGATGGTGCGCGGCGCGACGGTGCGCGGATTCTTGGTCTCCTCGGACAGTTCGCCCGCGGAGTCGAAGCCGACCATGACGTAGGCGGCCATGAGTCCGGAGACCAGGAACGCCGCCCAGTAGGGGCCGGGCGCGGCGTGCTCGGTCTGGAACACCACGCCGGGTCCGCGTTCGGTGTTGACGAAGAACAGCGCGATGATGGCCAGCACGCCGACGATCTCGATGGTGACGCCGATGGAGTTGATCCGGGCCATCAGGTCGATGCCGATGACGTTGATCGCCGTGGTGATCACCAACAGTACGCTGCCGAGCAGGACGGCGTTGCTCGCGCCGGAGGGCGAGGTCAGCGCGGTGTCCTCGCCGATGATCTGGAAGCCGCTCCAGATCGAGGGCAGTACCACTTGCAGCGCGATGGCCGCGGCGGCCGCGGTGACGATCTGGGCGATGACCATCATCCAGCCCGCGAACCAGCCGATGATCTCGCCGCCGAGTCGCCGCGACCACTGGTAGATACAGCCCGAGATCGGGTAGCGGGCGGCCAGTTCGGCGAAGTTCAGCGCGACCAGCAGTTGGCCCGCGAACACGATGGGCCAGGTCCAGAAGAACGCGGCGCCGCCGAAGGAGTAGCCGAGTCCGAAGAACTGGAAGATCGTGGTGAGGATGGAGACGAAGGAGAAGCCCGCGGCGAACGAGGCGTAGCGGCCCAGTTTGCGGTGTAGGACCGGTTGGTAGCCGAAGCTCTCCAGATCGGCGCTGTCGCGTTGGTCGGGCGGGGTGGGCGGGGAAACCGTTGTGGCCATGGGCGAATCCTTCGGCGAAGCGGCCAATACCTGTCGAATGACAGTTTTGCGTTTCCGATCGCGCGAACGGTGACCTGCGTGTATCGCTTGCGGTAACGCCCGTAACGTTCGTGTTGCTCCGATTTCTATCAAGTGACAGAAACCTCTCACCGGTTGCTCACCCGCCGAACGGCCCAGCTCCGCCCCGTGCGGGCGCACGCCGAGCGGGGACCCCGACATCGCGGAGTCGCCTCCCCTCGGGCGATGGAACAATGGGGGCGTGGCGAATCCTGGCCCCGGCCGCCCCCGACTGGAACAACGCGCCCGCCGCGGCGCGACCGCCCGCGCCGAGATCCTCGACGCGGCGGGCGAACTGTTCACCATCCACGGCTACGCCAACACCTCCACCAGGGCGGTCGCCGACGCCGTCGGCATGCGACAAGCCTCGCTGTACCACCACTTCGCCGCCAAGGACGACATCCTCGACGCGCTGCTCAGCGAAACCATCGCCGCCCCACTCGAACTGGCGGCCCGCCTGGCCGAGCACGACGCGCCCGCCGCCGTGCGCCTCTACGCGCTGGCCCACTCGGACGTGCGGCAACTGTGCGCGGCGCACTGGAACCTCGGCGCGCTCTACCTGCTGCCAGAAGTGCGCACCGAACGATTCGCGCCCTTCCGCCTACGCCGCGACCGACTGCGCCGCCACTACGAGAGCTTCGCCGCCGAGGTGCTCGCCGCCGCCGGAACCGACGGCCTGACCGGCGCCGAAACCCTCCCGTTCCGCCTGGTCGAGACCGTCATCAACATGCGCTCCGACGAAGGCGACCCGCCCGCGCACGCCGCCCGCGTCATCCCCGACACCACCCTGCGCATGCTCGGCTGGACCGGCGACCTCGCCGAGGTCCGCTCGGCGGCCGACGCACTCCTGGCCGCGCCCCTGCCTCTCGGCTGAACGAAGCACACCGGCTGGCGAGCGCCGGCCGGCTGAACATGTCACGCGGCTGAGTGAGCCCGTCGACTCGACCTGCCCGTCTGGGGCTGAACCCACCCGGCGGCCGAACGAGCCTCTCGGGGGCACTCGAAAGGTCCACCCGAGAGACCAGCCGACCCTGCCGAGAAACCTCGCGCCGTCCGCGAGACTTCTCGGCCGAGGGAATCGATCGCCCTCGGCCGAGTGCCCGACTCAGCCCTTGCCGCGACCCGCTTTGAAACCGAAATCCCAGTTGTAGCGCTGGGCGATCTCCATGACACCGGCTCCCGGACGTCCGGCGGGCGGACGGATGAAGGTGCCTTCACGGCGGACCACCAGTTCGCCGTTGATGTTCTCGATGTGTGCCAGCACCGCGTCGCGCGAGTCGTCCTGGCAGCCGTCGAGAGTCATCTCGATGGGGGTGGAGTTCAGCGGGTACAGCGTGACGGTGGCGTGCACACCGCGGAAATCGTTGGCGCCCTCGTAGATCGAGGTGAACACCAGGATGCGCCGGAAGTGCGCGGTGAAATCCAGGTTGATGTCCAGGTTCTCGCCGCCGGCGCTGGCACCGGTGCGGTCGTCCTGGTCGAGGCGGATGAACGGCGGTTGGTGCAGGTCGCCGAAGGAACGGTCCAACGCGCGCACCGAACCGATCCGGCCGTCGGACAGCTCGAAGAAGCAGCTCAGGTCCAGGTCGAGGCCGCCGCCACCGCGTTTGCGGCCGAACAGGCCGCCGCCGCGGTTGGACTGCGGGCTGGTCCAGTTCAGGTTGACCCGCATGGTGCCGCCGGTCGCGCCCTGCTTGGTCAGCGAGACCGCGGGCGCTTCCTTGGTCAGCGAGATCTTGCTCAGGTTGACCGGCGCGCCGCCCGCGGGCGGCGGTGGCTGCTGCGGCGGGAACTGCTGCCCGGGCGGCGGTGCGAACTGCTGACCCGGCGGCGGCGCGTACTGCTGCTGATCCGGTGGCGGTGCGTATTGCTGCTGATCCGGTGGCGGTGCGTATTGCTGCTGTCCGGGCGGCGGTGCGTATTGCTGGCCCGGCGGGGGCGCGTACTGCTGACCCGGCGGGGGCGCGAACTGCTGGCCTGGAGGCGGCGGCGGTGCGAACTGCTGTCCGGGCGGCGGTGCGTATTGCTGCTGCGGGGGAGCGTATTGCTGTTGAGGCGGCGGGGGTGCGTACTGCTGCTGTCCGGGCGGGGGCGCGAACTGCTGCGGCGCGGCGCTCTGCTGGGGCGGCGCGGCGGGCGCGTCGTCGACGGAGATGCCGAAATCGGTCGCCAACCCGGCCAGACCCGACGCGTAACCCTGGCCCACCGCGCGGAACTTCCACGCGCCTTGGCGGCGGTAGAGCTCGCCGAGGACGAAAGCCGTCTCCGTGCTCGCGCCGACCGGGTCGAAGCGCGCCACCTCCGCGCCGTTGCTCGCGTCGAGCACCCGGACGTAGAGGCCGCGGAACTGACCGAAGGTCCCGCCGTCGGAGGACGCCGCGATGACCACGGTCTCGATCTGCGGCTCGAGTTGCCCCAGATTCACCGACAGCGAGTCCAGGACCGTCGGCCCCTGCTGCTTGCCCTCGTGACGCACCGCGCCCGAAGGGTGCTGCGCTTGGTTGTAGAACACGAAGTCGTCGTCGGACCGGACCTTGCCCGCCACCAGCAACAGGGCGGACGCGTCCGCGTCCGGGACACCCGGACCCGATTGCCACCCCAGTTCGATGCGGACCGCGGACATCGGTACCGGTACGTTGGCACCCTTCATCATCGACACATCAGCCAACGTATATGAACACCGTGCCGCGCGTCATCCGGTCCCGCCCCGACCCGGCGGCGACCGCGCGGATCAGCGCGTCGGCGGCGCGATCTGCCAGTGCGCGTTGAGCGCGCCCGCGATCTCCGGCAGCACCGTGACCGGAACCCGCTTGCGTCGCAGCATCTCCCGGATCTCGGTGACCTGTTCGCGTTTGCGCAGGTCGTAGGCGCCCGATACCGGGCCGACCACCGGCGGGATGGACAACAGCACCAATTCGCCGTGCCGCTCGTCGCCGCCCGCCAGATCCAGCGCCAGCGACCAGCGGGCCTGCTCGTCGAGGGCGAAGCGGCCCGCGACGACCCGGTCCCAGGCGATGCTGGTCTCCGACCACGGGGTCCGCCGGTAGATGGCGGCCTCGGTCAGCACGATCGCGTCGCGCCCCAGCATCGCCACCAGCAACGCGACCCCCGCGACCAACCCGGCCAGCAGTCCGGTCACCACGCGGTTGACCCCGAACCCGAGGGTGATCGCCGCGCAGACCGACGCCGTCACCGCGACGGTGAGCACGGAGTAGAGGGCCAACCTTCCGGAGGGCACAACGCCCGCCCGCACCATCGTCATATCGCCTCCCGCCTTCAGCGGGTTCACCGTACCGCGAGTCGGGCCGCCCCCGGACGCGGGTCGATCAGGCGCGCAGCGCCACGGCCGCCTCGGCGGTGTAGACGAGGAACTGCAAGCTCTGCTGGAAGTACAGGTCCACGGTGTCGGCGTTGTGCGCGAGATAGCCGATGGACACGTCCTGCCCGATCTGGAGGTCGAAGTCGCCGCCGCGGGTGGTCAGCACGAACGCGCCGTCGATCGCGGGCGCCCAGATGATCTGGCCCTCGGGGATGAGGCGTTCGATGTGGGTGCGGATCGGGTGCCCGTGGTCGGAGGTCTCGCTGACCGCGGTGTACAGATCGGCGCTGAGCAGCACCGAGTACGGCCCGTCGACACCGGCCAGACGCAGCGCTGTCAACGCCTGGGTGACCGCCTCCGGCACCAGCTTCGGGTCCTCGGGCAGGGCGATCGGCGGATTGGACGAGGCGGCCCGCACACCGGTGATCCCGGCCGCGGCGTAGCCCTCGAAGATCGCGCGGTCCTCGGCGAAGGCGATCCGGCGCGCGGCGTCCTTCACCGCGTCCAGGTCGGCGTCCTGCGCGCCGCGTTCGACGTTGTCGAGTTCCTCGCGCGAGAGCGAGAACGGCACCCGTAGCTCCACCAGGGGCGCGACCAGGCGCTGCCGCGCGAACACGCCCTGATCGGGCGCGGCGATGGGGGTGGTGCGGCCGAGGCCGACCGCCGAGTAGTCGGTGCCGTGCGGGCCGGACAGGTCCACGACGCGGCGGCCCGCGATATGCCGTTTGAACGTGCGGGTCGCCTCCTCCTCGATCGCCGCCCAGGCTTCCTCGGTGATCGGCGCGAGATCGCGATAGAGGTTGTTCATTGCCTGCTCCCTTTCAGAGTGCCGATGCCGAGTGAACCGTTGCCCGCCGCCCCGACCGATTCGGGGACCGGAACCGTGTCCGCGCCGACCCGGGCCGGCGCGTCCGGCAGGTCGTCGAAGAATTCGGCGGACGGGGTGAAGAACAGCGTGCCGGTGACCGCGATCGAGAAATCCAGGATGCGGTCGTAGGCGGCCTCGTCGGTGCCCACGAACATCCGCGAGAGCATGGTCTCGGTGACGCTCGGGGTGGCCGCGTAGGCGATGTAGTAGGTGCCGAACTCGCCGTCGGCCACACTGCCGAAGGGCATGTTGGCGCGGGTGATCTGCCGTTCGTTGCCCTGTTCGTCCACGACGGTGTTGACCGCGACGTGCGAATCCGCGGGTTTGTCCGCGTCGGAGAGCTCGAAATCGTCGAGTTTGGTGCGGCCGATGACCCGCTCCTGCTCCGCGACCGACAGCGCCCGCCATTCGGCCATCCGATGCAGGTATTTCTGCACGACCACGTAACTGCCACCGGCGAATTCGCGATCCTCGTCGCCGATCAGCGTCGCCGCGACCGCCGCCGTGCCCTCCGGGTTCTCGGTGCCGTCCACGAAGCCGAGCAGATCGCGCTGCTCGAAATAGCGGAAGCCCACGGTCTGGTCGATGATCGTGGCCGCGCCCGCGAGGCGGTCGCCGATCGTCATCGCCAACTCGAAGCAGACGTCCTGGAATTCGGATTTGATGTGGAACAGCAGATCGCCGGGCGTGGACGGGGCCGTGTGGTGTGTGCCGACGAATTCGGGCAGCACGTGCAGTTCGGCCGGTCGGGGACCGCTGAACAGCCTGTCCCAGGCGTCGCTGCCGATGGAGGTGTTGCACACCAGGCCCGCGCCGGGCATCCGGAACCCGACCGAACGCCGCAGACCGGGCAGATCGCCCAGCAGATCGCGCACCGTCTGCTCGCCTCCCGCGTCGATGGTGGCGACGAGGAAGATCGCGGCGGGCGTGAGCGGTTCGAGGATCGGCTGCGGCTCACCCATGATCGACAGCCTAGAGGTTGGCCCGACCCGCCCGGCATCGGCGCGGCGTGTCGACCTACTTGGCGACGGTCAGCAGGAAGGCCACATCGTCGATGGCCTTGACGCTGTGGCGCGCCTTCGGGACGACCAGCAGGTCGCCCGCCGAACCCTTCCACTCGTTCGTGCCGCTGATCAGGGTGAGGGTGCCGCTGATGACCAGCAAGGTCGCGTCACCGGCGTTGTCGTGTTCGGCCAGGCTCTGACCGGCGGTCAGACCGACCACGGTCTGCCGTAGGGCGTGGGCGTGACCGCCGAACAGCGTCTGCGAGCTGCGCCCGCTGGTGGCGGTGGCGGCCAGTTTGAGCTGTTGGCGAGCGACCGCGGTCAGCGATTTCTTGTCCATTGATCGCCTTTCGCATCACATCCGCCGGTGCAGGGCTGGTGTCACCGGCCGATATTCACCGAGTATGCCCGACCGGCGAATTCCGCGGGCCGGTTCGGGCGGCTCGCCCGCTCCCGCGATCAGCGCGTGTAGCGGCGGAAACGGAATCGTGTCCCGGAATCGGAGACGCGCCACGGCGGCGGCGCGTCGGCGTGCCACTCGGGGCCGATCCCGGGGGCGTGCGTATCGCCCGCGATCTCGGCGTCGATCTCGGTCACCCGCAATTCGGTCGCGAATTCCATGGCGGCGCGGTAGATTTCGCCGCCGCCCGCGACCCACACCGGGTCCGCGCCGGTCAGCGCTAGGGCCGCGGGCACCGAACCCGCCCGTTCGGCCCCCTGCGCCGACCACCCCGGATCACGGCTGACCACGATATTGCGTCGCCCGGTCAGCGGCCGGAAACGCGGCGGCAGCGAATCCCAGGTGCGTCGGCCCATGACCACCGGGTGCCCCATCGTCAATTCCTTGAAGAAGGCCATGTCCTCGGGCACCCGCCACGGAATGCCGTTGCCCTCGCCGATCACGCCCGCCGAAGTCTGCGCCCAGACCAGTCCGACGAATTTCACACGGCCACCGGGGCTTTGATCCCGGGGTGGGGGTGGTAGTCCTGAACTTCGACATCGTCGTACTGGTAGTCGAACAAACTCTCGGCCCGCTGCAACCGCAGCGTGGGAAATGGGCGCGGATCACGGCTGAGTTGTAGCGCGACCTGGTCGCGATGGTTGTCGTAGATGTGGCAATCACCGCCGGTCCAGATGAATTCTCCGGGCTCGAGATCGGATTGCTGGGCAACCATCTGGGTGAGCAGTGCGTAGCTGGCGATATTGAACGGGACACCCAAGAACAGATCCGCACTGCGCTGGTACAGCTGACACGACAGCTTGCCGTCAGCGACGTAGAACTGGAACAGGACGTGGCAGGGCGCGAGAGCCATCTTGTCCAACTCGGCCACGTTCCAGGCGGAAACCAGCATTCGTCGTGAGTCGGGATCTTTGCGCAGGGTGTCCAATATGTTCTGGATCTGGTCGATGTGTCCATCGCCGCCGCGTGTGGGCCATGAGCGCCACTGCACCCCGTATATGGGGCCGAGGTCACCGCAGTGATTGGCCCATTCGTCCCAGATGGTAACGCCGTTTTCCTGTAGCCAACTCACATTGGAGTCGCCTTGCAGGAACCACAGCAATTCGTACACGATCGACTTCATGTGCACCCGCTTGGTGGTGACCAGCGGGAATCCCTTCGCCAGGTCGTAGCGAAGTTGGTGGCCGAAGATGCTGCGCGTGCCCGTCCCGGTGCGGTCGCTCTTGGGAGTCCCGGATTCCGTCACCAATCGAAGAAGGTCCTCGTATTGGGTGTCGACGGTCTGGGTGTCGGCGCTCCTAATAGGGCTATCGATTGTACTCCTCACGCCGCGAGTTTACGTCTTGCCTTGTTGGGATGCGTGTGGTGGGAGCAACGACACGGAACCAACGTCCTGGCCGACCGATCGATGACCGCGCCTGGCAAGCTTCCGGCCATGCGTGAGCTCTACGTGATCGGCATCGGCGCCGGCGATCCCGACCAGGTGACGATGCAGGCGGTCAAGGCCATGCGCCGGGTCGAGGTGTTCTTCGTGATCGGCAAGGGGAGCGAGAAGCAGGAGTTGGTGGACGTGCGCACGGCCGTCCTCGACGAACACATGGACCGCGCCTACCGGGTGGTGGAGATCCCCGATCCGCCCCGCGACCGCACGCCCGACGATTACGCGGCGGTGGTGCGCGACTGGCACGATCGGCGCGCGGCGCTGCTGGCGGCGGCGTTCGCCGAGGTGGAGGGTGTCGGGGGCATTCTGGTGTGGGGTGACCCGTCGCTCTACGACAGCACCCTGCGCATGGTGGAGGCGGTGCGGGCGCGCGGCGTCGAGTTCGACTACACGGTGATTCCGGGCGTCACCAGCGCGCAGGCCCTGGCCGCCCGCCACCGGATGGTGCTGCACCGCATCGGCGAACCCGTGCACATCACGACGGGGCGGCGGTTGCGCGAGCAGGGGTTGGGGGAGTCGGCGCTGGTCATGCTCGACGGTGAGTGCTCGTTCACCGAGGTGGAAGGCGCGGACGTGCGCATCTGGTGGGGCGCGTACCTGGGGATGCCCGACGAGGTGTTGATCGAGGGGCCGCTGCGCGAGGTGGAGGCGGAGATCCTGGCGACGCGGGCGCGGTTGCGGGCCGAGAAGGGCTGGATCATGGACATCTATCTGTTGCGGCGCGGCTGAGTCCGTCGGCCGCGCGGCGGCTGTGTCGGGCTCTCGGGCCGCCGAGCCCGTCCATCGGCCGTCCCGTGTCGCTCGGCGACCGCATCCTTCGGCAGTGCCGAGGGTGGGGCGAACCTCGCTGTTTCGGGCGGCGATCTGTCGGTACCTGCGGGTAGCCTGACATCCGTGCCCGAACTACCCGAGGTGGAGGCGTTGGCGCAGTTCCTGCGGGAGCACGCGGTCGGCGCGGTGGTGGGGCGTGTCGACGTCGGAGCGCTCAGCGCGGTCAAGACCTTCGACCCGCCGGTGACGGCGCTGTCCGGACGCGATGTCACCGGGGCGGGCCGGTGGGGGAAATTCCTGGGGATGGAATGCGGTGATCTGTGGCTGATCACGCACCTGTCGCGCGGCGGGTGGCTGCGCTGGATCGATGAACCCAGTCCGACGCCGCCCCGGCCGGGCGGAAAGAGTCCGCTGGCGTTGCGCGTGCATTTCTTCACCCCCGAAGGCGCGACGCCCGCGTTCGATCTCACCGAGGCGGGCACAAAGAAACGGCTCGCGGTCTACGTGGTGCACGAGCCCGCGCAGGTGCCCGGGATCGCGCGGTTGGGCCCCGACGCGCTGGAGGTCACCGAGTCGGCCTTCGCCGAACTCCTGCACGGCGCCTCGCAGCGGCTCAAGACCGCCCTGGTCGATCAGACGCTGATCGCGGGGATCGGCAACGCCTATTCCGACGAGATCCTGCACGCGGCGAAACTGTCCCCGTTCGCCAATACCGCCACGCTCTCGGCGGAGCGGACCGCCGAACTGTACGAGGCGATGCGGGCGATCCTCACCGACGCCGTGACGCGCTCGGTCGGGCAGGACGCCGCCCGCCTCAAGGGCGAGAAGCGTTCGGGGATGCGCGTGCACGCGCGCACCGGTCAACCGTGCCCGGTCTGCGGCGACACGGTGCGCGAGGTCTCCTATGCCGAGCGGTCTTTCCAGTACTGCCCGACCTGCCAGACCGGCGGCAAGATTTTGGCCGACCGCCGGATGTCGCGGCTGCTGAAGTAGCTCAGGTCAGGCTCGGCACGCGGATGTCCTGCCAGACCAGTCGCGCGGTCCGGTCGGGGTCGTTCTCCAGCCGGGTCGGGCTGTCGATGATCAAGGTGGTGCGACGCGCCTCGGTGTAGGCGGGCCAGGACGGCAGCGGCGTGCCGGTGCGCGCGAATTCCAGCCAGTTGTCCTGGAACTGCCTGGTCACCGCGGCCAGTCCGCGCGCGCCGCCCGCAGCGGTGATCGCCCGGCCCAGCGGCGATTCACCCGCCCCGAACACGGGGATCAGGTCGGTGGCGTGGGTGGCCCCGACTCCGGCCAGGTGCAGGGCGCGCGGCGCGAAATCGTAGCGGTAGGCGTAGGTGGGGGCGTGGCGGCTGTGGCCGTTCATCGCGATCACCGAGGGACGCCAGAAGATGTAGTCGCCCCCCGCGCGGATCGCGGCCTTGGCGCCCGGGAACCCGGGGTAGGCGGCGTGCACGCGGGCCTCGACCTCGGGTCCGTACTCGGCCAGTGCCTTGTGCAGGCGTTCCGGGCGGGTGGGCAGTTGGTCGGCGAAGCGCGCGAACAGCGCGCCCTCGTCGCGACAGGTGCCGATGATCAGCGGAATCCGGTGCGCGGTGCCCTCGGCCATCGCCTCGAGCGGCGCGCGCGGCAGGAAATCGCCGTCGACCACGGGCACCGCGGGAAACAGACCGGGCCGCTCGCGCAGGACAGCGCCGATCGTGCGGGTCACCGCCTTGCGGATGTCGTTGGCGCTCGCGTCCGACAGGGTGTCGGCGGCGTTGTCCGCGGACGCGCCCAGTTTCTCGACGCAGCGCCGGGCGAAGATCCGTGCCTCCTCCGCCGAGAGGATCCAGTCGGCGGGCGGGCTCTGCGCGATGGCGCGATGGAACAGGCCCTCGGCGGCCGGGGTGGCCAGCAGCGACAGCACCGCGTTCGCGCCCGCCGACTCGCCGAAGACGGTCACGTTGTCCGGATCGCCGCCGAACGCGGCGATGTTCTCCCGCACCCAGCGCAGCGCGGCCACCTGATCGCGCAGACCCAGATTCGATTCGAATGGGCGATCCGGCGTGCCGAATTCGCTGAAGTCGACGTAACCGAACGCGCCCAGACGGTAGTTCAGCGACACCACGATCGCGTCACCGCGCACCGCGAGCCGCGACCCCGAGTACAACCGCAGCGCGGAGGTGCCCATGAGGTATCCGCCGCCGTGGATGAACACCAGCACCGGCCGCGGTGTCGAGGCGGCTTGCGCGGGCGCGGTGACATTGAGTGTCAGGCAGTCCTCGCTGGTCGGCTGGAATTCGCGCGGGCCGATGCGCGCACCGGAGCGATGCTGCATCGAGGCGTAGCGGAAGGCCGTGGCCTCGCGCACCCCCGTCCACGGCCGCACCGGCTGCGGGGCGCGAAAGCGCAGGTCGCCGACGGGTGCGGCGGCGTAGGGCAGGGAACGCCAGCGAAGAACGCGGCGGCCCCGTGATCCGCGGACGACTCCGTCGGCGGTCGTGATCTCGGTCGTTGCCACCATCGTTCGATGGTACTTACGACCGCCGCGCCTCCAACAGGCGCAACCAGAATTCGCTGACGGCCGGGTAGGCGGGCACCGCGTGCCACAACGTCTCCAGCGGAACGCGCCCCACCACGGCGACCGTCGCCGCGTGCAGTTGCTCGCCGACGTCGGGACCGACGAACGTCGCGCCCAGCAGCACGTCCGCGTCCCGGTCGATCACCAGCAGCGCGTGTCCGGCGTAGTCGTCGCGGGCCAGCGCCGACCCGGCCACCGCGATGTCGAGGCCCACGGTGTCGACGGTGTGTCCCGCGCGGCGCGCCGCCTCCTCGGTCAGCCCGACGGAGGCCACCTCCGGATCGGTGAACACGACCTGCGGGATGCCGCCGTGATCGGCGGAGGCGGTGAACCGCGGGCCGTCGAGCGGACGGCCATCGGCGCGCGCCGCGATGACGTCGCCGCAGACCCGCGCCTGGTATTTGCCCATATGGGTCAGCGCGATCCGGTGGTTGACGTCGCCGACCGCGTAGAGCCAGTCGCCGTCGACCCCGGTGGCGGTCAGGTGGTCGTCCACCTCGACGTAGCCGGACGGCAGGCCGAGGGTGTCGAGGCCGAGTTCGGCGGTGGCCGGACCGCGCCCGGCCGCCACCACGATCTCGTCGGCTTCGAGGGTCTGCGCGTGCGCGCCGGTCAGTTCGACGGTCACCGGGCCGCCGTGGATATGTCCCTCGCCGGTGTCGGCGACGTCCGGGCGCGACACGGCGGACGGTTCGGTGTCGAACAGCAGGCGTACGCCCGCCTCGGTGAGTCCCGCCGCGACGCGCTCGCGCGCGAAAGGTTCCGTCGCGGCCAGTAGGCTCGCGCCGCGCACCACCAACGTGACCCGCGCACCCAGCGAACTCAGCCAGGTGGCGGCCTCGCAGGCCACCACGCCGCCGCCGATGATCACCACGCGACCGGGGACCTCGTGCAGGTTGGTGGCGTCGCGGGAGGTCCACGGCAGCGCGTCGCGCAGCCCGGGAACATCCGGGATGTTGGCGTGCGTGCCCGTCGCCAGCACCACCGCTTCGCGGGCGCGCAGCGTTCGGCCGTCGACCTCGACGAGTCGTTCGCCCGCCAGTCGCCCGGTGCCGCGGATCACCCCGATGCGGTTGTCGCGGGCCCACTGGACCTGGGAGCTGTCGTCGTGATCGTGGACGAAGGAGTCGCGGCGGGCCAGCACGGCGGCGACGTCGAGGCCCCGCGCGCTCACCCCCGGCATGTTGCGGGCCGCGGCCAGCACGTGACCCGGCCGCAGCAGCGCTTTGCTGGGCATGCACGCCCAATACGAGCATTCGCCGCCGAGGAGTTCCCGCTCCACGATCGCCGCGGTGCGGGCACTGTTCGCGATCGCGTAGGCGGCGGCGTTCTCGCCCGCGGGCCCACCGCCGATCACGATCACGTCGTAGGTGTCGGCGGGGACCGGCGCCGTCACTGCAAGTAGCCCTCGACCTGGCGCGGCGAGCTGACCTGGGCGTCGTCCGGTGACGCGCCCGCGTCGATGCGGGCCCGCCGCTGCCGCAGCAGATCCCAGCACTGATCCAGCATGACCTCGAGTTCGGCCAACCGCTGCCGCTCGGTCACCGGATCCACCTCGCCCGAGCTCGCCTCGGACCGCAGTTTGTGCTCGTCGTCGACCAGTTGCTTGATGCGTGCCAGGATGTCCTGTTCGGTCATGTCGACCATGCTACGACCGCGCGGAGTCGGTGGCGGCGTGAACTCCGGCGGCGGGGGTGATCGCGGCGGGGTGATCTTCGGCGGCCAGGCAGGCGACCACGTCCGGGACGGCCCGCCGCAGGTCCGCGAGGTCCGTGGCGCTGTAGCCGAGGGTGATGCCGAAAATGTGCGGGGGATGCCCGGGCAGGTGGTGGCGGGTCAACCCGTCCATGGCCAGGCCCGCCGACCGCGCGGCGGCGACCACGCGTCCCTCGGCCTCGCGGGACGGCAGCGGCACGACCAGGTGCGAGCCCGCGTCGTCACCGAGGAAGTCCAGCCCGTGCGCGCGCAACGCCGACACCAGCAGTTCTCGGCGCGGCGGGAGCAGGCGGCGCAACCGGCGCAGGTGCCGCGACAGGTCGCCGGTGCGGGCGAATTCGATGAGCACCCGTTGGCCCGCCGGACTCGGGCCGGTGCCGGTGCGGGACCGGTGCTCGAGCACCGCCTCGGCCACCCGGGGCGCGGCCACCAGCCAGCCCACCCCGAGCGCGGGGGACAGGATCTTGCTCGTCGTCCCTAGGTGGACGACCACGTCGGGAGCCATCGCCGCCAGCAGCGGCAACGGCGCGGTGTCGTAACGCAGTTCGCCGTCGTAGTCGTCCTCGATGACGAGAACGCCCGTCCGCCGGGCGAATTCGACCAACTCCACGCGGCGAGCCGCGGGCATCCGCGCGCCCAGCGGGAACTGATGGGCCGGTGTGCAATACACCGCCGACAACCCGTCGGGCAGCAAGTCGACCCGCAGGCCGTGCGCGTCGACGGGGATCGGGAGCACGGTGGCGCCCGCGGCCTCCAACGCGCCCGCCGCCCGTGGATACCCCGGATTCTCCAGCGCGACGGTGTCGCCGGGGCGCAGTAGCGCGGCCGCCAGTTCGCCCACCGCCGAACTGGTTCCGGCGGTGGCCAGCACCACCGTGTCGGCGCCCGCGCCGAGTCCGCGGTGGCGCAAGAGGTGTTCGGAGACGGCGGCGCGGAAATCCACCTCGCCGCCGCGATCCTTGCGGGTCGGCGGCGCGATGTCGGCCGCCGCCCGCCAGGCCCGCCGCCACGCGGCCCGGTCGATCGCCTCCACGCACGGCGCGCCGGGGAACAGGTCGAGCAGGTCGGCCGCGATCTCGGGTTCAGGGCCGCGTCCCGGCGGGGCAGGGGGCGGCGCGGGCGCGGTGGTGAGGTAGGTGCCCGAGCCGTGCCGACCGGTGATCCAGCCCTCCGCGTGCAACTGATCGTAGGCGGCGGCGACCACCGTCCTACTGACGCCGAGTCGCCGGGCCAACGCCCGCGAGGAGGGCAGTCGGTCGTCCACGCGCAGCACCCCGGACCCGGCCGCCGCGCGCAGACCGTCCGCGACCTGCACCGACAGCGGTTCGGCGCGGGTCCGATCGAGGACGAGCGGAAGGTCGTCGAGCACGGTGGTCACCGCCGGTCACGAGAAGTGGACTGCTGAGATTGCCGTTCAGTGGCTCTTCGATCATGCCATTCGCTGCCGGAAGCTGGAACCATGACCACGAGCGCCACCCGCCCGCCCCTCTCGCCGACCCCTAGAACCACCCTCACCCGTAGCCGTGAACGCGGCAGCGCCGACCGCGCCGATCTGGACGCCGTGCTCGACGCCGGCCTGATCTGCCACCTCGGCGTCCTGCACGCGGGCACGCCCCTGGTCGTCCCCACCGCCTACGGTCGCGACGGCGACACCCTCTACCTGCACGGCTCCACCGGTGCGGGCAATATGCGCGCCGCTCTGGACGGCGACATCTCGATCGCGGTCACCCTGGTCGACGGCGTCGTCTACGCCCGCTCCGCCATGCACTTCTCGATGAACTTCCGCTCCGCCGTCGTCCGCGGCCGCGCCGAAGAGGTCACCGACCGCGAACGCCGCGTCCACGGTCTGCGCGTCATCGTCGAACACGCCGCCCCCGGCTCCTGGGACCGCGTCCGCGAACCGAACAAGAAAGAACTCGCCGCCACCGTCGTCCTCGCCCTCGACCTCACCGAAGCCTCCGTCAAGCTCCGCACCGGCGGCCCCAAGGACGACGCCGACGACATCACCACCGGCGGAGTCTGGGCCGGCGTCCTCCCCCTCCACCAATCCTGGGGCACCCCCATCCCTTCCCCCGACCTCGACCCGGGAATACCGACCCCACCCGAAGTCCTCCACCGCTGAACCCACCACCAAGCGCTGGAAAGTCGTTTCGAGGAATGAGAATTCGACTATCCGGCTGTGTACCGGCCGCCTGTGGCCCGGTCGCGGGACGTGGCGTCACCACCAGCGGACGGGTAGGGCCAAGGGGGCCAGGGCGGTCTCGGCGGCGGTGCGGAGGGCGGCGGAAGTGGGGAAGAGGTCGGGGTCCAGGCCGACCAGGGACAGGATGTGGTCGGGGCCGAGGCGGCACAGGTAGCCGGACAGGCGGGTGCGGGGGAGGGTGGTGAGTCCGGGGTGGATGGCGCGGGCGGCGACTCCGGTGCAGCGGTGCGGGCCGAGAGTGGCGATGGAATCGGGCAGCGGGCCGATGTTGGAGCAGAGGATGTCGCGTTCGCCCGCGCCCGCCGACAGGGCGGCGGCCCAGCGGTCGGGGATGACCTGGAGTATCTCCTCCGGCATGCCGCCGGGGCTGGTCATGCGGTGTTCGTAGGCGGCGCGGGCTTTTTCGCGCAGGGTGACGGGGGTGTCGTCGGGGGTGATGTCGGCGCGGGTCATGGCGAGGTCGTTGTCGACGCGAGGTTCCGCGCGGGTGTCGACGGGGAGGCTCGCCTCGATCGGGACACGCGGATGACCTGCGGCCCAGAGGGTCTGGGCGACGATCCAGAGGAACAGGCTGTTCGCGGTGCCGGGCGCGGCGGCGGATTCCCAGGCGACGGCCTGGCATTGCAGTACCACGCCCGTCGGTCGCGCGGCGGCGGTGGCGCGGCGGGTCGGCGGGCGTTCGGGATTGGACGGAACCCCCTGTCGCAGTGCGCGAACCGTTCCGCGCAGCACCGTCGACCACTGGCGTCGGGCGTCGGCCCAGTCCGAGGTCGGCGGCGGACCGGGGATCGGTGCGGTGCGCCCGAGTGAGCGCAGCGCCTCGTCGGCCGCGATGACCAGCGCGCGCCCGTCGGCGAGCGCGTGCGAGCAGGTGAGGCTGATCACCGTGCCGCCGTCGTCGAGGTCGGCGGCCGAGAGTCGCCAGCCCGGACCGTGTTCGGGGTCGAGGTCGGCGGCGGTGGTGTCGGCCCAGTCGAGCAGATCGGCCACCGGGAGGACGCCGTCCGCGCGGGCCGGTGGGTGCGCGCGAGTGCTGGCCCGCCATCGTCGGCGCGCGCCGGGAACGGCGGGGCGGACGACGCGCCGTCCGAGCGGCCCGGTGCGCAGGGCGGTGTGCACGGCCGCGAGCAGCGCGGAGTCGACGCGTTCGGCGGTGCGCCACAGGCCTTGCAGCGCGATCGGGGTGCCGAAGCCGCGGTGGGTGCGCAGGAAGATGTCGTCGACGACGCTGAGACGGTCGGTCACGACCGGGCCGCGCCGTGCCTGCCCGCGCCCTCCGCGAAGGAGCGCGCGCCGTCCAACGCCCCGTCGGCCAGGGCGGCCAGACCGTGGCGCAATTCGTTGGCGATGGCCGCGGGCTCGTCCAGACTCCACTGCTCCAACGCGGACAATCGGTCGGTGCGCAGGCAGGTCTGCGGCAGTTCGGCCAACCGCGCGGCCAGTTCCTCGGCGGCCCGGCGCGCGTCGCCGACGGGCACGACCCGGGTCACCAGTCCGATCGCCAGCGCTTCGTCCGCGTCGACGGCCCGCCCGGTGAGGATCAGATCCATCGCGCGACCGTGGCCGACGATTCGCGGCAATCGCACGGTGCCGCCGTCGATCAGCGGCACGCCCCAGCGCCGGCAGAAGACGCCGAAGGTGGCGTCCCGCTCGGCGACGCGCAGATCGCACCACAGCGCCAATTCCAGTCCGCCCGCCACGGCGTAACCGGACACGGCGGCGATGACGGGTTTGGACAGGGTCATCCGGGTCGGTCCCAT
>NZ_BAGG01000109.1 GCF_000308695.1 Nocardia takedensis NBRC 100417 | reverse complement strand
GCTCGTCGTCCCGCGCGCCGCGACGCGGGGCCGGAACCGGCTCGACCGGCCGACGAACGCCGGGGTGCGGCGGCCCGCCGGGCGGCGGCGCACGCTCCGCGCGACGAATGGGTGATCGCGGGGTCGGGACGTGCGGTGGAGTACGTGGCGGGCCGTCGCTGGGAGGTGTCCGCCACCGGGTTCTGGCAGGCCCATCGCGATGCGGCGCAGTGCTATTCGGATCTGATCGCCGACTGGGCCGGTCTCGACGCGGGGGAGCGCGCCTGGGATCTCTACAGCGGCGCGGGCGTGTTCGCGGCGCGACTGGCCGATCAGGTCGGGCCGGACGGTTCGGTGCTGGCGGTGGAATCCGCGCGTTCGGCCGTCGCCGACGGGCACGCCGCGCTGCGCGACCTGCCCTGGCTGGACCTGCGGGCCGACCGCGTCGAACGGTGGATCAGCGGGCACGCGGGCGGCCGGGCTCCGGAGGTGGTCGTGCTCGATCCGCCGCGCGCGGGAGCGGGCAAACAGGTCGTGGCGGCGCTGAGCGAAGTCGGTCCGACGCGCGTGGTGCACATCGGCTGCGATCCGGCCTCCTTCGCCCGCGACCTCGGGCTCTACCTCGCGGCCGGATACAAGCTGCGCGAGGTGCGCGCGTTCGACGCCTTCCCGGCAACCCACCACGTCGAATGCGTGGCGCTGCTGGAGGCGTGAACGCGCGTGCGCCACGGCGCGCTCGGCGCTCAGTCCAGGTGCCAGGTGGCCCGCAGGTCGGCGGTGATCTCGCTCTCACCGCGCTCCACCGGCACCGCCGCGGCGCGCGCGACGCCTTCCAAGGGCGCGGACACCGCCATCAAGCGTGGCCCGACGGGCGCGCTGTGGGTGTCCTCGGTGATCTCGAGGACGGGGCCCAGGGTGCGGGCGGCGCGCGCGGCGTACCGGGCGGCCTTGGCCAAGGCGTCGTCCCAGGCGGCGTCGCGGGCCAGCGCCAGCAGGCCGGCCTGATCGGCCACGGTCAGCGCCAGCCCGCCCAGACGCACGTCGTCGCCGCCCGCCTCCACACAGTCGGCGATGATCGCCGCCGGTCCCGGGTCGGCGTCCTCGCCGATGTCGCGCAACACCACGGTCAGGTCGGTGCCCGCGACGTAACCGGTGATCCGGTTGCCCTTGCCTTCGGTCCACACCGTCTCGGTGCGCACCGTGATCCCGCTGGTCGCGATGTCGACGTCGGCCACGCCCGCGGCCCGCAGCGCCGCGCTGACGGCGGTGATCCGCTCACCGGCCCGCCCGTAGGCGAGCGCGACCCGTTCGGCCCGCGACTCGATCGACACCGTGACCCGCATCAGATCCGGCACCGCCCGCACGCTGCCGTGTCCGAACGTGGTCACCGTCGCGACGGCCGCCTTCTCCTTGCCCGCTGTGTCCTTGTCGCCCACTGTGTCCTCCCGATCCGCGGTCGTGTTCAGTAATCCGCGCCGCGCACGGCGATCGACCGCACCGCCGCGTCCATCTGCGCGTAGGCCCCCGCCGCCAGTCGTTCCAGCAGCGCGAGTTTGAGTTGCGGGGCGTTCTCGGCGAGCCGGTCGAACGCGGCCGGGGCGAGCACCGCCACCCGGGTGAGGTTCTCGGCGCGGGCCTCGTTGACGAACGGCGTGCCGACCAGCATCGGGATCTCGCCGAAGGACATCCCCGCGGTGAGCGTGACCAAGCGGTGCACCCGCTGATCGGCCCCTTCGAAGGTCAGCCGCACCCGCCCCTCCAGGATCAGGTACAGGCCCGAACGCTCGCTGCCCCGTTCGGCGATGACCTCCCCGCGCGCGACGGTGCGCACCCGGAACTCCTTCGCCAACGCGGTGCGCGCCTCGTCGTCGAGTGCCGCCAGCGCCGGATGCTCCTCGACGGTGATGGACGTGCACGGTTGCTCCCCCTCGGGTCGGTAGCGCGCGAGCAGCAGGTCCTCGCACCATTCGGTGGCGGCGTCGCGGTCGATGAAGACCCGGCCGCGCGGATCGTCGGCCCGCAGGCCCGACATCGTGTGCCCGAGGCGCGCTTCCGGGTCCACCAACGCCGTCCGGCACCCGGCGGCCGCCAGTTCGCGTTGCAGCGTGTCCAGCATGTCCACGGCGATGCGACTGACCTCGCCGACCCGGCGCAGATCGATGACCACCGCGTCCAGGTCGCCCGCCTTGGCCTCGATGGCGCGCACCACGCGCTCGGCGCCCGCGAAGAGCAGGTCGCCGTCGAGTTGGTAGACGCGGGCGCGTTCGCCGTGCCGTTCGAGCACCTCGCCGTCCTCGGTGCTGCGCCGCAGCCGCGAGGGCACCTCGGCGACGGTGTAGTCGGCGCGGATCGCGGTCCGCGCCGCCCGGCTGACGTGCAGGAAGTGCAGTTCCAGCCGCCGCGACAACTCCCGGCAGGCGGCGACGCCGCGCACGCTGTTGCCGTGTGAGTCCAGGCGCGGCGAGTAGACGGCGATGCCGATCTGGCCGGGCAGCACCGCCAGGATGCCGCCGCCGACGCCGCTCTTGGCGGGCAGCCCGACCGTGGTGACCCAGTCGCCCGCCGCGTTGTACATCCCGCAGGTGGTCATGACGCTGAGCACGCGTTCGGTGAGGTCGGCGCTCAGCGCGCGTTCCCTGGTCAGCGGGTTGACGCCGTTGTTGGCCAGCGTCGCGGCCATGATCGCCAGGTCACGGCAGCAGACGTCGATCGAGCACTGCCGGAAGTAGCGGTCGACCGCCTCGTCGGGGTCGGAGTCGATGATGCCGAAGGAGCGCAGCATGTAGCCGATGGCGCGGTTGCGGTAGCCGGTGCGGGCCTCGGAACGGTAGACCGCGTCGTTGACGCTGAGTTCGCGCCCGGCGAAGCGCGAGTAGCAGCGCCGGACGCGCTCGAAGCGGTCCGCCGAATCCCGGCCCGCGACGAGGGAGGCGGCGGTGATGGCGCCCGCGTTGATCATCGGGTTGCGCGGGCGTTCGGTCACCGGGTCCAGGCTGATCTCGTTGAACGCCTCGCCGGAGGGTTCGACGTCGATGTGCTCGGCCACCGTGGCCACCCCGCGGTCGGCCAGGGCCAGGGCGTAGGTGAACGGTTTGGAGATGGATTGGATGGTAAAGATCTCACCGACGTCGCCCGCGCCGTAGACGCGGCCGTCGGCGGTGGCCAGGCACAGTCCGAACGAATTCGGCTGCACCGCAGCCAATTCCGGGATGTAGTCGGCGGGCTCGCCGGACCGGTCGGTCCGGCACAGCTCGTGGACGTCGGCGACCAGGCGCGCCACGACGCCCGGGTCGACGGGTCGGGGGACCACTTGCTCGGGCTCGGCCACACGACCACCTTAGGGCGGGTACCGTGGGTGCGGCGGTCGAGCCCGACCGTGTGTCCGCGGCTGCCGATCGGCCGGCTCGGGGCGCGGCGCCGGGCGGGGTCGCGGTCGCGATGGCCCGACGGCGGGGGAGTGTGTCGCCGCGGCTCCGTAGACTGATCGGATCAGACGCACAATCCGGAGGGAGCGAGTTCAGGTGGGAGTGCTTTCCCGGGTCGACACACCCGACGATCTGCGCGGGCTGAGCGCGGCGCAGCTGCGCGAACTGGCGGAGGACATCCGCGAGTTCCTGGTGCGCAAGGTCGCCGCGTCGGGCGGACATCTCGGCCCCAACCTCGGTGTGGTCGAGCTGACCATCGCCCTGCACCGGATCTTCGACTCACCCGCCGATCCGCTGATCTTCGACACCGGCCACCAGTCCTACGTGCACAAGATCCTCACCGGCCGCAAGGACCAGTTCGACTCGCTGCGCCAGCAGGGCGGGCTCTCGGGCTATCCGAGCCGATCGGAGAGCGCGCACGACTGGGTGGAGTCCTCGCACGCCTCGGCCTCGCTGTCCTACGCCGACGGCCTGGCCAAAGCCTTCGCGTTGACCGGTCAGGACCGGCACGTGGTCGCCGTGGTCGGTGACGGCGCGCTCACCGGCGGCATGTGCTGGGAGGCGCTGAACAACATCGCCGCGGCCCCCGACCGTCCCGTGATCGTCGTGGTCAACGACAACGGCCGCTCCTACGCGCCCACCATCGGCGGCCTCGCCGACCGGCTGACGGCGCTGCGCACCCAGCCCGCCTACGAGCACGCCCTCGACGCGGGCAAGCGCATCCTCAAGAGCATTCCCCGGGTCGGGGAGTCGGCGTATTCGATGGTGCACGCGGTCAAGGCGGGCATCAAGGACGCCGTGAGCCCGCAGGAGCTGTTCAGCGACCTGGGTCTGAAATACGTCGGTCCGGTCGACGGCCACGACATCGTCGCGCTCGAGGCGGCGCTGCGCCGCGCCAAGGATTTCGGCGGCCCCGTGGTGGTGCACGCGGTCACCCAGAAGGGGCGCGGCTACGAGCACGCGGAGAAGAACGTCGCCGATCAGATGCACGCCTGCGATCCGATCGACCCGCTCACCGGACGTCCCCTGGCGGGAAAGAAGGCGCCGGGCTGGACGTCGGTGTTCTCCGAGGAGCTCATCGCGCACGCCGAGCGCCGCGAGGACATCGTGGCCATCACCGCCGCGATGCCCGGCCCGACGGGGCTCGCGCCGTTCGGTGAGCGCTTCCCGGAGCGGATGTTCGACGTTGGCATCGCCGAACAGCACGCGATGGCCTCGGCCGCCGGTCTGGCCCTGGGCGGTCTGCATCCGGTGGTCGCGATCTATTCGACCTTCCTCAACCGCGCCTTCGACCAGTTGCTCATGGACGTGGCGCTGTTGAAGCAGCCGGTGACGGTCGTCCTGGATCGGGCGGGCATCACCGGTCCCGACGGCGCGAGCCACAACGGCATGTGGGATCTGTCGCTGCTCGGCATCATTCCCGGCATCCGGGTCGCCGCCCCGCGCGACGCCGCGACGCTGCGCGAGGAATTGGCCGAGGCGCTGGCCGTGCACGACGGCCCCACCGTGCTGCGCTTCCCGAAAGGCAGTGTGGGCGAGGACATCTCGGCCGTGGAGCGGTTCGACGGCGTGGACGTGCTGCGCCTGGCCGCCTCCGGCGACGGTCCGGACCGCACCCGTCACGGTGACGTCCTGCTCGTCGCCGTCGGCGCGTTCGCGCAGACGGCGCTGCTGGTCGCGGATCTGCTGGAGCCCGAAGGGATCTCGGTGACGGTGGTCGACCCGCGCTGGGTGCTGCCGGTATCGGACACGATCGTCAAACTCGCCGAGAACCACCGACTGGTGGTCACCCTCGAGGACAGCGGCCTGCACGGCGGCATCGGCGCCACCACCTCGGCGCGGTTGCGCGCGGCCGGAATCGATGTCCCCACCCGCGATCTCGGGGTGCCGCAGGAATTCCTCGAGCACGCCTCGCGCGGTCAGGTGCTGGCCGATCTGGGGTTGGACGCCCCCGATATCGCCCGGCGTATCACCGGTTGGCTCGACGCCGGTCGTGTGCAGGCGTTGCGCGCGGATCAGGACGCGCCGACCACGGCCTGAACGCTCAGTCGACGGGCGGCGGTGCGGGCAGCGCTTTGGTGAGCATCGGCACCGCCAGTTCGCGCTGCCATGGCCTCGCGCCGCCCGCCGCGAGATAGCGGTCGACCTCGGCGGCCAGTTCCGCCGCGTCGCCGCCGCGGTCGTAGTCGGTCAGCCCGTCCCAGCACAGTCGGCGCACCAGATCCGGGGACAGCAGATTCTCGACCGGGATCGTGTACTCGGTCGACAATTCGCCCATCGCCGCCCGCGCCCTGGCCAGTCGGGCCGAGGCGATCGGGTCGCGGCGTTCCCAGCGGTTGACCGGCGGCGGTCCGTCGAAGGGTTGGGTCAGCGGCGGCAGATCGGTGTCGGGTAAGGCCCGTGCCCGGTCGACGGCGGCCAACCACTCGCGCGAATAGCGCCGCTGCCGGGGCCCGCCGAACACCGGCAGCGTGCGTAACTGGGCGATGGTGCGCGGGTCGGCGTTCGCGGCGGCCACGATCGCCGAATCGGGCAGGATTCGCGCGGGGGCGACATCGCGGCCGCGCGCCAACCGGTCCCTGGTGGTCCACAGTTCGCGCACCACCGCCAGTTGCCGGGCGCGGCGCAGGGTGTGGATGCCGGAGGTCCGCCGCCACCGGTCGGCCTTGGGCGCGGGCGGTTCGGTGATCCTGATGTGCTCGAATTCCTGTGCGGCCCACTCGGATTTGCCCTGGTCGCGTAAGGACTGGTCCACTTCGTCGCGTAACTCGAGCAGCAACTCGACGTCCAGGGCGGCGTAGTTCAGCCACTCGTCGGGCAGCGGCCGGGTCGACCAGTCCGCCGCGCCGTGCCCCTTGCGCAGCGCGCGCCCCAACAGTTTCTCCACCATCGCGGCCAGTCCGACCCGCTCGAAGCCCGCGATCCGGCCGCCCAGTTCGGTGTCGAACAACCGCGCGGGACGCAGGCCGAGTTCGGCCAGTCCCGGCAGATCCTGATCGGCCGAATGCAGCACCCATTCCAGATCGTTGATCGCCGCGGCCAGCGGAGCCAGATCCTCCGCGACCGGAATCGGGTCGATCAGGAAGGTGCCCGCACCGGCCCGGCGTAGCTGGATCAGGTAGGCGCGCGCGGAATAGCGGAAACCGGAGGCGCGTTCGGCGTCCACGGCCAACGGGCCGGAGCCCGCGGACAGGCGCGCGGCGGCGTCGAGGATCTCGGCGGGGGTGTTCAGGACCGGCGGCACTCCATCGGCGGGGGCGAGCAGGGGCTCTGCTGTGCTGTCTCCCACGATGTGCCCGTCGTCGGGCTGATCTGCTACCGGCATAGATGGGAACTCTACGTGGCGGAGGGTGTCAGTCGTTGCTGGTATAGGAGTCCGGCCGCAGATGGGTGATCCCCGCGGGCGGCAGACCCGCCGAGTAGGCGAGCACTTCGCAGAACGCCTCCACGTGCGGTCGCATGTCGGTGGTCATCGCCGTCCAGGAGGCGCGCAGTTCCAATTGGTGCGCGCGCGGCGGGCCCGCGATGTCACCGTAGCGGACCGAACTGGTCGAGGTGACGGTGCCGCCGAGCGCGGTGAACGGTTCGGTGCGCGACTCGAGCGCGTCGACCAGCCAACTCCAGGCGACCTCGGGGAGCAGCGGGTCGGTGGCCAGCGCGGCGTCGATGTCGGCCTGGATGTAGGCGACCAGGCGGAAGATCCCGTGCCAGGTGTCGTCGCCGTCGGGGTCGTGCAACAGGATGAGTCTGCCGAACGCGTCGCCCTCGGAATCGACCGGGACGACCGGTGTTTCGGCGTGCACCACCTCCGCGCCGAGGGCATAGGAGTACGGGGCCAGTCGCTGTGGGGGCCGGATGGGCGCGAGCTCGATCCGGGGGTGCACGGTTGCGGAGCCCATCGCCTCGACCGCGGCGCGGAACGGAGCCGGTTCGCCACTGGATCCCTCGGTCGGTGCGGCGCCGTCGCGGATGTCGAGCGGTGTCACGAGTGCGACGGTAGACCCGATGGCCGTGACGCGTGCGGAGGCGCGCCGCATACGGCGGCCACGGTGACCGTTCCGGTGCGCCGCGCGCCCGCGCGTGTCGCGGGGCGGCCGACTCGCCGGCTCGTCGGGTGCCGGGCCTACGATGTGCGGTGATGAGCACTCACACGCGCCGCCGGTTGACCGATGCCCCGTTCCTGGCCGCCGCCACCGGCGGCACGCCCAGCAGGCGTCCGGTCTGGTTCATGCGGCAAGCCGGACGTTCGCTGCCCGAGTACCGCGAAGTGCGCAAGGGCGTCGGGATGCTCGAGTCCTGCTTCGACCCGGAACTGGTCTGCGAGATCACCATGCAGCCGATCCGCAGGCACGGCGTCGACGCGGCGATCCTGTTCTCCGACATCGTCGTTCCGCTCAAGGCGGCGGGCATCGACCTGGACATCGTGCCCGGCGTCGGCCCGGTCGTCGCCTCCCCGGTGCGCACCGTCGAGGACGTGCGCGCGCTGCCGCGCCTGCGCCCCGAGGACGTGGGCGCGGTGACCGAGGGCGTGCGCCTGCTGACCGACGCGCTCGGCGAGACGCCGCTCATCGGGTTCGCGGGCGCGCCGTTCACCCTGGCCTCCTATCTGGTCGAGGGCGGTCCGAGCAAGAACCACGAACGCACCAAGGCGATGATGTACGCCGACCCGGCGACCTGGCACGCGCTGCTGGGCGCGCTCACCGACATCACCATCGCCTTCCTGCAGGCCCAGATCGCGGCGGGCGTGGACGCGATCCAACTGTTCGACTCGTGGGCGGGCGCGCTGTCGGAGTCCGATTACCGCGCGTTCGTGCTGCCGCATTCGGAGCGGGTCTTCGCCGAGGTCGCCGACGCGGGCATCCCGCGTATCCACTTCGGCGTGGGCACCGGCGAACTGCTGGGCGCGATGGGCGAGGCCGGGGCCGACGTGGTCGGCGTCGACTGGCGGATCCCGCTGAACCAGGCCGTGCGGCGGGTCGGCGCCGGAAAAGCGTTGCAGGGCAACCTCGATCCGGCCGTGCTGTTCGCCGGGAGCGCCGCGGTCGAGGAGCACGCGCGTCGCATCGCCCGCGAAGCCGACGAGGCGATCGTGTTGGGCGCCACGGGGCACATCTTCAACCTCGGTCACGGCGTGCTGCCCGATACCGACCCGGCCGTGCTGACCGACCTGGTGCAGCTCATCCACGAACTCTGACCCCTTTACCCGCCGACGAGTCCGCCGGCCGGTGGGGGAGATCCTTCCCACGGCTGTCGCGGTGTCCGTGGGCGGTAATGTCGGCGGCATGAGGATCGCGGTGATCGGTGGCGGTGTCAGCGGCCTGACGGCGGCCTACCGCCTGCGCGCCTTGCTCGGAACCGAGGCCGAGATCGTCCTGGTCGAACACCGGGAGCGACTGGGCGGCGTGCTGCTGACCGGCGAGTTGGCCGGCGCACCGTTCGACCTGGGAGCCGAGGCGTTCGTGGGGCGTCGCCCGGAGGTGCCGCGCCTGCTCGCCGAACTCGGCCTGTCCGACCAGTTGGTGTACCCGGCCGGTCGCAGGCCGCTGGTGTGGTCGGGCGGCGCGGCGCACCCCTTGCCCGAAGGCACCCTCATGGGCATCCCGTCCGGCGCGGAGTCCGTGCGCGGCCTGGTCGACGCGGACACCCTGGCCCGCGTCGCGGCCGAACCCGACCGGCCACTGTCCTGGGAGCCGGGCGCGGACGTCGACGTGTACGGCCTGGTGGCCGATCGTTTCGGCGCGCAGGTCGCCGAACGCAGCGTCGACCCGCTGCTGGGCGGCGTCTATGCGGGCAGTTCCCGCTCGATCGGCGTCCGCGCGGCCCTGCCGACCTTGGCAGCGGCCCTGGACGCGGGCGCGACCAGCTTGACCGCCGCGGTGGGCGCGGCCCTGCCGCCGCCCTCGACCGCGCCCGTCTTCGGCGGCCTGCGCGACGGGTACGGCGTGCTGTTGCGCGCGCTCGTCGAGGCGTCGGGCGCGCGGATCGTCACCGGGGTGCCGGCGGGCCCCGTCACCCGGGCCGTGCGCGGGTGGCTCGTGGAACCGGTGGGCGCGGTCGACGCCGTGGTGCTGGCGACCCCGGCCCCGGTCACCGCCGAGTTGCTGCGCGAGGTCGCCCCCGACTCCGCCGCGGCCGCCGCGGACATCGAGCTGTCCTCGTCGGTGGTGGTCGCGCTGGCCCTGCCTCGCGACACGGCCCTACCGCAGAATTCGGGCATTCTCGTGGCCACCGGAGAACCGCTGCGCGCCAAGGCGTTCACGCTGTCCAGCCGCAAGTGGCCGCATCTGGCCGCCCGGGAGACGGCGCTGGTGCGCGCCTCGTTCGGCAAATTCGGCGACGACGCGGTCCTGGACCGCTCCGACGCGGAGTTGATCGAGGCGGCGGTCGCCGATCTGGCCGTCGTCACGGGCGTGGAAGCGACTCCGGTGGCCGCGCGGGTGCAGCGCTGGCGCGGGGGGCTGGCCCAGTACGCGCCCGGTCATCTCGGCCGGGTGGCGGCGATCGAAGCCGGAGTGGCCTACCTGGACGGGCTGACCGTTGCCGGCGCCTATCTGCACGGGGTCGGCGTCCCCGCCTGCGTCGCGTCGGGCGAGCGCGCCGCGCGCGAGATCGCCGCCGCCGCTGCCGTTTCCCCGGCGCCGCCCCGCTGACCCGGGGCACCCCGCGCGAGCGGCGCGCGCAGTGGCACCATAGGACTCATGGCGCGACTCGACTACCAGGCCCTCAACTCCACCATTCGCTATCTGATGTTCTCGGTGTTCCAGGTGAGGCCGGGGGTGCTCGGTGAGGACCGCGCCAAGGCGATCGCCGACGCGCGCGCGTTCTTCGACGGCTTGGCCGAGAAGGACGTGGTGGTGCGCGGCGTCTACGACGTCGCCGGACTGCGCGCCGACGCCGATTTCATGATCTGGTCGCACGCCGAGCGCGTCGAGGATCTGCAAGCCGCCTACGCCGATTTCCGCCGCACCACCGAACTGGGCCGTGCGAGCACCCCGGTGTGGAGCAACGTGGCGCTGCACCGCCCGGCCGAATTCAACAAGAGCCACATCCCGGCCTTCCTGGCGGGCGAGGATCCGGGGGCCTACATCTGCGTGTACCCGTTCGTGCGGTCCTACGACTGGTATCTGCTGCCCGACGAGGAGCGTCGCAAGATGCTCGCCGACCACGGCAAGGCCGCGCGCGGCTATCCGGACGTGCGCGCCAACACGGTCAGTTCGTTCGCACTCGGCGACTACGAGTGGATCCTGGCCTTCGAGGCTCCCGAGCTGCACCGCATCGTGGATCTGATGCGCGATCTGCGGGCGACCGAGGCGCGGTTGCACGTGCGCGAGGAGATCCCGTTCTACACCGGTCCGCGCGTCGAACTCGACGCGCTGATCGCCGCGCTGCCCTGAGCGAGGCTCCGCGCGCCCCGGCAATTCGGGGCGTGCGGGGTGGTTGCCCGACCCCGTACACTTCCCGCAGCGCACAGCCCCCGGCTCACCGCGCTGCGCTGTCCGAGGGGTGCAGTCGCAGCGCGATCGAGTTGATGCAGTAGCGCTTGTCGGTGGGCGTGTTGTATCCCTCGCCCTCGAACACGTGGCCGAGGTGGCTGTGGCAGTTCGCGCACAGCACCTCGACGCGGTGCATGCCCAGGGTGTCGTCGGAGCGCAGGATCACCGCGTCGGACTCCTTGGGATCGAAGAACGACGGCCACCCGCAGTGCGATTCGAATTTCTCGGTGCTGCGGAACAGTTCGGCGCCGCAGGCCCGGCAGGCGTAGACGCCTTCGGTGGTGGTGTCGGTGTATTCCCCGACGAAGGGGCGTTCGGTGGCGGCCTCGCGCAGCACCGCGTATTCCTGTGGATTCAGCCGCGCCTTCCATTCCTGGGGCGTGAGCTGGATGCGGGGTGAGGACGTATCGGCGTCGGCACTCATGGCTCCACGCTAATACGTTTCTCCTCCCTGGGGGTCGCTCCGTTGCGCGGCCCGGTGACCGAGGCCTCGCGCGGCGGCGTGACCGGCGACGACGGCGCTTCGGCGGGCTCGGGCGACTGGTCGCGGGAATCGGGCGCGCTCGCCATCCACGGCGGATCGATGACGCCGGTCGCGAGCCTGCCGTCGCGGCGGGCCGCCAGATAGCGTTCGCCCAGCACGCAGAACACGACGATCAGCAGCAGCGTCCAGCCGAAGGTGATCCGCAGGTACTCCAGGTTGCGGCCGATGCTCTGCCAGCGGTCCGAGAGCCATTTGTCGTAGGACATGAACCCGAAGACCGCGAGCCAGGCGGGCCAGTTCCGCATCACCGAATTGCGCAGCACCACCGACATCAGCAGCGGGAACAGCATCATCGAGTAGTACATCTGGCCCAGCCCCGACAGCAGGAAGATGGCGGTGAGCAGGACGCCGGAGGAGGTCGTGACGAAGAACAGTTCGTCGTGGCGGTAGTAGCGATACAGCAGCCACAGCGAGATCGCGACCAGCACCGCCATGATCAGGCGCATGCCCAGGGTCAGCCAGTCGGGCAGGCCGTAGTAGGCGGCGTTGCCGGAGATCGCGCTGTTGAAGTAGTCCCGGCTCTCGAGCAGGTACGGCAAGGTCCGGGTGACGAACTGGTCGGTGTCCTCGATCAACGGCCACGCGATCGCCGTCATCACCACCGGGACGCCGATCGCGGTGATGAACACCTTCCACTGTCTGCGCGCGGCGGCGATCAGGATCAGCGGCGCGAGTGTGGGTTTGATCGTGATGCTCAGCCCGAGCACCACGCCCGCCCACAGATCTCTGCGGCGCAACAGCAGGTGCAGGAACGCCAGTTCGGCGAGCAGGATGCAGCCGTTGACATTGGTGAAGACCAGCGTGTTGATGACGGTCTCGGAGGTGAACATCGCCAGCAGCAGCGCGGGGGCGGCCACCGATTTCAGCGTGTACCGGAACAGGCGCAGCAGCAGGTACCAGGCCAGCAGGATCGCCGCGGCGTTGAGCAGGATGAAGCACCAGCGCGACTTCTCGGGGTCGATCAGCGCCAGCGGCGCGATGACCAGTGTTCCGCCCGGGGGGTAGAGGTAGTGCGGGTCGACAGAATCGAAGTTCGCCGTGTACACCGGTCGGCCGTTGAGGAAGGCCAGCGACGCGTTGTAGACGGGGCGGAAGTCGTCGGTGACGAACCCGTTGACCGCCTTGATGAAGACCCGGTTCAGCACGGTCATGACCGCGAGGGGCCACAAGGCGAACTTGATCACCTCGGCGGTGGTTCGAGCGGTGCGCGGCTCGAGCTGTCGAAACAACACTGGGGCACGGTACACCGAAACGCCGCCGCGCAGGTTGCCGGGACCTGTCCGAGTGGGCCTTCGACCGGCCACGGAACGGCTCAGGCGGGGCAGGCGGTGCCGTCGCCGGGCAGCTTCGCGTCCTTCAGATAGCCCAGGACCGCGCGCTGGGCGCACGCCGAGTGGGTGAGCACCGGATGCCCCCAGCCCTGCCAGGCGACGGTGGCGTGGGTGGCCCCGGCCGCGCCGAGCGCACCGGTCACCGAGGAGGTTCCGCCGTTGCCCACCACCGGGTCGGCGACCCCGCTGAGCACCAGGACCGGCAGGTTCAGCTTCTCCGGCAGCGGCGGCGCGCTCGCCACCGGCCAGGCCGCGCACTCCATGAGCGCGATCGCGGCCGAACGGCCGAACACCGGATATTTCTGACCCCACGTGGTCGTCAGCTCCTGGGCCTTGACCGGGGTGGGGGGTTGCTGGGTGTCGGTGCACCGGTTGACGAACTGGCCGTCGCTCGCGGTGGCGGCGGTCTCGCGCTGGATGAGGGTGTTCAGCGCGGCGCGGTCGCCGCGACCGGCGGCCGAGAGCGCGTCGGCCAGTTCGGCCACGCGCGCGGACTGGTCGGCGCGCGGTGCGCCGAGGAAGCCGGTGATGCCGGTCAGCAAGGCGTTCGCCGAGATGTCGCCGAGGCCGCCCTCGCCCGCCCGGGTGACCAGTGCGGTGATCGCGGCGCGCGGATCGGGGCCCAGTGAGCAGCCGAGGCCGACGCAGCGTTGCGCGAACGCCGACAGCGCCGCCTCCGCGCCCTGCAATCGCTGGTCTTCGCGGGTGACGGCGTCGGCGATCGGTTCGGGGGAGTCCAGGATCAGCCGGGACAGGTGGTCGCCGAAGCGGCGCGCGTAGCTCAGCGCGACGCGCGCGCCGTTGCCGCTGCCGATCAGGTCGATGTGCTGGACCTGCCACTGCTTGCGCAACTGCTCGATGTCGTCGGCGGCGTGCGGGGCGTCGAAGGTGCCTTCGTAGGGCTGGAGGAAGTCGCGGCAGGCGATGGTGCCGTCCTGGCTGTAGCCGGTCATCGCCTCGATCGGCGCATCGGCCTCCGGGCCGAACTGCCCGTTGTCGGCCAGGCCGCGACGCACCAGGGTGGGCAGGCAGTCGATCGCCTGCGAGGTGCCCAGACCGCGGCGGTCCACCGCGACGACGGGACGTTCGGCCAGCAGCGCGCTGCCGCCCACGGCCATCCCGGCCAGTGTGGCGGTCGAGGAGCGGTCGGTCCCCGAGGTCAGCACCACCGGTGCGACATTCGGGGTGCGGTCGAGTCGGGCCCGCAGCGCGCCCGCGCGGAAACTGCCGAGCACCGCGCCCTCGTAATCGATGGGTGTGGAGTATTCGGCGCATTCGAGGATCAGGCCCGCGGGGGCGGGACCCAGCCCCAACTGGTCGACGGTGGCGGCCGTGCAATCGCGCCAGCTCAGATCCGACTTGGGCAGTTCGGCGGTCGGCGGTGGCGGCGGCGCGACCGAGGTGGGCGCCACGTCACCGACCGCCGGACGCTCGACGGCGACCCCGGGGCGGTCCGACGGGCCCGCACCGCAGCCCGCGATCGTGATCGTGAGTGCCGCGGCCACGGCGGCTCGGGTCCAGCGCATGCGTTACAGCCTGCCAGGTTCGTCCGACCGTTTCACACGCGGTGGGCGCGGGCGGCTCACCGCCGGACCCACCGGGTGAGCACGGTGCCGTCGGCGTCGAGCAGCACGTGCCTGCGATCCATGGGGCGACCGAACTCGTGGGCCGACAGCGAGATTCGCCGCGCCGAACCGCCGACCAGCACCGGAGCGGTGGTCAGGCACAATTCGTCGACGCTGTCGGCGGCCAGCAGTTCGCCGAACAGGCTCGGTCCGCCCTCGCACAGCACCCGGTGCAGACCGCGCTCGGCGAGGGTGCTCAGCAACGCCTTCGGGGTGACCGCGACACCGCCCGCCTCGATGACCTCACCGCCCGCCTCGGCCAGGCGGCGTTTGCGGTCGGCGGGCGCGATCGCGGTGGTGATGATCAGCGGGGGGACGGCGGTGTCGTGGAACAGGCGGCTGTCCGGGTCGAGCCCGGCGCTCGAGGTCACCACGGCGATCGGCGGCGGCGACCCGTCGGGATGACCGCCCGCGCCGCGCCGGTGCAGCGCGCGCCGCAGCCCGGCCGCACCGCGCGCGCCGCCGTAGTTCTCGGCGCGCACCGTGCCCGCGCCGACCAGGACGACGTCGGCCAGATCGCGCAGCAGCATGAAGACCGTGCGGTCGGCCTGGGTGCCGAGTCCACCCGACAGGTCACCGCTGGTGGCGGCCCCGTCGATGCTGGAGACGAAATTCGCACGGACCCAGGGACGGTCGAGCGAACTCGGGTAGGCGTACAGCTGTGCCAGGTCGTCGGCGCTCAGCTCTGTGAGCTGGATCGCATTGTGGATACGCTGCATGAGACGACATCACACCACGTTACTAGGCTTCGTCCATGCAAGAACGCCTCGTCGATCGCCACCCTGAGGTTCCGGCGGATCAGCTCGTCGCCCAGATGGTGCCGCCGCCCATGTTCGACGAAGTCAGTTTCGACTCCTACATTCCCGCGCCCGGGGAGCCCTCGCAGGCCGCCGCCGTGCGCAAGGGCGAGGAGTTCTCCCGGCAGGTCGCCAAGATCCACCAGACGGTCAACAAGAAGACGTTGTTCGGGAAGAAGAAGGTCGTCAGCGGGGCCGGGCTCTACCTCGACGGCGGCTTCGGCGTCGGCAAGACCCACCTGCTCGCCTCGATCTTCCACAACGCGCCCGCCCCGAAGTCCTTCGGCACCTTCGGCGAACTGACCAACCTCGTCGGCGCGCTCGGGTTCAACAACGCCGTCGAGCGCCTGGCGGGCAACAGCGTGCTGTGCATCGACGAATTCGAGCTCGACGATCCCGGCGACACCATGCTGGTCTCGCGGCTGCTGACCGAACTGTCCGCGCGCGGGGTCTCCATCGCCGCCACCTCGAACACGCTGCCGGGGCAGTTGGGCGAAGGCCGTTTCGCCGCGCAGGATTTCCTGCGCGAGATCAAGAAACTCGGCTCGATCTTCGAGGCGGTGCGCGTCGACGGACCGGACTACCGGCACCGCGACCTGCCGCCCGCCCCCGATCCGGCCGCGCCCGCCGTGCTCACCGAACGGGCCGCCGCGACCCCGCACGCTACCCTCGACGACTTCGACGAGCTGCTGAAGCATCTGAGCACCCTGCACCCGTCCAAGTACGGCGCGCTGATCGCCGGCGTCTCGGCGGTGTTCATCGCGGGGGTGCACCCGGTCACCGACCAGGCCGTGGCGCTGCGCATCGTGGTGCTGGCAGATCGCCTCTACGACGCGGGCGTGCCGGTCACCGTCTCCGGCGCCAAACTGGACGAGATCTTCTCCCAGGAGATGCTCGACGGCGGCTACCGCAAGAAGTACCTGCGCGCCGTCTCCCGACTGCTGGCGCTGTCCCGGTTCGAGGCCGCGACGGCCTGACATTCCGTTTCGAAGGAGTCCGATCACCGTGATGTCGCCCCGCGTCCGCAACGCCTGCCTGGCGGCGGGCACCGGCCTTGCCCTGGTGCTCGGCCCCGCCGCCGCGCCCGCCCTCGCCGAACCGCCCGCGGCGGCGCGGACGAGCGTCGACCGATCGCTCGATCTGCAAGGCGTGCAGAACGCCCGCGACGCGGGCGGCTACCGGACCGTGGACGGACGCTGGGTGCGCACCGGGCTGGTCTACCGCACCGGACAGCTCTCCGGCGCCACGCCCGCCGATCTGGCCGTGCTGAGCGAGCGCGGCGTGACGGTGGTCGACGATCTGCGCACCGTCTTCGAGCGGACCATCGCGCCGGACCGCGTCCCGGCGGGCGCGCGGGCGCAGGTGGCCGACGTGGTGGGGCAGGCCCCGCCGCAGACGCTGCTGACCACCCTGGTCGGCGGCAGCGACCTCTACACCGCATTCGTCACCGCGCCCGGCGCGAACGCCGGATTCGCCTCGATCCTGCGCGACATCCTCACCACCCGCGACGGCGCCGTGCTCTACCACTGCACGGCGGGCAAGGATCGCACCGGCTGGACCTCGGCGGTGCTGCTGACGGTGCTCGGCGTGGACCGCGAGACGGTGCGCCAGGACTACCTGCTGTCCAACCTCTACCGGCACGCCGACGCGAACGACGGCCTCAACGGCGTACAGTCGGCATGGTTGGACGCCGCCTTCGCGCAGGTCGACCGCAGTTACGGCGATTTCGACACCTACGTGCGCGACGGTCTGGGCCTGTCCGAGGCCGAGGTCGCCGCGCTGCGCGCCAAGATGCTCGCCTGAGACAGACGGGCGCGGCTGCCTAGGATGCGGCCATGACGAAGTTCAGGACCTGGGACGGACTCGAGCTCTCCTACCGCGTGTGGGAGGGCGAGGGCACGCCGATCGTGTTGCAGCACGGCGTCGTCGGCGACACCAACGCCAACTGGATGAGCACCGGCGTGGTCGCCGCGTTGCAGGGCATCGGGCGCACGGTGATCTCCCTCGACGCGCGCGGGCACGGCCGCTCGGACAAGCCGCACGACCCGGCGCCCTACACCTGGACCGGGATGGCCAAGGACGTGCGCGCCCTCTACGACGAACTGGGCTTGGACGAGGTCGTGCAGGTGGGCTACTCGATGGGCGGGGTGATCTCGCTGCTGGTGGCCGCACAGGACACCCGCGTGCGTCGCCTGGTGGTCGGCGGGATCGGGTCGGGGGTCATCGACTGCGGCGGCATCGACCGGCGCGCGATCGAGCTCGGGTCGCTGATCGCGGCGATGGGCGACGAGCCCGTCGACGTGCCGCCGCTGGCCGCGAAGTTCCGTTTCCTGGCCGACGTGCTCGGCGCGGATCGGGCCGCCATCCGCGCGGTCGCGGCCGGCTTGGACGACCGGCCGATCGGCGCGCTGGACGGGATCACGGCGCCCACGCTGGTGCTGGCCGGCGCGGAGGATCCGCTGGCCGTGGAACCCGACCGGCTGGCCGCCGCGCTACCCGACGGCCGCGCGGTGGTGGTGCCGGGTGAGCACATGCTCGCCGTGGCCGCCCCCGAATTCGCCGCGGCCCTGGTGGAGTTCGTGAAGTAGGCCGCGCTCAGAAGACCAGGCGCAGCACGTAGTCCTGGTGGATCTGCGTGCCGACGTGGAAGGTCTTGGTGCCCACCCGCTCGAATCCGTGTTTGGCGTAGAACCGCTGGGCGCGCTCGTTCTCCTGGTTCACCCCGAGCCATACGCCCACCGCGCCGTCCTCGCGGGCCCGTTCGAGGGCGGCGCGCATCAGCGCCGCGGCCACCTCGCCGCCGTGGTGGCCGGGCAGCACGTACATCTTGGAAATCTCCACCACCGGCCGCAGGTCGACCGCGGCGGCCACGTCCGGGTCGGCCGGGTCGCCCGCGTGCAGCATGGCGTAGCCGACGATGTCGTCGCCGGAGACGGCCTTGAGCACCGTGCGGGTGGGATCGGTGAGGTATTCGCCGAACCGCTCGCCGGAGAGCACCTCGGCGAGGAAGACGTCGATGTCGTCGGGGGTGGCGTCGGGCGGGCACGCCAGCGGGAAAGTCGCGGCCGCAACGTCACTGAGCGCTTCGGCGTCCCACAGCCCGGCCCGATCGACCGTGACCGGTGTAATGCTCATGGCTCAAGTACAACACGCTCGGGCCGCGCTCCGCCGCGCCCGTCCGACTCGGCGCGCCTGCGGAAGGCGGCGGCCAGGACCAGGGTGAGCGCCGCGCACAGCAGCGGGACGACGAATCCGGCCCGGTAGCTCAGCGCGGCGGTGATCCCGCCCACGACCACCGCCGCGGTCAGCGTGCCCGCGTAGTTGAACAGGTTCAACCGGGCGACCAGCGCGTCCAGGGCCGCACCGGACCGCAGCGCGCCCGCCTCGCCGAAGCACAGCGGCGCGATCACGCCCGTGCCGAGACCGGTGACCGCGAAACCGATCAGGGCGATCGCGGGCCCCGGCGCGAGCAGGACTGCCGCGAATCCGGCCGCGCCGAGCACCGCCGACCCGCGCAGGACCGCGCGCGGACCCTGACGTCGGACCAAGGGGTCGCCGCCGAGGCGGGCCAGCAGCGCCGCCCCCTGGTAGCAGGCAAGGGCCAGGGCAGCGGTCGCCGAGGTGGTGTGCAGTTCCTCGGTGAGCAGCAGCGCGGCCCAACTGCCCACCGACACGTCGACGGCGAAGACCAGCGCGATCGCGAGTCCCAGGGCCAGGAACAGTCGCCTCGGCACCGGACCGCCTCCCGATTCGACGTCCGTGTCCGCCGCGTCGTCGGCCTCGGCCGCACGCCGATCCAGCAGGTACGGCCCGAGGGCGAACCCCGCGACCAGCACCACCGCCACCGCGCCCAGCAGCGACGGGCGCAACGCGATCTCCAGCGCCTCGGTACCCGCCACGTAGAGCGCGCCCGCGATCGACCCGGCGCTCCAGGCCGCGTAGAACGAGGACAGGATGACCGTGCCGTAACCCCGCTGGACGAAGACCGCCTGCATATTCGTGCTCGCGTCCACAATGCCCAACGCGATCCCGTAGGCCCCCATCGCCGCCAGCAGCGCCGCCGTGCCGGGCGCGAACGCGATCGCCGTTCCCGTCACCGCGATCGACAGCAGACCCGCCCGCAGCGTGAATTGGCTCGAGCGGCGCACCGCGAGGTGTTCGGCCGCGACGCTGCCCGCGCCCGCCAACGCCGAGGCCAGCAGGATTCCGGCCGCGATCGTCGCGTCCGACAGCCCGAACCGGTCCTGTTGCTGGGGGAGGTGACTCAGGATCACCGCGAAGAAGAAGCCCTGCGTCGCGAACGCCAGCGAGTCCGCGACGCGGGCCCGACGCAGTTCGGGGCCGCTCGCCGTCATCGCAGGAGGGTAGCGCCCGCCGACCGGACGGGCCACCCGCGACGGCCGCTCCGCTCGTTCCCGGTATGCCGGGGCTCGGCCCGTGCCACTATCGAGGTAGCCGTAAAAGTCGATGCCGCAATCGATTTCACGCCGGGTGGGTTGCTCGGCGAGTGCGGTGTCGCGAGTGGGAAGGGCTCGTCGAGTGAAACAACTGCCGCAGGACTTCTTCCGCGCACCGTACGGTCACTACGCCCGCTGGCGGGCCGAGGGCCCGGTGCACCCCGTCGAATTCAGCACCGGGGCCCGCGCCTGGGTGGTGGTCGGCTACGACGCCGCCCGCCAGGTGCTGCGCGACCCCACCGTCCGCAAGGACCCCGGCAGCGAGGCGGGGGCGATGGTCCGGGGCGGCAGCGGCGGCGGCAGCGGGCTCACCGCCGTCAACCCGAGACTGCTGCGGCACCTGCTCAACAGCGACGGCGCCCACCACACCCGCATGCGCCGCGCGGTGTCGCCGGTGTACGCGCCGGGCCGCGTCGACGCGCTGATCCCGCGCGTGACGGCGATCGCCGAGAGTCTGCTCGACCGACTCGCCGCGGCCGCCCGCGAGAACGGTCACGCGGACCTGATGACCGAATTCGCCTTCCCGCTGCCCATCACCGTCATCTGCGAGATGCTCGGCGTGCCCGTCGCCGACCGCCACCGGTTCCGCTACTGGTCGATGATCGTCTCCGACGCCACCCTCTCCGATCCCGAGGAGATGCGGGTGACCACCGACGCGATCGTCGACTACTTCGACGCCCTGCTCGCCGAACGCCGCGCGCACGGCCGCGCGGACGGCACGGACCTGCTGTCCACCCTGCTGCACGCCCCCGGCGACGGGGAGCGGCTCACCGACGACGAGATCCTCGCCACCGCGTTCCTTGTCCTGATCGCGGGCCACGAGACCACCGTCAACCTGCTCGGCAACAGTGTGCTGACCCTGCTGTCGGAACCCGGGCGCTACCGCGAGGTGGCCGAGCACCCCGACCGGGTGCCCGGACTGGTCGAGGAGATGCTGCGCTACGACGGGCCGGTCAACATGTCCACGATGCGCTACACCACCGCGCCGATCGTCGTCGGCGACACCGTCGTCCCGGCGGGGGAGATGATCCTGGTGGCGCTCGGCTCCACCAACCGCGACGAGCGGCGCTTCCCGGCCGCGTCCCGATTCGACCCGGCCCGAGACCAGACCGGCCACATGGCCTTCGGCCACGGCGTGCACTTCTGCCTCGGCGCCGGTCTGGCCAGGATGGAATCGCGGATCGCGCTCACCGCGTTGCTGCGCCGGTTCCCGGATCTGCGCCTGGCCGTGGACCCGGCGGACCTGCGCTGGCAGGAGAGCCTGCTGTTCCGTGGCGTGCGGGAACTGCCGGTCGACCCGTCGCCCGCGGCGGCGCGCGCCTGAGCCGAGCCGGGCCGGCCGCGGTGGTGCGCAATCTCACCCCGCGCCCCCTTGCGCGGTCTCGGACGGAGGTCACAGCGGTGTTCGCCGAGGACGGACAGGCCGGTTCCGCCGAAATCCGAGACGCCGGCTTTGCGACACGCCAAGGGCGGGTAATCTCGGTGCCCATGACGAGCGGGAACCGCATCGCGATCGTAGGTGCGGGCATTGCAGGCCTAGCCACCGCGAAGGTGTTGAGCCGGGAAGGTTTTCCGATCGAGGTGTTCGACAGGACACCCGATGTCGGCGGCGTGTGGAGTGCCACACGCCGGTATCCGGGCCTGCGGGCCCAGAACTCCAAGAAGACCTACCGTTTCTCGGATCTTCCGATGCCCGAGGACTATCCCGACGTGCCCGACGGCGCGCAGGTACAGGCGTACCTGAACGGCTACGTCGAGCACTTCGGCCTGCGCGGGAGTCTGCGCCTGGGGACCGAGGTGGTCGCCGCCGACCCCGTCGACAGCGGTTGGCTGCTCGAGGTCCGCGACCAGCACGGGGTGCACCGCGCCTCCTGCGATCATCTGGTCGTCGCCAACGGCGTGTTCAGCGATCCGTCGATCCCCGAGTTCCGCGGCGCTGACCTCTACCAGGTAGGCGGCGGACAACTGCTGCACACCTCCAACTTCCACGACCTCGAGGCCGTGCGCGGCCGCACCGTCGTGGTCGTCGGCTACGGCCGCTCGGCCTGCGACGTCGCCGAAGCGGTCAGCCACGTGGCCGCCTCCACCCGCGTCGTGGCGCGGCGCCTGCACTGGAAACTGCCCCGCAAGCCCGGTTTGCGTCAGGACTACGAACGCCTGACCCTGACCAGGTCGGGGGAGGCGCACTTCCGCTACCAGCGCCTGGGCCGGGCCGAACGCCTGCTGCACGGCGCGGGCCGGTCCTTCCGCGACAGCAATTTCGACGTGCTGCGCGAACTGGCCACCAAGCAGATGATGCTGCGCGAACTCGACCTGGTGCCCGACGGGCGTTTCGAGGAGATCGCGCAGAGCGGCGCGAGCCTGACCACCGAGGGTTTCTACGAACAGGTCCGCGACGGCCGGATCATCGTGCACCGCGACACCACCATCGTCGAGATGCTCAGCACCAAGGCGGGGCCCGCGGTCGACCTGTCCGACGGCAAGCGCGTGCAGGCCGATGTCGTGCTGTGCGCCACCGGCTTCAACCAGCGTGTGCCGTTCCTGACCCCGTACACCCAGCGGATGCTCACCGACGAGGACGGCAACTTCCGGCTCTATCGGCACATCCTGCCCGTCGAGGTGCCCAACCTCAGTTTCGCCGGCTACAACTCCTCGTTCCTGAGCCCGCTCGGGGCCGAGGTGGGCGCGCACTGGACGGCGGCGCTGCTGCGCGGGCGTCTGGATCTGCCCGCGCCGGAGCAGATGGCCGAACAGGTCGAGGAGCGGTTGCGGTGGATGGAGGCGGGCACCGGCGGCCACCACGCGCACGGCACCGCGATCACGCCCTTCGCGATCCACAATATCGACGACATGCTGCGGGACCTGAAGTTCCGCCTGCCGTTGCGCACCCGACTGGCGCAATGGGTGCGTCCGGTGAAGCCCGCCTCCTATCGCGGGTTGGGCGCGCGGTCGCGCGGGGCGGTGCCGCCGCCCGCGGGGCCGCCCGCGGCCGAACGTCTCGAACCGCATTCCTCGGGAGCCGATCTCCGCTGAGCGCCCGGCGAATAGCCGGTCGATAGCGGAGCATCCTCGCGGGTTCCGGGCGGCGCTGTCCCGGAACCGATCTCCCGGTCCTGATCGGCGCGGGCGACCGCCCGTTCACCCGTGCGCAACCGGCCGGTTCTCGTTCCGTCCCGGCGCGTCCACGGATTATCACCGACGCAATGTCGAGTCCGGTCTTTGCATTGGTGATAATCCACTGGTGGAGACGCTGGACATGAACCTGCTGGTGGCACTGGATGCCCTCCTGGAGACCCACAGCGTGACCAAGGCCGCCCAGCGGCTGAAAACCTCCGCCCCCGCCATGAGTCGCACCCTCGCGCGACTGCGCCTGATCCTCGACGACCCTTTGCTCGTCCGCTCCGGCCGTCACCTCGTGCCCACCCCGCGCGCCTTGGAGATGCGCTACGAGGTCACCGCCGTCGTCCAGCGCGGACGGGAGTTGCTGGGACCGCGCGACGATCTCGATCCCGCCGCGCTCAAACGGTCCTTCGCGGTGCGCGCGGGCGATCTCGTCCTCGCCGAACTCGTCGGCCCGCTACTGGCGGCGGTCCGCTCGCGTGCCCCCGGCGTCACCCTCACCCTCCGCCCCGACGCCCCCGAGGACACCGCCGCCCTGCGCGACGGCCGCGTCGACATCGAGGTCGGCGTCATCGACCGGACCGATCCGGAGACCACCGTGCAGCGCGTGTTCGGGGATCACCTGCTCGGCGTGGCCGCCCACGACCATCCCCTGGTGACCGGACATGTCACGGTCGCGCGCTACGCCGCCGCCGCGCATCTGGCCATCTCCCGCCTCGGCCGCGCCCAAGGCCCCATCGACGACCGGTTGGCCCTGCACGGGCGCACCCGGCGGGTGGTGGCCACCGTGCCCGACCTCCCGACCGCGCTGCTCACCGTCCGCGCGGGCGGGCTGATCTGCCCCGCTCCCGCCCATCTCAGCGCGAGCGCCGTAGCCGCGTTCGGTCTCGGCACCTTCGAGATCCCGCTGCCCCTGCCCGAGGTCGCGGTGTCGTTGGCCTGGCATCCCCGCCACACCGCCGACAGCGGTCACCGCTGGCTGCGCGAACTGATCCGCACCTTGCTGACCCCCGAGTCGGACGGCGGGCGTCCGCGCCGCCGCTGACCCTCAGCCCGGCAGATCTCCCGCGCCGATCGGACGGCCGAACGGGCCGTTGGGATTGCGCTTGAGGTCATCCAGCATCGCCTGCAATTTGTCGACGTGGCCGTTCTCCTCGGTCGACCGGTACGCGGTCGGCTCGGGCTCGGACCGCGTCTCGGTACCCACGAGGGCCGCGCTCGCCAGACCGCCGCCGGTGTGGCCGTTGCCGGTATGGACAGTGCCCGTGTTGCCGTTGCGGGACTGGCCGGACAGATCGACGTGTCCGGAGTCGTAGTGGCCGTACTCGCCGTGCGCGCTCACCGGCGTCGTGGTGTCGGGGATCGGCACCGGCTCGTAGCGCGGCGTGAACTCGGGCGCGGCCGGTTCGGGCGGCGGCGCGACGGGCGCGGCGGGGAGCGGTTCCACCCAGTCGTGCAGCGCGGGCGGCACCTCCGGCAACCGGCGGTCGAGTCCGGTGTCGGAGGCGAAGGCGGGCAGCCGATCCGAGCCGCCGGTCGAGTACCCCGGGATCGCGCCGTTCACGGCGTCGCCGCGGTTCGGCGTTGTCGTCTCGGTGAGATGCGGCGGCGCGACACGCGGTTCCGGGTGGTCGGCCACGGGTTCCGGGCGGGCGAACGTGGCGGGCTCGGCGAGACCGTAGCGGGACGGGGTCACCGCCGCCTCGGCCGAACCCGAACCGGTGTGCTCGGATTCGTAGCCGCGACCGGTGAACGACGGTTCCGGCGCGCTGTGGCTCACCGGCGCCTCGCCGTACCCGGTCACCGGGGCGGCGGACCGCGAACCGGTGATCGCGGGGGAGTCCAGGTGCGCGGTCGGTACTTCGAGGTGACCGATGCCCGCCGACTCGGTGCGCCGGGGCAGCGGGCTCTCCGCGTGCCCGACCGCCGGATCGACCGGCGACTCGGCCCGCACGGCCTGCGTGGATTCCGCGCGCCCCGCCGCGGCGCGCGGCAGCAGACGTTCGCGGACCTGCCCGGCCGACTTGTCGCGGATGGGCAGACCGCTGTCGACGCGCGGCGGCTGTTCCTGTTCGGCGCGTTCGGCCATCTCGCGCCGCTCGGCCCGGGTGGTGGCCTGCGGGCGGGTGCCGATATCGGCGCGCGGACCGGATTCGGCCCGCAACTCCACCGGCGGCAGTTCGGCCGCGGGTAGCTCGGGCGCACGCCATTCCGTCGGGCGCGACGCGGGGGCCGGACGCGGTTCCGCGGCGTGCGACCCGGCCGGGACGCGCTCGGACGGCGGGGTCCGGCGAGGCGGCGGAGGCGGCGGGGACTGATGCGTCGACTCCACGGGGGTGGCGTCGACGAACTTGGTCGCGTCCAGGCGCGCGCCGAACTTGGCGACGTCGCGTTCGGTGCGGAACGCCCAGGCTTCCAGCTTCGCGAGACGGATCGCCAGACCGTTCTCACTCGGCAGTTCGGCGTCGAAACGAGCCGCGACGTCATCGAGCCTCGCGCTGACATCGCGCAGCGTGTGCGCGATGTCGGACAAGATCTCGCCGATCGACTCGGAGTCGCCCTGCCCGTGCTCCATCCTTACCTTCTTCCCCGTTCGCGGCCACGGTCTCCGCCATGGCCGGCCGATTCTATCCGCCAACCGTTCTGGGTGCGGGACGAGAGTTCCCCTACGGCTGCCCGGGCAACCCGAGCCGGGTCGATCGGCCGCCGCGGCCCCCTCGGTGCGGCCTCGACGGCTCGCCCGCGGGCCCGGCGACGCGCGGGATCGCGCTGGTCGACGGGCCGTGTCGCCGGATTGGCGGCAAAGATCAATCGAGGGTCGAATCTGTGGCGATCCTCTCGCATGTCGCTACGAAATCCCCTGTGATGCACCACACATCGCCTGGTCGAGCCGGAATCGGCGGGCGTGGCGCGCGCGAACGCGGGGTATAGGGGGCTGGCGGGCGGAGCGAGTTGGGCGCACTCTTGATCTATGGAGTAGGTCGCGGAGACCGGCGGTGTTATGGGTCAGGGGCGTGATCGCGTGAGGACGCAGCAGCGAATGGATCGGACGTGTGGGCGTCGAGCGGTGCTCGCCGAATTGGGAATGGGTGAGCGGGAACTCGTCGCCGCCGAACCCGCGCTGTCCGAGGCGGACAGATCCCGCTTCAGTTGCCGCTGTCCGGGATGCGCTGACGCGCAATGGGATATCCAACGCCTCAAATACTGGCTGTGCGGCAGGCTGGTCGCATTCGGCGCCGACACCGCCGAAGTCGACCAGCGCGTCGGCATTCACCGCGTCGACATCCTGTGGCGCGTCGACGGACGCCAGTACGCCATCGAGGTCCGCGGCGGCCCCTTGGACCGCGCGCTGGCCCAGGAACACACCGCCCGACTGCGCGAAGCGGGCTGCGACGGCGTGCTGTGGCTGTGCCAGCCCGGCTACTGGGTCGCCCACGTTCCCGCCCTCGGCATCGCCGACTTCGCCCCGCCCGCCTGTGATTACCTCGCCGAGACCGGCATGCTGGACGCGGGCGACTCCGCGCTCGCGGTCGCGCGGCGCACCCCGTTCGAACTGCGGGAATTCCTGCGGGGCTGGGTGACGGGGCAGATCGTGTGGGGGTATCGCGACGAGGTGACGGGAGGCTGGGCGAGCGTGCAGGACTGGGAGCACCACACCAGAACGCAGGCGATGGTCATCGCGCGCCAACGTCAGGAACTGGTCAACCAGCGCACCGCGCTCGCGTTGTCCCGCAAATCGGTGCGCGACAAGCAGAAACAGGTGATGAAGCTGACCACGCGCCTCGAGCGCGCCGAACTCGACGCCCAGCGGCAGGCCGACTCGCTGGCCGAGGTCAGCCGCAAACTCGCCGACCACCATCGCGTCGACAACACCCTGCGCGCCACCATCGCGCGCCTGCAACAGACCATCGGGCACTGGCAGCTGATCACCTATTGCTCGATGATGTTGATCGTCACCTTCCTCGCCGCGGCGATGTTCGTGGCGTGAGCCGCTGACGGCTCGGGTGGTCCGCGCCGCGGTGCCGACACGGTCGGGGATGGTCGGCACCGCGCGCCTACCGGCGGCGCAGGGTGAACGGCGCGCGGTCCCAGCGCCAGTCGTGTCGCAGCGTCAACGCGATCAGATCCAGCAGCGTGGCGTCCACCTCGTCGGCGAGGGTGCGCACCGAACTCCAGAACACCGGCCCGCTCGCCAGCAGATCCACCAGACGGCTCTCGAACTCGGGATCGACCGCGCGCCGCACCAGATCGTCGACCCCCGTGCGACTGCCCGTCCACACCATCCACCCCCACCCGTTGGCGTGCGCGAACTCCCGGCCCGCCAGCGCGGCGCGGCGTCGGAGGTGGAAACCCAGATGCCCCAGCGGTTGCACGTCGATCAACACCGCGCGCCCGTCGGTCAACCGCGCGACCGCGCTCGGATGGGCGATCCGCCGCTCACCGTCGACCAGGTACTCCACCGCGCACGGCGTCTCCTGGAAGGTGTCGACCAGCTCACTGGCCGTCAGCGCGTGCAGCAGCGACGCCTCCAACGCCGAATCGAAGGCCACCTCCCGCCCCACCTTGTCCAGATAGAACCGCGCCCGGGACTCGTCGTCGCCGTCGACCACCCGCGCCGACTTCCCCGGCAGCGCCGCCGCCGCACCCGCGCTCGGCCACTCGACCTGCTCGAACAGCGGAATCGCCGCACCCGGCGTGGACACCTGATGCAGTTTCGCCAACCGGTGCCGAGTCTTCTTCTGCCACGCCATGATCCGCTGCATCACATAACCGGCCACCCGTTTGGCGTCCTCGGGCGCGTGGCCCGCGATCCGCAACTTCAGGTAGGCCCATTCGTTGGCCGCCAGATCGGTGTCGGTCGCGTAGGTCTCCACCAGCAGCGCCCGCACCGACTCCGAATCGCGCGCGTCGAGCGGATACCGCCGCGCGAACACCTTCCCGGCCTTGTGCCCGCCGACCGCCGCGTCCCGCAGGATCTGTCCCACCGCCCGCGTGTGCAACTGCCGCACCCGGTCACGCGCCAGATCGAACCTCGCCCCGATCCGTGCCGGCGTCTGCGGCCGCTCCCCGGACACCCCCAACCGCGACCCCACGATCTCCGCGTCCCGCTTGCGCCGCACCCCCAACTCCTCGATCAACTCCCCGAGCAGCTCGTTGACCTCCTCCAACCCGAAGGACACCGCGTCGGCGACATCGAGCTCGGCCTCGTGCACATCCCGCTCCACCGTCACACCGCACCCCTGTCGCCGCACGCCATCAGCGCAGACTAACCCCACCCTCCGACAACCCACCCCGGACACGACAAAGGCCCCGATCAGCTGTGCTGATCGGGGCCTCGGCCTCGCATGGTGCGCGATACTGGGATTGAACCAGTGACCTCTTCCGTGTCAGGGAAGCGCTCTCCCGCTGAGCTAATCGCGCGAGGTGGAGACGGGAATCGAACCCGTGTGCACGGCTTTGCAGGCCGTTGCCTCACCACTCGGCCACTCCACCGTGCGAAGGGGGAAGGCGGTGTATACTGCCAAACCCTACCTTTCGAGCGGATGACGGGATTCGAACCCGCGACCCTCACCTTGGCAAGGTGATGCGCTACCAGCTGCGCTACATCCGCATTACACTTCCGCGCCCGCTTCCGGGCCTCCGTGGTGCGAGACAGAACATTAGCGGACGCCCGGTGAAAGGTACAAATCCGCTGGTAGAACGCCCGGGAACGCCCTTGTGACGCCTGTGGCCGCAGTGACCCCTGCGATTGTGCGTGTCCGTGATCCGAATCGAAACGCCGCGCTCGCCCGCCGCTACACCCCCGGAACTCGCCGCTCCCCCTACCGGGCACGCGATTTGGTACCCGCCCGGTACCCCGTGCTAATGTTCCATCTCGTTCGGCCGACGCCCACGCGTCACCCGAACGCCGCCTCACGGCAACCCCGGTCCCATAGCTCAGCGGGAGAGCGTCCGCCTCACACGCGGAAGGTCGCTGGTTCGAAACCAGCTGGGACCACTTTTTGTGCCCAGGTCAGGCTATTTCTCCGAGGAGACGCACTACGCGCAAGACGTGCGTCCCAGGCCATGCACGACACGCGCATCGTGGCGGTCGCGAATCTCGATGGCGGCCTGTGGGATTCGGTCCTCGACGAGGGAGTGGATCGTCCGCTGATGCTCGTCAGTGGGAACGGCGAAGAGCGTGTCGACATCCCAGGGGGGCAACAGTTCTGGAATGCCACCCGCGGACCGAAATTCCATTTCCGTCGTTGTCGGTCGTAGGTCTGGTCAGCATTCGGTGGGGCGGGGGTTCCGTGGAGGCGGGCGTCGATCCAGGCGCCGAGTTCTGGGTAGCCGGTGACGTAGCCGATGAGGTGTTCGCCGCCGACGACGCGGAACAGGGCGGGGACGCCGCGGGCGCATTGCTGGTGGTAGAGGTGTTCGACGTCGGCCAGGGGGATCCAGGGGTCGTGGATGCCGTGGTAGAGGTAGAGGGGGACGGCGGCGGTGCGGTCGCTGAGGTCGAGGCGGTCGAACATGTCGGCGGCGAAGGGGCTGTCGAGGACGTCGGCGGTGTCGGCGGCGACGTCGATGGGCAGGCCGACGATGCCGAGCGGGCCGGAGGCGTCGCCGCAGATGTCGCGGATCGGTGAGGTGGCCACCCACTGGGCGAGATGGTTCATGTGGCCGAGGATTTCGGGGTGTTCGCGGGCGACGGCCAATGCGACGGTGAGCAGAATGCCGGAGGAGATGTTGCCGTCGAACCGGTGGGCCACGTTGGTGTTGTCGGCGACGAGTCCGCCCGCGGCCGCGCCGACGAGCAGGCCCGTCAGTTCGGGCGCGTATTCGCCGGCCAGCATGGCGGCGGCGTAGGCGGCGATGGCGCCGCCGGAGTAGCCGATGGCCACGTAGCGGCTCTCGCCGAATTCGGCGGGCGCGACGGCGCGGACGGCGCGGATCGAGTCGAGCATGACGTGACCGGCGATATTCGGTTCGGCGCAGGCCATAAACGGGCCTTCGTGGTCGGGCATGACGACCGCGTCGCCTTTGCTCAGCGCCCACCACACCGACGGCAGGAAGACCGGGAGGTCGGTGTTCGGGCGGTCCAGGATGTTGTGTGACAGTTGATATCCGGGCGTGCAGTGCGCGCCGAGGGAGTTGATCGGCATCGCGCTCACCTCCACCGGACGCGGCCCCGGCCCGGTCCACGCGGCCGCGGGCACGATCAGGGTGGCGGTGCCGAAGGACGGGGCGCCCGTGGCCGAGGTGGTGCGGAATTTCAGCAGTGTCGCGCGGGCGATGGGGGTCGCCATCCGCTGGGCGGTCATGGCCGTCACGTCCCGGGTCTCGATGATCTGACCGGGGGTGAGGGCGTCCAGGCCCGCGGGCCGGGCGTCGAAAAACGGGTCGTCGGTGGCGCTGGGCAGCACCGCGCGCCACAGTGCCTCGTTCGAACCTTCGGCCAGGTGCGGCGGGGCCGTAACCGTCTGGTCGATCCACTGTTGCAACGGCGAGGCCGGGTTGTCCGGCGGTTCCGCTCGCGCGTCGAGTGGTTGCGCGACGAGCGACGCGCAGCCGACGAGCACTGTGACCGCGATTGCCCTTGAACCCTGCTCTCCGATCGCTGGAGGAAGCCCGAATGATCGCTCGACGCCGACGTCCGCTGCGCACCCTGATCGTCACGACCGCCGTCGGCTGCCTGCTGCTGACCGGACAGCACGCGGCGGTAGCCGAGAGTGAGCAGGGACCCTCGGATCTCCAGCGGGGAATCGACGCGGTGATCCCGCCGCCGCCGCTGCCGGACGCGCCGTCCCCGCCGACCGCGGACCTGCCGCCCGATCTGGCCGCGCTGTGGCAGGCGGTGCAGTCACCGCCGACCAGTGACCCCTTGTTCGACACCTGGCCGCAGAACTTGGCCGCCTCGCAACCCGGTGAGCTGCTCGAACAGCGCGAGGTCACCGCGACGGCGGCCGAATTGCTGCCGGGGGCGGTCGGCCGGGCGCGCCTGGTGAAATTCCGGTCCACGTCGGCGACCGGCGCTCCCTCCTACGGCACCGCGACGCTGATCACGCCGCCCGCCCCGTGGACCGGGCCGGGTGCGCGGCCGGTCCTGGTCGACGCCCTGCCGATCAACTCCCTCGGCAAGCGCTGCACGCCCAGTTACGCGCTGGCGCACGGCCTGCTGAGCCGCGGCAACGTCACCGAACTGTTCCCGCCGACGAGTGCGTGGGCGCTCGAACGCGGGTACGCGGTGCTGATCCCGGATCACGAGGGCCCGTGGATGGCCTACGGGGAACCGAATGTCGCCGGGCACGTCATCCTCGACGGCATCCGCGCCGCGCGGTCCCAACCCGAGGGCGAATTCGCCGAGAGCCGTTTCGCGGTGGGCGGTTACTCCGGCGGCGCGATCGCCTCCTACGCGACCACCATGCTGCTCGACGAGTACGCCCCCGAGTTGTCCGGCGTGCTGGTCGGCACGACCACCGGCGGCCTGGTCACCGACAATCGCGTGATCGCGGACCGCTTCAACGGCAATTTCGCCTCCGGCGTCCTGCTGGTCGTGGTATTGGCGATGGCGCGCGAACATCCCGAAATCCTCGGCCGCCTCAACAATTTCGCGCAGTGGGTGGCGACCTCCCCGGTGAAGAACGCCTGCGGCGAGGTGGACGGACCGCTCGGCGTCGTCGGCACGCCGATCGACGTGGTCGCCGATATCGCCGACCCGTTGCGCAGCGATATCGCCGACGAGATCTTCACCCGCACCGACCTCGGCGATCGCACCTCCGCCTCCCCGCTCTACGTCTACCACGCGGCCCACGATCTCTGGATCCCCTTCGAAGGCGCTCAGCAGCTCTACCGTGAGCAGTGCGATCGAGGCGTGCGCGCGGTCTTCCGCGCCGAACCCGGCGAACACGTCATCGGACTGGCCACCGGCTTTCCCGGTGCGTTCGCCTGGTGCGAGGCGCGCCTGCGCGGTGAGCCCGCTCCTGACGAATGCCCCTGAGCCGCTGGAGATCACGATCGACGACGAGCGCGGTAGCCGTGCGGTGATCCGTTGGCGGTGGTACCGTCGCCTTTCCGAGAAACAGTAACCGCGTTACCGTTGCCTGACTTCGTATCGCGCAGGCGGTCCGGTGGTATCTCGGCGGTGACGAGGAGGCGATCCATGAACGAGCGGCCGACGGTCTTTCTCGAGGGCGCGCAGGAGACGTTCCTGGTGCTGCTCGACGCGCGCGAGCGCTACGCGCTGTGGCCGTCGTTCGCGGAACTGCCCGCCGGGTCGCGCGTCGTCTCCGGCGCGGCCAGTCGGTTCGCGTGTCAGGTCTACCTCGAAGTGGCCGACACCGGATTCGCGTTCTGAGGGGCCTTCCCGGTGAACACCTAGATCGCCACTGCGCGTGCGACTTCGGTCGGATTCTCGCGCTTCCCGATCGGTCACCCTCGGGCGGCGGTGATGTTGCGCGCCGCGGTCACGGAGATCGACTGTCCTGGCCGCTCGGGGAAAGAGTACCCGCGTTGGACAGGTGCATTGACACTCGATCAGACGCATGTCTATTTTTGCGGGGAGCGGAGGTGGGTCGATGCGCAGTCTGGTCCTCGGCGCGAGCGGATTCCTGGGCTCGCACGTGACGCGCGGTCTGGTGGAACGCGGCGAGTCGGTGCGGGTGCTGGTGCGCGAGACCAGTTCGCGGCGCGCGCTCGAAGGATTGGATGTCGAGGTCGTCGTGGGCGAACTGGACGACATCGCGACGGTGCGGGCGGCGATGCGCGACTGCGCGGTCGTCTACTACTGCGTGGTCGACGCGCGGGCGTGGTCGCGCGATCCCGCGCCGCTGTTCCGGACCAACGTCGAATGTCTGCGGACGGTTCTCGACGTGGCGGTGGAGGCGGGGTTGGACCGCTTCGTGTTCACCAGTTCGGTCGCCACACTGCCCCTCGGGGATCGGGTGATCGCGGAGTCGGACGGTCCGCACAACTGGGCGCGTCTCGGCGGACCGTATGTCCGGTCGCGCGTGGAGGCCGAGCGACTGGTCCTGGACTACGCGCGGGAGCGCGGGTTGCCCGCGGTCGCGATGTGCGTCGCCAACACCTATGGCCCCCAAGATTTCCTGCCCACGCCGCACGGCGGGTTCGTGGCGGCGGCCGCGCGCGGCAAGTTGCCGTTCTACGTGCGCGGCGCCGGGGCGGAAGTGGTCGGTGTCCGCGATGCCGCGCAAGCGTTGATCCTGGCGGGGGAGCGCGGCAGACCGGGGGAGCGCTACATCGTGTCCGCCGGGTGGCGGGTGACCCGTGACCTGCACGATTTCGCCGCGTCGGTCACCGGCGCGCCTCCCGCCCGGTTCGGCATTCCTCGTCCGGTGTTGTGGGTGGCGGGGGTGATCGGCGAACTCGTCACGCGGGTGACCCGCGAGGACGTTCGGGTCACCCGCACCACGATGCGTCTCATGCACACCATGACCCCACTGGACAACACGAAGGCGATCCGCGAACTCGGCTGGTCGCCGCGACCGATCGAAGAGGCCGTCACCGAGGCGGCGCTGTTCTTCACCACCCGGCGTCCGCGCGACGGGTCCGCCGCCGCGACGGCACCCGGAGGCCGGAAACGATAACCGCGACCTTGCGCTCGGTCGGCGTTCCGCGCGGCGTCGTCGCACCGCGACCTGCTTGCCGGTGTCCGGACCGGTGCGGAGTGCGGTCCGCACGCTCGCCGGCACCTTCGATCATGGCCCGGACTTCGAGGTCGTCCGCGTGGACCGCTCCGAAATGCGGGTGCGCGCCCGACCGGGACATGACCAGGACCCAGCAACGTGGTGTTGCGTTCAGCTGATCGCCGGCCTGTCCGAGACTGAGTGTCCGATCGATCCCTGGAGTGGCCCGTCGGTGGGCCCGGGGTGCGGTCGTGCCCGCAACACGCTCCCTACCTGGTATTTCAGGGGATTCTCCGGCCGTCGGTGAATACCACGAATCCATTGAGTCGTACATGTGACTGTGCTAACGTCCAGACACTCGTCTAAACATCTGTTTGTATCGAATGCGAGGCATTTCTCGTGACTTCAGCTCACTTCTGGCGAACCACGAATTCCGGACTCGGAAGACGCTTTCTGCTCCCCCTGCTGGCCGCGACCCTGGCGGTGAGCGCGTGCGCGGGGGCCGAGGACGATCCGGTGTCGAAGGCGGAGCAAGGCGTGACGACCGAACTGCCCGCCAAGCCGGCGTCGGGCACACCGGTCAAGATCGGCTTCCTCAGCCCGGAGGGCGGGCCGCTGGGGCAGTTGCCGGACGCGCGCGCCGCGGCCGAAGCGGCGACGAAATACGTCAACGAGAATCTCGGCGGCATCGCGGGCAGGCCCATCGACCTGGTCGTCTGCAAGGAGAAAGAGGACCCGGCCAGCGCGCGGGACTGCGCCAACCAACTCGTCGCGGCCGGCGTCGTGGCGGTCGTCGCGCCCGCCACCGGTCAGGGCGACGCGGTCGTGCCGGTGATCGCGGGCGCGGGCATCCCGTACGTGACCACGGTCGGTCCCAGCGGCGCGGAGATGACGACGCCGAATTCGTTCGTGCTGTCCGGCGGTGTGCCCGCGGCGTTCGCGGGCGCGGCGAAATACTCGGCGGCCCAGGGCTACAAGCGGGTCGCGATCGTGGCCAACGACGCCGGATCGGTCGTCGCGAGCATCAAGACGCTGGCCGACCCCTCGTTCCAGGGCGCGGGCGTCGCGGTCGACACCATCGGCGTCCCGGTCGGCACCCCCGATATGACGCCGCAGGTCAGCGCGGCGTTGGCGCAGAAACCCGACGCGGTGTTCCTGGTCGGGGAGAGCGGGCTGTGCACCGCGGTGCTCCGGTCGCTGGACACGCTCGGGTCGAAGGTGGACAAACTGGCCGTCTCCACCTGCCTGGGGCAGGACGTGGTCGAAGCCGCGGGCACCGCCGCCGTCGAAGGCGCGCACGTGATCTCCTCGGCCGAAGTGGTCTCCGACGACCCGGACACGGTGCTGTTCCGCACGGTGATGGCGAAATACGCGCCCGACACCGACCTCTACGGCTTCGCCTTCTCCGGCTACCAACCGCTGCTGGGACTGGTGCGCGCCGTCCAGAACGTGCAGGGCGAGTTCACGCCCGCGGCGGTGAGCGAGGCGTTGCGGGCGGCGCGCCAGGTGCCGGTGCCGCTGGGCAGCGGACTGACCTTCACCTGCGACGGACAGCAGGTCTTCGTGCTGACCTCGGTGTGCGGGCGCGGCGCGATCGTCACCACCGTCCGCGACGGCAAACCCGCTGACCCGCAGGTCATCCAGTAGATCCGGGACAGTCGGCGGGCGCGTGAGCGAGAGAACGTAGATGGACGATCACATTGCATTCCTGGCCCTCGGCCTCGGCAACGGCGCGGTGTACGCCGCGCTGGGCATCGCCTTGGTGATGACCTTCCGGTCCTCGGGCGTGGTCAACTTCGGCACCGGCGCGATCGCGCTCTATGTCGCCTACACCTTCGCCTATTTGCGCAAAGGCGACCTGCTCGTGCCGATTCCCGGCCTGCCGAAAACGGTGTCGCTGGGCGGGCCGCTGGGCGTCGCGCCCGCCATGGCGATCTCGCTGGCGATCGCGGCGGTGTTCGGGGCGCTGCTGTACGCGGTGGTGTTCCGTCCGCTGCGCCACGCCTCCGCGGTGGCCAAGGCGGTCGCCTCGCTCGGGGTGATGCTCATCGTCCAGGACGTGCTCGCCCAACGCGTCGGCACGAAACCGGTGGCGCTGAAACCGATCTTCGCCACCGGCACGGTCTCCCTCGGCGACTCGCACATCCCCGTCGACCGCCTGATCCTGGCGGCGGTGATCGTGCTCATCGCGGTGGGTCTGGGCGCGGTCTACCGGTTCACCCGGTTCGGGCTCGCCACCCGCGCGGCCGCGGAGACCGAGCGCGGCGCGGTGCTGAGCGGACTGTCACCGGACCGGATCGCGGTGGGCAACTGGGCGATCGGCACCGTGGTGGCCGGTGTCGGCGGCATCCTGATCGCGCCGATCGTTCCCTTGGTTCCGCTGTCCTACACGCTGTTCATCGTGCCCGCGCTGGCCGTGGCCTTCGCGGGGAATTTCGGTTCGCTGACCGTCACGGTGTCGGCCGGACTGGCCGTCGGCGCGCTGCAGGGCGAGATCACCCACCTCCAGGTGAGTGTGAGCTGGTTCCCGAACACCGGGATGAGCGAACTGGTTCCGCTGCTGCTGGTGCTCGGGGTGCTGCTGCTGCGCGGCGCCTCGCTGCCGAGTCGGGGCGCGGTGGTCTACCGGTCGCTGGGCCGCTCACCCCGCCCGCGGATGATCCTGCCCGCCGCGCTGGGCTGGAGCCTGGTCGGCGTGGCGGCGCTCGTGCTGACCTCGGGCACCGTGCGCGCCGCGCTGATCGTGAGCTTCGTCCTGGCGACCATCGCGCTCTCGCAGGTCGTGGTCACCGGCTTCGCCGGACAGGTCTCGCTGGCCCAGCTCACCCTGGCCGGTGTCGCGGCGTTCCTGCTCAGCAGATTCGGCACGCAGATCGGGCTGCCGTTCCCGATCGCGCCGCTCGCGGCCGCGGCGGTGACCGCCTTGATCGGCATCCTGTTCGGGCTTCCCGCGCTGCGGACCCGCAGTCTGCCGTTGATGGTGGCGACCCTGACCCTGGCCGTGTTCCTCGACGCCTTCTGGTTCCAGAACAGCGAATTCAACGGCGGACTCACCGGGGCTCCGGTGCAGTCGCCGACGCTGTTCGGACTGGATCTGGGCATCGGGGCCGGACAGGACTATCCACGCGCGGCTTTCGGGCTGCTGTGTCTTGCGGTGCTGGTCGCGGTCGCGGTGGCCGTCGCCCTGCTGCGGCGCGGCAGGCTCGGCGCGGCGATGCTGGCGGTGCGCGCCAACGAACGCGCGGCCGCCGCGGCGGGGGTGAGCGTGCGCCGAACCAAACTGCTGGCCTTCGGTTTCGGCGCGTTCGTCGCCGGACTCGGCGGCGCGCTGCTGGCCTACCAGCAGACCCTCGTCACCGCGCCCACCTATTCGGTGTTCGCCGGCCTGGGCCTGTTCGCCGTCGCCTACGTCGCCGGGATCACCTCGGTCACCGGCGCGGTGCTGGCCGGCCTGCTCGCCTCGGGCGGCTTCGCCTTCACCGTGCTGAACGAGAGCCTGGACCTGGGCGCCTATTACGCCTCGATCAGCGGGCTGCTGCTGATCGCGACCTTGATCTGGTACCCCGACGGTTTGGCGGGGCGGATCCACGACCTGGCGGCGCGCATTCCGCTGCCCGCGCGTCGGGACTCGCCGAACTCCACCGAGCGGGCCGCGCCCGTGCCCGCCGCCCGGGCGGCCACCAGCGACCTGGCGTTGCGGGCCGAAGGGGTGAGCGTGCGCTACGGCGGCGTCGTCGCGGTCGACGAGATCTCGCTGTCGGTGCGGCGCGGGGAGATCCTCGGCCTGATCGGACCCAACGGCGCGGGCAAGACCACCCTGATCGACGCGGTGAGCGGATTCGCCGCGGCCACCGGATCGGTCGAACTCGACGGACGCGGGCTCGACGGCCTGTCCCCGGACCGCCGCAGCCGCGCCGGACTCGGACGCTCGTTCCAGGGCATCGAACTCTACGACGACCTGACCGTGCGCGAGAACGTCGCGGTCGGTCTCGCGGCCGCCGCCGACCGCGACGAGGACGCTGTCCTGTCCGGCGTGTTCGACCTGCTCGACCTCGCGGCGGTGGCCGATCGGCCCGTGCACACGCTGTCGCAGGGGCAGCGGCAACTGGTCGGCGTGGCCAGGGTGCTGGCGGGCGCGCCGACGCTGGCCCTGCTCGACGAACCGGCCGCGGGCCTGGACACCGACGAAAGCCGCCTGCTCGGAACGCGATTGCGGGCCGTGCGGGACGCGGGCACCGCGCTGGTGCTGGTCGACCACGACATGGAACTGGTGTGGGAGGTCTGCGACCGGGTCGTTGTGCTCGACCTGGGGCGGGTCGTGGCCGACGGGCCGCCCGCGCGGGTGCGCGCCGACCCGCGCGTCATCGAGGCATACCTGGGACGGCCCACCACGGAGGCGATCTCGTGACCACCCTGAGCTGCCGCGGCGTGTCCGCGGGCCACGCGCCGGGCCGGCCCTGCGTCCGGGACGTCGACATCGACATCGCCGCGGGCGAGGTGGTGGCGCTGCTCGGACCCAACGGCGCCGGCAAGACGACCCTGCTCACCGCGCTGGCCGGTCTGCTGCCCCACCGCACCGGGCGGGTCGAGGTCGGCGGAACGCCGCTGCGCGCCGCGCGGGCGCGGGCCGCCGCCAGGAGCGGACTGGTGCTGGTGCCGGACGACCGGGCGCTGTTCTGCGGGTTGACCACCCGGCAGAACCTCACCCTCGTCGCACGCCGTCGTGCCGAGGTCGACCGGGTCCTGGACCATTTCCCCGCCCTGCGCACGCGACTGGAGGTGCGGGCCGGACAGCTCTCCGGCGGCGAGCAGCAGATGCTCGCGATCGGGCGGGCGCTGGTCACCCGGCCGCGGGTCCTGCTGATCGACGAACTGTCCATGGGGTTGGCTCCCGCCGTGGCGCGCCGCATCCTGCCGACCATCGCGGAGGTCGCCGCCGCGGAGGGGATCGCGGTCCTGCTGGTCGAACAACATCTCGAACTCGCGCTGTCGGCCTCGGCGCGCGCCGTGGTGCTTGTCCACGGTCGGATCGCGTTGCGGTGCGCGTCCGCGGAACTGCGCGCGGACCCGAGCCGGCTCGAGAACGCCTACCTGGGCGACCACCGGCCCGCCTGAGGGTGCGCGAGCGACGGCCGCCCGGCGCGGACCGGGCGGCCGTCGGATCGATCGCCGCCAACCCGACGGGCGATCGATCCGGGAACGCACGACGGGCGACCGGTGGATGTCCACCGATCGCCGGTCGTGCTCAGGCGGTTCTCATCGCGCGAGCGCGGCGCGCAGGTCGGCGATGCCGGCGCGGCGCTCGTAGGCGATCCAGGCGAAGATCGCGGCCAGCACCAGCGGGAAGATCGCCATCGCGGGCTCGCCGGCGAGGAAAGCCTGGGTCGCGGCGGCGAGCACGGTCAGTACGGACAGACCCGCGGCGGCCAGGGCACTGAGCTTGGGCACCATCAGGCCGATGCCGCCCGCGACCTCCACGACGCCGATGAACAGCAGCAGCCCGAAAGGGATCGTCAGATTCTCGGGGGCGTTCTCGATCAGCGTGTGCGGGATGACGAGCTTCGGGCCGCCCGAGGCGATGACGAAGAACAGGCCGAGCACGATCTGCAAGGTCCACAGCACGCGGTTGCGGATCTTGCCGGGACGGTGGGCGGCGGCGTCGTGGGGGAAAGCGGCGGTGGGGTTCGCGGTGGTCATCTCGAGTCCTTCTGGTCGGTCGCGCCGGGTTGGTAGCGCGTTCACCAGACAAGACGGGCGGCCTCGCGAGAACTCATCGCCCGCGCCGAAACTTTTTTCCGCGGGTCGGGCGCGCGGGTCAGTGGGTCCGGGTGAGGGACTCGAAGAAGGTTTCGAGGATGGCGTTGTCGGCGTAGGCGAGCGCGGTGGCGGCGATCTCGGATTCGGTGAACCAGCGCAGGGCCTGCCCCTCGGTGAGGGTGATGTCCTCGATGTCGAAGTCGGCGGTGGTGATGAAGGTGTGCTCGATTCCGAAGTCGAGGACCCGGGTTTGGAGATGGTGGACGTGGCGCGGGTCTAGTCGGATGCCCATTTCCTCGTCGATCTCGCGGACGATGGATTCCAACGGCGTCTCGCCTTCTTCGATGATGCCGCCCGGCAGCGCCCACATGTTCGGATACAGCAGGTCCGGATTGTCGTCGCGTAGATACAGCAGGACCTGGTTGTCGGAGTTCAGCAGGATGATCTCCGTGCCTTCCGTTCTCGCCATCTGACAGGCTCCTTCCGTACGACGCTGCTGGCGGTGGGGATCGCGGGCGGTACCTCGTCGATGTCGTCGACTCTTCGCAGGGTAGAGCGCGAGTCCGCGAATTCGCTCCGACACGACATGATCGGAGAGTTTTCTGTTTACCCCGGTCGGGGGTGGTTGTCGTCGGCGTAGTTCCATTCCGCTCAGCAAACTTCGGTGATCGCGGGCGGAATCGGGTTCGGCGACACGGGGGTCGGATATGTGCCGGATTCCGGGCCGGACCGGCGATACTCGCTGTATTCGATCTAGATCCGATTTGCACCGAACGGCACGAATTCCCGCTCGCGATCCGATGCCCGGCGTTGTCGTGTACGCGTTCCCGGTGACCGTGCTGTTCGGTCCGGCAGCTGAATCACGGCACGAAGGGTCGGTATGAAGAGCGAAAAACGCGCTTGGCTCGTGGCTTTGACGGGAATCCTGACGATGGTCGCCGGGATGGCGCTCGCGCCGTCCGCGTCCGCGCAGCCGCCGGGATTCCAGGAAGCGAGCGGGGAGATCCTGCGCGCCGACGGCGCGCCCTTGGTGACCGTGCCCGGCCCGGGCGGACCGGTGCCCGCGCGGTCCACGCGCCTGGTCTACACCAGCACCGACACCCACGACGCGCCGACCGTCGTGGTCGGGACGTATCTCGAGCCGACGGCGCCGTGGACCGGGCCGGGGCCGCGGCCCTTGGTCGCCTACGCGGGCGGCACGCAGGGGCAGGGGCCCGAATGCGCGCCGTCGGCGATGCTGTCGCAGGTGGTCCGGTTCCAGCCGCCCGCCGACGTGGTGTTCGAATACGACGTCATCGCCCTCTATCAATTGCTGGCCGCGGGCATGGCCGTGGTGATGACGGACTACCACGACTTCAACATCCCGGGCATCCACAACTTCATGAACCGCAAGACCCAGGGGTACGCGGTGCTGGACTCGGCGCGGGCCGCGTTGCGGATGCCGGGCCTGGACCCGCAGGGCCCGGTCATCCTCTACGGCTACTCCCAGGGCGGGATGGCTTCGGCGGCAGCGGCGGAACTGCAAGCGGACTACGCCCCCGAGTTGAACGTGCGCGGCGCCTACGTGGGCGGGCCGCTGGTGGGGCCGCAGGAGTACATCGCGCGCAGTGACGGCCGTCCGGGCGTCGCGCCCGCGATCGCCTGGGTCCTCAACGGCATCGCCGAGGACTATCCGGAGACCCGCGGCGAACTGGACGCCGCGCTCAACGACACCGGCAAGGCGATCCTGCGCGATTCGATCGGCAAGTGCGGCGGCGGTCTGTCCGGCGTCTTCGTGCAACCGCAGGACACCGCGCGGTGGACCACCAGCGGGCTGCCGCTGCCCGTGGTCATCGACGGCTCCCCGGAACTCAAGCGCGCCTTCGACGAACAGCGGCTCGGCGGGGTGGCTCCCGCCGCGCCCGTGCGCGTCTACTCGGCCAGGAACGACGAAGGCGCCACCTATCCGGCGGTGCGCGGGATGGCCGCGAGTTGGTGCGGCGGCGGGGCGGCCGTCCAACTGGACGCGGACCCGGGCGTCCCCGCGACGGGCGGCTTCCCCGGCACCCACGACCTGGCCTTCTTCCCCTCACTGGCGAGTTCGCAGCCGTGGATGACCGATCGTCTCGCGAATGTGCCGCCGCCGGTGAACTGCGCCGCCCTGCCTTAGCCCGGTTGAGTCTCCCGGCGTACGTGGACGGGCGGGCGTGAGGGGCGGAGCCCGCCGAGACCGGGTTTGACGTTGGCCAGGGACAGGTCACCGCCGTAGTGGTTGAGTACGCGGTGATCCATGACCGCCCGCCACAGCGGGGGGACCGCCGCCACCAGGACCATGGTGGCGTAACCGGCCGGAAGCTGCGGGGCCTGCTCGCAACTGCGCAGCGTCTGGTAGCGCCGACCGGGATGGGCGTGGTGGTCGCTGTGCCGTTGCAGATGGAACAGGAACACGTTGGTGACCAGACGGTCGCTGTTCCAACTGTCGCGCGGTGAGCACCGCTCGAATCGGCCGTCGGGCCTGCGCTTGCGCAGCAGGCCGTAGTGCTCGATGTAGTTGACGGTTTCCAGCAGCGCGATACCGATCACCGCCTGCGCGATCAGGAACGGCACGATGGCAGGGCCGAACGCCGCGATGAGCGCCGCGAACAGCGCCGCGCTCATCGCCCACGCCTGCATGATCTGGTTGTGCGGGCCCAACCAGCGCTTTCCTTTGCGGGCCAACCGTTCGCGCTCCAGGATGACCGCCGAGCGCAGACCGCCCCGCGCGCTGCGCGGCAGGAATTCCCACAGCGATTCCCCGAATCGGGCGCTGGCGGGGTCCTCGGGCGTGGCGACCCGGACGTGGTGGCCGCGATTGTGTTCGACGAAGAAGTGCCCGTAGGCGGATTGGGCCAGCGCGATCTTCGCCAGCCACCGTTCCAGATGTTCGGCGCGGTGCCCGAGTTCGTGCGCGGCGTTGATCCCGATGCCCGAGACGACGCCCATGGTGACGGCCAGACCTAGTTTGTCCGCGAGATCGAGCGCGGGATCCGCCCACAGGTGGCAGGCGATGAAAAGGCCGGTGATCTGCAACGGCAGGAAACAGTAGGTGCACCACCGGTAGTACCGATCCCGCGAGAGCGCCTCGTAGTCCCGCTCGCGCGGGGTGCTGCCGTCGTCGCCGATCACGAGGTCCAGCACCGGGATCAGCACGAAGACGATGATCGGACCGATCCACCAGAACACCTGGAGCCCGGTGTGTTTCACCAGCAGGCCGGGCAGGATGGCGCACCCGGGCGCGATCAGGCCCATCATCCACAGGTAGCGTTTGGGATCGCGTGCTTCGGAGTTCTCGAATACCATGACAGCCGCCAATGTCAGAGTTCTGAATTCTTCGGTTTCGGGAATTGTTTCCGTTTCGCGCCGAAATTTCCGAGTCGATGCGACGGCTGCTCGTCCTGGGCATCGACACGGAAAAAGGCCAATCAATCATATGCGGCGGATTCGTCGCGCCTTCCCTGATTCCCCGATACGCGACGGTCCGCCTCCGAAAACGGTACGCGGCGTCCGGAGAGACTGTCAACGCGCGAATCGAAGATCGCTCTTTCCCATTGTTCGCGTACGGGTCGCCTGCCGCGACGGGCGGGCAACGCCCGCTCCCGCGCCGATGTCCGTTTCGGGGTTGGTGATGTTACCGCTGGTAGAGCTGCACAGTGACCGCCGCGTCGATAGCCGTCTCCGCGAGCCGACGGACCCATCGTTCCCACACGCGGAGTTGTTAGCGAAGTCGAAGCACGATAGCGAATGTATTTCGTGACGATTCGATATCGACGCCCGTGGATTCCGGCGGAAATGGGCATTTCGGCGGATTCCGTGTGCCCGTTTCGAGTTCGTGCGGAACCGGTTGCGCACGCTGGTACCCGTCGATATGATCGTTTGTTCAAGCTGATCTCCGATATCGCACGGCGCGGTTCATTCCGCACAGCGCGGATCGGCGACAGCCGGTCGGTTCCACCGACCGCGGGCGGCTAGTCGGGAATTTCCCGGCTGTCGGGGTGCAACGAAATAGCCCGAGTCGACGAGCGCGATGGTCGTCTCGGAAAAGTACGGGTAGTTCTCGCTACCCCTCGAGGCTGTGCGGTGCAACCGATGAATCACAAGAATCCTTTCTCGCTGCGCGCCGACCGCGAACGCGGATCCGCGCCCACTCCTGACCGAACATCCCGGAATCGTCCGACGTGTCCGCACCGTCGGAACCGCCGTTCGCGACTCAAACATCCACGCCTGTGACGCCGCGCGGCCCCGGCTCCCACGGGAGCGGGTCGCACCGGGCTCCAGGTGATTCCCCGCGGTACCGACGTACCCGGTCACCGTTCACGCGGCGCGTAGTTCTCGCGCCCCTCGGGTGACCGCTCGTCCGGAACTCGCCGCGCCTCCAGCTCTGCCGAGCGTCCGCCGTGCTCCGCCGCGGCCCGGACGACCGGTCGGCTCGACACCGATGAACGTATGGAGATCGCATGACCACATCCCAGCGCAACTTCGACAGCTCGCCGTCGCGGTCCGATTCGACCCCGACCGAACCGGGTGGGCCGGATTCGGCACACGGTGCGGGCGCGAACGGCAGCGGGAACGGCAAAGCGCCCGAGGCGTCCGCGCCGTTGCGGCTCTCGGCGGCGCAGCGGGGTATCTGGTTCGCCCAGCATCTCGCGGGCGCGTCGCCGATCTCGGTGGCGCAGTACGTGGAGATCGACGGCGCGCTGGACACCGACCTGCTGGTGCGCGCGTGCGAGACCGCGAGCCGGGAATTCGGGTCGGGGCATCTGCACCTGGTCGAGGTCGACGGCGAACCGCGGCAGTTCGTGGACCACGACGAGGGTTCGCCGGTGACGGTGCGGGATCTGCGCGGCAGCGACGACCCGGTGGGCGCGGCGCACCGGGCGATGGTCGAGGACTACTCGCGTCCGCTGGACCTGCTCGCCGACCCGCTGATGGCGAGTGTGATCTTCCGGGTCGGGGACCAGCACTACCTCTGGTACCAGCGCGCGCACCACGTCGCGCTGGACGGGTACGCGGCGGTGACGATGCTGCACCGCATCACCGAGCTCTACAACGCCTGGGTGGCGGGGCGGACGCCGCCGCCGTCGAAGGCGAGCGACCTGAGCGAGGTCATCGACCAGGATCTGGCCTATCCGGGGTCGACGCGCTTCGACAACGACCGCGCGTACTGGACCGAACATCTGGCGGGCGCGCCGCCGGTGGTGAGCCTGGCGGGCCGGGTGAGCAAACCCACCATCCATCCGACGCTGGTCAGCAGGCCGTTGCCGGAGCGGACCGCGCGGCTGCTGGAGGAGGTCGTGAAGCAACGCGGGGCCAGCGTCGCGCCGATCATCGTGGCGGCGTTCGCGGCCTATCTGGCCCGGATGACCAACAGTGACGAGGTGTTGCTGAGCCTGCCGGTCTCGGGGCGGCATTCGGCGGTGCTGCGGCGCTCGGGCGGCATGGTGGCCAATGTGGTGCCGCTGCGGGTGCGGGTGGGCGGCCGCACCGTGGACGAGGTGATCTCGGCGGCGCAGAGCGAGCTGACCAGCGCGTTGCGGCGGCAGCGGTACCGGCAGGAGGACATCTTCCACGACATGGGGATCGCCCGTGACGAGGCGGCCTCGTTCGGACCCGCGGTGAACCTGATGATGGTGGAGAACGAGGTGGTGTTCGGGGAGACGACCGGTCGCCTGAACGTGCTGACCTCGGGGCCGACCGCCGACCTGTTCGTCAACATCTACCCGGGTGCGGGCAAAAGCAGCACCCACGTCGATTTCCAGGGCAATCCGAACATCTACACCCCGGCCGAGTTGGCGGCCCACCATCGGCGTTTCGTGCTGTTCCTGCGGGAATTCCTGGCGGGCGGCGCGGACACCCCGGTCAACGGGTTGTCGTTGCTCGAGCCCGAGGAGCGGGCGCGACTGCTGCCGGTGCGCGGTGCGCGCGGGACCTCCACCCGGCTGCTGCCCGACATCCTGGCGGCGGGCGCGGCCGAGCACGCCGAGTCGATCGCCGTCGTCGCCGAGGGGCGGACGCTGACCTACGCCGAGTTGGCCGCGGCGTCCTCGCGGTTGGCGCGGGTCCTGATCGGGGAGGGCTGCGGCCCGGACACCGCGGTGGCGATCGTGCTGCGGCGCTCGGTGGAGTCGATCGTGGCGGCTTGGGCGATCGCCCAGTGCGGCGCGGCGATCGTGCAGATCGATCCGGCCTATCCGCCGCGGCGCATCGAGCACATGGTGGCCGACAGCGGTGCGCTGGTGGGGATCACCGTCGCCGCGCACCGCGATCGACTGCCCGAGTCGGTGCGGGCGCTCGTGCTCGACGACGAGCGGACCGCCGCGCTGTGCGAATCCGCCGCGAGCGGACCCCTCGGCGACGACGAGCGCACCCGCCCGCTGCGCGCGACCAATCTCGCCTACATGACCTACACCTCGGGATCGACCGGTCTGCCGAAGGGCGTGCAGGTCACCCACACCGGTCTGGCCAATCTCATCGCCGACCGGACCGCGGCCTTCGGTCTGGACGCGGATTCGCGGGTGTCCTACGCGCTCTCGCCGAGTTTCGACGCCTCGGTGGAGCAGTTCCTGACCTGTTTCGCGACCGGTGCGCGGTTGGTGATCGTGCCGCCGGAGGTGATCGGCGGCGAGAAACTGACCCGCCTGCTGGCGGAGACGGGGGTGACCCACCTGACGTTGACGCCCGCGATGTTGGCGACGGTGGACCCGGAGCCGTTGACCGCGCTGCGGGCGGTCGTGGTCGGCGGTGACGTGTGCCCGCCGCACGTGGTGCAGCGCTGGTCGCGCGACCGGACACTGCACAACGAGTACGGCCCCACCGAGGCGACCATCACCGCGACAGGCACGGTCGTGCGCGCCGAGCGGACCCCCGACGTCGGCGGTCCGATCCGCGGGGTCGCGGCGATGATCCTGGACCCGTCGCTGCAACCGGCGCCCAAGGGCGCCGCGGGCGAGTTGTACCTGGCGGGAGCGGGATTGGCGCGCGGGTACAGCCGGCTGTTCGGGCAGACGGCGGCCCGGTTCGTGGCGAACCCGCACGGCGCGCCCGGCGAACGGATGTACCGGACCGGCGACATCGCGCGCTGGACCGACGAGAGTGGTTCGCTCGCACTGGAACTGCTGGGGCGCGTCGACTTCCAGGTCAAGATCCGGGGCTACCGGATCGAACCGGGGGAGATCGACGCGGCGCTGAGCGGCCACGCCGATGTGGACCAGTCGGTCACCGTGCCGGTGCGCAACAAGGCGGACGCGCTGGTGCTGGCCTCCTATGTCGTGCCGGTGCGCGAGCATGTGCTCGATCCGGCCGAGTTGGAGCGCTTCGCGCGCGGATCGCTGCCGCCGCACATGGTTCCGGCGGTGATCGTGCCGCTGACGAGCCTGCCGGTGAACGCGTTCGGCAAACTGGATCGCGCCGCGCTGCCCGAACCCGTCTTCGACGCCGCTCCCGCCGGTCGGGAGCCCTCGACACCGCGCGAGGTCCAACTGGCCGACCTGTTCGCCGAGGTGCTGGGCGTGCACCGGGTGGGTGCGGACGACAGCTTCTTCGCCTTGGGCGGCGACAGCATCCTGTCGATCCAATTGGTGGCCCGGGCCAAGGCGGTCGGCCTGGCGTTCTCCACCCAGGCCGTCTTCGAGCAGAAGACCGTCGCGGCGCTGGCCGCGATCGCGACGGAGGCGAGCGAGGACACCCGGTTGGCCGAACTGCCGGGCGGGGTGGTCGGCGCGGTGCCGCTCTCGCCGATCATGCACGCGATGCTCGACCGCGGCTATTTCGACCGCTTCTCCCAGGCGGCGCTGGTCGAACTCCCGGACGGGATCGCACACGACGATCTGATGCGCGCGCTGGCGGCGCTGCTGGACCGCCACGACATCCTGCGCGCGGTCCTGCGCGGTGACACGCAGGGGGAGCCGTATCTCGACGTCCGCGAGCCCGGCACGGTGGACCCCGAGTCGACGTTGCGCACCGCGCACCTCGAGACGCGAGAAGAAGCCGAGGTGGACGCGCACCTGCAAGCGGCCGCCGACCGACTCGACCCCGGGGCGGGTGTGCTCGTGCAGTGCGTCCGACTGATCGATCGCGACCCGGACGCCCCTGATCTGCTGTGGCTGGTCATCCACCACCTCGCGGTCGACGCGGTGTCGTGGCGGATCGTGCTCACCGATCTGGCGCGGGCCTGGCAGCGGCTCGGGGCGGGCCAGGACCCGCATAGCGATCCCGAGACCACTTCGGTCCGGCGGTGGATCCACGGTCAGATCGAGCAGGCGCCCGCCCGGCGCGCGGCCGAGCTCGACCGGTGGAAAGACGTTCTCGCCCAGGGTGATCGACTCATCGGGGCGCGCCCGCTCGACCCCGCCGTCGACATCGGCGAGACGGCGGGCCGGGTCCGACTGCGCATCCCGGCCCGGGTCACCGAGGCGATCCTGACCACGGTCCCGGCCCGCTTCCACGGCGGACCGAACGACCCGATCCTGGCCGCGCTGGCCTTGGCGCTGGCCCGGTGGCGCGACCGGCGCGGCCACCCGCGGGGCAGCGAACTGATCTCGCTCGAGGGCCACGGCCGCGAGGAGCAGGTCGTGCCGGGGGCGGACCTGACCGCGACCGTCGGCTGGTTCACCACCCGCTTCCCGGTCCGCCTCGACCTGGACGGACTCGACCTGGACGACGCCTTCGCCGGCGGCGCGGCCGCGGGACAGGCGATCAAGTACGTCAAGGAGCAGTTGCGCGCGGTGCCCGACAACGGGATCGGCTACGGCATGCTGCGATACCTGGACCCGGTGGGGCGCGCCGAACTCGGGGCCGTGCCGGACCCGCAGATCAGCGTCAACTACCTGGGCCGGGCGGTGAGCGGGGAGTATGCGGGTCCGTGGGCCCCCAGCACCGAGTTCACGGGATTGACCGGCACGGTCGACCCGCGCATGGCCATGCCCGCCGTGCTGGACATCAACGCGATCGCGGTGCCGGGCTCGGACGGGCTGGAACTGGACGCCACCTGGGAATTCGCCTCCGAGATCCTCAAGCCCGCCGACGTCGAGGAATTGGCCGAACTGTGGGAGCGCGCGCTCGAGGCGTTGGCGAACCACGTCGCCGCCGCCGACGCGGGCGGCTACACCCCGTCGGATTTCCCGCTGGTCACCGCGAAGCAGGACGACATCGACGGCTGGCTGCGGGACTACCCGTCGATGATCGACGTCTGGCCGCTGACGGCGTTGCAGGCCGGTCTGCTGTTCCACGCGCTCTACGACGGCGACGGCGTGGACGGCTACATCGTGCAGGCCGAACTGGCGCTGGGCGGCACCGTGCATCCCGACCGGATGCGGCGGGCCGCGCAGATCCTGATCGACCGGCACGACAGCCTGCGGGTGGCCTTCGTCGAATCCAGTGACGGTCCGCGCCAGATCGTCTCGCGCGATGTCCGCGTCGACTGGCAGTACACGGATCTGACCGGCATCGCCGATCGCGAGGAGCGCGAGCGGGAACTGGAGCGACTGGCCGCGCGCGCCACCACCGCCTTCGATCCCGCCCGTCCGCCGCTGGTGCGCTTCCACCTGGTGCGCGCCGAGGAGGCGGAGTTCCGCCTGGTGATCACCAACCACCACATCGTGCTGGACGGGTGGTCGATGCCGTTGATCGTGGCCGACCTGCTGCTGCTCTACATCGCCGACGGCGCTCCCGACGCGCTCGGGCCGCAGCGGTCCTACCGGGACTACCTGCAATGGCTGCACGTACAGGACCGCGACGCCGCGGCGGGCGCGTGGCAGCGCGCGCTGGCGGGCATCGAGGGACCGACGCGGGTGACAGGCAGGCCGGACCGCACGGCCACCGCGCGCAACGCGGCGGTCGATTTGAGCCTCGACGTCGCGACCACCGACGCGATCCTGGGCCTGGGCCGCTCGCACGGCGTCACCGCCAACACGGCCTTGCAGGTCGCGTGGTCGCTGCTGCTGACGATCATGACCGGGCGCTCGGACGTGGTGTTCGGCAACACCGTGTCCAACCGGCCGCCGCACATCCCCGGCATCGAGACGATGATCGGGCTGTTCATCAACACGCTGCCGGTGCGGGTCCGACTCGACCCCGGCGAGAGCGTCGCCGACCTGCTCACCCGCACCCAGGCCGACCAGGCGGGCATGCTCGACCACGTCCACATCGGGCTGGCCGAATTGCAGCGCACCACCGGCATCGCCGACATGTTCGACACGGTGACGGTGCTCGAGTCCTATCCGCTGGACCGCGAGGGCCTCAAGCGCAGCCTCGCCGACGCCGGTCTGGCCTTCGTCGACCTGGTCGCCCGCGACGCCACGCCCTATCCGGTGAGTTTGCAGGTCACCCCGCCGCGTCCGGTGCGGGCGGGCCGCTCCGACAGCGGCGAACCGGGCGCGTACCTGCTGACCCTGCGCTACTCCACCGACCGGCTGAGCCCGCGGGACGCGCGCTCGCTGCTGGAACGGTTCGTTCTGCTGGTGCGCCAGATCGTCGCCGACCCCGGCACACCGGTCGCCGCCCTGGCCGCGGGCGCGGAAGACGAACGCGCGGAACTGTTCTCGGTACGCGGTCCCGAGCCCGTCGCCGAGCGCACCCTGCGCGAGATCCTCGCGGACACCGCCCGGCGGTACCCGGAGGCGGTGGCGGTCCGGTCCGGGCCCGTCGCGCTCACCTATCGCGAACTCGACCGGCGCGCCGAGCGGGTCGCCGGCGAACTGATCGAGCGCGGCGCGCGCCCGGAGACCTTCGTCGCGCTCGCGGTCCCGCGCTCGGTCGACCTCGTCGTGGCGATCTGGGCGGTGGCGAGGACCGGCGCGGCCTTCGTCGCCCTCGACCCCGGCAACCCGGCCGAACGACTGGCCGAACTGCTGGCCGACTCGCGCAGCGCGCTGGGCCTCACGGTCGACGCGGTGGCCGCGAAACTGCCGCGGACCGTGGACTGGCTGTCCCTGGACGACCCGGAGCCGACCTCGCGCGCCACCGCGCTCGGCGCCCCGCGTCCCGACAACGCGGCCTACGTCATCTACACCTCCGGGTCGACGGGGAAGCCGAAGGCGGTGCACGTCGCTCATCGCGGTCTGGCCGACCTGGTGGCCGCGCAGGCCGAATCCTTCCGCGCCGGACCGGATTCGGCGGTGTTGCAGGTCGCCTCGCCCGGATTCGACGCGTGCGTGTCCGAACTGCTGCTGGCCCACAGCGCGGGCGCGGCGCTGGTGATCGCGCCGCCGGAGGTGTACGCGGGCGAGGATCTCGCGGAACTGCTGCGCGCGCACCAGGTCTCGCACGCCATCATCACCCCGTCGGTGCTCGACACGATGGACCCCGCCGCGCTCCCGTCGCTGACCACGGTCGCCGTGGTCGGTGAGGCCACCGGCTCGGACACCGTCAGCCGCTGGGGTTCCGGGCGCACCCTGATGAACCACTACGGACCGACCGAGACCACGATCTGGGCGACGGGAACCGACGCCTTGCACCCGGGCGACCCGGTGTCGATCGGCGGCCCGATCCGCGGCGTGTCGGCGATGGTGCTCGACATGTGGCTGCGACCGGTCCCGGTCGGCGTCGCGGGCGAACTCTATCTCGGCGGGCCCGGACTGGCCCGCGGCTACTTCGACCGGCCCGACGTGACCGCGGCCCGCTTCGTGGCCGACCCGAGATCCACCGGCGGCGAACGGGTCTACCGCACCGGCGACTCGGTGCGCTGGGTGCGCGGCCCGCACGGGCTGGAACTGCGCTACCTCGGACGCAACGACCAACAGGTCAAGATCCACGGTCTGCGAATCGAACCCGGCGACGTCGACGCCCACCTGGCGCGTCATCCCGCCGTGTCGAACGTCGCGACCGTCGCCCAGCAGGGGCCCGCGGGCCAGCCGATCCTGGTGTCCTACGTGGTGGCCGCGCCGGAGGCGGAGTTGGACGTGGCGAGCCTGCACGAGGATCTGGCGAACACGATGTCGTCCTACATGAACCCCACCGCGATCGTGGTGCTGGACCGGATGCCGGTGACCGCCACCGGCAAGATCGATCGCGCGGCGTTGCGCGAGCGCGCTTTCGAGTCGGAGGCGACCGGCGGCAGGCCGCCCGCCACCCCTGCCGAGAAGATCATGGCCCACCTGTTCGCGGAGGTCCTGAACCTGGACGCCGTCTCGGCCGAGGACAACTTCTTCACCCTCGGCGGCGACAGCATCGTCTCGATGCGGTTGGTCGCGCTGGCCCGCTCCGCCGGACTGACCATCACACCGCGCGACGTCTTCCAGGCCAAGACGGTGGCCGCGCTGGCCTCGATCGCGCGCGGCGAACCGGCCGCGCCCGGCGGCGCGCTGCCCGCGCCGTGGGCAGGACCCGACGCGCGGGGCCGGGCCTTCCGCCCCTCGGATTTCCCGCTGGTCGCGCTGACCCAGCACGACATCGAAGGCCTCGACCAGCACTACGAGGCGCTGGCCGACGTGTGGCCGCTCTCGCCGATGCAGTCCGGTATCCACTTCCACTCGATCTTCGATCCCGAGGCGGCCGACGACTACACCGTCCAGACCATGATCGAGTTCTCCGGCGAGATCGACGCCGAGCGGTTGCGGCAGGCCGCCCAGGCGTTGGTCGACCGCCACGACATCCTGCGCGCCGCCTTCGCCGAGACCTCGGCCGGGCCGTGTCAGATCGTCGTGCGCCGGGTCGAGGCGCCCTTCCGCGAGGTCGACCTCGACGCCGTCGGCGATCCGGACATCGCGACCGATCCCACGGAGTTCGCCCGCGCCGAGGCCGCGGCCGGCTTCGACCTGAGCGCGCCGCCGCTCATCCGGTTCACGCTGATCCGAGTGGGCGAGGCCGACTACCGGTTGCTGGTCACCAACCACCACGTCATCCTGGACGGCTGGTCGATGCCGCTGCTGATGCGCGAACTGCTCGAGTACTACGGTGCGCCGTCGCTGATCGAATCCGCCGCGCCCGCGTCGTCCTACCGCGACTACCTGGTCTGGCTCGGACAGCAGGATCCGGCGAGTTCCCGGGAAGCCTGGGCGCGGGAATACGCGGATGTCGACGCGCCCACCCGGGTCGCGCGCACCGCGCTCACCGGCGCGGTCACCGCCGCCGAGGTGGACGCCGAACTCCCGGCGGCGCTGTTCGCGCGCCTGCGCGACGTGGCGGCCGACGCGGCCGTCACCATCAACACCGCCCTGGGCGTCGCGTGGGCGCTGAACCTGCGCGTGCTGACCGGGGAGACCGAGGTGCTGTTCGGCTCCGCGGTCTCGGGCAGGCCGCCCGAACTGCCGGGCGTGCACCAGACCCTCGGCATGTTCCTCAACACCATCCCGGTGCGGGTGCGGCTCGAACCCGACCTGCCCGCGCGGGAACTGCTGAGCCGGATCCAGGAACAGCACGCGCGGATGCTGGACCACCACTACATCGGGTTGCCCGACATCCACCGCAGCATCGGCGTCGCCGAACTGTTCGACACCGCGCTGGCCTACCAGTCCTTCCCGCTGCACGAGGACGCGTTGCAGCAACTCGTGGACTCCGCGGGCCTGCGTGTACAGGGCATCACCGGGATCGACGCGACCCCGTACCCGTTGAGCCTGGTCGTCGCGCCGACGCCGGCGTCGGGACTGCGGATGACCCTGCGCTTCCGCGAGGACGCCTTCGACGCGCCCGCGGCCCGCGACATCCTGGACCGCTTCGTGGAACTGCTGAGCCGGATCGCCGAGAACCCGGCCGTCCCGGTCGGCGCGATCACCCCCGGCGAGCACAGCCCGGCGTTCCCGCCCGCGACCGAGGACGACGTGCCGGCGACGCTCGCGGACCTGTTCGCGACCGTCGCCGCGCGCACACCCGAGGCGACGGCGCTCGTGCGCGGCGCGATCTCCCTGACCTACGCCGAACTCGACGACCGCTCGAACCGTCTGGCCCGACTCCTGGTGCGGCGCACCGGCGCCGCGCCGTCGGTGGTGGCCTGCGCGCTGCCGCGCGGACCGGAGGCGGTCGTGGCGATCTGGGCCGCGGCGAAGGCGGGTATCGCCTTCGTGCCGATCGACCCGAACCTGCCCGCCGAGCGCATCGGTTTCGTGCTGGCCGATTCCGGTGCGGCACTGGGCCTCTCGGTCGCCGAATCGCGGGATCGGTTGCCCGACACCGTCGACTGGCTGGTCCTGGACGACCCGGCGACCCGACGCGAACTCGACGCGACCGCCGCGTCACCGGTCACCGACGCCGAGCGGGGCGGACCGATCCGCGCCGACCGGACCGCGTATGTGATCTACACCTCCGGGTCGACCGGCACGCCAAAGGGCGTCCGCGTGGGTCAGCGCGGCCTGGCCGCGCTGGTGGCGGCGCAACGCCGCGAACTCGGCGTCGACACCGCCTCGCGGGTGCTGCAAGTGGCCTCGCCCAGCTTCGACGCCTCGCTGTTCGAGTTGCTGATGGCCCACGGCTCGGGCGGCGCGCTCGTACAGTCGCCGCCCGACGTGTACGGCGGGCCGGAACTGGCCGAACTGATCCGCCGCGACCGCGTCACGCACGCCGTGCTGACGCCCTCGGCGCTGGCGACGATCCCGACCGAAGGGCTCGACGGACTGCGGGTGCTGGCGACCGCGGGGGAGGCCGTCGGGCCGGAACTGGTCGAGCGGTGGGCCCCCGGGCGCACGATGGTCAACCTGTACGGGCCGACCGAATCCACCATCTGGGCCACCGGCAGTCGGGCGCTCGTCCCGGGCGAACCGATCACCATCGGCCATCCCGTCGGGCCGGTCGCCACCGCGGTCCTCGACACCTGGCTGCGGCCCGTGCCCGAGGAGGTCGCGGGTGAGCTGTACCTGTTCGGCGCGGGACTGGCCGAAGGGTACGTCGGTAGGCCGGGACTGACCGCCGCGCGTTTCGTGGCCTGCCCGTTCGGCGCGCCGGGCGAACGCATGTACCGCACCGGCGACCTGGTCCGCGGCGACGCCGCGGGCGGTTTGGAATTCTTGGGACGCAACGACTTCCAGGTCAAGGTCCGCGGCGTGCGCATCGAATCCGGCGAGATCGACGCGGCATTGGCCGCGCACGCGAACGTCGCCTTCGCGGTCACCGTGCCGCGCGGCGGCGACCGCCGCCCGGTGGTGCTGGTGTCCTACGTGGTGCCCGCCCCCGGCACGACCGTGTCCGGAGAGAGGTTGGCCGCCGATCTCGCCGAGGTGCTGCCCGCCTACATGCTGCCCGCCGCGGTCATGGTGATCGAGGACGTGCCGTTGACCGCGACCGGCAAACTCGATCGCGACCGACTACCCGAACCGGAGTTCGCCGCACCGGAATTCCGCGCGCCCGTCACCTGGACCGAGGCCGTCGTCGCGACCGCCTTCGAGCAGGTGCTCTCGGTCGAGCGCGTCGGCGTGGACGACGACTTCTTCGCCCTCGGCGGCGATTCGCTGTCCGCCTCGCTGGTGGTGGCCCGGGTGGGCGCGGCCCTGGACGTGCGGGTACCGGTGCGCTCGCTGTTCGAGGAGCCCACCGTCGGCGGCTTGGCGGCCCTGGCGGGCACGCTGACCGGTGGCGCGCGCGTGCCGCTGAGCGCCGCCGCGCGCCCCGAACCTGTCCCGCTGTCACTGGCCCAGCAGCGGATGTGGTTCCTCAACCGCCTGGAACCGGATTCGCCCGTCTACAACATCCCGGTGGTGCTGCGCCTGTCCGGCCGGTTGGACACCGCGGCCCTGGACGCGGCGCTGCGCGATGTGATGGCCCGCCACGAAGTGCTGCGGACGGTCTATCCGGAGACCGACGGCGAACCCCGTCAGGTGGTGCTCGACGATCCGCAGGTCGAGATGACCCGCACGCGGGTGCCGCTCGAGACGGTCCGCGAGGTGGTGGGCGCGTTCGTGCACCGCGGTTTCGACGTGACCGCCCACGTGCCGATGCGGATGGGCCTGTTCGAGATCGACCGCGACGGCGACACCGGGCAGTACCTGCTGGTGCTGGTGGTCCACCACATCGCGGGCGACGGACAGTCGATGGGTCCGCTCTCGCGCGATGTGATGAGCGCCTACGCCGCGCGCCTGGAAGACCACGCGCCGGTCTGGGAACCGCTCGAGGTCCAGTACGCGGACTACGCGCTGTGGCAGCGTCAGGTGCTCGGCGCGGCCGAGGACCCGGAATCGCTGATGCACGCGCAACTGGCGTTCTGGCGCTCGACCATGGCCGACGCGCCCGAAGTGCTCGACCTGCCCTCGGACCGTCCCCGTCCCGAGGTGGCCTCCTCGGCTGGTGGTCGACTGCCGATGGAGATCGACGCGGAATTGCACGCGCGCCTGGTCGCGCTGGGACGGTCGCGCGGCGCGTCGCTGTTCATGGTGCTGCACGCCGCGCTGGCGGTGCTGTTGAGTCGGCTGGGCGGCGCCGAGGACGTGGTGATCGGGACGCCGGTCGCGGGCCGCGGCGAACAGGGCCTCGATGATCTGGTCGGCATGTTCGTCAACACCTTGGCGCTGCGGTCCCCCGTCGACGGCGCGCAGTCCTTCGCGGACCTGCTCGAACAGATCCGCGAGACCGACCTGCAAGCCTTCGACCACGCCGACGTGCCCTTCGAGCGGGTCGTGGAGGATCTGAACCCGCGGCGTTCGGCCGCGCACCATCCGCTGTTCCAGGTCGCGCTGGCCTTCCAGAACCTCTCGGGTGTGGAGGTCGCGCTGCCCGGCGTCACGGTGTCGCGCGCGGACCTCGACATCGGGACCTCGCAGTACGACCTGCAATTCGTGGTCTCCGACTCCTACGCCGACGGGGCCGCCGCCCAGGGCATCTCGGGCATGATGATGTACGCGCGCGACCTGTTCGACGAGGGCACGGCGGCGATGTTCGTCCGGCGGCTGACCCGGATCCTGGCGGCCGTCGCGCAGGATCCGACCGTGGCGGTCGGCGACATCGACTGGCTCGACGCCGACGAGCGCGCGGATCTGCTGTCACGGGTGGGCGCACCGGCGGCGACCGAGGCGCTGACGCTGCCGGAGGTGTTCGCGGCGGCGGTGCGCGCGAACCCCGACGGTCCCGCCGTGCTGGCCGGGGACACCCGACTGACCTACGCGGAACTGGACGACCGGTCGAACCGGTTGGCGCGGTTGCTGATCCGCTCCGGGGCGCGTCCGGAGCGGCGGGTCGTGGTCGCGCTCGAACGCTCGGCGGATTCGGTCGTCGCCTGGTGGGCGGTGGTGAAGTCCGGGGCCGCCTACGTGCCCGTCGACCCGGGCTATCCGGCGGCGCGGATCGAGCAGATGGTGACGGATTCGGCGGCGACACTCGGGGTGACCTCGATCGCCGCGCACGCCGCGCTGCCCGACACGGTGAACTGGGTCGTCCTCGACGACGACGCCGTCGACGCGCGCCTGGACTCCTTGGCGGCCGGACCGATCGAGGTCGACGAACGGCCCCAGCCCCTGCGCGCGGCCGACGTCGCCTGGGTGATCTTCACCTCCGGTTCGACCGGTGTGCCCAAGGGCGTGGCCACCACGCACGCGGGCATCGCCGACTACATCGCCGCCCAGCGCGCCGTGCCCGACCTCGAATCGGGTTCGCGGGTCCTGCATTTCGCCTCGCCCTCGTTCGACGCCTCGCTGCTGGAGATCCTGCTCGCGGTCAGCGCGGGCGCGGCGCTGGTGGTGGCGCAGGCGGGGATGCGCGGCGGCGAGGAACTGACCGACCTGCTGCGCGCCGAGCGGGTCACCCACGCGTTCGTGACCCCGGCCGCCCTCGCCGCCATGGACCCGACGGGGTTGGACGATCTGCGGGTCGTGATGTCCGGCGGCGACGAGGTCCCGGCGGATCTGGTGCAGCGCTGGGTGGGCGTCGAGGACCGCGCGTTCCGGGTGCTCTACGGGCCGACCGAATCCACGATCGTGGCCACCGCGACGCCTCCGCTGCGGCCGGGCGACCAGGCGACCATCGGCGGCCCGGTGCCGGGAACACGGGCCGTGGTGCTCGACGCCCGCCTGCGGCCCGTACCGGTCGGGGTGAGCGGTGAGCTGTACCTGGCGGGTCCGGCGCTCGCGCGCGGCTACCTGAACCGGATGACCGTCACCGCGGGCCGATTCGTCGCCGATCCGTTCGGTGCGCCGGGACAGCGCATGTACCGCACCGGCGACCTGGTCCGCTGGAATTCGGCGGGCGCGCTGGAATTCCTGGGACGCAACGACTTCCAGGTCAAGATCCGCGGCTTCCGCGTCGAACTCGGCGAGATCGACGCCCTGCTCGGCGCGCGGCCGGAGGTGAGCTTCGCCGTCACCATCGCCCGCCGCGACGGGTCCGCCCCGCTGCGACTGGTGTCCTACGTGGTCGCGCCCGGGGGCGTCGAGGAGGACGACCTGCGCGCCGAACTCGCCGAACGACTGCCCGCGCATATGGTGCCCGCCGCCGTCGTGGCCCTCGACGAGATCCCGCTGCTGCCCAACGGCAAGCTCGATCGCCGCGCGCTGCCCGAACCGGTGCTGCGCACCAAGCGATTCCGCGCGCCGTCCTCGCCGGTCGAGGAGATCGTGGCGGGCGTGTTCGCCGAGGTGCTCGGCCTGGACCGGATGGTCGGCGCCGACGACGACTTCTTCGACCTGGGCGGCAACAGCCTGGTGGCCACCCGGGTCGCCGCGCGCATCGGCGCGGCGCTGGACACCACCGTCCCGGTGGGCATGATCTTCGGCGCCTCGACGGTCGCGCAACTGGCCGCGCGCGCCGAATCCCACACCGGCGACGCCCGCGTCGCGCTGACCGCCCGACCGCGGCCCGCGAACATCCCGCTGTCCTACGCCCAGCAGCGGATGTGGTTCCTGAACCGCTTCGAGCCCGACTCGCCCGCCTACAGCATCCCGATCGTCTTCCGGCTCAGCGGTCGGCTCGACGTGGACGCGCTGCGCGCGGCGATCGAGGACGTGGTGACCCGACACGAGGTCCTGCGCACGATCTACCCGCAGGTGGGCGGTGACCCGGTGCAGGTCGTGCTGCCCGTCGCGCAGGCGCTCGGGCCGCTGACCGCCACCGCCGTCACCGAAGCCGAACTGGCGCGGGCGGTGGCGGCCCTGCTGGCCACCCCGTTCGACGTGACCGCCGAGATCCCCTTCCGGGTGCGCCTGTTCGACCTCGGATCCGACGAATGGGTGCTCGCGGTGGTCCTGCACCACATCGGCGGCGACGGGTCCTCGCTGAACCCGCTGGCCCGCGACATGATGAGCGCCTACGCGGCCCGGCTCGAGGACGAGGCCCCGGCCTGGACGCCGCTGCCCGTGCAGTACGCCGACTACGCGATCTGGCAGCGGGCGGTGCTCGGGTCCGAGGACGATCCGCGGTCGCTGCTGCGCGCCCAGATCGACTACTGGACCGCGCAACTGGCCGATCTGCCCGCCCTGCTGGAACTGCCCGCCGATCGCAAGCGTCCGTCCACGCAGAGCTACGCGGGCGACACGATCGCGTTGACGGTCGGCGCGCCCCTGCACGCCCGGATGGATCAGGTGGCCCGCGCGCACAACACGACGCTGTTCATGGTCTTCCACGCGGCGCTGGCCGCCACGCTGGGACGCCTGGCCCGCACCGACGACGTCACCATCGGCACACCGTACGCGGGCCGCGGCGAACCCGAACTCGACGACCTGGTCGGCATGTTCGTCAACACCCTGGTCCTGCGGACCCGGATGAGCCCGGACATGTCCTTCACCCGCCTGCTCGAGCAGGTGCGCGAAACCGACGTCGCCGCCTTCGGACACGCCGATGTCCCCTTCGAACGGTTGGTGCAGGAATTGAATCCGGTGCGCTCGCACGCGCACCACCCGCTGTTCCAGGTCATGTTGGCCTTCCAGAACCTCGGCTCGACCGATCTCGAACTGCCCGGCCTGTCGCTCTCGGCGCTCGAGGCCGAAACCGGGTCCTCGCTGTTCGACCTGCAATTCACGGTCTCCGACACCTACGACGAGACCGGCGCGCCCGCGGGGCTGACCGGCGCGGTCACCTACGCCACCGACCTGTTCGACCCCGAGACGGTGCGCACGCTGGTCGACCGCCTGCTGCGGTTGCTCGACACGCTCACCGCCGACCCGACGCGCGGGGTGTACGAGGTGGATCTGCTCACGCCCGCCGAACGCGAGGACGTGCTGGTGCGGTGGAACGCCACCGAGGTGGCCCTCGAACCGGCCGACACCTTGGCCGCCGTGTTCGCGCGCTCGGCCGAGCGGTACGCCGAGCGCACCGCCGTGATCTTCGGCGAGCAGTCGTTGACCTACGCGCGGTTCGCCGCCCGCGTCAACCGGCTCGCGCGCTGGCTGATCGGGCGGGGTGTCGGACCGGAATCGCTGGTGGCGCTGCGGATGCGGCGTTCGTTGGACCAGGTCACCGCGATGTACGCGGTGCACGCGGCGGGCGGCGGCTACGTCCCGGTCGACCCCGACCTGCCCCCGGAACGCGTCGACTACATGCTCGCGACCGCGGACGCGGCGGTGGTGCTGTCGAGCCTGGACGGCATCGACCTGTCGGGTTACGACGACGGGCCGATCACCGACGCCGAACGGGTGCGGCCCCTGCGACCGGACGACCTCGCCTACGTCCTGTTCACCTCGGGATCGACCGGCCGCCCCAAAGGCGTCGCGGTGCCCAACAACGCCGTGCTCAACCAATTGCGCTGGATCATCGGCGCTTACGAGCTGACCGAGCGGGACGTGGTGTTGCAGAAGACGCCCGCCACCTTCGACGTCTCGGTCTGGGAACTGTTCGCCACGCTGGCGATCGGCGCGCGGATGGTGATCGCGCGTCCGGACGGCCACACCGATCCGGCCTATCTGGCCGAGACGATCGCCGCCCACGAGGTGAGCGCCACCTCCTTCGTGCCCTCGATGCTGGCGGTGTTCGCCGACTCCGTTCCGGCCGAGTCGCTGCGCTCGTTGCGGGCGCTGCTGGTGGGCGGCGAGGCGTTCGGTCACGAGGTGCTGACCGCGGCGCGGCGGGTGCTGCCCGACGCGGTGCTGCACAACCTGTACGGCCCCACCGAATTCACCCTGCACGCGACCGCGCACAGCGTCGACGCCGCCGACGACGGGCACATGCCGATGGGCAGCCCGGTGTGGAACGCGCGGGCATACGTCCTGGACGCGCGGTTGCGGCCGGTCCCGCCCGGCGTCGCGGGCGACCTGTACCTGGCGGGCGCGCAGACCGTGCGCGGCTACCACGCCCGGCCGGGACTGAGCGCCGAGCGGTTCGTGCCCGACCCCTTCGATCTCGGGCAGCGGATGTACCGCACCGGCGACCTGGCGCGCTGGCAGGCCGACGGCGAACTGGACTACCTGGGCCGCACCGATTTCCAGGTCAAACTGCGCGGCCTGCGCATCGAACTCGGGGAGATCGAGGCGGTCATCGCCGAACATCCCACCGTGGCGCGCGCGATCGCGGCGTTGGCGAACACCGACGGCCTCGAATTCCTGGTCGTCTACCTGGTTCCCGCCGCGGGGGCGGTGATCGACACCGACGAGGTGCTGGCCTTCGCGGCCACCGAACTGCCCGCCTACATGGTGCCGACCAGCGTCGTGGTCCTGGATTCGGTGCCGCTGACCAGTTCCGGCAAGCTCGACCGCAAGAAGCTGCCCGAACCGGTGCTCACGGTCGGCGAGTTCCGCGCGCCGTCGTCGTGGCTGGAAGAGGAGGTCGCCCGGGTCTTCGAGCACGTGCTCGGCGTGCCGCGGGTCGGCGCCGACGACGACTTCTACCGGTTGGGCGGCAACTCGCTGCGCTCGGTGCAGGTGGCGGGCGAGCTGAAGAAGGAACTGGACTTCGAGATCCCGCTGCGCTGGATGCTGTCGGATCCCAGTCCGGCCGATCTGGCCAAGCGCATCGAATCCGGTATGCGCGACGGCACCGACCCGGCGGACCGGTCGGCGCTCGGCCTCGAGGTCGTGCTCCCGATCCGCGCGGGCGGCGCCGGACGGCCGCTGTGGTGCGTCCACCCGGCTTCCGGGCTGGCCTGGTGCTACTACGGCTTCGACAACCATCTCACCGCGGATCGGCCCGTCTACGGACTCCAGGCGCCGCGGATCGCCGGCGAGGACCCGGGGCCGAGGACCATGGCCGAGATCGCGGCCCGCTACGTCCGCGAGATCCGCGCGGTCCAACCGGAGGGACCCTACGACCTGCTCGGGTGGTCGATGGGCGGCGTGATCGCCCACGCGGTCGCGGGCCTGTTGCGCGAGGCGGGCGAGCGGGTCGAGTTGCTGGCGATGCTGGACGCCGAGGCGAGCGGGATCGACGGCGAGTCGGTCACCACGATCTCGGCGGGCGAGTTGGTCAGCAATCTGGGGCCGGTGATGGGCATCGATTTCGTGAGCCCCGACGCCACGGCCGAACAGGCGGCCCGGCAGATCGCCGAACACCTCGGCGACGGCATGGCGGTGGACGCCGCGACCCTCGAGCGCCTGACCGACGCCTACAACGATTACATCCGCGCGGCGGCGGACTGGGAACCGCCGGTGGTGGACTGCGATCTGCTGTATTTCACCGCGGCACGGGACCGACGCGCCGACGCCGAGGGCCACGACGGCTGGCGGCCCTACGTGCGCGGCGAGATCACCGAGGTCGAGGTCGACGCGGCGCACCTGGAGATGACCGATCCGGCGGCGATCGCCCGGATCGCCCGGATTCTCGACGAGCGGGGCGAATGACCACCAAACGGTGATCATCCACAGACCGAGCGGTATCGAATCAGCTCTACAGGGTCCCTACATCGGGAATGAGGTAACCCATGGGCACTCCACGTCCGGCTGATTCGCACCGCAGCACCCTGCGGCCCGCCCTGGTCCTGTTCAGCGGCGCCGTCTGCGCCGCGGTGGCGGGCGCCGCGCCCGCGGTCGCCGACGACCGTCCGCCTGGGCCCGCGCCGCTCACCTTCGCCGACGCGGCCGGTCCCGGCGTCGTCCTGCCTTTCGAGGTCCCGGCGCAGTTCCGGCCCGAGGCGCTGGGCGACACCGTCACCCGGATGGTGACCGACGCGTTCGGCCTGCCCCCCGCGCCGCCCGCCCTCGCACCGACGCCGGCGTTCGAACCCGCGCCCACCGAGGACTTCGCCGCGGCGGGCCCGCTCGTCGCGCCCGCCGCCGACACCCCGCCCGCGCCCCAGGCCGAACAGATCGTCGTCGGCAGCATCGAGATGGACCGCCCCGGCATCGTGACCCCCGAGCAGGCGGCCCAGATCAACTCCGGCGCGGGCGAGGTCGAGGACGGGCTGTCCGACATCCTCGACAGCCAGGGCATGGATCCCGCGCGCTCCGACGAGGTCGCCGCGCAGGTCGTCGGTGACACGGTGCTGGGCGCGGCCATCGGCGGCGTGGTGGTCGCCCCGGTCGCCGCCGCGGTCGGCGCGGTCGTCGGCGGCGTCGTCGGATTCGTCTTCGGCATCCCGTTCCTGCCCACCGGCTTGGTCGTCGGTCCGATGGTCGGCGCGGCGACGGTCGCCGCGTTGGTCGCCGCACCGGCCGTCGTCGCCGGCGCGGTCATCGGGGCGGGCGTGGGCGCGGTGAACGGGATGAACGCCCCGCTCGACCCGCCGCCGGTCGCCGGCTGAGTCGCTGGTTCCTCAGGCGGGCGCGTCGCACAGGCCGACCGCGGTGATCCCGTACGCCGCGGTCAGGTAGGCCGAGAACCGCGCCCGATCCTCGGAATCGAGCGCGCCCTGGGTCACCGAGACCGCTACCTGACGCGCGCCGTCGGGGGAGTGGTAGACCTCGGTGTGGAAGCCGGGGATATCGCCGCTGTGCCCGATCCCCGAACAGCCCGCGGCGTCGGACAACCGCACCAGACCGAGTCCGTAGGCGCGGTCGACGCCGAACCTGGAACTCGTCGGCCGGAACTCGGTCATCCGCGCCAGGAGGGCGCGCGGGAGCAGACGGCCGGTCAGCAACGCGTCGAGGAAGACCTCCAGATCGGCCGTGGTGGACAGGATCTCGCCCGCCGCCCAGGCCATCGACGGGTTCAGCGCCGTGACGTCGACCGGTATCGGGACACCCAGTGCGGACACGCCCAGGTAGCCGTGCGCGTGCGGTGGCGGGATCTCCGGTGACGTGCCGGGCAGCGAGGTGTCCGCCAATCCGAGCGGGCGCAGAATCCGTTCCTCGACCTGCCGGGCGTACGGCGTGCCCGTGATCTGTTCGATCAGCAGGCCGGCGAGCAGATAGTTGGTGTTCGAGTAGTGCCACCGGGCGCCCGGTTCGAACCAGGCGGGCTGCGCGAGGGCGAAACGCACCAGGTCCTCGGGTCGGTAGGTGCGGCCGGGGTCGAGCGTGAGCGCGGACGGGGAGGGCTGACCGTCCGGTCCGGCTTCGCCCGCGTAACCGCGCAAGCCGCTGGTGTGGCCGAGGATCATCCCGACGGTGACGCGCTCGTCGAGATCGAAGCGCGGCAGGTACCCGACGACGGAATCGTCCGGTCCGACCCGGCCTTCTGCCACCAGTTGCAGCAGGACCGTCGCGACGAAGGTCTTGGTGACGCTGCCCGCGCGGAACACGCCGTCGGTCGGAACCGGTTCGGCGCTCGCCCAGCGGGCCGACCCGGCCGCGCCCACCCATTCGCCCCACGGGCCGCGCACCCGCACCTGGACCCCGCTCGCCCCGGCGGCGACCACCGCGTCCATCGCCCGCCGCAACGCCGCGGGGTCGGGGCCCGCGTCGGCTCGCGCGTCGGGTGCCGCCGACCCGGCGGCGGCCGAGCCCAGGACCAGCGCGGCGGTCACGCAGACGACCGCGAGGCGGTGCGACAGGACCATCCGCCCATTGTCCCCGCCCGGCCCGGCGATCTTGTGCTTTACACGTGTAATTACTAGCGTCAACCTCGTCGTGGAGGTCGCCGACGCCCCCCGTCGCGCCGGGGACGACGGCCGCGACGACGACGTGGAAGAAGGAGAATCGCGCATGTCCGACACCGATCGCCCGCTGCACGGCAAGGTGGCCCTGGTCACCGGGGCCGCCCGCGGTCAGGGCCGCGCCCACGCCCAGCGGTTGGCCCGCGACGGAGCCGACGTGGTCGTGCTCGACATCTGCGCACCGGTCTCCGACACCGTCGCCTATCCGGCGCCGACCGCCGACGACCTGGCCGAGACGGCGAAACTGGTCGAGGCCGAAGGCCGACAGGCGCTGGCCCGTGAGGTCGACATCCGCGATCTGGCCGCGCTCGAGGCCGTCGTCGCCGAGACCGTGGCGCGCTTCGGCCGCCTCGACGTCGTGGTGGCCAACGCGGGCGTCCTCAGCTGGGGACGGCTGTTCGAGATGTCGGCCGAGCAGTGGGACACCGTCGTGGAGGTGAACCTCAACGGCACGTGGCGCACCATCCGGGCCGCGGTGCCCGCGATGATCGAGGCGGGCAACGGCGGATCGGTCGTGATCGTCAGTTCTTCGGCGGGGCTCAAGGCGACGCCGGGCAACGGCCACTACTCGGCCTCCAAACACGGTCTGGTCGCGCTCACCAACTCCTTGGCCCTCGAGGTCGGCGAATTCGGCATCCGGGTCAATTCCATCCACCCGTATTCGGTGGACACCCCGATGATCGATCCCGAGGCGATGATGAAGCTGTTCGGGGAATTCCCCACCTTCCTGCACAGTTTCCCGCCGGTGCCCTACCGTCCGGTCACCGCGGACGGCACCGACGGCCGCGGCGGTTTCATGCCGCCCGAGCACGTCTCCGACATCGTCGCGTGGCTGGCGGGCCCGGGGTCGGGATCGACCACCGGCAATCAGATCGCCGTGGACGGCGGGGCGCTCAAGTACTGACCCCGCCGAACGGCGGCCCGCACCCTCGCCCAGCCGAATGACCACCAAACTGTGACTTGAGTCACAGTTTGGTGGAGTTATGTCATGTCGGCTCTGAATTTTTCCCTATGCTTTGCGAAGTCTTTACCCTTGGAGTCGACCTGTTCGCGCAGGTCGCGCTGCACGGGAGGTCCGCCTTCGCGCACCGCTCGCTTTCGATGCCAGTACATGTTCCACCGATGCACCGGGCTCCGACCCGGCGAAGGAGAAATATGTCCACAGACACCGATTTCGCATTCCGGACCGCGTGCCCGCGGACTCGCGCGCTCTCCGGCCTTTCCGGTCGCCGCGCGCTACCCCTTGTGCCGCAGCGCTTTTCGGCGGCCGTGACCGAATCGTCCGGGTGTGCCCGAAATGTCCGCACCGACGGCACAATTCGGGCGCGATGTGGTGACGACCACACAAAGCCCCTGGTATGGCGCAGCGCACTCCACGGTCTGTTCTCAGGTTTTGCTAAGTCTTTACCAATACTCTCGATCGGGTTTACATCTCGGCCCGTCGCCGTGTCGGGACCTGCTTCACCGCGAGATGCCGGTTCGCGGTCAATTGCCCTGCTGGACAAGTCGATCGTCAACCGATCTCGGCGCCGTGCCGCCGCGAGCGACCCGCTCGCGGCCAGTGCCGCCGGGTCGGCGAAGGAGTAACTCATGGCTGTCGAGAACGATCTCGCCCCGCCGCCGTCAGCGCCGCCGAGCCGTGCCCCCGGGGCACGATCCGATCGACTGACATCCGTGCTGCGCCACGATCTGCCCGCCTCGATCGTGGTCTTCCTGGTCGCGCTGCCGCTGTCCCTCGGCATCGCGGTCGCCTCCGGCGCGCCCGTCGCCGCCGGACTGATCGCCGCCGTGATCGGCGGCATCGTCGCGGGCACCCTCGGGGGGGCCACCCTGCAGGTCAGCGGCCCCGCCGCCGGCCTCACGGTCGTCGTCGCCGAATCCATCAACCAGTTCGGTTGGCGCGTCACCTGCTTCATCGTCGTCGCCGCGGGCGTCCTGCAGATCCTGTTCGGCCTGAGCCGCATCGCCCGCGCCGCGCTGGCCGTCGCGCCGGTGGTCGTGCACGCGATGCTGGCGGGCATCGGCGTCACCATCGCCCTGCAACAGATCCACGTGCTGCTCGGCGGCTCCTCGCGCAGTTCGGCCTGGAACAACCTCACCGAACTGCCCAACCAACTGATGTCGCTGCACGGCGGCGACGCCCTGGTCGGCGCGGTCGTCATCGCGATCATGCTCGGCTGGCGCTACGTCCCCGCCAAGGTGCGGGCCGTCCCCGGGCCGCTGGTGGCGGTGCTCGCGGGCACGCTGCTGGCGATGGTGCTGCCCACCGAGGTCGAACGCCTGGTGCTCAGCGGCTCACTGTTCGACGCGCTGGCCCTGCCGCAGATCCCCGACGGCGGCTGGTCCTCGGTCGCGGTCATGGTGCTGACCATCGCGCTCATCGCCAGCGTCGAGAGCCTGCTCTCGGCGGTGGCCGTCGACAAGATGCACAACGGCCCGCGCACCCAGTTCGACCGCGAACTCATCGGCCAGGGCTCGGCCAACGTGCTCTCCGGCCTGGTCGGCGGCCTGCCGGTGACCGGCGTCATCGTGCGCAGCGCCACCAACGTCACCGCGGGCGCGCGCAGTCGCGCCTCGGCGATCATGCACGGCGTGTGGATTCTCCTGTTCTCCGTGGCGCTGGTCGGTGTGGTCGAACAGATCCCCAAAGCCGCGCTGGCGGGCCTGCTCATCGTCATCGGCATCCAGTTGGTGAAACTGGCCCACATCCGCATGGCCCGGCGCACCGGCGACCTGCTGGTCTACGCCGCCACCATCCTCGGCGTGGTCTTCCTCAACCTGCTCGAGGGCGTCGTCATCGGACTCGTGCTGGCCTTCGGCCTGCTGCTGTGGCGGGTCGTGCGCGTCGCGATCGTGGCCAAGCAGATCCCGGCCTCGCAGCGCTGGCTGATCACCATCGACGGCTCGTGCACCTTCCTCGCGCTGCCGAAACTGTCCGCGGAATTCGCCAAGGTCCCCGCCGACGCCGACGTCACCGTGGAGATGACGGTCGACTTCCTCGACCACGCCGCCTTCGAGGCCATCGAGGAATGGGTGCGCCAGCAGGAGCACAACGGCGGCAGCGTCGAATTCGTCGAGATCGGCAGCGCCCGGATGGCCGACGCCACCCAGGGGCCGCCCTCGCGCGGCTTCGGGCGCGCGATGTTCGACGACATCCTCGGGCCGTGGCGGCGCGAGGACCGGCACCCCGACCCGCTCGCGGCGGGCGTGGCGGCCTACCACCGCAGCCACGCCCACGTGGTGCGCCCGCACCTGGACGAACTGCGCGACAAACAGGACCCGGACTCGTTCTTCCTGACCTGCGCCGACTCGCGGGTGGTGCCCAACGTCATCACCAACAGCGGCCCCGGCGACCTGTTCACCGTCCGCAACGTCGGCAACCTGGTGCCCACCGAGGGCGACGCCTCCGTCGAGGCCGCGCTGCTGTTCGCGCTGCAGGAGTTGAACGTGCGCTCGATCGTGGTGTGCGGACACTCCTCGTGCGGGGCCATGGCGGCGCTGCATTGCGGGGCCGAGGCCGACCCGGGGATCAGCGCCTGGCTGGCGCACGCCGCACCGAGCCTGGACGCGTTCCGCTCGGGTCACCCGGTGGCCGTGGCCGCCGAAGCGGCGGGCTTCGGCGAGGTAGACCAACTCGGCATGGTCAACGTCGCGCTCCAATTGCAGACCCTGCACCGGCATCCGGCGGTCCGCGCGGCCGTCGCCGAACGCGGGGTGACGGTGTCGGGTCTGTTCTTCGACATCGCCAGCGCACGGGTCATCGAGGTCACCGTGGACGGTCTTGCCCACATCGAGGACGGCGCGCCCGCGCCCGCCGCCGAACTGGTCTGACCGCCGACATCGCGCGCCCGCCCCGGCTCACCGCGAGCCGGGGCGGGCGCGTCGTCCGTAGGCTGGCTGGGTGAGCACCGAGCTGGATCCGCCCTCGACGGGCGCCGCCGACCGTCTGCGCGCCTTCCGCGCCTCGATCGCGGCCCGGCCTACGCTGAACCTCGCCTACCGGATCGGGGTCGCGCTCCTGGGTATCGCGGTGCTGATCGTCGGCATCGCCGCGATTCCCTATCCCGGACCGGGATGGGCGATCGTCTTCGCCGGGCTCGGCATCCTCGCCACCGAATTCGACTGGGCCCGCCGGGTCCTGGGGTGGCTGCGCGACCGCTACCGGCAGGGCATGGACTGGTACACCGCCCGGGGGCCGGTCCTGCGCGTCACCGCGGCGCTGGCCACCTTCCTGCTGGTGGTGGTGACGCTGTGGATCCTGGGCACCTTCGGTTGGATCGGCGGCTGGATCGGAGTGGAATCGGAATGGCTACGCAGTCCCCTCGCGCGATGAGCGTGGTCCCCGGCGACCTGCTCACCCGACCGGAGTGGCTGAGCGCGCGCATCACCGAGATGGGCGTGTCCTGGGGGACCACGACACCGCGCATCGCGGGCACGCTGTGGTGGTGCATGGTGGCCTCGGCCTTGGTCGAACATCTCGCGGCGGCCTACGTCGCGGGCGAGCGGCCCCCGTGTCCGAGCCTGGACGCGCTGCGCTGCGAGGTGCGGCCCGACGGCGGCGTCGAGCGGGTGCACCTGCCCGCCGCCGACCCTGAGAACCCCGATCCGGCGCGCACCCTGCACGACACCCTCACCGCGGTGATCGACCCGGTCGCGGCCGTGTCCGGGGCCGGTGTCGCGGCGCTGTGGGCGATCGTCGCCGACGCCATCGGCAACCGCGCGCTCGACGCGGGCGACGCCGAGGCGGGCCTGCGCCTGGCCGAGGACGTCGGCGGCCGACTCCCGACGCCGCGATTCGTCGAGGTCGGCGGGCGCACCTTCGTCCGACGCGTCTCCTGCTGCCTGGTGTTCGAGGTGCCGGGATGCCGGATGTGCACCAGTTGCCCGAAGCGGCCCGCCGCGGAACGCACCGCCATGCTGGCGGACTCGGCCGCCCGCAAGTGAGCCGACCGGCGGCGAACCGGGGCGCGTGAACGGCGGGGGAACTGCCGGTGGCCGCCCCGCCGACCCCGTACGGCGTGAGTCCCTGTCGCGGCGGGACGGTTAGCATGGTCGCGCCGGAGCGAACAGCCGCCCCGGTGATGACGCGCGCGGGACGGACCCGCCCACGAGTACGCCAAGGAGAGCGCCGACGTGACCACCTCAGCCGCCCAGAACCCCGCCGCCCTCGTCCGGGTGCAGGCCGGGACGACGGCCGGCGCCGCGGTGCGGGAGGCGGGGTTGGCGACGAAGGGTCCGCAGACCGTCGTGGTGGTGCGCGACGCCGAAGGCGCGCTGCGCGACCTGTCCTGGACCCCCGAGGTCGACGTGGAGGTCGAGGCGGTCGCCGCCGACACCGAGGACGGGCGCAGCGTGATCCGGCATTCGGCCGCCCACGTGCTGGCCCAGGCCGTGCAGCAGGAGTTCCCCGACGCGGTGCTCGGCATCGGCCCGCCGATCAAGGACGGCTTCTACTACGACTTCCGCGTCCAACGGCCCTTCACCCCCGAGGATCTGGCGAAGCTGGAATCGCGGATGAAGAAGATCGTCAAAGGCGCGCAGCGCTTCTCGCGGCGCGTGGTCGAAGTCGAGGACGCGCGGGTCGAATTGGCGAAGGAGCCGTTCAAACTCGAGTTGATCGGCGACAAGTCCGGCATCGACGACCCGGAGGTCATGGAGGTCGGCGGCAAAGAGCTGACCATCTACGACAACCTCGATCCCCGCACCGGCGAACGGATCTGGAGCGATCTGTGCCGCGGCCCGCACATCCCCACCACCAAATTCATTCCGGCCTTCAAACTGACCCGCAGTTCGGCCGCCTACTGGCGCGGTGACCAGGACCGCGAGGATCTCCAGCGCATCTACGGCACCGCCTGGGAATCCCCGGAGGCGATGGAGGAGTACCTGCACCTGCTCGCCGAGGCCGAACGGCGCGACCACCGCAAACTGGGCCTGGAACTGGACCTGTTCAGCTTCCCCGACGAGCTGGGCTCGGGCCTGCCGGTGTTCCACCCCAAGGGCGGCATCATCCGCAAGGAACTCGAGGAGTACTCGCGGCGGCGGCACGTGGCGGCGGGCTACGAATTCGTCAACACCCCGCACGTCACCAAAGGACACCTGTTCGAGGTCTCCGGTCACCTGGACTGGTACCGCGACGGCATGTTCCCGCCCATGCAGTTGGACGCCGAACTCAACGAGGACGGCACCGTCCGCAAGCCCGGCCAGGACTACTACGTCAAGCCGATGAACTGCCCGATGCACAACCTGATCTTCCGGGCGCGCGGGCGGTCCTACCGGGAGTTGCCGCTGCGGCTGTTCGAGTTCGGGTCGGTGTACCGCTACGAGAAGTCCGGCGTGGTGCACGGCCTGACCCGCGTGCGCGGCATGACCCAGGACGACGCCCACATCTACTGCACCAAAGAGCAGATGCACGGCGAGCTGACCACCACGCTGCAATTCGTGCTGGACCTGCTCGAGGATTACGGCCTGGAGGACTTCTACCTGGAGTTGTCGACCAAGGACCCGAAGAAGTTCGTCGGCTCCGACGAGATCTGGGAGGAGGCCACCGAGACCTTGTCGAAGGTGGCCTCGGCCTCCGGTCTGGACCTGGTGCCCGATCCGGGCGGCGCGGCCTTCTACGGGCCGAAGATCTCGGTGCAGGCCAAGGACGCGCTGGGGCGCACTTGGCAGATGTCGACCATCCAACTCGATTTCAACCTGCCCGAGCGCTTCGACCTCCAGTACACCGCCTCCGACGGCACCAAGCAACGGCCGGTGATGATCCACCGCGCGCTGTTCGGCTCCATCGAACGCTTCTTCGGCGTGCTCACCGAGCACTACGCGGGCGCGTTCCCGGCGTGGCTCTCGCCGGTGCAGGTGGTCGGCATCCCGGTCGCGGAAGCCTTCGCCCCGCACCTGGACCAGGTGATCGACCTGTTGCGCGAGCAGGGCGTGCGCGCCCAGGTCGACCGCAGCGACGACCGGATGCAGAAGAAGATCTTCAACAACACCGCGCAGAAGGTGCCGTTCATGCTGCTCGCGGGCGAGCGCGACGTGAACGCGGGCGCGGTCAGCTTCCGCTTCCGCGACGGCACCCAGGTGAACTCGGTGCCGGTGGCGGACGCGGTCGCCACCATCGTGGCCTGGATCGGCAACCGGGAGAACGCGTCGCCGACGGCGGAGGGATTCGAGATCGTGTCGGCGGAGCGGATATGAGCGAGCAGACCGCGCCCGAGGGCGCGAGCATCATCGACCGCGGCGCGGGCGAACCGGACCGGCTGCAACGGTTGTGGACCCCGCACCGGATGTCCTACATCGCCGAGGCGGCCACCGCCAAGTCCGCCGACGCGGGAAATTCCACGGGGCACCCGTTCACCGACATCCCCCGGATGTCGGACGAGGACGGCCTGATCGTCGCGCGCGGCGAACTGGTCTACGCGGTGCTGAACCTGTACCCGTACAACCCCGGGCACATGATGGTGGTCCCGTACCGGGTGGTGGCCAACCTCGAGGACCTCACCGAGGCCGAGAGCGCCGAACTGATGGCCTTCACCCAGCGCGCCATCCGGGTGATGAAATCGGTGTCGCGCCCGCACGGCTTCAACGTGGGCCTGAACCTGGGCAAGGTGGCGGGCGGGTCGCTGGCCGACCACCTGCACCAGCACATCGTGCCGCGCTGGGGCGGCGACGCGAACTTCATCACCGTCATCGGCGGGGCCAAGGTCATGCCGCAACTGCTCCGGGAGACGCGGGCGCTGCTCGCGCAGGCCTGGAAGGAAACGGAATGAACGTGACGGCGGCACCGCGGTGTTGAGCTTCTTCGGTCGGGAGACGTTCGCCAAGGCCACCGCGCCGCTGGGGCGGGCCCTGGTCAAGACCGGGCTCACGCCCGACGCGGTGACCCTCGTCGGCACCGCGGCCTCCATCGCGGCCGCGGTCACGCTCTTCCCGACCGGTCACCTGTTCTGGGGAACGATGGTGATCTGGCTGTTCGTCATGTTCGACATGCTCGACGGCGCGATGGCCCGCGCGCGCGGCGGCGGCACCCGCTACGGCGCGGTGCTCGACGCCACCTGCGACCGGGTGGCCGACGGCGCGATCTTCGGCGGGCTGGCCTGGTGGGCGGTCTACCACGAGAACAACCGCTGGCTGTTCGTCGCGACGCTGGTCGTGCTGGTGACCTCGCAGGTCATCTCCTACGCCAAGGCCAAGGCCGAGGCGAGCGGGTTGTCCGCCGACGGCGGTCTCATCGAACGGCCAGACCGTTTGGTGATCGTGCTGGTCGGGGCCGGGTTCACCGGAATCGGCGGCTACTGGGGCATCGAATGGCTGACCTGGGCCGTGCACGTGGCCATGTGGGTGCTCGCGGTGCTGAGCATCGTCACGGTGTTGCAGCGGGTGCTGGCGGTCCGCAATTCGCCCGGCGCGCGCGAGGTGATCCCGTCGGTCTCGGGGCAGGCCCGCTCGGGCAACGCGGGGCAGCCGTCGTGAGTGCGCTCGGCCGCGGCGCGCGGGAAGGATTCGGGGGATGAGCGGAATCGGATCGGCGCTGACGGATCGGGCCTACGCCGCGGGCTGGCGGGTGGTCCGGGCGCTGCCGGAGCGAACGGCGCGCCGACTGTTCGACTTCGGGGCCGACCGTTCCGCGCGCGGCGGCGGCCCCGCCCAGTTGCGCCGCAATCTGGCCCGGGTCCTCGGCACCACGCCCGAGGGCGTCCCGGACGAACTGATCCGCGCGAGCATGCGCTCCTACGCGCGCTACTGGCGCGAGGCGTTCCGGTTGCCGTCGATGGACCACACCGCGATCGACCACCCTGTCGGCGGGCTCGAACATCTCGACGCCGCGCTGGCGCGGGGCAAGGGTGTCCTGCTGGTCCTGCCGCATTCGGGGAACTGGGACATGGCGGGCGTGTGGCTGGTGCAGCACTACCGGAGCTTCTCGACCGTGATGGAACGGCTGCAGCCGGAGTCGCTGTTCGACCGGTTCGTCGCCTACCGGGAGAGTCTCGGGTTCGAGGTGTTCCCCTTGACCGGCGGTGCGGAGCCACCGTTCCCGCAGTTGGCGGCCCGGCTTCGGGACAACGGCATCGTGTGTCTGCTCGGCGAACGCGACCTGACGGGGCGCGGTGTGCCGGTCACCTTCTTCGGTGAGCGGACCTGGATGCCCGCGGGCGCGGCGAAACTGGCCGTCGAGACGGGCGCGGCGCTGCTGCCGGTGCACGGCTGGTTCGAGACCGACGCGGACGGTCGTGAGGACTGGGGCCTGAAGGTCGAGCCCGCCGTCGACGTCTCCGACGGCGTCGAGGCGGCCACCCAGCGACTCGCCGACCGTTTCGCGGCGAACATCGCCGAGCACCCCCGGGACTGGCACATGCTGCAACCGCTGTGGGAGGACGATCTCTCACCCGAGCGGCGCGAACGGATCGCGGCGGCGCGGCGACGGTCCGAGGCCGGATCACCGGTCGGCGGCGAGGAAGGGACGCCGTGAAGATCGGCATGGTCTGCCCGTACTCCTTCGACGTCCCCGGCGGCGTGCAGGCCCACGTGGTCGAACTGGCCAGGGTGTTCCTCGAGCGCGGGCACCGGGTCAGCGTGCTGGCCCCGGCCTCGGAGGGCACCCCGCTGCCGGAGTTCGTGGTCTCCGCGGGCCGTGCGGTGGCGATCCCGTACAACGGCTCGGTCGCGCGGTTGTCCTTCGGACCCATGGCCTACACCAGGATTCGGCGCTGGATCGAGGGCAACGACTTCGACGTCCTGCACATCCACGAGCCCAACGCGCCGAGCCTGTCGATGCTGGCGCTGAAGATCGCCGAGGGCCCGATCGTGGCCACCTTCCACACCTCCACGACGAAATCGTTGGTGCTCAGCACCTTCCAGGGCGTGTTGCGGCCGTACCACGAGAAGATCAGCGGCCGGATCGCGGTGTCGGAACTGGCGCGGCGCTGGCAGGTCGAGGCGCTCGGCTCGGACGCGGTGGAGATCCCCAACGGCGTCGACGTCGCCGCGTTCGCGCGCGCGCCGATGCTGCCGGGCTATCCGCGTCCCGGCCGGACCGTGCTGTTCCTGGGCCGCTACGACGAACCGCGCAAGGGGATGTCGGTGCTGCTGGGCGCGCTGCCGGAACTGGTGCGCCGCCACCGCGATCTCGAGGTGTTGATCGTCGGGCGCGGCGACGAGGAGCGGTTGCGTCGCGAGGCGGGCGAGCTGGCCGGTCATCTGCGGTTCCTCGGACAGGTCTCCGACGAGGAGAAGGCCGCCGCGATGCGCAGCGCCGACGTCTACGTCGCGCCGAATCTGGGCGGCGAGAGTTTCGGCATCATCCTCATCGAGGCCATGGCCGCGGCCACCCCGGTGGTGGCCAGTGAACTCGACGCCTTCCGCCGGGTGCTGCGCGACGGGACGGCGGGCGTTCTGGTCCCGGTGGGGGATTCGGCCGCGCTGGCCGAGGCCGTGCACAGCGTGCTGGTCGACGAGCACCGGCGGACGCAGTTGGTGCGCACCGCCACCCAGGTGGTCGGCGAATACGACTGGCCGGTGGTGGCCGAGCAGATCCTGCGGGTCTACGAGACGGTCACCGTCGGCGATGTCCGGGTGCGTGCGGCCGGATGATCACCTTCTCCGCGACAACGGTCCTGGTCCTGGCCCTGGTGGCCGCGGTGATCCTCGCCGTCGGCCTGTGGGCCTATTCGACGGCCAACCGGCTCGACCGGTTGCACGTGCGCTCCGATCATTCCTGGCAGGCGCTCGAAGGCGCGCTGGCGCGGCGCGCGGTGGTCGCGCGCGCGGTCGCGATGGCGATCGCCGGTCCGGTGTCGGACCCGGCAGCGGCCGAGCACGCGCGTCGGCTGGCGGCGTTGGCGGACCGGGCCGAACGGGCCGACCGGGCGCACCGCGAGACCGTCGAGAACCAACTGTCGGTGGCGCTGTCGGCGGTCGACATCGCGGCGCTGCGACCGCAACTGGTGGCCGAACTGGCCGACGCGGAGGCCCGGGTGCTGATCGCCCGGCGCTTCCACAACGACGCGGTGCGCGACACGCTGGCGTTGCGCACCCAGCGTCCGGTGCGGGTGCTGCACCTGGGCGGAACCGCGCCGCTGCCCACCTATTTCGAGATCACCGAGCGGGTGACGCCCGCCGCGGGCACCGGTCTGGTCGTGGACACCACCCGGACCTCGGCGCGGGTGGTGTTGCTCGACGAACGCGACCGGGTGCTGTTGATGCGCGGACGCGACCCCCGCACGCCGGAGGTGTCGTTCTGGTTCACCATCGGCGGCGGCGTCGATCCGGGGGAGACCTTGCGGCAGGCGGCGGTGCGCGAACTCTGGGAGGAGACGGGGCACTCCGCCGATCCCGCCGCGTTGCGCGGTCCGCTGTGGCGGCGGGTGGCGATGTTCCCGTTCGACGGCGAGTTGATCCGCGCGGAGGAACTGTTCTTCGTGCTGCGGGTGGCCTGCTTCGAGCCCGAGCCGGGCAATATGACCGCGGTGGAGCGCCGATCGATCACCGGGCACCGCTGGTGCGCGGCGGCCGACATCCCGGCGCTGGACGGGGCGGGGGAGACCGTCTACCCCTATCACCTCGACGAGTTGCTGCCCGAGGCCGTCGCGGCCGTGTCCGGCGCGGTCGAACCCGAGGTCCGCTCGATCCGGTGACCGTCGCCACTGTGTGAGGTGCTTCACATTCGTGTCGGGTTCGGGACTGGATGGGAGTCGCGAGGGTACGCCTGGGGGCAGGATGTACCCGGATTGTCCGGTGTCGACGCTCCCGATGGCCGGGGCGGTCCCTGACGTGTGGAGGTTGCCGATGTCCTACCTGCTGTTCGATTTCCTGCTGCCCATCCTGGGCCCTTCGGCGGCGCAGTACTGGGCGCAACTGCTGGTCGTCGCCCCGCTCTGAGGCACCCGGCGAATTCCGGGCGACCGGGTGGCCCGCGAGAGTGAGACATCTCGCACGGCCGCCCGGGCGACGCCCGCCCCCGGTCGGGCTCTCGCACGGCGACACCACGGGAAAATCGGCCGAAGCAGCCGCTTCTCCCCGCGACACGCCGATCCGACCAGACCAGTGGTCCGCAACTGGCTATCAAGTGGCATTTCCGGCGCGCCTAGAATTGGGGCGATTTCCCACCGCGCGATCCGATTGGCGCCCATGACCCAGGAGTTAGCCGTGACCACCCCCGAAACCACCACCACCGTCGGCACCGCCCGCGTCAAGCGCGGCATGGCCGAAATGCTCAAGGGTGGGGTGATCATGGACGTCGTCACCCCCGACCAGGCCAAGATCGCCGAGGACGCGGGCGCCGTCGCGGTGATGGCCCTCGAGCGGGTCCCCGCCGACATCCGCGCCCAGGGCGGCGTGTCCCGGATGAGCGATCCGGACATGATCGACGGCATCATCGCCGCGGTGTCCATCCCCGTGATGGCCAAGGCCCGCATCGGCCACTTCGTGGAGGCGCAGATCCTCCAGAGCCTCGGCGTCGACTACGTCGACGAGTCCGAGGTGCTCACCCCGGCCGACTACGCCAACCACATCGACAAGTGGAACTTCACTGTTCCCTTCGTCTGCGGCGCCACCAATCTGGGCGAGGCGCTGCGCCGGATCACCGAGGGCGCGGCCATGATCCGCTCCAAGGGCGAGGCGGGCACCGGCGACGTCTCCAACGCCACCACCCACATGCGCAAGATCCGTCAGGAGATCC
>NZ_BAGG01000110.1 GCF_000308695.1 Nocardia takedensis NBRC 100417 | reverse complement strand
TGCTCAAGGACACCCCGCCGGAGGATCTGGTCTCGGCCATCCGCAGCGTCGCCGCGGGTGACGCGGTGGTCTCGCCGAAGGTCACCAAACGTCTGCTCGACCGGCTGATCGCCGACGATCCCGCCGGGATGCGCGACGCCTCGATGCTGGACGTGCTCACCGCCAGGGAGCGCGAGGTGCTCGAACAGATCGCGGCGGGCCGCTCCAACGCCGAGATCGCCGAACAGCTGTACCTGTCGGAGGCCACCGTCAAGACCCACGTGGGCCGGGTGCTGACCAAACTGGGGTTGCGCGACCGGGTGCAGGCCGTGGTGCTGGCCTACGAGACCGGGTTGGTGCGGCCCGGGGGATAGGCGTCCTCTCAGCGAGCTATCAGGTGGATTCGGGAGCAGAATCGGACATTCGGACGTTGGACCGGATAGACCGTCCCGGAAGGAACGCCATGCCCGCCCTGTTGTTCGTGCTCTACGCAGTCGTCGAGATCGCCGCACTGGTCGCGGTGGGGCAGTTGCTCGGCGTCGTCCCCGCGATCCTGCTGCTGATCGCCACCTCGGCGGCGGGCCTGCTGCTGATCGGCTCGCAGGGCAGACGGGTGTTCGAGCAGTTCCGCCGCGTCTCGCGCGGCGAACTCGACCCGGGCACGGCCGTCGCCGACGGCGCGCTCGTCGCGCTCGGCGGTCTGCTGATGTTCATCCCCGGCCTGGTCACCGGCGTGCTCGGCCTGCTCTTGCTGCTGCCGCCCACCCGCGTGCTGGTCCGTCCGCTGATCACCGCGTTCGCCGCGCGGCGTATCGCTCGTCTCGCCGCCGCCCGGCCCTACCGCGGCGTGGTGATCGACGGCGGCGAGGTGATCGACGGCGTCGTCGTGCAGCAGTGGTACGACGACGGCCAGGGCAACGCCCGCCGCGCCGTCGGCCCGGCCTGATTCCGGGCGGGTGTCCGCCGCGAAGGCCGCGCGCGGGCATACGGCAGACTGATCCCCCGTGAGTACCCAGTTGCTGATCGGCGGTCGTTTCTACAGTGCGAGCGCACCCGACGCGACAGCGATGGCCGTCACCGACGGCACGGTGGTGTGGCTGGGCGCCGAACGCCCAGGGCGGGCGCTGCACCCCGACGCCGAGATCATCGATCTGGCGGGCGCTTTCGTCGCCCCCGCGTTCGTCGACCCGCACGTGCATCTCACCGCGCTGGGCCTGCGCCTGACCGGACTCGACCTCGCGGCCGCCGACTCGCTGGCCGACTGCCTCGCCCGCGTGCGCGCCCACGCCGCGGCCGAACCCGGCGGCCCGATCCTGGGCGACGGCTGGGACGAGACCCGCTGGCCCGAGGGCAGGCCGCCGACCGTCGCCGAGATCGACGCCGCGGCAGGCCCGGGCCGACCGGTCTACCTGGCCCGCGTCGACGCCCACTCCGCGATCGCCTCCACCGCCCTGCTCGACGCCGTGCCCGCCGTGACCGCCGCGACCGGTTTCACCCGCGGCGAACCGGTCCGCGCGCGAGCCCACCACCTCGTCCGCGCCGCCGCGCTGGACCTGCTCGACCGCGACCGCCGCGACCGGGCCCGCCGCGCCGCGCTCGATCACGCGGCGGCCAACGGCGTCGCCGCCGTCCACGAATGCTCCGGCCCCGAGATCGCGGGCCGCACCGACTTGGCGGAACTGCGCGAGTTCGCGCACGGCGTCGAGGTGCGGACCTACTGGGGCGAGGCCGTGCGCACCGCCGAGGAGGCGAAAGCGCTGGTCGCCGAACTCGGCGTCGACGGCCTGGCCGGTGACCTGTTCGTCGACGGATCGCTGGGGTCGCGCACCGCCTGGCTGCGCGAGCCCTACGCCGACGATGCCGGCGCGGGAGTCGGCTATCTGGACGCCGACGCCGTCGCCGACCACGTGCGGGCCTGTACCGAAGCCGGCGTGCAGGCCGGATTCCACGTCATCGGCGACGCCGCGATGGACGCCGCGCTGATTGGATTCCGCCGCGCCGCCGACGCCCTCGGCACACCGGCGGTCGCCGCGCGCGGTCACCGGGTCGAACACGCCGAGATGCTCGACGCCGAGCAGATCGCCGAACTGGCCGCCCTCGGCGTGATCGCCAGTGTGCAACCGGGATTCGACGCCGCCTGGGGCGGACCCGACCGCATGTACGCCGCGCGCCTCGGCGCCGACCGCGCCGCCGCCATGAACCCCTACGCCCGCATGGCCGCCGCCGGGATCGCGCTCGCGATCGGATCGGACGCACCGGTCACGGCACTGAACCCGTGGGCGGCGGTCCGCGCGGCGGTGCACCACCGCACCCCGGGCAGTGGACTGTCTCCGCGCGCGGCCTTCGCCGCCGCGACCAGGGGCGGTTGGCGCGCGGGCGGGGTCCGCGACGGTGTCTCGGGCACGCTGGTGCCCGGCGCCCCCGCCTCCTACGCGGTCTGGGCGGCCGAGGACCTGGTGGTCGCCGCCGCCGCGGACGCCGTGCAGCGCTGGTCGACCGACCCCCGCTCGCGGGTGCCCGGCCTGCCGCCGCTGGACCCCGACACCGCCCTGCCCACCTGCCTGCGCACCGTCCACCGCGGAGTCGTCATCCATGAAGCCTGAGTCGGCGACCGCCGCGAGTCCCGAAACCTCCGCCGCGGCGGAGGTTTCGCCGGTGCGTGTGCGCTGGTTCGAGCGCTGTCCGGCGGTGACCAGGTCGGTGGCGGCGATCGTGGCGGGGCTGCTGCTGTTCGGCAGTTTTCCGCCACGGCCGTACTGGTTCCTCGCACCGCTGGGAATCGCCCTGCTCACCTTGGTCGTGCGCGGTCGGGGCCCGCTGCGCGCGGGCTTCGGCTACGGCCTGCTGGCCGGGCTCGGTTTCTTCCTGCCGCTGCTGCCGTGGACCGGCATCTACGTGGGGCCGGTGCCGTGGCTGGCCCTGTCGCTGGCCTGTGCTGTGTTCCTCGGACTGTTCGGTCTGCTGGCCCGCCTGCTGGGCGGTCTGCCGGGGTGGCCGCTGTGGATCGCGTTGGCGTGGGTGACCGCGGAATGGGGACGGTCGAACTTCCCGTTCGGCGGATTCCCCTGGGGGCGGCTCGCTTTCGGCCAGGCCGACGGCTGGTTCCTACCACTGGCCATGTTCGGCGGGCCGGTACTGATCGGTTTCGCCGTCGCGCTCACCGGCACCACCGCCGCCGCCCTCGTGGACCACCTGCTCGCCCGCACTTCCCCCGAACCGCCCGCGCTGGCCCCCGAGCGCATGACCCGCGCCGCCACGACAGTCACCGCCGCCACCCTGGTGGCCGTTCCATTGGCGGGCCTGCTGCTGCGCCCCGCGCTGCCCGCGCCCGACGCGGGCGACAGCACGGTCACGGTGGCCGCGATCCAGGGCAGCGTGCCCCGTCTGGGCCTGGATTTCAACGCCCAGCGGCGGGCGGTGCTCGACAATCACGTCCGGCGCACGCGGGAACTGGCCCGCGACGTCGCGGCGGGGCGGAGTCCGCGTCCCGACGTGGTGATCTGGCCGGAGAACTCCTCCGACATCGACCCGCTGCGCAATCCCGACGCCGCCGCGCTGATCACCGAGGCGTCGGTGGCGGTGGGCGCGCCCATCCTGGTCGGCGCGGTGCTGGTCAACGGGGATCGCACCACCACCAATTCGGTGATGGTGTGGGACGGCGCGGCGGGGCCGGGTGACCGGCACGACAAGAAGATCGTGCAACCCTTCGGCGAGTACCTGCCGATGCGTTCGTTCTTCAGCCTGTTCTCCGATTACGCCGACCGCGCGGGCTACTTCGTCCCGGGCCACGGTGACGGCACGGTCCGCGCGGCCGGGGTCAGGATCGGGGTCGCGACCTGCTACGAGGTGGCCTTCGACCGGGCTTTCCGCGAGTCGCTGGATTCGGGCGCGCAACTGCTGACGGTGCCGACCAACAACGCGACCTTCGGCGACAGCGAGATGACCTACCAGCAGTTGGCGATGTCACGGGTGCGCGCGGTGGAGCACGGCCGGGCGCTGGTCGTGGCGGCCACCTCCGGGGTCAGCGGGATCATCACCGCGGACGGGGCGGTGCGGCAGCAGACGCCGCTGTTCGTGCCCGCCGCGCTGGTCGCGGATCTGCCGCTGCGCACCGACACGACGATCGCCACCCGGATCGGCGGCGTCCCCGAGGCGCTGTCCGTTATCCTCACCGGGGTCGCGGCGGCGTTCGTGCTGTTCCGGCGCCGGTCGCGGCAGCGCGGCGGCGTGGCCGCGGCGGCCGCCGTCCAGGGGTGACGAGGGACCCGGTGACGGTGTCGACGAGTCGGGGGATTACCCCCTCCTAATCGAACAACAAGTTCGTTTCGCGCCGCTCCAGAGTGTTGCGGGTTGGTTACTGCCGTCTCGAACGGGGGTCGCCACAGTATTGCCAATCTCACACTTTTGGGTGGATTGCTCCCGGTAAACCCGACATTTGCCGCTGTTTACGCCAGGTCTGGTGGTTAGCGGATATTTTGCTGGTGAATTCGGCCACCCGACAATGCCGTTCGCTGAGAAACAAAACCGACACGCCGGCCATCCGCTGCCGTAGATGCTCCGAATCATAGGGCGTGGATCAGGTCCGACGGCTGGCGCGCGCGCACGGTCGTGGTGGTGCTCGGGGAGTTGCGTCGACTGCGGCAGAACGGAGTGTTTGATGAGTTCATTGGCCACCGATCGTGTAGACCAATGCTCTCCGGGTGAGTTCACGCCGCAGCCCTTCGCCCTTTCCCCCGCTCAGTCGGCCCTGTGGTACGCCCAGCGCATCCGGCCGGACATCCCCCTGACCATCGCCCAGTACGTCGAGATCCACGGCGACCTCGACGTGGGCAGGCTGCTCTATTCCGTCGAACGTCACGGTGTCGAATCCGAGGTCGGCCAACTGCGCCTGCTCGAGATCGACGGCGTCCCGCACCAGGTCATCGAACCGTCCGCGCGCCCGGGCTGGGACCGCATCGATATGCGCGGCGAAGCCGATCCGGTGGCCGCCGCGCACCGCTGGATGGACGAGCACGCCGAATCGCCCTTCGATTTCGACCGCGATCCGCTCATCACCAACGTCGTGATCCGCACCGGCGATGCCAGCTACTTCTGGTACGGCCGCGCCCACCACATCCTGCTCGACGGCTACGCCGCGATGAACGGCATGGACCGCACCGCCGAGATCTACACGGCCCTGGAGAACCACACCGAACCGTCCGTCTCGCGCGCCGCGCCGCTGGCCGACATCTACGAGGGCGAGTCCACCTACCGCGATTCGCGGCGCTTCGTCGGCGACCGCGACTACTGGATGGAACAGCTCAGCGGCGTCGGCGAGCCGAAATCGCTGTCCGGTGTCACCGCCACCGGCACACCGCCCGTGGCCGACCGCCGACTGGTCGGCGGCGGACTCGGCGACGCGGTCGAGGCCGCGCTGACCGAGATGACCTCGATCTACGGCACCCACACCTCCACGCTGGTGGTCGCCGCGCTGGCCTGCTACGTGCGCTCGGTGACGGGGGAGACCGACGTCGTGCTGAGCCTGCCCGTCTCGGCGCGCACCACCGTCGCCCTGCGCCGCTCGGCGGGTGTGGTGTCCAATGTGGTGCCGATCCGGATCGCCTTCGACGAGCAGACCACCGTCGCCGACGTGGTGCGCCGCGCCGAATTGCAGATCACCGGCGCGCTGCGCCATCAGCGCTACCGCCACGACGACATCAGACGCGACTGCGGCTATTCCCGCGACGCGCGCGGCTTCTTCGGTCCGATGGTCAACATCATGCTGTTCCGTCCGGAACTGCGCTTCGGCAGCATCACGGGCACGCTGCACGTGCTGGCGACCGGCCCGGTCGAGGACCTGTCGATCAACCTCTACCACGGCGCGGGCGGCGGCCTGCACGTCGATTTCGAGGCCAATCCGGTGCTGTACGGGGAGTCGGAGGTGGCGGCCCACCACGGCCGTTTCACCGATTTCCTGCAACGGTTCCTGCGCACCGAACCCGGCGCCCGCGCGCTGACGCTGGACGCCATCACCGCCGCCGAACGCGACACCGTGCTCTACGGCTGGAACTGCACCGACCGCCCGGTCGATCCGGGCACGCTGGCGAGTGTGTTCTACGACCGGGTCGCGGCCTGCCCCGACGCCGTCGCCCTCGAGTTCGAGGGACAGACGCTGACCTATCGTGAATTCGCCGAGCGGGTCAACCGGCTCGCGCGCCTGCTGGTCGCGCGCGGCGCGGGCCCGGATTCGGTGGTGGCGCTGTACATGCGGCGCGGGATCGACCTCGTCGTGGGCATCTACGCGATCATCGAGGCGGGCGCGGCCTACCTGCCGCTGGACCCGGACAACCCGACCGAGCGGATCGACGGCATCCTGCGCCAGGCGCATCCGGTCTGCGTGCTGACCGTCTCGCGCGACGGGCTGACCGTGCCGCCGCGCAGTCCCGCACTGGCACTGGACACCGTCGAGGTCTCCGGTTTCGATCCGGCCCCGCTCACCGACGCCGACCGCCGTGCCCCGCTGCGCGGGGAGAATCTGGCCTACCTGCTGTTCACCTCGGGCTCGACCGGCCGCCCCAAGGGCGTCGGCGTCTGCCACACCGCGATCGTCAACCGGTTGCGCTGGATGCAGCACGAATACCCGCTCGACGCGGGCGACGTCGTCCTCCAGAAGACCCCGGCCACCTTCGACGTGTCGGTGTGGGAGTTCTTCTGGCCCTTGCAGATCGGGGCCAGGCTGGTGCTGGCCGAGCACGACGGCCACCGCGACCCGGCCTATCTGGCCGCGATCATCGCCGAGAAGGGCGTCACCACGGCCCATTTCGTGCCGTCGATGCTGTCGCTGTTCGTCACCGACGCCGACACACGCGAGTGCGGGGTGCTGCGCCGGGTGTTCTGCAGCGGCGAAGCCCTGCCACCCGCCACGGTGCGCGCGTTCTACGCGGTGCTCGGCGGCGCCGCGCTGCACAACCTGTACGGCCCCACCGAAGCCGCCGTCGACGTCACCTACTGGCCGTGCCCGCCCGACCCGGTGAGCGTGCCGATCGGCTCGCCGGTCTGGAACACCCGCACCTACGTGCTGGACGCGCGACTGCGTCCGGTCGCGCCCGGCGCGGTGGGCGAGTTGTACCTGTCGGGCGTGCAGTTGGCGCGCGGGTACCTGGGGCAGCCGAAGCTGACCGCCGATCGCTTCGTGGCCGATCCGTTCGTCTCCGGCGCGCGCATGTACCGCACCGGCGATCTGGCCCGCTGGCAGGTCGACTCCGGTCCCGAGCGCGGCGTGCTGGAATACCTGGGCCGCACCGACTTCCAGGTCAAGATCCGCGGCCTGCGCATCGAACTCGGCGAGATCGAGGCCGTCCTGCTCGACGATCCCTCGATCGCCCGCGCGGTGTGCGTGGCGCACGCGGGCCGCACGGGTGACGAACTGGTCGCCTACGTCGTGCCCGCGCATCCGCGCGCGGACGACGCCGACCCGGCCGAATCGGTCCTCGACACCCCCGCGCTGCTGGCCCTGCTGCGCCGGACGCTGCCCGCCTACATGGTGCCCGCCGCGCTGGTCGAACTCGACGCGCTGCCGTTGAGCGCCAACGGCAAGATCGATCGCAAGGCGCTGCCCGCGCCGACCATGGCCCCCCGCGCGCACCGGGCCGCCGAAGCGCCGCGCACCGAGGTGGAGCGCACGCTGGTCGCGATCTTCGCCGAGGTGCTCGGTCTGGCCGAAGCCGAGATCGGCACCGGCGACAGCTTCTTCGACCTCGGCGGCAATTCGCTGGTCGCGGCCCGCGCGGTCGCCAGGATCAACGCCGCGCTGGCCACCGGGCTGACCATCCGCGACCTGTTCGAGGCGGGCACCGTCGCCGCGGTCGCCGAGCGGTTCGCCGACCACACCGTCGACACCGCCTCCCCGCGCCTGGTGGCCAAGCAACGGCCGGAACGGATTCCGCTGTCGCTGGCCCAGCAGCGGGTGTGGATCCTCAACCGCTTCGCCGAGCACGCGGCCGTCTACAACATGCCGTTGGCCGTGCGACTGTCCGGCCCCTTGGATCTCGAGGCGCTGCACGCGGGCCTGCTCGACGTCATCGAACGGCACGAGAGCCTGCGCACCACCTTCCCGGAATCGCCCGAGGGTCCCTACCAGGTGATCCACCCGACCGCCGAGATCCCGCTGACCATCGACCCGGTCGACGCGACGGGCGCGGACGCGGTAGCGCTGGCGACCGAATTCGCCGGGTACGGTTTCGATCTGCGCGGTCAGGCCCCGATCCGGGTGGCGCTGTGGCGCACCGGTCGCGACGAGCACGTCCTGGCGGTGGTGCTGCACCACATCGCGGGCGACGGATGGTCGATCGCGCCGCTGGCCCGCGATCTGATGACGGCCGTGGCCGCGCGCGCGGCGGGCACACTGCCGCGCTGGACCCCGCTGCCCGTGCAGTACGCCGATTTCGCGCTGTGGCAGCGCGAACTGCTCGGCGAGGAGACCGATCCGAGCAGCGCGCTGAGCAGGCAACTGGCCTACTGGCGCACCGAATTGGCCGGGCTGCCCGATCAATTGGACCTGCCGCTGGATCGCGCGCGCCCGCTGCGCCGCGGCACCGAGGGCGGGCGGGTCGCGTTCACCATCTCCGCCGAGACCCGGCGCGCGGCGGCGGAATTGGCGGCGGCGCGCGGGGTCAGCATGTTCATGGTGCTGCACGCCGCGCTGGCGACCTTGCTGGCCCGGCTGTGCGGGTCCACCGACATCGCCATCGGCACGCCGATCGCGGGCCGCTCCGATCCGGCGCTGGACGAGTTGGTCGGCATGTTCGTCAACACGCTGGTGCTGCGCACCGAGGTCGAACCGGGCGCGGGTTTCGACCGGATGCTGGACGTGGTGCGCGAGACCGACCTGAACGCCTTCGCCAACGCCGACGTCCCGTTCGAGCGGTTGGTCGAGGCCGTCAACCCGGAGCGCTCGAGCGCGCGGCACCCGCTGTTCCAGGTGATGCTGTCCTACGACCGCGTCCCCGAATTGCGCGTGGATCTGCCCGCCGTGCGCACCGAGGTGGTGCAACTCGACGGCGCGCTGGCGAAGTTCGACTTGCAGTTGGAACTGCACGACGACGTCGCGGGCGGTCCGATGACCGCCGAATTCGGCTACGCCGCCGACGTTTTCGACCGCGGCACGATCGAATCGTTCGCCCGCCGGTTCGTGGCGGTGCTGGAGGCCGCGGTGGCCGCTCCGCGTACTCCGGTCGGCGACGTCGAGATCCTCGACGCGCGTGAACGCGGCAACCTGGTGCCGATCATCGGCTCGCCCGCCGAACCGCCGATCACGCTGGCGCGCATGCTGACCCAGACCGCGCAGCGCGTGCCCGACGCGGTCGCGGTGCGCTTCCTTGGGCGCGGGGTCACCTACCGTCAGCTCGACGAGCGGTCGAACCGTCTGGCCCGCGTGCTGATCGAGCACGGCGCGGGGCCGGAGGTCGTGGTCGCGGTCGCGCTGCCGCGCGGCCTGGACTCCATCGCCGCCGTGTGGGCCGTCGCGAAGACCGGCGCGGCCTACGTGCCGATCGATCCCGGCTATCCGGAAGACCGCATCGGGCACATGATCGCCGACTCGGGAGCCCTGATCGGGCTCACCGAACCCGACTGCCTGGCCGCGATGCCGGCGTGGCCGACCGGCGGCGGCCGTCACCGCAAGTCCTACGTGGACTGGCTGGTGCTCGGCACCACCGAACTGGCCGACGAACTGGCCGCCTGCGGTACCGAACCGATCCGCGACACCGAACGCCACCTGCCGCTGCGGGTGGCCCACCCCGCGTATCTGATCTACACCTCCGGTTCCACCGGCAAACCCAAGGCGGTCGTGGTCACCCACGGCGGCCTGATCTCGCTGGCCCAGGAGCAGAACTACCTGTTCGGCATCACCGACGCCGCCCGCACGCTGCACTTCTCCTCGCCGAGTTTCGACGCCTCGGTGCTGGAACTGCTGCTCGGCTTCGCCGCGGGCGCGACCATGGTCGTGGTGCCGCCCGGGGTCTACGGCGGTGTGGAACTGGCGCGGATCCTGCGCGAGGAGCGCATCACCCACGCCTTCATCACTCCGGCCGCGCTGGCCACCGTGCCCGATGTCGGCCTCGACGATCTGGAAACGGTGATCGTCGGCGGCGAGGCGTGCTCGGCGGAACTGGTGCGCGCGTGGTCGATCCGCCACCGCATCCACAACATGTACGGGCCCTCGGAGGCCACCGTCGCCGCCACCGCCTCGCATCCGATGCGGGCCGACGAGCCGGTCCCGCTGGGCGTCCCGGTGCGCGGTATGCGGCTGTTCGTGCTGGATTCGCGGCTGCATCCGGTACCGCCCGGCACCCCCGGCGAGCTGTACCTGTCCGGGCCCGGCCTGGCGCGCGGCTACCTGGGCAGACTCGCGCTGACCGCGCAGCGGTTCCCGGCCAACCCGCACGGCAGGCGCGGTGAGCGGATGTACCGCACCGGCGACTTGGTCGTGGTGGACCGCGCGGGCGGCCTGCGCTTCCTCGGCCGCGCCGACGACCAGGTCAAGATCCGCGGTTTCCGCATCGAGCTCACCGAGATCGACCACGTGCTGCGCGCCCACCCCGGGGTGACCTTCGCGTTGACGATCGTGCACACCGACGAGACGGGCCAGCAGCGGTTGGCGGCCTACGTCACCGCCGACGACGACGTGGCGGCGGACGCGGTCGCCGAGACCGCGCGCAACCGCCTGCCCAGCTACATGGTGCCCGCCGCGATCACCGTGCTCGACACCATGCCGGTCACCCCGGCGGGCAAGTTGGACCGCAAGGCGCTGCCGCACCCCGTCTTCACCGCGCGGGCGAGTTCGCGCGCGCCGCGCACCGAGGTCGAGCACCGGGTGGCCGCGGTGTTCGGCGAGATCCTGACCCGTCCGGTCGAGGGCGCCGAGGACAGCTTCTTCGACATCGGCGGCAACTCGCTGCTGGCGACCCGCCTGGCCGCCGCCCTGCACGCCGAATTCGGCGTGGACCTGCCGGTGCGGGAGATCTTCGAGGCGCCGACGGTGGCGGGCGTCGCCGAACACATCGTGGCGGCGCCGAGCACGCGGCGGATCGCGCTGACGGCCTACGACCCGCGTCCGGCGCGCCTGCCGCTGTCGCTGCCGCAGCGGCGGCTGTGGTTCCTCAACCGCTTCGCCCCCGAATCCAGCGCCTACAACATCGCTTTCGCGATCCGCGTCGACGGTGACCTGGATGTCGAGGCGCTGACCGAGGCGCTCGCCGACATCGTCGACCGTCACGAGGTGCTGCGCACCGTCTTCCCCGAGGACGAGCAGGGCCCGCGCCAGCACGTGTTGCCGCTGAGCGAGGCGACGCCGCTGATCGTGCCGATCGAGACCGACGAGCAGGGCGCCCGCCGCGCGCTGCGCACCACCGCCCGGCGCGGGTTCGACCTGACCCGCACCACCCCGCTGCGGATCTCGCTGCTGCGCACCGGTCCCGAAGAACACGTGCTGGGCATCGTGATCCACCACATCGCCGCCGACGGGTGGTCGCTGGGCCCGTTGACGCGCGATCTCGCGGTCGCCTACGCCGCGCGCCGCGACGGCGTGGCGCCGGCGTGGGCCCCGCTGCCGGTGCAGTACGCGGACTTCGGCCTGTGGCAGCGCGAATCCCTCGGCGACGAGAGCGATCCCGAGTCGTTGGCCGCGACCCAGCTCGCCCACTGGCGCACCGCGTTGGCCGACATCCCCGAGGAACTGCCGCTGCCCTACGACCGCAAGCGGCCCGAACAGCCGCATCACGAAGCGGGTTCGGTGCGGGTGCCGATCCCGTCGGAGGTGCGCGCCACGCTGCTGCGGGTGGCCGCCGAGCAGGGCGTGAGCCTGTTCATGATGGTGCGCACCGTGTTGGCGGTGCTGCTGCGCGCGGTCACCGGCGGACGCGACATCGTCATCGGCACCCCGGTGGCGGGCCGGTCCGACACCCGGCTCGACGAATTGGTCGGCATGTTCGTCAACACGCTGGTGCTGCGCTCCGAGGTCGATCCGGACGCCGCCTTCGCCGACCTGCTGCACGCCGACCGCGACTCCGAACTGGCCGCGCTGGCCCACGCCGACATCCCGTTCGAGCGGGTCGTGGAGGAACTCGGCAACGGCTCACGCGGCAGCAACCGGCCGCCGCTGTTCCAGGTCGCGCTGTCGGTGCAGGACGCGCCGCCGCCCGCGCTGCGCCTGCCCGGCTTGGACCTGCGCGCCGAGGAACTCGACATCGCGCTGGCGAAATTCGACCTCGAACTGCGGGTGACCGACGCGGGCGAACTCGGCGGCGCGGGTATGGCGTGCGAATTCGTCTACGCCACCGAACTGTTCGACGCGGCGACCGTCGAGACGCTGGCGGGCCGGTTCCTGCGCGTGCTCGACGCCGTCACCGCGGACCCGCGCGTCCTGATCCGCGACGTGGACGCCAGGACCGAGCACGAGCGCCGCACCCTGGCGCCCGCCACCGGCGGCCCCGGCGCGCGTCCGCGCACCCTCGGCGCCTACATCACCGACACCGCGCGCCGTCACCCCGACAACGCCGCGCTGATCCACGCCGTCCCCGGCGGCGACACGCTGACCTACGCGGAACTGGACCGCCGCGCCAACCGCCTGGCGCGCGCGCTGATCGCGCGTGGCCTCGGCCCGGGGCACCGGGTCGCGCTCGGGCTCACCCGCTCGATCGAGTCGGTGCTGACGGTGCTCGCGGTCGCCAAGTGCGGCGCGGCCTTCGTGCCGGTCGATCCGAAATATCCGGCCGACCGTGTCGAGCACATGCTCACCGACTCCGGTTGCCGGATCGGCCTCACCGACAGCGCCCACCTGGCGGCGCTGAGCCGGGCCGACGCGACGACGACCTGGTTACTGCTGGACGACCCGGATCTGGTCGCCGAGATCGACGCACACGACGACGCGGAGATCGATGACGCGCAGCGGGTGCGTCCGCTGCGGATCGCCGATCTGGCCTACATCGTCTACACCTCCGGTTCGACCGGCCGCCCCAAGGGTGTCGCGGTCACCCATCGCGGCTTGTCCGACCTGGGCGACGAGTTCCGCGAGCGCATGGGCGTGGACGCCGAATCGCGCACCCTGCACTTCTCGACGCCGAGTTTCGACGCGGCGGTACTGGATCTGCTGCTGGCCACCTGCGGCGGCGCGGCGATGGTCATCTGCCCGCCGGACGTGTACGGCGGCGACGAACTGGCCGCCCTGCTCGACCAGTGGCAGGTGACCCACGCCTTCATGACGCCCGCCGCGCTGGCCACCATCGACCGGCGGCGCTGGGCGCTGCCGCACATGCGCACGCTGATGGTCGGCGGCGAGGCGTTCGGCCCGGAACTGATCACCCGCTGGGCGCCGGACCGCGCGATGTTCAACGTCTACGGCCCCACCGAGACCACGGTGGTCGTCTCCGGCGCGCCCGCGTCGGTGAGCGCGCCGAGCACCATCGGCACGGTCGTGCGCGGCGCACGCGCGCTGGTCCTGGACGAGCGGTTGCGGCCGGTGCCGATCGGGGTGCCGGGCGAGCTGTATCTGGGCGGCGGCGGTGTGGCGCAGGGCTATCTGGATCGTCCCGGGCTGAGCGCGGGCCGCTTCCTGGCCGACCCGTACGGCCCCGCGGGGTCGCGGATGTACCGCACCGGCGACGTGGTGCGCTGGGACGCGGTGGGTCAGATCGTCTACCTCGGCCGCAGCGACCACCAGGTCAAGATGCGCGGGTTCCGCATCGAACTCGGCGAGATCACCGCCGCGCTGGACGGTCATCCGGCGGTGCGCTTCGCCCACACCGAGGTCCGCGAGGTCGCGGGCGCGGATCGCATCGTCGCCTTCGTCCAGCCCACCGATCCGGCGGCCGGGATCGACCTCGACGCGCTGCGCGCGCACCTGGCCGCGCGACTGCCGGTGCACATGGTGCCCGCGGCGATCGCGGTCCTCGACCGCATCCCGCTCACCCCGGTCGGCAAACTCGACATCGCGGCGCTGCCCGAACCGCGCCTGCACCAGGCGGCCGAGACCCGGATGCCGCGGACCGCGAACGAACGCACGGTCGCGGCCGTGATGGCCGAGTTGGTCGACCTGGATTCGGTCGGCGCGGACGACAGCTTCTTCGACATCGGCGGCAACTCGCTGCTGGCCACCCAGTTGGTGGCGCGACTGGCCGCGGCCACCGGCACCCGACTCGAGGTGCGCACGGTGTTCGCCTCGCCCACGGTGGCCGAACTGGCCGCGCTGCTGGGCGAGGCCCCCGACGAGGTCGAACCGGTCGTGCCGCTGGTCCGGCGCGAACGGCCCGAACGCATTCCGCTCTCGGCGGCCCAGCAGCGGCTGTGGTTCCTGCATCGCTTCAACGAGACGCACGGCGGCGCGGGCGATTCCGGCGACGCCGCGGGCGCCTACAACGTGCCGGTGGTCCTGCGACTGCGCGGCGAACTCGAGGTGCCCGCGCTGGTCGCGGCGCTGCACGAGGTGCAGCGCAGGCACGAGACGTTGCGCACGGTCTTCCCCGAGATCGACGGCGAGGCGGTGCAGCACGTGCTCGACCCCGTCGACGCCGCCATCACGCTGTCGGTCGCCTCGGTGCGCGCCGACCGGGTCGACGAGACGGTCCGCGACATCGCCGCGCCCGGCTTCGACCTCGCCACCGCACCGCCGGTGCGCGCGGCGCTGATCACCGTCAACGACGCCGCCGATCCGACGGTCCCCGAACACGTGCTGGTGCTGGTCGTGCACCACATCGCCATGGACGGCTGGTCGCTGGAACCGCTGGCCGCCGATTTCGCCGCGGCCTACAGCGTCATCGCGGCGGGCGGCGAACTCGACCTGCCGGAACCGGAGATCCAGTACGCCGACTACACCCTGTGGCAGCGCGAAGCGCTCGGCGCCGAAGACGACCCGGATTCGGCGATCAGCGCCCAACTGGACTACTGGCGGCGCACCCTGGCCGGTGTCCCGGAACTGCTCAGCGTGCCCGCCGACCGGCCGCGCCCGCCCCGGCCGTCCTACGCGGGCGGACTGGTGGACTGCGCGGTCGACGCGCGGACCCATCGCGAACTGCACGCGCTGGCCGCCGCCAACGGGGTCAGCATGTTCATGGTGCTGCACACCGCGCTCGCGGTGCTGCTGCATCGGATGACCGGCGGCGACGACATCGCCGTCGGCACGCCGATCGCGGGCCGCGGCCGTCCCGAACTGGACCGCCTGATCGGCATGTTCGTCAACACGCTGGTGCTGCGCACCGCGGTGCGGCCCGGCATGTCGTTCACCGAACTGCTGAACACGGTGCGCGACACCGACTTCGACGCCTTCGCCAACGCCGATCTGCCCTTCGAGCGGCTGGTCGAGGTGCTCAACCCGGCCCGCTCGCGCTCGCACCACCCGCTGTTCCAGGTGATGCTGTCGGTGCGCAACGAACCGATCCGCGCGCTGGAACTGCCCGGCCTGGCGATCGAGGCGCACGACATCGACACGGGTATTGCCAAATTCGATCTCCAGTTCACGCTCACCGAGACCCACGCCGACCGCCGCGAACCCGACGGGATCACCCTGTCGGTGAACTACGCGCGTGACCTGTTCGACGAGGCGACCGCGCGCCGACTCGGCCACCGCCTGGTGCGCCTGCTGCGCGCGGTGGCGGCGCATCCGACCGCCGCGGTGGGCGATCTGGAACTGCTCGATCCGGCGGAGTGGTCGGGTCTGGCGGCGGTGCGCGGCCCCGAGGCCGACCGTCCGGTCACCCTGCCCGAGGTCTTCGAGGCCGCGGCGCGGCTGGACCGGGGCGCGGTCGCCCTGCGCGCGGAGGACACCCAGATCACCTACGACGCGCTCGACCGCTGGACCAACCGGCTGGCCCGGGTGCTCATCGCGCGCGGGGTGGGGCCGGAAACGCTGGTGGCGCTGGGTATTCCGCGCTCGGTGGAATCGGTGGCCTCGGTGCTCGCGGTCGCCAAGGCGGGCGCGGCCTTCGTGCCGATCGACCCGTTCTACCCCGAGCACCGGATCGGCCACATGGTCACCGACTCCGGGGCGCGGCTCGGCATCACCCTCGACGAGTACCGCGCCGCCCTGCCGGGTACGGCCGAGTGGATCATCCTGGACGACAACGGTTTCCGCGCCCAGGTGCTGGCCGCCTCGGACGCGCCGATCGCACCGGGCGAGCGCACCACCGAATTGCGCGTGGAGAACCCGGCCTACGTCATCTACACCTCCGGGTCGACGGGCACGCCCAAGGGCGTCGTGGTCACCCACGGCGGCCTGTCGAACTTCGCCGCCGAGACCGCTGAGCGGTTCCGCGTGCGGCCCGGCAGCCGGGTCCTGCACTTCGCCACCCCGAGCTTCGACGCGGCGATGCTGGATCTGCTGCTGGCCCTGGGCGGCGCGGCCACGTTGGTCATCACCCCGCCCGGCGTGGTCGGCGGCGCGGACCTGGCGCGGGTGTTCATCGAGGAGCGCATCACCCACGCGTTCATCACCACCTCCGCGCTAGGCACGGTCGACCCGGCGGGCGTCACCGAACTCGCGCACGTCATGGTGGGCGGCGAGGCGTTGCCGCCGGATCTGGTGACCCGCTGGGGCCCCGGACGCAACCTGCACAACGTCTACGGCCCCACCGAGACCACCATCGTCACCGTCATCGGTCCGCGCCTGGACCCGGGCGACCCGATCACCATCGGCGAACCGATCCGGGGCGTCGGCGCGGCCGTGCTGGACGCGCGGTTGCACCCCACCCCGGTCGGGGTCACCGGCGAGCTGTACCTGTCGGGGCAGGCGCTGGCCCGCGGCTACCTCGCGCGGCCCGGTCTGACCGCGCAGCGCTTCGTGGCCAACCCCTTCGGCAAGCCGGGGGAGCGCATGTACCGCACCGGCGACCTGGTGCGCTGGTTCGCCCGCGCGCAGGACGGCGCGGCGGGTGATCGCCCCGCGGCCGGGGAGATCGAATACGTGGGCCGCACCGACCACCAGGTCAAGATCCGCGGCTTCCGCATCGAACTCGGCGAGATCGACACCGCGCTCGCACGCCACGACGCGGTCGAGTTCTCGCTGACGGTCGGCCACCGCACGCCGGCGGGAACCACCGCGCTGGTGGCCTACGTCAAACCGCGCGCCGGCTCCGCCGTCACGACCGCCGAACTCGTCGAGCACGTGTCCGCGCTCGTCCCCAATTACATGGTGCCGCAGTCGATCATGCTGTTGGACCGGGTGCCGCTGAACCCGGTCGGCAAACTCGATCGGCAGGCCCTGCCGGAGCCGGTGTTCTCCGCGGCCGTCGGCTACCGCGCGCCGAGCACCCCGACGGAGGCGGCGCTGTGCGCGGCCTTCGCGGCGGTGCTCGGCGCGGACCGGGTGGGCGCGGACGACGGTTTCTTCGAGCTCGGCGGCAACTCGCTGCTGGCCACCAAGGTGGTCGCGCACCTGCGCGAACGCGATCTCGACCTCCCGGTGCAGATGATGTTCGGCGAGGCCACCCCGGCGGCCATCGCGGCGCGGATCGACGGCGCGGCGGGCCCGGAGGCGGCGATGGCCGCGGCGCTGGCCCCGATCCTGCCCATCCGGCCCGTCACCCCGGGCGCGCGCGAGCCGCTGTTCTGCGTGCACCCGGCCATCGGGTTGTCCTGGTGCTACTCCGGTCTGCTCGCCCACCTCGGCGCCGACCGCCCGCTCTACGGGTTGCAGGCCCCGCACGTGGCGGGCCGGGACGGATTCGACTCCATCGGCGCGGCCGCCGACCGGTACATCGACCACATCCGCTCGGTGCAGGCGAGCGGGCCCTACCACCTGCTCGGCTGGTCGCTGGGCGGGTTGATCGCCCACGAGATCGCGGTGCGACTGCAAGAAGCGGGCGAGCGGGTCGCGCTGCTGTCGATGCTGGACAGCTACCAGCTCTCCGACGACCTGCTGGATCTGGCGATGCCGACGGTGGCCGAGATCGTCGCCGAATTCGGCGCGGACCAGGCCGAGGACCTCGACCCGGCGATGGACCTGCGCGCCGCCGCCGACCTGCTGCGCTCGCGGCCGGGCCCGTTCGCGGCGCTGACCGTCGACCATCTCGAGCGCCTCTACGCGGGCTACGCCAACGGCACCGTGCTCGCCCACGGCTTCCGGCCGCGCGCCTTCGACGGCGACGTGCTGTTCTTCGCCGCCGCCGACGACGCGATCAACCGGGCCGATCCGAACCGCCGCGCGGCGGCGTGGGCGCCGTTCGTCACCGGCGTCGTGCACGACCATCCGCTGCCGTGCCGCCACGCGGATATGACCACCCCCGACTCGCTGGCCGTGATCGGACCGGTGCTGCACCGGCATCTCGACGCAGCGGCCGACACCGCAAAGGAGATTGTCGAGTGACCCAGCACGAGCGATCAGGCCCCGCGTCCGGCACCGCCCACCGTCGGGTCCTCCCGCCGTATCCGGACGCGCGCGTGCGCTCCGGCGCGGACGGGTCCGTGAGGGAGGCGCGCCGATGAGTTTCGCGGTGGAAGTCCTCGGACTGGTCAAGAACTTCGGCAAGGTCAAGGTCCTCGACGACGTCGACCTGCAGATTCCGGCGGGCACGATCATGGGCCTGCTCGGCCCCAACGGCGCGGGCAAGACCACGACCGTGCGGATCGTGACGACGCTGCTGCGCCCGTGCGCGGGCTCGGTGAAGGTCGCCGGGGTGGACGTGCTGAAGGATCCCGCGGGGGCGCGCACGCGGATCGGCCTGTCGGGCCAGTACGCGGCCGTCGACGGCAATCTCACCGGCTACGAGAACCTGCGCATGGTCGCGCGGCTCTACGGGATGACCCAGCGCCGCGCGGCGACCAGGGCCGAGGAACTGCTCGCCGCCCTGGGGCTGGAGAGCGCCGCGAACCGGCGCGCGGGCACCTACTCCGGCGGTATGGCGCGCCGCCTGGACCTGGCGGGCGCGCTGGTGGCCAGACCGGCGGTCGTGGTGCTCGACGAGCCCACCACCGGCTTGGACCCGCGCGGTCGGATGGACATGTGGCGGATCATCGGCGACCTGGTGGACGACGGCACCACCGTCCTGCTGACCACGCAGTACCTGGAGGAGGCCGACCTGCTGGCCGACCGGATCACCGTGATCGACAAGGGGCGGGTCATCGCGCGCGGGTCGGCCGACGAGCTGAAGACCTCCATCGGCGGCGACCGGCTCACCGTCACCCTGGCCGCCGGTCAGGAGATCGCGCCCGCGCTGCGGGTGCTGGCCCAGGTCGGCGTCGGCGAACCCGTGCACGAACCGGGCACCGAGGAGGCGTCGGTGGTGGTGGGCGACGGGTCGCGCACCATGGTCGAGGCGCTGCGGCGACTCGATGATGCCGGGGTGTGCGTCCTGGACGCCAACGTGCATCGTCCTACCCTGGACGACGTATTCCTTTCGCTCACCGGCACTCCCGCCTCCGACCAGGACGCGCGCGAGCGGGCCGACGATGACGTACAAGAGGAGATCATGTCGTGAGTGTCGCCGGAACCGTTGTGAAAGACCAAGCACCGAAAGGAGATTCGGCGATCGACCCGGCGCGGACGGTGACCGACGCCGAGGTCGGCGCACCGCGACTGCGCATCCTGCGCGACAGCGCGATCGTGGCCCACCGCAATCTGCTCACCATCCTGCGGGTGCCGACGCTGCTGGTCACCGCCACCATCCAGCCGCTGATGTTCGTGTTCCTGTTCGCCTACGTCTTCGGAGCCTCGCTCGGCGGCAGCCAATATCGCGAATTCCTGCTCGCGGGCATCTTCGCCCAGACCGTCGCGTTCAACGCGGCTTTCACCACCGTCGGTCTGGCGGGCGACCTGCACCAGGGCATCATCGATCGGATGCGCACGCTGCCGATGTCGCGGCTGGCGGTGCTGATGGGGCGCACGCTCTCGGACCTGGTGGTCAACGTGTTGAGCCTGATCGTGATGGTGGGTTGCGGGTATGTGGTCGGCTGGCGCATCCACGGCGGTGTCGCCGACGCGGCGCTGGCCTTCGGCGTCATCCTGCTGTTCGCGTTCGCGATGTCGTGGGTGGGCGCGCTGACCGGTCTGCTCTCGCCGACGGTGGAGGTGGCCCAGAGCGCGGGACTGATCTGGCTGTTCCCGCTGTCGTTCATCTCCTCGGCGTTCATCTCCGCGACGAGTCTGCCGGGCCCGCTGCGGGTGATCGCGGAGTGGAATCCGATCACCGCGGTCTCGGCGGCCGGGCGCAAGTTGTTCGACAACACCTCGCCGCCCACCTTCAGCCGGCCCACCGGGTGGGCCGCCGAACACTGCGTCGAATACGCGATCGGGTGTTCGGTGGTGATCCTGGCGGTGGCGATGCCGCTGGCCTTGTTGCAGTACCGCAAGGTCGCCAGCCACTAGGTTCTACGAACACGAACGAGGCCGCTTCCCCGGGAGGAAGCGGCCTCGTGTCGTTTCGCGTCGTTACACGCGCCTGCGGGTCTTGAGCAGGTCGAGGCGCTCCTTGAGCAGCTCCTCGAGCTCGTCCTTGCTGCGGCGTTCCAGCAGCATGTCCCAGTGCGTGCGCGGCGGCTTGACCTTCTTGGTCTCCTGGGTGGTGCCCTCGAGCAGCACCCCCTCCTGGCCGTTGCGGCACAGCCAGGTGGGCGGGATCTCCGCGTCGTCGGCGAAGGGGACGTCGAATTCCTCGCCGTTGTCGGTGCGGTACCGGGCGATCCGACGCGGAGCCAGGTCGTGGTCGCGATCGGTCTCGTAGCTCACCGCTCCGAGCCGACTACCCCGGAGTACGCGATCTGCCATGGTGTGCCTCTCCCTGTCGATACCGTGCGGACACAGTGGTCAACGCACGGACCTGCTCGAATAGTTCCCGCCCCGGCGACGGGAGAACCGTGCCATTGTAGTGGCCGCGCGGCCCGCTACCCGAGCACGCCCCGCGGGTGTCGCGGATTGCGGTGCCCGCTACGGGAATTGGCGCGGTGTGACGGGCGCGGCTATCGTGTGGCACGTGCCTCATACAGTCAGGTCGGGCAGTGCCGCCGCGGATCGTCATCTGTCCTGTCTGTGGTGCGGACGGCAGATCGTGGAATCCGAGGCCGGGCGGCGTCGCCGCTACTGCCGCCAGTCCTGCCGTCAGCGCGCCTACGAACATCGCAACAGCCTCAAGGGCACCGGGATCCCGGACGACTCGGTGGTGCTGAGCGCCCAGGAAGCCGCCGACCTGGCCGACCGCTGGTTCGCGGCCCGCTGCGCGGCCGAGGACATCGCGATCGCCATCGAGGAGGGGGCCGACGCCGCCGAATTGGCGATGCTCAGCAAATCCCTGGTCGACCTCACCCGCGAGGCCGAGCGCCTGCGGTGAGCCGGGCGCGTCCGCGCAGTCCGACCAGCACCAGCAGTCCCGCGACGGTGCTGAGCAGTCCGGCGAACACCGCCAGGGTGGCGCCGTCGGGGTGGATCAGCGACTGGGCGCGCATCGCCTGCCAGAACACCAGCGCGAACAGTCCGGCGTAGCCGAAACCCAGCACCGCGACCAGTTCGGTGCGGGTGCGTTCGGGCCGCAGCCAGGCGTGGCGGCGGGCCGCCGCCGACAGGGCGAGCACGGCCGCCGGCAGGACTTGCAGTGCGTGCAGGCCCAGGAAATGCGGGATGCGCAGGTCACCGCCGAGGGTGCTCCAGTGGGTCAGCGGCATGCCGTCGACGTCGCGGGCGGCCTCGGTGCGCGCGGCCGGGTCGAGCACGGTGTTGCCCGCGCCCAGTTCCACCGGTCTGCCCTCGGCGTCCAGGACGCGCTGCTTGCCGGTGAATCCCATCAGGTACGCCTGCGCCATGCCCAGGACCGCGAGCGTCAGACCCGCGCGGATGGCCAGGGTGGTGGGTCCGTCGACCAGTCGCTGCCGCGATATCAGCACCGCCAGGACCAGCGTCGCCAGGAACAGGCCGGGGACGCCGGAGGTGAAGATCCACTGCCCGACGACATTGACCGGGTCGCTGTCGGCGTTGTTGAAATGGCTGAAACTGCCGCGCGCGGCCTGCAGGGCGATGAAGCCGACGTCGACGATCCCGGTGACCGCGATGACCGCGCCCAGCCACCACGTCGCGCGCCGAGCGCGGTGCGGCAGGGACAGCAGCCAGGTCAGGGTGAGTCCGTAGACGGCGAAGGCGATGCCGAACTTCCAGGGTTTGAGCCAGACCGATTCGCCGAGCAGGCGTCGGTCGTCGACCAGCATGCCGACGGTGGCGACCAGGACCAGCGCCGCCATCACGGCGACCATGACCAGCAGCGGCCGGTGCGGCCCGCCGTGCGGTCGATCGGAGGCGGAAGACGTTCCCGCCGAAGGGATATCGATCGTCGACATGCTCCGACGGTAGGAATCCGCAGCCGGAGCGCACATCCCGCCGTGGGGTCATCCGGTACCGCTACCGAGGTGCCGGACTCCGGGCGCTCCCCTACCTCCGAGGTAGGGGAGGACCCGTGGACGACACTGTCCGCGGGTCCTGCTCGACGGGGCCGGAATCGGCCTCGATTCGCGCGCCCCTCATCGACGCACGAGGAACTTCGCGGGAATCAGCCGGGGAAGCCCAGGATCTGAAGGCCGCGGGCGGCCAGCCAGCCCAGCGGGTCGATCGCGCCGGCGGCGGGGTCGTGCACTTCGTAGTGCAGGTGCGGGCCGGTGGAGTAGCCGCGATTGCCGACGGTGGCGATGACCTCGCCCGCCTTCACCTGCTGTCCGACGGTCGCCAGGATCTCGTTGACGTGGCCGTAGACGCCGACGGTGCCGTCGTCCTGCTGCACGCGGACCCACAACCCGAAGCCGGAGGCGGGGCCCGCCTCGATCACGACGCCGTCGGTGACCGCGCCGATGGGGGCGCCGATGGGTTCACCGAAGTCGATGCCTTTGTGCATCTCGCCCCAGCGCATGCCGAAGTTGGAGGTCAGGATGCCCGCGACGGGGCGCACGGTGCGGGGCCGGGCGGCTTCGACGGCCTGCTGGTGCAACTCCCACAGGACCGGTTCGGGCACGGTCTGCGGGCGCTGGGCCTCGGGCGGGGTGAAGGCGGTGAACGTGTCGGGGCTCGCGGGGGCGGGCGGCACCGGCGGCGCGGGGGTCACGCTGTGGAAGTTCGCGGCCGCGGCGGCCACGAGGGTCTCGGTGTCGGGTCCGGCGACGGCGCCGGCCCGGGCGGGCCCCGCGTCGCGCAGTTCGGCGGCGGTGAGCACGCCGAGCGAGGCGCCGACGACGGCGGTGACGGCCACGGCGCGGGTGGCGACGCGGTGCCTGCGGGGGCGAGAGGCGCCGGGCCGACGGGTGGGTAACGGAACGGTCACGGGCATGAACCGAACGTACGGTAGCTCCACGCGGCGACAGTAATCCTGTGGTTACCATCACCGGCCGGCAAAACGCCTGTTGAATGATCACGGCCCGGTAACGGAACGGTGAGCTGCCGGTATCCACCTGCGGAAACGCGGTCCTACCCCGATTCGCCCAGCGAACACCGTATCGGGCACACTGTTTCAGTGCCGACTAACGGAGTGAGAGCCCTGGAAGCGCTCGCGGACCCCACGCGCCGCGCCATCTTCGAGACCTTGCCCCCGGCCCCGCGCTCGGTCGGGGAACTGGCCGCCGCGGTAGGGGTGACCAGTTCCGCGGTCTCCCAGCACCTGCGCGTGCTGCGCGAGGCCCGGTTGGTGATGATGCGGCCCGCGGGCAATCGCAGGCTGTACTCGCTGGACCCGCGCGGACTCGGCGACGCCCGCGACTACCTGGAACAGTTCTGGCCCACCGCCCTGGCCGCCTACGCCGCCGCCCTGGACGAATCCTTCGCCGCGCCGGGTGCCCGGTCCGCCCAGCCCGTGGGGGCTCGACCGACCCGATGAGAAGAGCCCGGTCGGCTCGGCGGAGCAGGCGGGCCGCGGCGGAGGCCGGGGATCGGTCGACGCGGCGGTGGGGGCTCGCCCGACCTGGCGATGAGGAGAGCCCGGTCGACTCGGCCGAGCAGACGGGTCGCGGCGGAGGCCAGGAGTGAGAACTTCAGCGGAGGCGGCGGTGGGGATTCAGCCGACGCGGCGGTAGGGGGCGCGCCGACGTTCGATACCGGGCCAGGTGCGCCGCGAGAGTTGGGTGTCGACGGCGTCCACGACCGAGTCGACGTCGATCTCGAGCAGGCCCGGGTCGGGGGTGCGCGCCTGCGGATCGCCGATCCGGCCGGTCCACAGCACGGCGTGCCTGCCGAGCAGGTGCGCGGGCGGTCCGCCCCAGCGCGGCGGCGTCGGGCCGTAGAGCAGGACGGTGCGCGTGCCGAAGGCCGTCGCCAGATTCGCCACGCCGGTGTCGCCGCAGATCACCAGTGACGCCTCGGCGACGGTGGCGGCCAGTTCGACCAGGTTCTGTTGCCCGGCCAGCACCCGGCTCACCGGGAGACCGGCACGCGCCGCGACGCCCAGGGCGAGGTCGCGCTCGAATTCGTCGCCGGTGATCACCACGTCGCGGCCCAGGACCAGCAGATGCCGGAGGACGGCGGCGAAGCGGTCCGGCGGCCACCGCCGCGCGGGCGCGCCCGCGCCGACGTGGACCACCACGCAGTCGCGGTGACTGGTGGTCGAGACCGGGGGCACCAAGCCGAGATTGCGTCGGTCGGCACCGATGCCGCCGGATTCGAGCAGGTGACACCACCGGTCGACCTCGTGCATGTCGGTGCGCCACACGGGGCCGTCCACCTCGGGCAGGGTGGGCTCGCGGTAGGTGAGCAGGCGCGCGGGCGCGGTGCCGCGCAGCGCCAGGATGGTCTCGGTGTCGGGTTCGTGCAGGTTGACCGCGAGCTTGGGCGCGGGGCCGTGCCAGCGCAGCGTGGCGGGATCGGCGGTGGGCAGCAGGGTGTCGACCGAGGCGATCAGGTCGATGATGGGCTTGAGACGCTGCGGCGCGGCGAGCACGATCTGATCGCGCGGCTCGGCCCGTCGCAGCGCGCGTAGCGCCGGGACCGCGGTGAGCAAGTCACCGAGTCCACGTGCCTGCAGCACGAGTACTACCGCCACCCTCAACTCCTCGCCACCGGAGATTCCTGACACCGATCTGCCCGTGACCCCTCGGCCCGCGGGTGCTGCCCGCACCGCCCGCCGCCGAGGACGGTCACCCTCGATGACTTCCCCGGCGCTCGGCGCGGTAAACGTCGGGTGCGTGCGGCCATAGTGCTTCGCGCGCCCCCGGCTCGGCAGTAACCTCGCAGGTGGCGACACCTACAGCGGGAACGACACCTACAGCGAGGAGAAGTCGATGGGCTCCAGGCTCAACCCGTACATCGGTTTCGGCGCGAACGCGCGCGCGGCGCTCGAGTTCTACCGCGAGGTCTTCGGCGGGGAGTTGACGCTGAGCACCTTCGGCGAATTCGGCCACGCCGAGGACGAGGGCGCGGATCTGATCATGCACGGCACCTTGGAGACGCCCGGCGGTTTCACGCTGATGGCCTCCGACACCCCGCCCGGGGCGGATTACACCCCGGGCAGCAGCATCTCGATCAGCCTCAGCGGCGAGGACGCCGACGAATTGCGCCGCTACTGGGAGCAGTTGGGCGCGGGCGGCACGGTCACGGTGCCGTTGGAGAAGCAGATGTGGGGCGATGAGTTCGGGATGGTGCGGGACCGCTTCGGCGTGGCCTGGATGGTGAACATCGCGGGGTCGGCCGCCTAACCCGTCCGCTCCGGCGCGTCGCGGTTGCCGCGACCGCGTGTCGGATGTCTGGCAAATATCCAGAAAACTTCAACTTCTCGGCATAGCATCAGCTCATGACGGCTAACAGCGTGCTAGAGGGGCCTCTGCAGACGGTCGCGAAGAGTGCCTGGCAATCGGTTCTGGTCATCGGTCTGCTGTCGGTGATCCTCGGCATCATGATGCTGGTCTGGCCGGGGCCGACCTTGGTCGTGGCGGGCATCCTGTTCGGTATCTACCTGGTGGTCACCGGCGTGCTCCAATTGATCGCGGCGTTCGGCACCAGTGTGAGCGCGGGCATGCGGGTGCTGCTGTTCATCACCGGCGTGCTGTGCATCATCATCGGCATCTTCTGCTTCCGCGACGAACTGGCCTCGATCATGTTGCTGGGGTTGTGGATCGGCATCGGATGGCTGTTCCGCGGGATCGCGATCCTGATGAGCGCGATCTCCGATCCGGTGCCCGGCCGCGGGTGGCAGATCTTCTTCGGTGTGCTGACCGCGATCGCGGGCGTGGTGCTGATCGTCTGGCCGATCACCTCGACCGCGACGCTGGTACTGGTGGCGGGCATCTGGCTGATCGTGCTCGGCGTCATGGAGATCATCACCGCCTTCGGTGTCCGCAAGGACGCCAAGAGCATTCCCGCGGGCGTCTGAGCCCGCGGTGACGCACCCGGCGACGCCTTCGAGGCGGGCGCCGGGTGTGTCGCGTCCGGGGTGGCCAGGCTCGTCCGACACACCGCGTCACCGCAGGTAGAAGCGTCTTTTCCGGCAATGTCCGGAATGTCCGCGCGATCTTGTGTTCTGCTCGGTGCGTGAGCCGGGTCCATTTGGGGCGCATCTTCCACATCACCGGACGCCCGACCGTGACGGACGCGGCGCGGGCCCTGGTCGCGATCCCGGACGGCGCGCTGGCCGTCGGCGCGGACGGTCGCATCCACTACTGCGGCGACCGCGCGGGCCTGCCGGGACATCTGCGCGCGGCGGAGGTCGTCGATCACCGTCCCGGTTACCTGGTGCCCGGATTCGTCGACACCCACGTGCATTTTCCCCAGACCTTCGCGGGCGACGCCTACGGCGGCGGTCAACTGCTGGAATGGCTCACCGACTGCGTCTACCCGGCCGAGTCCCGCTACGCCGACCCCGAATTCGCCCGCCTCGCTGCCGCGGAGTTCTGCGCGCGGCGGATCGCGGCGGGGACCACCGCGGCGCTGGTGTTCGGCTCGGCCTTCCGCCACGCCCAGGACGCGCTGTTCGCCGAGACGCACCGCCGGGGTCTGCGGATGATCAGCGGCAGCGGCATCCAGACCACCGGCGGCGCGGCCGAGGCGGCCCTGATCGTTCCCGAAGCCGAGGTGGTCCGGCGTACCAGGGCCGAGATCGACGCCTGGCACGCCGCCGACACCGGCGAGGTGGACACCGCGCTGCTGCACGTGGCGATCGTGCCCCGCTTCGCGCTCTCGGTCACCCGCGAGACCCTCTACAACCTCGGTGAGCTCTACGACGCCGTGCGCGAACGCGGCGTCTACTTCCACAGCCACCTCAACGAGAACGCTCGTCCCGGCACCGGCGAGGTGGACACCACCAAGCAGACCTACGGCGTGCACACCTACCTCGACACCTACGACGGGCGGTTCCTGCCCGGCTCGCGGGTGGGCGGCAGCAGTCTGCTGGGCAGGCGCAGCATCCTCGCGCACGCCGTGCACTGCCAGGACGTCGAACTCGCGCGGATGGCCGCGACGGGGACCTCGGTCGCGCACTGTCCGGTCTCCCAGCAATTTCTCGGCTCGGGCACGATGCCGTGGAACCGGACGATCGCCTCGGGAGTGACCGTGGCGGCGGGCACCGATTACGGCGGCGGGGACGAGTGGACGATCCCGCGGGTCCTGGCGGCGGCGTTCAAGGTGCACATCTCCGAACCGGGCGCCGACGGCGTCTCGCTGCATCCGGCGCAGTTGCTGTTCACCGGAACCCTGGCGGGCGCGCGGGCCCTGGACATGGAGAACCGCTTCGGGAACTTCGATCTCGACAAGGAAGCCGATTTCCTCGTCCTGGACCCGGCCGCCTCGCCGGCGCTGGCCGCGACGCTGGCCAACGGAACCCGCTCGGCGGACCCGATCCTGGCCCGCGACCAGGAACTGTTCGCCCTGCTGATGGGGCTGGACGAGCGCGCGGTGGCCCAGGTGTACGTGCAGGGCCGCCGCGTCGACGAGGGCTGATCCGGGTGCGCGCCACCGCGATCACCGTTTTCCACCGCCCCGCCGAGGCCGCGGCGTTCCTGACCTGGCTGACCCGGATGGCCGCGGTCGCCGCCGCCGCACCGGGTTTCGTGCAGAACACTCGCGCGGTGAGCGACGAACCGTTGCTCGATCCCGGTCTTGCGGTCGCTTTCGAGACCGAGGACGACGCGCACGCCTACTTGGACTCGCCCGCGCGTGCCCGGGTGGTCGCGGAGGGCGAAGCGCTCGGATTCCACCGCAGGAGCGCCGATCTGGTGCTGGTCGACGGACAGTTGCCGCCGCCGGGGGTCGGCGTGTTCCGACACAGCGTCGCCGCGGGCCGCTCGGCCGAATTCGTCGCCACCGAGGTCGAATTGGTCGCGTTGAGCGCGGGATTTCCGGGGTTCGACGGCGCGGCGCTGTTCGGTCCCGGCGGTCCGGGCGGCTGGTTCTCGGTGCTGCGCTTCCGCACGGCCGGTCAGTTGGCGGCGTGGCTGGAGTCCGAACAGCGCCGTGCCGCGCTGCCCGCGCTGCGCTCGGAGCTGACCGAGGATTTCTCGATGGCGGTGCACAGCACGCCCTTCGGTTCCACGCTGCGCACCGTGGACGGCCGCACCCGGGTGACGCCCACCTGGAAGGTGGCGATGCTGGTGCTGCTGGTGCTCTACCCGACGGTGATGACGTTGTCGCGGTTCCTCGGCCCGGTGCTCGACGAGTGGGGCGCGCCGCCGTGGCTGGCGATGTGGTTGAGCCAGATCGTCAGCGTCGCCTCGATGAGCTGGGTGCTCTCGCCGGCCGCCGCGGCGGCGTTCCGGCGCTGGCTGGACCCGGTCGACGGCGCCGGGTGGCGGCGCGGACTGGTCGGCGCGACGGTGGTGGCGGCGCTGTACGCGGCGACGTTGGCGCTGTTCGCCTCCGTGCCGTGGTTGCAGTACTGGGATTACCGCTGAGCGCGCGAAGTCGGTGCCGGAACAGCGGATTCGAGTCGACGGCGGGTCGGCGGTTAAGCTGATCGACGGCCGTTCGCACGGAGCGGCCCCGAACAGGGGAGTCTGGACGCGGTGTCGGTGGGGCGAATCCTGGTGGCGAGCGTCCTGGTCTGCGGTGTTCTCGGGGCCGGTTGCGCGAGCGAGGACCGGGCGGCGGGAGCACCGTCGAGCAGCGGTGCGCCCGCGCCGACGCGTCCGGTGACCGAACTCCTGCTGACGGCCGCGGACACCCCCGAGGCCGCCTACCGCACGCCGCCGCCGGAGCAGGCCGCCCGACTCGGCGCGGTGGCGGTGGCCGTGTCGGTGACGGACCCCGAGCGCGCGCCCGCCTGCCGGGCCCGTGACGCGGCGATCGCGCTGATCGACGGCGACCCGTCGGCGGGCGCGCTGGTCACCGCCGCGCCAGTCGAGGGCGCGAGCGGTTTCGAGGTGCACCTGGCCGTGCTGAACCGGGTGATCGACACCTCCGCGCTGGCCGTGCGACTGAGCGCCTGCCCCAGCCGGTGGACGGGGGAAGCGGTGACCGTCGCCGACGGTTCGCAGTCCGAACGCCTCTGGGAGGTGCCCACGTCCCGGCAGATCGCCGGCGTCGGCGCGGTCGCCGAGATGTCGGCCATGCGGCGACCGGAAGGCGAGTCCGACGCCGCGGTGCCGACCGTGATCCGGTTCGTCGAGGTCGGCGGACGGACGGTGGTGCAGTACATCAGCGCGCCCGCGTGGGCGGCCGAGATCCCCGCCGAGGGCATCGCTTTCGGCGATCGACTGCTCGACGCGCAGGTGGCCAAGGTGCGCGGGCGCTGAGCGCCGGTCACTGCTTGTAGGTGGCCAGGAACCGCCCGATCCGGCCGATGATCGCCTCGAGATCGTCGGCGTGCGGCAGGGTCAGGATGCGGAAGTGGTCGGGATGCGGCCAGTTGAAGCCGGTGCCCTGCACGATGTGGATCTTCTCCTGCAACAGCAGGTCCAGGACGAAGCGTTCGTCGTCGTGGATCGGATACACCGACCGGTCGATGCGCGGGAAGGCGTAGATGGCCCCGCTCGGCTTGACGCAGGTGATGCCGGGGATCGCGGTGAGCGCCTCCCAGGCGCGGTCGCGCTGTTCGCGCAGGCGTCCGCCGGGCAGGGTCATGTCGTGGATGCTCTGGTAGCCGCCGAGGGCGGCCTGGATCGCCTGTTGGCCGGGGACGTTGGCGCACAACCGCATCCCGGCGAGCATGGTCAGCCCCTCCAGGTAGTTCTCGGCGTGTTCGGTGGGGCCCGAGACCATCAGCCACCCGGAGCGGAACCCCGCGCAGCGATAGGACTTCGACAGGCCGGAGAAGGTCAGGCACAGCAGGTCGGGGGCCAGCGAGGCGGTGGCGGTGTGGGTGGAGCCGTCGTAGCGGATCTTGTCGTAGATCTCGTCGGAGAACACCACGAGTTGGTGGCGGCGGGCGATCTCGAGGACGCCGCGCAGCACCTCCGGCGGATAGATCGCGCCGGTCGGGTTGTTCGGGTTGATGAGCACGATGGCCCGGGTGCGGTCGGTGATCTTGGCCTCGATGTCGGCGAGATCGGGGAACCAGTCGGCGGATTCGTCGCAGATGTAGTGCACCGCGCGACCGCCGTTGAGGGTGGTGGCGGCGGTCCAGAGCGGGAAATCCGGTGCGGGGATCAGGACTTCGTCGCCGGTCTCGAGCAGCGCGGTCATCGCCATCATGACCAGTTCGGAGACGCCGTTGCCGAGGAAGACCTGTTCGACGTCGACCTCGGTCAGGCCGAGGGTCTGGTAGTACTGCACGACCGCGCGCCGGGCGGGCAGCAGTCCTTTGGAGGAGCTGTAGCCGCTGGACCCGGGCAGCGAGCGCACGATGTCCTGGAGGATCTCCGGCGGCGCCTCGAAGCCGAACAGCAGCGGGTTGCCGGTGTTGAGTTTGACCACGTAATGGCCCTCGGCCTCGAGTCGCGCGGCCTGCTCGGCCACGGGGCCGCGGATCTCGTAGGAGACTCCCGCCAATTTGCTCGACTGTTTGACCTGCATGGACATCCCTTCTCGGAGCGAACTCGGGCTACTCTACTTGGATTCGCCAAGTGTGCACTTGGATTTTCCAAGTAGCAAGCTACAGTGGTCGGGTGCCCCGCCGAACCTACGATCACTACTGCGCGGTCAGCCGCGCGCTCGACGTCGTCGGTGACCGCTGGAGTCTGCTGCTGGTCCGCGAACTGTGCTCGGGACCGCGCCGCTACAGCGACCTGTTCGCCGATCTCCCCGGCATCAGCACCGACGTGCTGGCCGCCCGCCTCAAGGAACTCGAACGCGACGGCGTGCTGGTCCGCAAGCGGGTCGGCGCCAGGGCGAGCACCGCGGTCTACGAACTCACCGAATCCGGCGCGGCGCTGCGCCCCGTCCTGGACGCGCTCTCGATCTGGGCCTCGCCCGCGCTCGAACCCCGCCGTCCCACCGACGCCGTCCGCGCGCACTGGTTCGCGCTGCCGCTGGGCCGGGCGATCGCGGAGCGGATGCCCGCCGGAACGGCGAACGTGCGGGTCGGGGAGACGGTGTTCCACGTCGAGGTCGACCCGGAGACGGGCGTCGTCCACCGCGACGGCCCCGCTCCCGCCGCCGAGCTCACCTTCGACCTCGACCTGGACACCGCGATCGCCGTGGCCGCGGGAACGAAGACGCTCGACGAGGTCCTGCCGGACGCACGGACCTAGGGCAGGTCCACCTCCGCGACCACCCGCAGTCCGCCCTCGGCGTGCGCGGTCTCCAGCACGAAACGGCCCGTACGTCCCGACAGGTGCAGCGCGGCCAGGGAATTGCCGAAATGCGGCCCGCTGACCTTCGACCAGCCCAGCGGATCGGGCGAGATCCCGGCCCGATCGGCCAACCGCCGCAGCAGCGCGGCCGCGGGGCGGGCCCAGGACAGCCGGAAGACCAGCCGGAAGATCTTGGGCGGATCGTTGTGCACGGGGGAGCAGACCAGTTGCAGCACGGTCGATCTCGTTGGCCGCGGGTAGTCGGCGCGGGCGACGTAGCTGTGGTGCACGTCGCCGGAGAGCACACAGATCGTGCTCGGCGCGTCCGGCGCGGAGCCGAGACGCCGGATCAGGTCGGCCAACCGCTCGAAGGAGGCGCGGAAGGCGGGCCAGTGCTCCAGATCGGCCGCCTGCCTGAGCTTCTCACCGAGCCGCCCGCGCAGCCCCGGCGATGCGGCGGCGCGCTCGTCCAGCGATTGCAGGTGACTGAGCGCGTGCGGCATCAGCCACGGCAGCGAGGAACCGATCAGCAGGTGGTCGACCTCGCCGCGCGCGTTCTCCTCGAGCCAGGCGAATTCGGATTCGCCCACCATGAGCCGGTCGCCGTCGAGGATGCGGCCGCTGCGGGTGTCGATCATCAGCAGCCGGACCCGGCCGAAATCGCGGCGGAAACTCCAGCGCGCGGGCTTGCCGCCGTCCACCTCGAGGTCGGCCAGCGCGGCGAAATCCTCGAGCATCGGGCCCACGTCGCCCTCGGCGTCGCGGACCGCGCGATAGAGCGGCAGCTCCTCGAGTTCGCGCGGGGTCAGATTCCCGATGTGCTGGTAGACCCAGTAGGAGGCCAGGCCCGCGCGGATGCGCCGCGACCACCACGGCAGCGCGGCCATCTGCTCGCGCCAGGTCCGCGAGGTGTTCCAGTCGTCGCGCACGTCGTGATCGTCGAAGATCATCGAGGTCTGTGTCGTCGACATCAGCCAGCGGATCTCCGGGTCCGACCAGGATTCGCGGTAGAGCTCGCCGTATTCGCGGAACGAGACCACCTCGCCCTTCGGCTCGCTGTCTCCGCGCCGGGCCTCCAGCCACTTCAGCACCCGCTCGGTCGGCTCGTCGGCGTAGACCTGGTCGCCGAGCAGGATCAGCGCGTCGGCCCATTCGCGTTCGGGGCGCGCGGCCATCCGCCGCGCGTAGGCGTCCAGCGCGTCGGGGCCGATCGGATCCGGGCCGGGATCGTTCGGATCGGTCTTGGCCGCCCGGCACGAGCCGAACAGCAGCGTGCCGACCGGCCCGGTGCGGATGCGGCTCGGCGGGAACACCGACTCCGGTTCCGGCCACACCTTCTCCCCGTCCAGGGTGACCTCGTAGGGCAGCGAGCTGTCCGGTTCCAGCCCGTCCACCACGACGAGCGCGAAATGCTGGTCGCCGACCTGGAAGGTCCGCGCGCGCCGACCCGCCACGCCGACCTCGCAGGCGGCGTCGGTCTCCACCCACACGGTCGCCGAGGTGGCGTCGACGTGCCGCAGCACCGGTCCGAGTATCAACTGCCCCACACCGCCGACGCTACGTGCCCCGGCGTCCCAGGGCCGGCGATCCGGCGAACTCGGCGACTGTGATCCGGCCGATCAACGGGACTTTCCGAGGCCGCCGCGTGGTTGTACGGGGAGCCCGACACGAGGAGGTCATGTGGCACAGGAATACCACCGCAACCCCGCGGCGACAGCCGCCCTGTCGCCCGAGCAGTACCACGTCACCCAGGAGAACGGGACCGAACGTCCCTTCACCGGCGCCTACTGGGACAACCACGAGCCGGGAATCTACGTGGACGTGGTGTCGGGCGAACCGCTGTTCGCCTCGGTGGACAAATTCGACAGCGGCACCGGGTGGCCGAGCTTCACCAAGCCGCTGGACGCGGACAACGTGGTCGAGAAGCGCGACTTCAGCCACCTGATGGTCCGCACCGAGGTCAGGTCGGCGGGCGGCGACAGCCACTTGGGTCACGTGTTCCCCGACGGCCCCCGCGCCGAGGGGGGACTGCGATACTGCATCAACTCCGCCGCGCTGCGGTTCATCCACCTCGACGATCTCGAGGCGGAGGGCTACGGCCGGTACCGGACGATTTTCGAGGAGGACGTGTGAGCGAGACGCGCAAGGCGATTCTGGCGGGCGGATGTTTCTGGGGGATGCAGGATCTGATCCGCAGGCAGCCCGGGGTGCTGGCCACCAGGGTCGGCTACACCGGCGGCCGTAACGACCACCCGACCTACCGCAACCATCCCGGTCACGCGGAGGCCGTGGAGATCGAGTACGACCCGGCCGTCACCGACTACCGGGCGCTGCTGGAGTTCCTGTTCCAGATCCACGATCCCACCACCAAGGACCGGCAGGGCAACGATGTCGGCTCGAGCTACCGCTCGGCCATCTTCTACCTCGACGAGGACCAGAAGCGGGTGGCGCTGGACACCATCGCCGACGTCGACGCCTCCGGGCTGTGGCCGGGCAAGGTCGTCACCGAGGTGACACCGGCACCCGAGTTCTGGGAGGCCGAGCCCGAGCACCAGGACTATCTGGTGCGCTACCCGAACGGCTACACCTGCCACTTCCCGAGGCCGGATTGGAAGCTGCCCAAGCGGCAGACCACCGCGAGCTGAGTTCGAACGAAACCGACCGCGTCACCGGAGATCCGGTGGCGCGGTCGTCGTCGTGTCGGTGCTAGGTTCGCTCCCATGTCGCTCGACGGGTCCAGGCGACCCGAATCCGCAGTCCTGTCCACCGAGCGGGTGATCGAGATCGTCCGTCGCGATCCGACCGCCTCGGTGCTCGACCACCAGCCCATCCCCTGGAGTTCGGGCGAATTCGCCCCCGTCCCGCCGGAGGAGTTGGCGCGGCTGAGCTTTCCGTCCGGTCGGCCGCTGCCGCCGAGCCTGCGGACCTGGCTGGCCTTCGACACCGACCTGCTGTGCCGACACGGGTGGTTCGACGAGGCGGGCAACCTGACACCGCGTCCGGTCGACGCCGTGGTCGCCGCCGAGTTCGGCGAGGGGTGGGCCGGTGAGTTCGCTCCGCTGGCCGAGCGTTTCGCCGAATGTTTCCTGCTGCCGGGCGGTTCCGATTCCCGGCGGGTGCTCAGCGTCGGTCAGCCGGACGCGTTCGGGGAGTACCCGGTGCTGGCCGTCGACCTGGACGACATGCCCTACCTCGGCCTGATGTATCCGGGCTTCGACGTCTACCTCGCGCACACCGCGGGTCTGGTCGACTACGAGTTCGAGACCTACACCGATCTGGCCGCCCATCCCGCGCACGCCTCCCGGATGCGCCGCCACGCGGGCCATCTGTTCGGGGGCGAACTGTGCGTCGAGTGGCCCTTCGACCGGTAGACAGGAGTCCGCCCCAGCTCGTGCAGGCGAGCTGGGGCGGACGCTTTTCCGGAGACGATGCGATCGATCAGGAGGCGCTGAGCGAGCTGAGGAGCGCCGTGATCAGGGTGATGAGTGTGTCCATGATGTTCTCCTTTTCCACTCGTCGGCGGAAATTCCCGCCCTCGCCACCTGTTGGCGATACGAAAACCGTAAGCGGATTCAATTTGCCGGAAAAGCGTTCTGAGCGCTTCGTTACCGATCCTTGATAGGGAGCGGCCGGGATGTCTCGATTGGCTCTCGATTACCCGAATCCGGCGCGTATCGCCGCGCGGCTCTCGGGCGGATGTGGTGGAACGCGCGTCCGGTGGGGTCCGCAGATGGCGAAATCGACCGCCTCACCTGCATGAATAGGGGGGCCGATAGCGGGTTCGGCCGTCGCGTGGTGGGCATTGGTCGGTCGGGTCGTACTCGGAGTCGGTTACCGGCGGTAGGTCACGTACCCGGGTACGGAGGAGTTCGATTGCTTCCATATGGACGGTTGAACGACTGTCGGCGTGATCGGGATCGAGGTTTTTAATATTCGCGAGAGGTTTGACGCGGTGCGTCGCGGTAATACCAGTGGCGGCGTCGCGCGAAATCGCGCATCCGGGCGCCGCCGACCGGGAAAGGGGGCCGCGACACCGATTCAGTTCTTCGGCGACAATTTGCCGAATCGACCGGGTGGCGTCTCGACCGTCTTTTTCCCGTGCGACACGTAATTGTTTCGACGTGTCGCTATTTCTCGTCGAATTGTTTCCGTGCGGACGGAATGGTGGCGTCGAGCGCGATCGGTCCGCGCATCTGCCGCGCGGCGGCGGTGAACCAGCCGTCGTCGTAGCGACCGCCCTCCGCGCCGAACGCGCCACGCAACTCGTACCAGCGCAGGCCGGGATGCCGGTGGTGCACGCCGTGCAGGTTGAAGCTCAGCGCGAACCCTTCCAGCGGCCGGGGCAGACGCAGGTTCAACGCCTGCAAGGGGGCGTCCAGGGCGGTGTCGTAGTGATAGGCGTTGTCGGACACCGAGATGATCAGCGCCCGCCCGAGCAACGCCAGCGCCAGCATCCAGGCGTTCACGCCGTAGGCGAGGAACGCGGCCAGGTGCAGGACGACGATCACGGCGGCGTCGAGGCGGAAACCCGGCAGGACACGGTCGCCCGCGAGTCGGTCGAAGACGAGTCCGGCGATCGAGTCGGGGGCCTCGACCCGCTCGCCGATCCGGCGCACGGTGGTGGCGGGCAGCAGCGCCAGCAGCAGTGCCAGGACCTCGAGCAGGTAGAGCCCGCCGAACAGACGCAGGTAGTAGCCGGGCGCCGCGCGCAGCGGCGTCGTGTGCGCCGGATCGTAGATCTCCGTGCGCTCGCGGGTCCGGCTGTAGCGGTGATGTAGCAGATGTCCGGCCTTGAGCAGCGCGAACGGGGAACCGTAGAGCACGGCCAGTGCCCGGCCGAACCGGTCGTTGAGTTCGCGGTCGCGCAGCAGCGAGCCGTGGACGGCCTCGTGGATCAGCGACCAGAACGGCGTGGTGGCCAGTGCGATCGGTACGAGCACCCACCCCCAGGCCCGGTCGCGGGGGAGCAGTACCAGGGGCACCACCAGTAGTTGGGCCAGTCCGACCGTGATCGCCGCCGCCGCCAGCCAGGCGCTGATCGATCGGTCCGGTCGCGGGGCGAGCTCCGCGCGGCGCGCAGTCCCGGCAGTTCGTGTCCGCTTCATCCCACTGCCCTCACACGCAGGTCGACCCCATACTTCGACGCATATGGTGTCACCAACCGGGGCCGTCCGGGTGTTCACGGATCGGCGGTCGCCCGCGTCGCGCGGCGGCGCACCATCCGGCTGTCGCTGGCGAAAGTGCCTGTCCAACAGTTGATTACGACGGCGGTTCGAGGTTGCGACGGTGAGGTGCGGGCGGTACCGTCGCGTACCCGGCGTGAGGTGTTCATGCCCGCGACACCACCGCGCGGACCCCGTGCACCCGCCGGAGTGTCCCCGTTTCCGAGGGGTTCACCGACCTCGACGGCGGGCGGGCCCGGTGCGCGACACACGGACCGCGACACGACAATGACGGTGTGGCAGAACAGTATCTCTCCGCTTTCGCCGTCGACCCGGCCGCGCTGACCGCCTTGGTCGGCTCCGGGGACCGATCCGTGATCGACGCCGCCTTGACGGCCGTGCCCGCCCTGACGGCATCGGGCGCGCTGCTGCGCGTCGAGGACGCGGGTGAACTCGACCGGGCGCTCACCGAGATCGTCACCGGTCGCCTGGACCCGCGGCGACCCGGCGGCTACACGTGGACGCTGGAAGCGCTCGGCCCGACCGTGGGCTGCGCTCTCGGCAGCGCGACCCTGCCGGCCCGCGGACCTGTCGCTGCTGATGCTGCGTGACGGTGGACGCTGAGGGCCTGCGGTCACCGAGGATCGGCGGCTAGCGCAGCGTGCGCAGCAGTCCGACTTCGGGTTCGAGCATGCCGTCCTGGGCGAGGGCGAGGAATTCGGCCTCCACCGAGAGCGGGGTGAGTTCGCCCGCGCGCACCGCGTGGTAGCGCACCATCGACCACACGAAGGTGTCGAGGTCGTCGAAACAAGTGTGGCCCTCCACGACCTGCTCTTCGTGGAACCACAGCGCGACCTGCCCGGTGTGCAGCAGGACGTAGAGGTTGCCGCCGCCGTCCGCGCCCAGGGAATAGAGGTCGGCGTCGGTCAATTCGGTGGCGTAGTCGCTGTCGAGGATCTCGCACTCGTTGCCGGCGAAGTCGAATCCGTAGGACCAGGAGTAGATGTCGAGGAACTGCGGCATCGTCCCGGACCGCACGCGCCGGTCGAAGGCGGCCAGCGCGGCGGCGTCGGCGGGGGACAGGCGCGTCAGGAACGGTTCGACGGCGCGGACCGGTTCGTCGGAGATGTCGACCGCGGGACTGCCCGCGAACCATCGCGCGAGGTCGTCGTCGAGATCGCGGTCGATGTAGCCGATGAGGTCGTCACGGGTGAGGGGCACCGGCGAATCCTATTCGCGGCGCACCCTGTCCGCGAGATTTCGGTCGTCGCCCCTTCGGACGGCGAGGGTTCGGCCTCGGGCGGCGGAGGATTCGGGCGGCGGAGGATTCGGGCGGCGGAGGATTCGGGCGGCGGAGAACGCGGGCTCAGGCGGTGACCGGTTCGGGTACGGCCGATCGCGCGGACCGTCGTGGGTACAGCCAGGCCGCCACGAACAGCGCCCCCGTCATCCAGAGGTAGGCGTTGCGGAACAGCGGGGCGAACGAGCCGTGCGCGCCGTAGTCCAGGACGGTGCCCACCGATGAGCCGAGTTCGGGCAGCACGCCGCCGGAGGTGACGACCGCGGCCACCGCCAGCAGCAGCGCGGCCACGAGATCGCGTCCGCGCACCGCCGCCTCGGCGAGCACGATCAGCAGCGGGGCGACCCACACCCAGTGGTGCACCCAACTGTAGGGCGAGACCGCGGTCATGGTCAGCCCGCACAGCACCACCGCGTGGATCTCGTTACCGGACAACGACAGTCGCCGGGCCAGATACAGGCACAGCGCCGCGACGAGCGCCGCGCCGACCAACCACAGCAATTGGTGCGGCCCGTCCACCCCGACCGCCCGCGCGAGCATGCCGCGCATCGACTCGTTGGAGGTGTTCTCGGGGACGCCGACCCGGGCCGGATCGGCGAAGGCCCCGCTCCAGAAGGTCAGCGAATCCTTGGGCAGGGCCGCGAAACCCAGGGCGACGGTGCCGAGGAACGCCCCGATCGCGGTGTAGCCCGCCCGCTCGCGTCCGGTGACGAACAGGTAGAGCACGAAAAAAGCGGGCGTCAGCTTGATCCCGGCGGCGATGCCGGTCAGCACGCCCTTGAAGCGGGAGGAGTCGGGCAGCGCCATGTCGGCCAGCACCAGCAACAGCAGTGCGACGTTGATCTGGCCGAAGGCCACGGTCGACCGGATCGGCTCGCACCACATCAGCAGTCCCGCGATCGAGACGCTCACCAGCGCCAGGCGCGGATCGCGGCGGTAGCCCAGCATCGACAGCGTGAGGAAGGCCGAGGCCGCGACCATGCCGATATTGCCCAGGCCGCCCACCCAGGTGTAGACATCGCCCGCGCCGAGCGCGGTCAGCGGGACGAACAGCAGCGCGGCGAACGGTGTGTAGACGAATTCCCAGACGCCGCGGGTATTGCCCAGCAGCGGGGTGTCGTAGACCGAATCGCCGTCGAGCACCCGGTCCCCGGCGATCTGGTAGACGCTCAGGTCCTTGAGGTGCATCAGCACCTGCGGCAGGTCCAGGACCTGGTACAGATACCGCGCCCCGGCCAGTCCGCCCAGCACCAGCAGCGTCCACAGGACCGGGAGCGGCAGGGTGCGCGTCCGCGCGGCTTCCGGCGCGACGGGCGCGGACTGCTTCACGATCGTTGTCGACGTCACGCATTCTCCCAGCGTTCGGTTTGCCCCGCAGTCGTGTTCCCGGGGCCATGCCGATCGAAACAGGGAGTGGCGCCCGCCACAGCGCCGCGCGACGCCGGGCGGGGGCCGATCAGGACGTCTTGTGCGGGACCGCCGCGACCAAGCCGCCGTCCACGACGAACTCCGACCCGGTGGCGTAGGAGGACTCGTCCGAGGCCAGGAACAGCACGAAGGTCGCGACCTCCTCGGACGCGGCGGGCCGTCCGAGCGGGATGGTCACCAGGTCGTCGGGGATGTTCTCGGTCATGGGCGTGCGGATCAGGCCCGGGTGCAGCGAATTGACCCGGATCTTGTGCGGGGCCAGTTCCAGGGCGGCGGATTTGGCCAGGCCGCGCACCGCCCACTTGGAGGCGACGTAGCCGTGCGCCCAGGGCGCGCCGCGCAGTCCCTCGATGGAGGAGACGTTGATGATCGACCCGCCGCCCGCGGCGATCATCGGGTCGACGACCGCGCGCATGCCCAGGAAGGTGCCGGTCAGGTTGACGTCGATGATCCTGCGCCACTTGTCGAGGTCGAAGCGTCCGAGCGGGCCGCCGTTGACGATGCCCGCGTTGTTGACCAGGACGTCGAGCTTGCCGAACGTGTCGACGGCCGTTGCCACCGCGGCCGTCCACTGGTCGGGGTCGGAGACGTCGAGGTGCACGTAGCGCGCCGCGTCGCCGAGCGATTCGGCCAGTGCTTTGCCCTCGTCGTCGAGGATGTCGCCGAGCACGACGCGCGCGCCCTCCGCGACCAGCAGGCGCGCGTGCGCCGCGCCCATACCCTGTGAGCCACCGCTGATGAGGGCGACCTTGCCGTCTACACGTCCCATGCTCGTCACGCTAGCATACGAACTGGAACGTGTTCTAGACAGTTGTCTGGAGTGATGGCCGGTGGAATGGCCCGCCGCGGAACCACGTCCCAGGAGGAGAACCGCATGTCTGTCCGTGTAGCCCATGTCGGCACCGGCAATGTCGGCAAGTTGGCGCTGGCCGGCATCATCGGCAACCCGGCGCTGGAACTGACCGGTGTCTGCGTCTCGACCGAGTCCAAGGTGGGCCGGGACGCGGGCGAACTGGCCGGACTCGACCTCACCACCGGTATCACCGCTGTCGGTGACCTCGACGCGCTGCTGGCCACCCGCCCCGACTGCGTCGTGTACTGCGCGATGGGCGACACCCGACTGCACGAGGCGCTCGAGGACTGCCGCCGCATCCTCGAGGCGGGTGTGAACGTGGTCGGCTCCGCGCCCGGCCTGCTGCAATACCCGTGGAAGGTGCTGCCCGCCAAGTTCTTCGCCCCGATCCAGGCCGCGGCCGAGAAGACCGGCGCGAGCATCTTCGTGACCGGCGTGGACCCGGGCTTCGCCACCGACCTCATCCCGCTGGCCGTCGCGAGCACCTGTCAACGCGTCGAACAGGTGCGCTGCATGGAGATCGCCGACTACGCCACCTACGACGGCTCCACCGTCATGTACGACGTCATGGGCTTCGGCAGGCCGATCGAGGAGGTGCCGATGCTGCTGCAACCGGGCGTGCTGGCCATCGCCTGGGGCACCGCGATCCGGCAGTTGGCGGCCGGACTCGGCATCGAGGTCGACGAGATCACCGACAGCTACGAACGGGTCGCCGCCACCGAGGAATTCGACATCGCGGTGGGCACCGTCCCCGTCGGCGGCGTGGTCGCGCTGCGCTTCGAGGTGCGCGGCATGGTGGCCGGACACCCCGCCATCGTGGTGGAGCACGTCACCCGGTTGCGCGAGGACCTGTGCCCCGAATGGCCGCAGCCCGCCCAGCCCGGCGGCTCCTACCGCGTGGAGATCACCGGCGAACCGTCCTACGTCGTGGACATCTGCCCGACCAGTCGCGCGGGGGACCACAACTACGCCGCGATCCTGGCCGCCGCCGGACGCATCGTCAACGCGGTGCCCGCGGTCGTGGCCGCCGCGCCCGGCATCCGCACCACCCTGGACCTGCCGTTGGTCACCGGTGCCGCCGTCTACACCCCGCCGAATACCGCGCAACCGGTGGGTTGAGGCCGCGCGGCCGGGTGGGGCGAGGCCGCGCGATCAGTGAGTCGAGGATCGCGCATCCGTGAGTCGAGGTGGCGCGGTCGGGGCGCGCCGCGTGTTCGGGGCGGGTCGATACCGCGCGGCCTGCGGGTCGGGCCGACAGGGGAAGCCCGCCGCGACCAGTTCGGCGGGTCGATACCGCGCGGCCCGCGGGTTGGCCGGTGACATCCAGGGTGCGGGCGGATCGGTCGGGCATGGGTTCGATCGGTCCGCGCGGTGATCCGGATCGATCCGCGAGCGGGCGCGGCACCGAATGCGAGGTGTGCGACCCGGACGCGCCCGGCGTTCGCGCGCACCCACGAATCCGGGAGTAGCCGTATGCCTCAGCTCGGTAGGACCCAGCTCGGTAGGACTCAGCTCGGTAGGACCCAGCTCGGTAGGACACAGCCCCATCGGACACGGCCCCGTACCTCGTCGCCGCGCGTCGCACGGCTCGCCGTGCTCTCGGCGCTCGCGGTGACGGCCGCCCTCGTCGGCGCCGGTTGGTCGGCCGGTACCGCGACGGCCGCGACCATCGGCGGCTCGGACTCGGCCCTGACCCTCACCCTGACCTCCGCCGAGGCGTCCGCGCTCGCCGTGGGGGAGGTGGGGCCGGTGCTGGCCCAGTTGCCGCCGAGCTTCACCCCGGAGGCGAAACACTCTCTCGGGCAGACGATCACGCGGCTGGCCCGCGACGCGGCGAACACCGAGGGCTCGACCATGATCATCGTGATCGAGGGTCCGCTGAGCACGCCGACCGCGGTCACGGTCGGCGTGCTGCCCTGAGGCTCAGGCCGTCGGCTCCTGATACTCCTGCAACTGCCTGCGCAGCAGTTTTCCGGTTGCGTTGCGCGGCAGTTCCGGCAGGAAGATCACATCGCGCGGCACCTTGTGCCGGGCCAACTGCGCCTTGACGTAGTCCTTGATCTCCTGCGGGTCGAGTTGGGCGTCCTCGGCCGCCACGACGAAGGCGCGCAGCCGTTTGCCGAAATCGCGGTCCTCGACGCCGATCACGGCCGCCTCGAGAATGTCGGCACGGTCGACCAGCAGGTTCTCGACCTCGAGCGGGTAGACGTTCTCGCCGCCGGAGACGATCATCTCGTCGTCGCGGCCGTCGATGAACAGCCTGCCCTCGGCGTCGAAATGGCCCACGTCGCCGCTGGACATCAACCCGTCGACCGTCTCCTTGGTGCGGCCGTCGGTGTAGCCTGCGAAACTCAGTCCGCTGGAGACGAAGATGGTGCCGATCACGCCGGGTTCGGTGATGCGCCGGCGCTTCTCGTCGTAGAGGGCGACGCGGCAGCCGACCGGCGGGCGGCCGACGGTGCCCGGCGCCTCGCGCATGTCCTGCGGCGTCGCGACCGCGGCCACCGCGACCTCGGTGGAGGCGTAGAGGTTGTAGAGCACGTCGCCGAAGACCTCCGCCGTGCGCTTGCTCAGATCGGGCGAGATCGAGGAGCCCGCGGCGAAGAGCACCTTCAGCGAGGAGGTGTCGTAGCGGGCCAGCACCTCGGCGGGCAGGTCGACGATGCGTTGCAGCATCGTCGGCACCAGGACCAGGGTGGCGGCGCGGTGTTCGGCGATCGCGGCCAGCGTGCGTTCGGCGTCGAAGCGGCGCTGCTGGAACACCACGGTGTTGCCCAGGCCGAGGCCGAGGGTGAACTGGGACAGGCCGGTGCCGTGGAAGATCGGCGCGGCCATCACGATGGTGTCGTTGCGCGGCAACGGGATTCGGTCGAGGAACTGTGCGGAGGTCAGCGGGGAGACCTTGTCGCGGGGCGCGCCCTTGGGCGTTCCGGTGGTGCCGCTGGTCAGGATGACGGTGCCGCCGGGTTTGGCCGGGGCGGGCAGCGGCGCGGTGGCGTTGGCGGCCACCAGCGCGTCTACGGTGGGGGTCGCGGGGTCGACCCCGTCCTTCTCGTCGACCCAGGTCAGGATGCGCGGGACGGTGTCGGGGATCTCGCCGAGCAGGTCGAGGAACTCGCTGTCGAGCAGGATCGCGCCGACCTTCTCGCGCGCGGCGACGTCGGCGAGTTGCGGTTTGGCGAAACCGGTGTTCATCAGCACGACCCGCGCGCCGAGTTTGCCCGCGCCGAGCAGGGTGAGCACCATGCCGCGGTGGTCGCGGCACAGCGCGGCGATCACCGAGCCGGGGCCGAGGCCGCGGTCGGCCAGCCCGCGGGCCAGCGCGTTGGACTGCTCGTCGAGGTCGGTGAAGCTCAGCGCGCCGCGCTCGTCGATGATGGCGCGGGCCGAGCCGAAGCGTCGCGCGCCGCTGGCCAGCACCGTGACGAACGGGCCGTAGACCTCGGAGTCGCGCACGGTGCGCAGGATCTCGCGCGGCTTCGAGAACTCGATCATGCCGCGTTTGCTGAGCACCGTCGCGGCGGCGACGGCGTCGGTCACCGACCGCAGCGCCTGGCGCGGGGACGGCTTGTGTGCGTTCACCGAGTAAACCTCCGGTCGAGTCGGACGACGAACCAGCTCGTGTCTGGGACGGACCTGCCCGAGCGGGTCCAGCCTATCCGGCAGGGTATAGCATCAGGTGAATTGGCGTTAACATATTCCGGCTTTCGCTCCGTGGGACCGCCGGATAGTGTCGCCAGGGCACAATGACGTCGCCGAGAGGGTCGAGTATGTCCCAATACCGCCCGTCAGCACCGGAATTGCTCACGGCGCTGGCGGAACTGCTCGAGCAGAGACTCCTGCCGGAACTGCCGGAGGGCCTGCGGCACTCGGCCCGGGTCGGCGCGAACATCGCGCGCATCCTGCGCCGGGAGTGGGAGGCGCTGCCCGCCCCTGGAGAACCGTCGGTAACAGATAGCTCGGTCGTCGCGGACGACGTCCTCGATCTCGCGGGCTGGCTGGCCCTCGTGGACGAGGTCCGGCGCGACCTGGCCGTGGCCAAACCCGGATACGACGCGTGGGAGAACGAGTGAGCGGGGCCGACTTCGCCGCGGGGATGGCCGCGTTCCTCGGCGCGGAACTGGGCGGCACGGTCGAGATCGGCGCGGTCACCGCGCTCTCGGCGGGCGCCCGGCGGCGCAACGTCTCCTTCGACGCCGTCCACGACGGCCGGACGCTGCCCCTGGTCGCCACCATCGTGCCCGCCGAGGTCGAACTGATGCCCATCGAGGTGGAGGGCGCGGTCCGCGAAACCGTGCGCGCCCAGGGCGTTCCCACCCCGCGGGTGGTGGCCTGCTGCGTCGACCGCGCGGTGCTCGGCGCGCCGTTCCTGGTCTCCGAGCGCATCGCGGGCGAGACCGTGCCGCGCCGGGTGCTGCGCCTGATCGAGGCCGAGGGCACCGCGGGCAAGGTCGCCGCGCAGATCGGCGCGGCGATGGCCGGACTGCACGCCGTCGACCCCGCGCTGGCTCCCGACGGTTTGCCCGGCGCGCCGGGGGACGATCCGGCCGCCGCCGTGCTCGAGGAGATCGGCCGCGGCGTGCGGGGCCTGCTGTGGGATCGCCCGGTGGTGCGCCACGCGCTGCGCTCGATCGAACGCCGCGTCCCCGCCCCGCCCGCGCGACGCGCGATCGTGCACACCGATCTACGGGTGGGCAATATCGTCGTCGGACCCGAAGGGCTGCGCTCGATCCTGGACTGGGAGGGCGCGCAGAACCACGGCGACCCGATGCGCGATCTGGCCTGGCCGATGCTGCGCATGTGGCGCTTCGGCGCGGACGCGAAGGAATTCGGCGGACTGGTCGATCGCGCCGAATTCGTCGCCGCCTACGAGAACGCGGGCGGAGTTTTCGACCTCGAACGTTTCCGCTGGTGGAAGACCGCGGCGACCTTGGCGTGGGGAGTTCTGCTCGCCGGTCAGGCCGCCGCCTACACCTCGGGACAGACCCGCGATATCGTGATGGCCGCCAGCGGCCGTCGGGTATCGGAAATCGAATGGGATCTGCTCATGCAGATCCGGCCGAGCGCATCATAGGAGATGTCCATGGATTTCGAGTTGCCCGCGGACCTGGTCGAATACCTCGGCGAGTTGGACGATTTCATCGACGCGGAGATCCGCCCGCTCGAACTGGCCGACGACAACATCCGATTCTTCGACCACCGCCGCGAGGACGCCCGTACTGACTGGGAACGCGGCGGTCTGCCGAATGCCGAATGGGAGGAACTGCTCGCCGAGACGCGTCGGCGCGCGGACGCGGCGGGGCATCTGCGCTATCCCTTTCCGGCCGAATACGGCGGCCGCGACGGCACCAATCTCGGTATGGCCGTCATCCGCGAACATCTGGCCAAACGCGGTCTCGGCCTGCACTGCGACTTGCAGAACGAGCACGCCATCGTCGGCAACAACGTCGGTTTGCTGCTCATGCTGGAATACGGGTCGCAGGCCCAGCGCGAGGAATGGCTGGAGGATCTCGCGGCCGGTCGGACGATGTTCGCCTTCGGCATCACCGAACCCGACCACGGTTCCGACGCCACCCACATGGAGACCACGGCCGTGCGCGACGGCGGGGACTGGGTCATCAACGGCGCGAAGACCTGGAACACCGGAATCCACGTCGCGGCCGCCGATCTCATCTTCGCCCGCACCTCCGGGAACGCGGGCGACAGCACCGGGATCACGGCGTTCCTGGTGCCGACGGACGCCCCCGGATTCAAGGTCGAGGAATATCTCTGGACCTTCAACATGCCCACCGATCACGCCCGGATCTCACTGACCGACGTGCGTGTCCCGGAATCGGCGGTGTTCGGCGAGGTCGGGCGCGGCCTGGCGGTGGTCCAGCATTTCTTCAACGAGAACCGCATCCGGCAGGCGGCGTCGAGTCTGGGCGCGGCGCAGTTCTGCATCGATCAAGCCGTCGCCTACGCCAAGACGCGCAAACCGTTCGGCGTTCCGCTGGCCCGCAATCAGGCCATCCAGTTCCCGCTGGTGGAATTGCACACCCAGTGCGAGATGCTGCGGACGTTGATCCACAAGACCGCGTGGTCGATGGACCGCAACGGCACGTTCTCGGCCTCCGAGCAGGTGTCGATGTGCAATTACTGGGCCAATCGGCTGTGCTGCGAGGCGGCCGATCGCGCCATGCAGGTGTTCGGCGGTCTCGGCTATTCGCGGCACGTGCCTTTCGAGCACATCTACCGCCACCACCGCCGTTATCGGATCACCGAGGGCGCGGAGGAGATCCAGATGCGCCGCGTCGCCGGATATCTGTTCGGATTCATGGATCGCGCCAACCCGAAGGGCGTCGGCTGAGCGAACCGCGAAGTGCCCGGCCCCGGAATTCCGGGACCGGGCACGCGGCGTGTCTCAGGCCGCGCCGCGGCGCACCTTGCGGGCGGCCAGCACCATCGGCAGTTGCAGCGGCAGGCGCGCGAGTGCGGCGGCCTTGAGCGGTGCGGGCAGTTGGTCGTTGCGCACCCAGTCCACGGCCATCTGGATATTGGCCGGATAGACGGCGATGAACAGCCATTCGGCCAGCCTGCCGCCGAGTCGACGGGTGCGCGGGGTGACCAGCGCGGCGGCCACCACGAGTTCGGCCACGCCGGAACCGTGGGTGTACAGACGCGGGCGGCCGGGCAGTTGCTTGGGGATCACCGAGTCGAACGGCGCGGGCGCGACGAAGTGCAGGACGCCGATGCCGAACAGCATCGCCGCCAACCGTCGTGCGGTGCGGGCGCTGCCGCGCGCGGCGGACTCGTCCAGGGTTTGGCCCACCGGGAGCCTCCTCACAGGTGCGGATTCGGGAAGTAGTGAATACGGGCTAACTTAGTGGTGTTTGGACGGGGCGTCGAGGGGCTTGCGACGCGGCGACAGGTCGACCACGCCCGGCCCGAGCGGGTCGGCGTAGAGCCCGTCGATGACCCCGGCGTAGCGGCGCGCGATCACGTTGCGGCGCAACGACATCTTCGGGGTGAGTTCGGGGCCGCCCGGCTCCCACACGTGATCCAGCAGCAGGAAGCGCTTGATCTGCTCCGGGCGCGAGACCGTCGTGTTGCCCTTGACCACCGCCTCGGTGACCAGTTCGCGGATGCGCGGACGCGCCACCAGGATCGCGATATCGGCGGCGACGACGCCGTTGGCCTCCGCGTCGGCGGCGATGGCCAACGCGTCCAAGGTGATCAGCGCGGTCAGGTAGGGCCGTCCCTCGCCGATCACCATGACGTTGCCGATGAGGAACGAGACCGCCTTGACCGCGTTCTCCACCGCGTTGGGCGCGATGTTCTTGCCCGCGTCGTTGATGATCATCTCCGACTTGCGGCCGATGACGTGCAGGTTGCCGTTGTGGTCGACGGTGCCGACGTCACCGGTGAGCAGCCAGTCGGTGCCCTCGAAGGCGGTCTCGGTGCGGCGCGGGTCGCGATAGTACCCGCGCATCACCATCGGCCCGCGGACCAGGATCTCGCCGTCGGCGGCCAGTTTCACCTCCGCGCCGCGGATCGGTTTGCCGACCGAGCCGAGGGCGGGACCGGGCAGGGTGGTCGTGGTGCTGACCCCGGCGGCCTCCGACAGCCCCCAGACCTCGGTCAGCGGGATACCCAGACCGTAGAAGAAGCGCAGCGTCTCCACGGGGATCGGCGCGGCGCCCGAGGCCGCGAAGCGCAGTTTGTCCAGGCCCATGCCCGCCCGGATCTTCGACAGCACCAGGGCGTCGGCGATCCGGTGACGCAGGCGCAGGCCGAAACCGGGCCGCCTGCTGTCGAGTTCGACGGTCGCCCGCTGTTCGGCCATCCGCAGCGCCCAGTGGGCCAGGCGGGTCTTGGCGCTGGGCGGGGCGGAGGCCAGTTTGGCCTGCACCGCGGCCTGGGCCTTCTGCCAGATGCGCGGCACGCCGAACACGATGGTCGGCCGCACGCTGATCAGCGCACCCGCCATCCCGCTGGGGTCGCCGATCGAGGTGACCTGGATGCCGCGCACCATGCTCGCGTAGTGCGCGGTGATCCGGTCGGCGATGTGGGCGGCCGGGAGGTAGGAGACGATCCGGTCGGTGAAGTCGGCGGGCAGCGGGTCGCCGAGGCCGACCAACTGGGCCAGCACGTTGGAATGGGTCAGCTCCACGCCTTTGGGCAGACCGGTGGTGCCCGAGGTGTAGGTGAGGGTGGCGAGGTCGTCGGGCTGTACCCGGGCCCAAGTGCTCTCGAAATCGAAGCCGCGCGGGCGTAACTTCATCAGATGGTTGAGGCTGAGCGCGCCGGGGGCGGGGCCGTCGACGCAGACGATGTGGGCGAACTCGATCCCGGTGCGCCGCACCAGGGGCAGGAAGCGCTGTTCGGTGACCACGACCCGGTTGGCCGCGTTGGTGCAGATGTAGGCGATCTGCTCGGGCGGCAGCGTGTTGTAGATGGAGAACGGCGTCGCGCCCAGGTGCAGCGCGGCCGTGTCGACCAAGTGGAATTCGGGCCGGTTGGTCAGCAGCAGCGCCACGGTCTGGCCGCGGTTCACCGACAGCGCCGCGAGGCCGGCCGCGATGCGTTCGACCGCGGACGCGTACTGCTGCCAGGTGTATTCGCGTTCGGTTTCGAAGCTGCGCAGCGCGACGGCGTCGGGCTCCGCCGCCGCGGTGGCCTGGAATGCCTCCGGCAGCGTCCGGACGAGGACGCCAGAGCTGTGCCGGAAAGAGACGAAGGGGTCGCGACGCTGCGGCATATGTGTACTCCGGGTTCATTCACAGGTGAATAAACAGTAACTTATGGAGTGGGGTTCGCGGGCCGGAATCGCCTCGACTGTGTAACTTTTCCGGTAAAGCCCAGGACATTGCCTGTTCGAGGTGACCACTCGACTGGCGATTCGTGCGTCCTCGGGGCGTCCTCATCGTCATCATACTAGTGAATCCTCACTAACATAATTGCGTATCTGCCGGGCGATCTCCCAGCGTTGACGCAATGTAACAACCTCGGTATCTTCGGTGCATGAAAACGGTCGATCCTGTTCCGCTCCGTCATCCCGACGCCCCGCGCCGCGTCCCGGGACTGCGCCCGTTCGCCTTGCTGCTCGGTCTGCGCGCCCCCCGTTCGACGCAGTGGGACGCGCTCGGCGCGGCGCTGGTCGTCGGCGACGGGCCGATGGACGAACTGGTCGACTGGATGTACCGGGAGGGGATGGCCGCCACGCGCCCGCTGTTCGAGCGAGCGCTGCGGTCGGGCATCGACTCGGTGCCCGAAGCGCCGGAACCGTTGCGCGAGTTCTTCGTCCGCGTCGAGACGCCGCCGCCCTGGCTGGACCGGGACAAGATCGCCCGCGCCGAACGCGTCTTCCAGTTGGGCGGGGCCGACGGCCTCTACATCGCCCGCGACGTGTCCTTCCTCGGCGGCTACCTCGCCTCGGGGTTCAACAAGACGCTGCTGCGCACCGGAGCCCTGGAGAAAGGGCCCGCCAAGCGGTTCGCCGAAACCCTGCAATGGGCGTTGGACGTCACCTCCGACGGCGGAATGGCGCCGGGCGGGCGCGGTTTCCGCTCCACGGTGCAGGTCCGGTTCATCCACGCGATGGTGCGCAGGCACGTCTCGGCCATGCCGGACTGGCAGGCCGATCGGTGGGGTCTGCCGATCAACCAGACCGATATGGCCGCCACCCTGGTCGGCGCGCTCATCGCGCCCTTCGCGGGGGGACTCGCGCTCGGACTGGTCGCCACCCCGCGCGACCTGGACGCCGCCGCCCACCTGACCCGCTACGTCGGCTGGCTGATCGGCGTCGAGGATCGTCTGCTGCCCACCGGCTTCCGTGACGGGGTGCGCATCCTGTACCACAGCCTCGCGGCCATCACCGATCCCGACGAGACCACCCGGCAGTTGGCCGTGCCCATGGCCGACGACCCGCTGCACTGGCACTACCCGAACCTGGCGTGGCTGCGCGGGCGGATCGCCCGCGCCCAGCACCTGTCGGTGGCGGGCGTCTTCCTCGGCCCCGCCGCGATGCGCCACCTCGGCCTGCCGCGCTTCACCCTGCCCTGGTACCCCCTGCTGCGAATCCCGGTCAACCTGGCGGCCTGCGTCCTGGCGCGCGCGCTGCCCGGCGGGATGGCCCGCGCCGCCGCGCGTGGCCGCCGCGCGCAGGAAGCTTTCCTGCGCCGACTCATCGGCGCCGACAGCGCGCGGATCGGCGGGTCCGCGCAGCACATCGGCCACGCCACCGGGAGACACTGATGACCCATTTCCGCGCCGGACTCCGCGACATGGAGTTCAACCTGTTCGAGGTGCTGGGACTCGACGCGCTGCTCGACGACGGCGTCTACGGCGACCTGGACGCCGACACCGCGCGCGGCATCCTCGCCGAGGTGCTGCGCCTGGCGCGAGGGCCGATCGCGGCCTCCTTCGAGCACGCCGACCGCAACCCGGTCACCTTCGACCCCGCGACCCAACGGATCTCGGTGCCCGAACCGCTGCGCCGGACGGTGGCCGCGATCAACGACGCGGGGTGGTCGGCGATCGGCATGCCCGAAGCCATGGGCGGGGTGGCCGCGCCCGCACCGCTGCGCTGGTGCGTCCAGGAACTGGTGATCTCGGCCAATCCGGCCGCGCACTTCTACAATCTCGGACCGCTCATGCACACGGTCCTGTTCACCGAGGGCACCGAGGAGCAGCGCCGCTGGGCCCGGCACGCCTGGGAGCGGCGCTGGGCGGGCACGATGGTGCTCACCGAACCCGAGGCGGGCTCCGATGTCGGCATGGCCCGCACCAGGGCGGTGCGCCAGGACGACGGGACCTGGCACCTCGAGGGCGTCAAGCGGTTCATCTCCGGCGGCGACGTCGGCGAGACCGCCGAGAACATCCTGCATCTCACGTTGGCCCGCCCTGTCGGCCGCGCCGCGGGCACCAAGGGGCTGTCGCTGTTCGTCGTACCCGACCGCCTGTTCGACACCCGGACCATGGTCCTGGGCGAGCGCAACGGCGTGCGGGTCACCGGACTGGAACACAAGATGGGCATCAGATCCTCGCCCACCTGCGAACTGAGCTTCGGCGCGGACGGGCCCGCGGTGGGCTACCTGGTCGGTGAGGTGCACGACGGGATCGCCCAGATGTTCAAGGCGATCGAGAACGCGCGCATGGGCGTGGGCGCCATGGCGACCGGCACGCTGTCCAGCGGCTACCTGCACGCTCTGGACTACGCGCGCACCCGCGTACAGGGCGCGGACCTGACGCGGACCTTCGACAAGCAGGCGCCGCGGGTGCCGATCATCCGCCACCCCGACGTGCGCCGGAGCCTGGCGTTGCAGAAGTCCTACGCCGAAGGGTTGCGGGCGCTCTACCTGTACTGTGCCGCCTACCAGGACGAGGCGCTGGCATCGGCGGCCTTCGGGGTGGACGGTGAATTCGCCGCGCGGGTCAACGATCTGCTGCTGCCGGTGGTCAAAGGCGTCGGCTCCGAACGCGCCTACGAGATCATCACCGAGACCCTCCAGGTCTTCGGCGGGTCGGGCTATCTGCTCGACCATCCGATCGAACAGTACGTGCGCGATCTGAAGATCGACTCGCTCTACGAGGGCACCACGGCCATCCAGTCCCAGGATTTCCTGTTCCGCAAGATCGTGCGCGACAAGGGCGCGGCCTTCGAGCACGTGCTGGGCCTGGTCGATGCCTGCGTGCACAACGTCGGCGGCGACCTCGACGCCGATCGCGCGCTGTTGGGCGTCGCCGCCGCGGACGTGCGGGCGATGCTGGCGGATCTGGGCGAATACCTCGCGGCCTCGGTGACCGATCCGGAGCAGATCTACAAGGTCGGGTTGGCGAGCGTGCGATTCCTGCACGCCTTCGGCGATCTGGTGATCGGCTGGCGACTGCTGGTCCAGGCCGAGGTGGCGCTCGCGGCGCTGGCGGGCGACCCGACCGAGACCGATATCGCCTTCTACACCGGGAAGGTGACCGTCGCCTCCTGGTTCGCGCGCAATCGACTACCGCTGCTCTCGGGTGTCCGTGCGGTGCTGGCCGCCCTGGACCTGGACCTGATGCGGATGGACGACACCGCCTGGTGATTGTCGGTCTGTCGAATGCTGTTCTCTGCTAACATTATTCGAGCCCTGCGGTATCACCGCGCCGTACGCGGTACTCGATGACGAGGCCATCATGCGAACGACAGATCTGCGACTCGGAAGACGCAGGGCCAATCCGCGCGGCACCATGCCGCTGGTGGCCCACCTGCGCGAACTGCGCGCCCGGCTGCTGAAATCCCTGGCCGCCGTGGCGATCACGGCGGTGCTCGGCTTCCTCTGGTACGCCTACCCGGTGTTCGGCCTGCCCAGTCTGGGCGAGTTGCTGTTGCGGCCCTACTGCGCGCTGCCGCCGAGCGCGCGGGCCGCGCTGAGCCCGGACGGCGCGTGCCGCCTGCTGGCCACCGCGCCGTTCGAGCAGTTCATGCTGCGGGTGCAGGTGGGCTTCACCGCGGGCGTCGTCCTGGCCGCGCCGATCTGGCTCTACCAACTGTGGGCTTTCATCACCCCGGCGCTGCGCCGCAGGGAACGCCGCTACTCGGTCGGGTTCGTCGGCACGGGCAGTGTGCTGTTCGTCCTCGGCGCGGTGCTGGCCTACCTGGTGCTCGCGCACGCCTTGGCCTTCCTGCTCACCATCGGCGACAACGCGCAGATCACCGCGCTCAGCGGCAGCCAGTACTTCGGCTTCCTGATCCAGTTGCTGGTCGTGTTCGGCGTCAGCTTCGAGACCCCGGTGCTGGTGGCGGCCCTCAACGCGGCGGGAGTGCTCAGCTACGAACGGTTGAAGCGGTGGCGGCGCGGGATCGTGTTCGGGCTGTTCGTCTTCGCCGCGATCGTCACCCCGCAGGACCCGTTCTCCATGCTCGCGCTGGCCTTCGCGCTGACGGTGCTCTTCGAGCTCGCGGTGCAGTACGCGCGCTTCAACGACGGACGCAGGCTGCGGCGCGCGCGGGCCGCGCTCGAGGCGCTGCCCGACGACACCGCCGCCGCCCTGGAACCGCCCGCCCCCGTCGAGGCGAACGCGCGATTCGTCCAGGTCGATCTCACCGAATCCCGAAGGCGCGAACGGAACTGACCGACCCCGCACCCGAGACCGCCCGCGTCCTGCAGGACGCGGGCGGTCTCGTTCGGGCTGTAGTCAGGTCGCGTCGGGGTCGATCGGCGGCTTCTCCGGGCGCGGGGGCGCGGGACGCGGCGTCTCGGCGGCGAGGGCGGCCTCGGTCACCGGGTCGAGGGCGGGCAGACCGGCCGCCTGCGCGCCGCGCGGCGCCATCACCCCGAAGTTGAACACGTCGATGGGTTCGGGCTCGATCAGCTCACGCACCGCGTCGATGGTCTCGCGCAGCGAGGCGTCGTCGTCGAGCAGATGGGCGGAGACCACCGACTGCGGTGTCATGCCGCGCAGTCTGCGCAGTTCCGCCAGCGGCTTGCGGAATTCCTCCACCTCCGGTCCTATTTCCTCGCGCAGGCGCGCCGTCGCGCCGCCGAGATAATCGCGGGCCTGCCGCAGCGAATCGGTGGTCCACCGCACGGCGGCTGGTAATCGTTCCGGTCCGAGAATTATGAGTGCTGCCACGAGCAAGATCATCAGCTCGCTCCAGCCGACGCCATCCAACATGGTTCCAGGCTAAGGCGGACGGCGGTCGCCGAATCCGCGCCGGCGACGATTCTGGATATTGCACAATTCCGTCACACAGCGAAAACGCCCGATTCGCGGGGAATCGGGCGCGGTTCGCGCGGGTCAACGCCGCAGCGCGGCTTCCAGAACCGGCCAGGATTTGTGCAGATCCTCCCCCCAATAACCCCAGGAATGCGTCCCGGTCGGCCGCATGTCGACCACGGCCGGAATATTCAACTGGGACAGCCGGTCGCGCAACTGCGCGGTGCAGGCCGCGATCACCCATTCCATGGGCGAGCCGATCAACAGCTGCCAGGTCAACTGGGTGGAATCGGCGGACACCGCCTGCAAGGTGTCCAGGTGACCGGGAATGCCGGTGCCGGTGGAGACGTAGATCGTGGTCCCGCGCAGTTTCTCGGCGTTGACGAAAGGATCGTTGACCGTCCACGCCGGGTCCTGTGGCGGCCCCCACATGTTCAGCGCGTCGCCGTTCCAGCGGGCGACGACGGCGGCGACCATGGCTTGGCCGAGGGGGTCGCTGGTGCGGATGCAGCCGCTGTAGGAGCCGATGGCGCGGTAGAGGCCGGGTGCGGCGATGGCGAGTTGGAAGACGCTGGTGGCGGCCATGGAGATGCCGGCGATGGCGTTGGCTTTGGTGGTGTGGAGTGCGGTGTCGATGATGGGGGGTAGTTCGTGGGTGAGGAAGGTGGTCCAGGCCATGCGTCCGAGGACGGGGTCGGGTCGGAGCCAGTCGGTGAAGTAGCTGCCTGCTCCGCCGATGGGGATGACGATGTTGACGTGTTTGTCGGCGAAGAACTCGGGCACGTCGGTCTGGTCGAGCCAACTCGACCCCGCGTCGCCGCCGCTGGCCCCGTTCAACAGGTACAGCGTCGGCGCGGGCCGGGTGCTGTCGCGGGCGGGCAGCACTTTGATCGGGATGACACTGTCCATGGCCGCCGAATGGACGCCGAGGTCGATTTCCCCTTGCGTTCCGCGCGCGATGTCGGCGATGAAGGAACCGTCCGGCGAAGTCGCCGAGATATCCCCGGCCAAGCGCACCGAGGTGATTTCCGGATCGACCGGAACCGGTGGCGCCGCATGTCCGACGACAGCGCCCGGCCACAGCGCCAGCAGAATGGCGGCCACCGCCGTCGAATGCCGAACTCCGCGTCGGCCGCGCCCCACCGGCTGGAACACCATCGAAGAACTCCCCTTGTCGTCCGTCGGGTCCTCGTGCGTCCGAAACTAGGCGCTGACCGCAAGGGCGACAACGGTTTCCCAGCGCGTTTGGGCCGTTGACCAGCAGGCGTCGAAACCGCTCTGGGGGCGGTCACAAGATTGTTCGACAGAACTGGTTCCGAGTGGTCCGGTGACGTTAACTCTTGTTCACCTGACGCATGAATCGAGGGTATTCCGTGATCGGATTCGGTTTTTTCGACGAGTGGCATCCCGAGGCGGGCACACTCGTCGCGTGGTCCGCCTCCCCGCGGTCGCGGGCCGAGGCGGCCGCCGCCCCGTCCCACCCGGCGCCGCCCTCGCACCAGCAGGAGGAGTACCTGCGCGCCGCCCACCGCAACGCCTCGCGGGCCGGTCGGGGGTCGCGGTTGTGCATGATGGCCTTCGACCTGCCCGGCGTCGCGGACCACGCGGCGATGACCACCGCCGTCAACGCCTTCCTGCGCAGGCACGACACCTTCTCGAGTTGGTTCGCGGTCGGGGCGGGCGGGCAGATCACCCGGCACGTCCTCGAAGCCGAGCGCATCCGGTTCACGCCCACCGACCACGGCGTGTTCCGTGACGCCGAATCCGTGCGCGCGCACATCCAGGACATCACCCCCGGACCGCTGGAATGGAACTGCTTCTCCTTCGGAATGATCAGCAGGCCGGGAAGTTTCACGGTCTACGCGGTGGTCGACCACCTGCACACCGACGGCGTCGCCCAGGCGGTGACCTTCCTGGACCTGTTCGCGCTCTATTCCGCCGCTGCCGCCGGGACCGAGGCGGTGCTGGCCCCCGTCGACGGTCATCTCGGCTACTGCGCCCGCGAGCGGGCGCACACCGCGGCGCTGACCCTGGCCGCGCCGCCGATCCGACGCTGGGTGGAGTTGTTGACGCGCAACGGCGGCGACGTGCCGTCGTTCCCCTTGCCGCTGGGCGCGGCCGGACCCGGTTTCGGCCGCGGCGGCCATCTGAGCGTCTCGTTGCTGACCGAGACCCAGGCGCTGCGCTTCGAGCGGATCTGCGAGGCGCACGGCGGCCGATTCCTCGGCGGGATCTTCGCCGCCGTCGCGCTGACCGAGGCCGTACTCGCCGGGCGGGACTGGTATTTCGGCCTGATGCCCGCCAACACCCGCACCACGCCGGGTGAGGGGGCCTCGGTGGGCTGGTACACCAGTCTGGTGCCGGTGTCCTTCGACATCGAACCCGGTGCGGGCGGCGCGTTCTCCCGGGTGGTCGGCGCGGCGCAGCGCTCGGTGGACAGCGCCAAGGACCTGGCCGGGGTTTCGCTGCACCGGGTGCTGCAACTCGCGCCGCCGCATCTGGGCATCCGGACCCGGCCCGGGTGGGCGGCCCCGATGGTGTCCTACCTCGACGCCCGCCGCATCGCGGGAGCGGCGCAGTTCGGCACGGTCAACGGCGGCCTGTACGCCAACCGGGTCAGCTCCAGCGAGGTCTACATGTGGGTCAACCGCTTCCCGGAGGCCACCACCGCGACGCTGTTCTTCCCGGAGACCGCCGAAGCGGTCGACTCGGTCGAACGCTACGCGGCGGTGCTCACCTCGATCCTCGACACCGTCACCAGGACAGGTGATTTCACCGCCGCGGTCGAGGCGCTGTCGTGACAGCGACGGGTTCGGCCGCGCTCACCGCGGCCGACCCGCGACCCCGGGACCGCGCGGCGCGCGCCGTGCTGGCGGGCTGCTTGGTCGCGGTGTTCCTCCAGATGCTGGACCTGACGATGGTCAACACCGCGCTGCCCGCGCTCACCGCTGGGCTCGGCGCGGGCGACTCCGGCCAGTTGCTCATCGCCTCGGCCTACAGCCTGGCCTTCGCCTGCGGTCTGCTGCCCGCCGCCCGCCTCGGCGACACCGTCGGGCGACGCCGGATCTACCTGACCGGGATGGCGGGCCTGATCCTGGCGGCGGTGTGGTCGGCAGCGGCGCACGGCACCGCCGAGATGGTCGCGGCGCGCGGTGCGCAGGGGCTGTGCGCCGCGCTGGTGTCCGCGCAGACCCTGGCTGTCATCGCGTCCACCTTCGACCGGTCCCGCCACCCCCGGGTCTTCGGCCTCTACGGCGGCGCGGCCGGACTCGCCGCGATCACCGGGCCACTGATCGCCGGTGTGCTGCTCGGGACCGATCCGCTCGGAATCGGTTGGCGCGCGGTATTCCTGGTGCACGTGCCGCTCGGGCTGCTCGCGCTGGCGCTGATGCGGCGCGGCCTGCCGGCGGACGGCCCGGCCGTCGCGGTGCGCCTGGACACGACCGGCATCCTGCTGGCGACGCCCGCACTGCTCGGCCTGCTCTACCCCCTGACCCGCGCGCCCGAGATCGGCTGGCCGCCGACTTCGGTCGGCGACGGTGGCGCTGGCCTCGGCGCTCGCGCTGGTCTTCCTCGCCCACCAGCGTCGGGTACGCGCGAGCGGCGCGACCCCGCTGCTGCGCGTCGACCTGTTCGCCGACCGGGG
>NZ_BAGG01000111.1 GCF_000308695.1 Nocardia takedensis NBRC 100417 | reverse complement strand
GTGGCGAGTACGGCATCACCGCTGATGATGTGGTGTTGTTCAAGACTCCGGCGACGTTCGATGTGTCGGTGTGGGAGTTGTTCGCGCCGTTGTCGGTGGGTGGTCGGATCGTGGTGGCGAGTCCGGATGGTCATCGTGATCCGCAGTATCTGGCGGAGGTGATCCGTGCGCAGCGGGTGACGATGACTTCGTTCGTGCCGTCGATGTTGACGGTGTTCGCGGGCAGTGTGGATACGGCCGATGCGGACGCTCTGTCGTCGTTGCGGACGTTGTTCGTGGCGGGTGAGGCGTTCACCGCCGATGCCGTCAGGGCGATCCGTAAGGTCAGTGACGCGGAACTGTTCAACTTGTATGGTCCGACGGAGTTCACCGTCCACGCGACGCATGCTCCGGTGGCGGTGGATGTCGAGGGTGCGGTGCCGATCGGTTTGCCGGTGTGGAACGCGCGGGCTTACGTGCTCGATTCGCGTTTGCATCCTGTTCCGGTGGGTGTGGCGGGTGAGTTGTATCTGGCCGGTGATCAGTTGGCGCGTGGTTATTACGGTCGTGTCGATCTGACGGCGGATCGTTTCGTGGCCGACCCGTACGGGGTCGAGGGTTCGCGGATGTATCGCACGGGTGACTTGGTGACCAGGTCGGCCGATGGTGCGATCGTCTATTTGGGTCGTACGGATTTCCAGGTGAAGGTGCGTGGTCTGCGTATCGAGCTCGGTGAGATCGAGACGGCGTTGACCTCGCATGATGCGGTGGCGCAGTCGGTGGCGTTGGTGCGTTCGGATGCGCGTACGGGTGATCAGTTGGTCGCCTACGTGGTGCCCGTGGCAGGTGCGACGGTCGAGGTGGACGCCCTGCGTACCCACCTGAGCGGATTGCTGCCCTCCTACATGGTGCCTGCGGCGATCGTGGTGCTCGAGGCGATGCCGTTGAGCCCGAACGGGAAGCTGGATCGTCGGGCTCTGCCGGAGCCGGTGTTCGAGGCGCGGGAGTTCCGTGCGCCCTCGACGCCGATCGAGGAGATCGTGGCGAACACCTTCGCGGAGGTGTTGGGTATCGCGGGGGATCGTCCGGTGGGTTTGGATGACGATTTCTTCGATCTGGGTGGTAACTCGCTGATCGCGACCCAGGTCGTGGCCCGCC
>NZ_BAGG01000112.1 GCF_000308695.1 Nocardia takedensis NBRC 100417 | reverse complement strand
CCCGAACCCAGCTCGACGACCCCGACATCGAACCCTCCCTCAAACTCAAATACACCCTCGCCCAGGAATACGCCGCAGGGCCACGCAACCCGAACAACAAACGCATCGTCTTCCGCTACCTGGCCTCACCCACCCGAATCCACGGCGAGCAACGAGTCCAATCGTTGGAATTCGTCCACAACGAACTCATCGACGACAACGGACACCTCACCGCCCAACCCACCGGCCACACCGAAACCCTCGACACCGGCCTGGTCCTGCGCTCGATCGGCTACAAAGGCACCCCCGTCCCCGACCTGCCCTTCGACGATGCCCGCGGCGTGGTCCCCAACCACCACGGACGCGTCACCGACACCGACGGCACACCCATCCCCGGCGTCTACGTCTCCGGCTGGATCAAACGCGGCCCACGCGGCGTCATCGGCTCCAACCGCGTCGACTCCGAGGAGACCGTCGAGCAGTTGCTCGCCGACTTCATGGCGGGCAAGTTGACCGCCCCCACCGGGGATCGCGCCGCCTTGCGGGAACTCGTGTCGCAGCGGCAGGCCGACGTGGTCAACCGTGCGGGGTGGAAGGCGATCGACGCGGCGGAGAAGGCCGCGGGCAAGGCGGGCGGGCGTCCCCGGGTCAAGTTCACCACCCTCGAGGACCTGCTCAAGGCCGCGCGCGGCTGACGTTCCCGACTTCGGCCGGGTCCGTGCGATCCGGCCGAAGCAGTGGGCTCAGGGCAGTGGCATGATGCGCACGACCGTGGTCGTCGCACCGCCCACCACGAACCACAGGCGCAGTACCGGCCTGCCCGAACGGTCGCCGGGTTCATAGCGGCTGCGAACCGTCACGTGTTGCCGGGCCAGCACGGGGGCGACGTACTCGATGATGGCGCGATGCGGCCCGGCGACCAGCTTCGGGTACTCGACCAGGAACTGTTCCACCGCCTGCCAGTAGCAGGCGTTGTTGATGTGGTTGTACTGGTCTATATCGGTGGCGCGCACCGGGAACGGCATATCGATATCGGATTCCGGCGGGGTGGCGTCGGTGAGGTACGGCCGCCACCGCAGCCGATGTTCCTGGGTGGTCTGCGCCAGGTAGGACAGGCCCTCGTCGCTGATCCTGGTGGGCATGTTGTTGGTCTCGCTGATGTTGATCCAGAAACCCTCGGTCTCGATCAGCCCGCCGTTTCCGCTGGTGATCCGCACGCGCATATTGGTCCAGCGGGTCGACATGCTCGAACACCAGCGCAGCAACCGCACCCGATCGGGCCACTGGATCGGCCGGACGACGTCGATGACCGTGCGGCGCACGATCCACACCGGATCGGTGCGATGCAGCGCGGTCTGATGCAACTGCTCCCAGGCGATATCCTGGAGATATCGGGCGACGCTGTCGAACCGGAGGCGGTCGTACGGGTCCACATCACCAGCCCGGACGGGCCACGCCGAAGCAAAGCCCATGCCCTCCTGGGGAAGCGGGGCGAGTGGCTGATCGAGTGACACTGGTGCTCCTCGCGCTGCACGGTGTGCCGCGTTTCTTCTTGCGGTGCTGTTGTGAGACGACTTTACGGGGCCTACGTCACACCCTCGCGTCGAGCCATCTCTACTCGCAGGTATGGCCTCGACCAGGCAGTATGGCGGCCGTGAACGGTTCCGATCTCCCCTCTGGACTCAGTGGACCCGCCCGGTGCGCCCTCGCCGCGGCCGGTATCACCACCCTCTCCGACCCGACGACCCGGACCGGACGCGACGTGGCCGCCCTGCACGGCGTCGGCCCCACCGCCATGGTAAAGCTCCGGGCGGCCCTGGCCGAACGCAACTGGTCATTCGCCTCGTAGCGATCACGAACCGACGCTCAGTACCCCTGGTAGGCGCCCCCGGAATTGACCGCGGCCACACCGGGCACATTGCCCAGCGAGCCGTACCGGTCGAAGGAGTAGCGCACCGCCGCGACGATGTTGTCCACCGGGTTCCAGATGTCGTCGTGACCCGGCGCCTTGTAGGCGTTGAAGGTGCCGTCGATGGTCTGCATGATGCCCTTGGACGGGTGGCCGGCCAGCCAGTTGCTGTCCCAGCGGTTCTCGGCGTACGGGTTGCCACCGGATTCGTGCTGGATCATCATCGCGATGGCCCGCTCGTCGATGTCCTTCTCGTCGTAGCCCATCTCGACGAGGACCTTCTTGGCGTCCTCGATCCACTTGGCGACGTCGCCGGTCGGCATCGGCCCGGTCGGCGCGCTCGACGATCCGCTCGACAGCGCGCCGCCGCCCATGGCGTAGTCGGTGGACCTGCCGTGCGAGCCCGAACTCGACGCGGGCGTGTAGGCGGGGCGCGAGGAGGACGGCGCCGAGGTGACCACCGGCGTGGCGGCGGCGGGGGTGGTCGGCGCGGGCACGGCCGAGGGGTCGCCGAGTCCGTCGAAGGCCGCGTTGAGCTTGCCCACCGCGGTGGCGAGCGTGGTCTGCGCGATGGTGGCCACGCCCTCGGCCTGGGCCAGGGCGTTCACCAGGTCGGTGTGCCAGCGGGCGGCGTCGAGTTTCGCCTGATCGCCGAGCCGATCGGCCTCGTGTTCGCCGAGATTGTCCTTGTACCAGGCGATCCGCTTGTCGGCGCTGACGTCGCCGTTGGGCGCGACCTCGAAACCCGGTTCGTGTTTGCCCGGATCGGCCCAGCACTGCCCGCCCGCCTCCGCGCCCGCGCGCAGGCTCAGCACCTTGGATTTGGCGTTCTCCAGGTTGCCGACCTGGGCGGTGAAGGCGGTGTGCAACTCGAGCAGCGCGGCGCTCAGCGCCGAAGCGCGGGCCTGCTCGGTGCCCATGCGGGTGTTCGCCGCCGTCGCGGCCACCCCCGACCACACCTTGTCGACTCCAAGTCGGCTGGTGGCGTCGACGGCCGTGCGCACGGCGGCGTCCAGATCGGTGGACATGGTCTGGGCCGCGCCGCCCGCGGCGGTGAGCTGGGCGGGCTGCCAGCCCGCGACGTCATCGATGGTCAGGGTCATGGCAGCGACAGTCCGATCGTCTCGAGCTTGCCCGTGAAGTCGGATTCGGCGACTTCGTAGACCTTCGCGGCGTTCTGGGTGCTGTCGGCGATCCGGTTCAACCGCTCGCCGACGCGGGCGAGACTCCTGTTCACGGCGTCGGTGGCCTGCCCGACGACATCGCCGAACCCGGTGCCCGGTAGCGCGCCGTTCGCGACGGCGAGGAGATCGCCCGCGTTGAGCGTGCCGATCCGGCCGGAACCCGCGCGCAGGGCGTCCGCGAAGCCGCGCAGCCCGTCCTGGTCCACCCGCAGGGTGGTGGATTGCCCTTCCTGAACCATCTGTCCGATCCCCCTTCTCCCCGACTGAAAGTCGCGGTCAGCATAGCAAAACGGGCCCGCCCGGAGGGGTCGGTACGGCCGCGTTCCACAGGCATCGCCGCCCCGCGGACGGCCGGCGGTTATGTTGGTCTCGACGTCGGTGACGGACCGTGTCACCGGAGTGGATACGAGAGGTCGGCACATGCGCGCAGCCCAGGTCAGCAAGTTGGAAGGGCCCGAATCCATCGAGATCGTCGAGATCCCGGAACCCGCGGGTTTCCCGGACGGCGTCGTCATCGACGTGCACGCGGCCGGGGTGGCCTTTCCCGACGTGTTGATGACCCGGGGCCTCTACCAGATGAAGCCCGAGCTGCCCTTCGTGGTGGGTGGCGAGGTCGCCGGCGTGGTGCGCGAAGCGCCCGCGGGCGCGCACGTGGCCCCCGGTGACCGGGTGATCGCGCTGACCATGCTCGGCAACGCCATCGCCGAGGTCGCCGTCGCGCCCGCGCAGATGGTGTTCAAGCTGCCCGACAACATCTCGTTGGAGGCGGGCGCCGGCATCGTGTTCAACGACCTGACGGTGCACTTCTGCCTACGCACGCGCGGCAGACTGGCCAAGGGCGAGTCGGTGCTCGTGCACGGCGCGGCGGGCGGTATCGGCACCTCGACGCTGCGGATGGCCAAGGCGTTCGGCGCGAGCCGGGTGATCGCGGTGGTGAGCACCGAGGAGAAGGCGGCCATCGCCGAGGCCGCGGGCGCGACCGACGTCGTGCTCACCGACGGGTGGTTGGCGAAGGTCAAGGAGCTGACCGGCGGTCGAGGCGTCGACATCGTGCTGGACCCGGTCGGCGGCGACCGCTTCACCGACAGCATCCGCTCGCTCGCGCCCGCGGGCAGGCTGCTGGTCGTCGGCTTCACCGGCGGGGAGATCCCCACCGTCAAGGTGAACCGACTGCTGCTCAACAACGTCGAGGTGACGGGCGCGGCGTGGGGCGAGTGGGTGATGCGCAACCCCGGTTACCTCCAGGAACAGTGGGCCGAGGTGGAGCCGCTGCTGGCTTCCGGCGAGATCGTCCCGCCCACGCCGGTGATCTATCCGCTCGAGCAGACCGCGGCCGCCGTGGCCTCGCTGGACAATCGCACCGCGCTCGGCAAGGTCGTCGTCACGCTGCGCTGACCGCCGTCGGCGGGCCGGTGCGGCCGGCCCGCCCTCAGCCGGCCCGCCCGCCTCGGTAGGCGGGCGCTTTGCTGGTGTGGGTAGGGGTGGAGGTACGCAGCAACGGCAGCGTCCGCCTGGCCACCACCGTCGACAGCACGACGACGCTGTGCGAGCGCGTCACCGAGGTGGTCCGGTCGATGGTGAGCAGCACCGCTTGCAGGCCGGCGTGCGAATCCGCGCCGATGCGGCACAGCACGTCGCCGGACCCGGTGGTCGCGTACGCCTCCAGCACGCCGGGGATGGCCGCGAGTTCGGCGGTCACCAGATCCAGCGCGCCTTGGGCGATCTCGAGGGTGACGAACGCCTGCACGTCGAATCCGGCGGCGGTGACGTCGATCTGCGGGTCGTAGGAGGCGATCACCCCGGCGGCCTCCATCCGGCTGATCCGCGCCTGCACCGTGGCCCTGGCGACCTTCGTGCGTCGGGACAGTTCCAGGACTCCGGCCTTCTGGTGGTCGTGCATCGCGGTGAGGATCGCGAGATCGAGTTCGTCCAGTTTCGGCGGTGTGCGGGACATGGCGGCCCTCCCGGTCGGGTGCGCGACGATGCGAACTGCTAGTCGAATTGTCCAGCATCCGCGCCTCGCGTCCGGCGTGATCGACCACAGTGTCCAGCGGGAATCGCGGCGGTTGCCCGGCCGGTGCGCCCGCGATTTCCTGGACCGATGACGATCGACGTGCCCTCCGACGGCGAATTGCGCGACCTGGTCGGCCTGGTCGACCACGACCTCGGCGTCGACCCGTTTCCCGTCATCGGCTGGGACGCGCTGGTGTGGGTGGTGGGCAACGCCACCCAGACCGCGCAGTTCCTGCAATCCGCCTACGGGATGCGGTTGGTCGCCTATTCCGGTCCGGAGACGGGCAACCGCGACCACAAGGCGTTCGTGCTGCGCAGCGGCGCGGCGCGTTTCGTGATCACCGGCGCCGTCGATCCGGACAGTCCGCTGGCGGCGCACCACCACCGGCACGGCGACGGTGTCCTCGACATCGCCTTGGAGGTCGCCGACGTGGACCGTTGCGTGCACCGGGCGCGATCACGCGGCGCGCGGATCCTGCGCGAACCCGCCTCGGCGAGTGACGGATTCGGCACCGTGCGGACCGCGACGCTGGCCGTCTACGGCGCGACCAGACACACCCTGGTCGACCGCTCCGGCTATCGCGGGCCGTACCTGCCCGGCTACGTGGCGCGTGAATCCGCGCACCGGACGCGCCCGGACGCGCCGCGCCGACTGTTCCAGGCCGTCGATCACGTGGTGGGCAACGTGGAACTCGGGATGATGGATCGCTGGGTCGAGTTCTACCGCGAGGTCATGGGATTCGCGAACATGGCCGAATTCGTCGGCGACGACATCGCCACCGAGTACTCGGCGCTGATGAGCAAGGTCGTGGCGAACGGGAACCACCGGGTGAAGCTCCCGCTCAACGAACCGGCGCTGGGCAGGCGGCGTTCGCAGATCGAGGAATACCTGGAATTCCATCGCGGCCCCGGTGTTCAGCACATCGCGCTGGCCACCGCCGACATCGTGGCCGCCGTGGACGCGCTGCGCCGCGAAGGCGTGGAATTCCTGACCACCCCGGACGCCTACTACGCCGATCCCGACCTGCGCGCGCGCATCGGCGCGGTGCGCGCGCCGGTCGAGGAACTGCGCTCGCGCGGCATCCTGGTCGACCGCGACGAGGACGGCTACCTGTTGCAGATCTTCACCCGGCCGATCGGCGACCGGCCCACGGTGTTCTTCGAATTGATCGAGCGACACGGGTCGCTCGGGTTCGGCAAGGGCAATTTCCGCGCGCTGTTCGAGGCCATCGAGCGCGAGCAGGCGACTCGCGGCAACCTCTGAGGGATCTGGGTAGAGTTCACGGCATGCGGATCATGGCTGCGTTGGTCGCCGGGCTGAGCTGTGTGCTCGCCCTGACCGCGTGCGGGGGCGGGGGCGGCGATTCCGCCGACGGGCCGTCGCGGCCGGTGCCCAAGGTGGTTCCGCCGGGGCCCTTCGTCGGCGAATGCGGGCACGTCACCGACGACGAGGTCCGCGATCGCGCGGGGCTGAGCCAGATCTCGCGGGTGTTCAAGAACGCCGTCGGCTGCAACTGGGAAGCACCCGGAATGGGTTCGGCCAGTGTGACCTTCGCGTCCTATCGGGGGAGCCCGATCGATCGCGAACGCGCCTGGGTGACCACGCACGGCAGGCCGCCGGAGCAGATCACCGTCGGCGGGCGTTCCGGTTTCGCCGCGCTCGACCCGAGCGGGACGATCTGCGATCTGGCCGTCCAACTCGAGGACGATTTCTTCGAGTGGTCGACCTCCTACGGTTCCTATTCCACGATCTCGGGCAATCCGTGCGATCGCAGTCGCGCGCTGGCCGAGCTGACCGTGCAGCGGCTGGGATGAGGTCTACGACGGTGTCACGGCCACGCCGTTCGGCGGCGCGTCGCACGTTCGCCGCGCTGGCCGCCGGTGTGTTGCTGGCGGGCGGTCTCGCGGGCTGCGGCAGCACGATCCAGGGCGAAGCGGTCCCGCTGGGCGAGGGCGGCCAAGGCGGCATCAACACCAAGTTCGACAAGTTGCTGCGCGAATGCGACGTGGTCACTCCCGACAAGATCGCCGAGACGGCGGGCGGCGAGGGCTCCTATGTCGCGGACTCGTTCTTCGGCGCGGTCTGCATGTGGGATCTCGAGGGCGCGGCCACCGGGATGATCACGTTGAACTGGTACGAGAACGGGAGCCTGCGCAACGAGCGGCTCAACAACGACAAACTCGGCTACAGCACCAACAGCATCTCGGTGCAGGGTGCGCTGGCACTGGAGGTGCGCAGACCCAACGATCCGGATTCGTGCGGTGTCAGCGCGAGCGCCGCGGACACCGGCGTGGTGGGCTGGTGGATCAACTACCGGGCGGGCTCGCCCCATCCCGATCCGTGCGCCGCGGCCAAGACGCTGGTCGAGATCACGCTGAACCTGGCCCGGTGACGACCCCGCTTTGACCGTGTCTCAGGGCCGCGGGTATCGTGGATCGCTGTGCCCGGAAGCTAGCGGGCAATTTCGTGCTCTGACGTAAGCCAGCGAAAGCGGCCGACCTCTCCGGCATGCCCAGAATGTGGGTCTTGTCCGGCACGCGACACGCCCGACCTCGGGACGCGTGAAAGGGGGTCGGACGTGCGGGTGAAGGCTCGATGACAGCGGCATGAACGACGGCTCCACCGGACGCCGTCGCGCCGCGGCCGACCCAGACATGAAGTTCTAGACAACCGAGTTAGACAACGCCGAGTAGACGAAACAAGGAAAGCCGGTCTATGCCAACCATCAACCAGCTGGTCCGCAAGGGTCGCCGTGACAAGGTCGCCAAGACCAAGACCGCGGCCCTCAAGGGGAGCCCGCAGCGTCGTGGGGTGTGCACCCGCGTGTACACCACGACCCCGAAGAAGCCGAACTCCGCGCTCCGTAAGGTCGCGCGTGTTCGCCTGACCAGCGCGGTCGAGGTCACGGCTTACATCCCGGGCGAAGGCCACAACCTGCAGGAGCACTCGATGGTGCTCGTGCGCGGCGGTCGTGTGAAGGACCTCCCCGGTGTCCGCTACAAGATCATCCGTGGCTCGCTCGACACCCAGGGTGTGAAGAACCGCAAGCAGGCCCGCAGCCGCTACGGCGCCAAGAAGGAGAAGAGCTGATATGCCACGCAAGGGCCCCGCACCCAAGCGTCCGTTGATCAACGACCCGGTCTACGGTTCGCCGCTGGTCACTCAGCTGGTCAACAAGATCCTGCTGGACGGCAAGAAGTCCACCGCCGAGCGGATCGTCTACGGCGCGCTCGAGCAGGCGCGCGAGAAGACCGGCACCGATCCGGTCGTCACCCTCAAGCGCGCGCTCGACAACGTCAAGCCCTCGCTCGAGGTCAAGCCGCGCCGCGTCGGCGGCGCCACCTACCAGGTGCCGGTCGAGGTCCGTCCCGGCCGCGCCAACACCCTCGCGCTGCGCTGGCTGGTCAACTTCTCGCGCGCCCGTCGTGAGAAGACGATGGTCGAGCGTCTGGCCAACGAGCTGCTCGATGCCAGCAACGGCCTCGGCGCCTCGGTCAAGCGGCGTGAGGACACCCACAAGATGGCCGAGTCGAACCGGGCCTTCGCGCACTACCGCTGGTGATGTCCGACCGGCCGTCGCTCGTGTCGGCTCGGGAAGGCACACGGCAGGAACGTCCTGCGACGCCGGCGGCGGACCGTCGCCGGCGAGGTGGAACCTCCTGCCTCGTCGAGACAGTCGGACCAGGCACTTCCGTGCCGCTTCCGGCGTTGACCTAGTGATGACCCGACAGGGTCTCGTACCCAAGATCCCAACTGATCTACGACAAGCAGAGCGGGGAAGATTTCCGTGGCACAGGACGTGCTCACCGACCTGAACAAGGTCCGCAACATCGGCATCATGGCCCACATCGATGCCGGTAAGACCACCACTACCGAACGCATCCTCTTCTACACCGGTATCACCTACAAGATCGGTGAGGTCCACGACGGCGCGGCCACGATGGACTGGATGGAGCAGGAGCAGGAGCGTGGTATCACCATCACCTCCGCCGCTACCACCTGCTACTGGAACGACAACCAGATCAACATCATCGACACCCCCGGCCACGTCGACTTCACCGTCGAGGTGGAGCGGTCGCTGCGCGTGCTCGACGGTGCGGTCGCGGTCTTCGATGGCAAAGAAGGCGTCGAACCCCAGTCCGAGCAGGTGTGGCGTCAGGCCGACAAGTACAACGTGCCGCGTATCTGCTTCGTCAACAAGATGGACAAGCTGGGCGCGGACTTCTACTTCACCGTCCAGACCATCAAGGATCGTCTCGGCGCCAAGCCGCTGGTCATCCAGCTGCCCATCGGCGCGGAGGACACCTTCGAGGGCATCGTCGACCTGGTCGAGATGAACGCCAAGGTCTGGAAGGGCGAGACCAAGCTCGGCGAGAAGTACGAGGTCCAGGAGATCCCCGCCGACCTCGCCGAGCGCGCCGAGCAGTACCGCCAGGAACTGCTCGAGACGGTCGCCGAGTCCGACGAGGCGCTGCTGGAGAAGTTCTTCGGCGGCGAAGAGCTCTCCATCGAGGAGATCAAGGGCGCGATCCGCAAGCTCACGGTCAACTCCGAGCTCTACCCGATCCTGTGCGGTTCGGCGTTCAAGAACAAGGGCGTGCAGCCCATGCTCGACGCCGTCATCGACTACCTGCCGACCCCGCTGGACGACGGCGGCACCGACGGTCACGTCCCCGGCAAGGAGGACGAGGTCATCCACCGCGAGGCGAGCGTCACCGAGCCGTTCGCGGCGCTGGCGTTCAAGATCGCCGTGCACCCGTTCTTCGGCAAGCTGACCTACGTGCGCGTGTACTCGGGCAAGGTCGACTCCGGCGCCCAGGTCATCAACTCGACCAAGGGTAAGAAGGAGCGTCTGGGCAAGCTGTTCCAGATGCACTCCAACAAGGAGAACCCGGTCGGCGAGGCCCAGGCGGGTCACATCTACGCCGTCATCGGCCTGAAGGACACCACCACCGGCGACACCCTGTGCGATCCGCAGAACCAGATCGTGCTGGAGTCCATGACCTTCCCGGACCCGGTCATCGAGGTCTCCATCGAGCCCAAGACCAAGTCCGACCAGGAGAAGCTGGGCACCGCCATCCAGCGTCTGGCCGAAGAGGACCCGACCTTCTCGGTGAAGCTGGACGACCAGACCGGCCAGACCATCATCGGTGGCATGGGCGAGCTGCACCTCGACATCCTCGTCGACCGCATGCGGCGCGAGTTCAAGGTCGAGGCGAACGTCGGCAAGCCGCAGGTCGCCTACCGTGAGACGATCACCAAGCCGGTGGAGAAGCTCGAGTTCACCCACAAGAAGCAGACGGGTGGCTCGGGTCAGTTCGCGAAGGTGATCATCGCCCTCGAGCCGTTCGTCGGCGAGGACGGCGCTCACTACGAGTTCGAGAACAAGGTCACCGGTGGCCGCGTGCCGAGGGAGTACATCCCTTCGGTCGACGCCGGCGCGCAGGACGCCATGCAGTACGGTGTGCTCGCCGGTTACCCGCTGGTCAACCTGAAGGTGACCCTGCTCGACGGTGCCTACCACGACGTCGACTCCTCGGAGATGGCGTTCAAGATCGCCGGCTCGCAGGCCCTGAAGGAAGCGGCCCGCAAGGCCGGTCCGGTGATCCTCGAACCGCTCATGGCGGTCGAGGTCATCACGCCCGAGGACTACATGGGCGAAGTGATCGGCGACCTGAACTCCCGCCGTGGCCAGATCCAGGCCATGGAGGAACGCAGTGGTGCCCGTGTCGTCAAGGCGCTGGTTCCGCTCTCGGAGATGTTCGGCTACATCGGTGACCTGCGGTCCAAGACCCAGGGCCGGGCCAACTACTCCATGGTGTTCAACTCGTACGCGGAGGTTCCGGCCAACGTGTCGAAGGAGATCATCGCCAAGGCGACCGGCGAGTAAAACCGGGCGCAAGCACCACCCGATCCCCGCATCCGCGGGGATGATCCACGCACCTGCTGCAAATGCACGCACCAACAAGTCCAGGAGGACCCAAAAGTGGCGAAGGCGAAGTTCGAGCGGACGAAGCCGCACGTCAACATCGGCACCATCGGTCACGTCGACCACGGCAAGACCACGCTGACCGCAGCGATCACCAAGGTGCTGGCTGACAAGTACCCGGATCTGAACGAGGCCTCGGCCTTCGATCAGATCGACAAGGCGCCGGAGGAGAAGGCTCGTGGTATCACGATCAACATCTCCCACGTCGAGTACCAGACCGAGAAGCGCCACTACGCGCACGTCGACGCCCCGGGTCACGCCGACTACATCAAGAACATGATCACCGGTGCGGCGCAGATGGACGGCGCCATCCTGGTGGTCGCCGCCACCGACGGCCCGATGCCGCAGACCCGCGAGCACGTGCTGCTCGCCCGTCAGGTCGGCGTGCCCTACATCCTGGTCGCGCTGAACAAGTCGGACATGGTCGACGACGAGGAAATCCTCGAGCTCGTCGAGATGGAGGTCCGCGAGCTGCTGGCTTCGCAGGAGTTCGACGAGGATGCCCCCGTCGTGCGCGTGTCGGGCCTCAAGGCGCTCGAGGGCGACCCGAAGTGGACCGAGTCGGTTCTGGAACTGATGAGCGCGGTCGACGAGTCCATCCCGGACCCGGTGCGTGAGACCGACAAGCCGTTCCTGATGCCGGTCGAGGACGTGTTCACGATCACCGGTCGTGGCACCGTCGTCACCGGTCGTGTCGAGCGCGGCATCATCAACGTGAACGAGGAAGTCGAGATCGTCGGCATCCGCGAGAAGAGCACCAAGACCACCGTCACCGGTATCGAGATGTTCCGCAAGCTGCTCGATCAGGGCCAGGCGGGCGACAACGTCGGTCTGCTGGTCCGCGGCATCAAGCGCGAGGACGTGGAGCGCGGCCAGGTCGTCGTGAAGCCGGGCACCACCACCCCGCACACCGAGTTCGAGGGCCAGGCGTACATCCTGTCCAAGGACGAGGGCGGCCGCCACACCCCGTTCTTCAACAACTACCGTCCGCAGTTCTACTTCCGTACCACGGACGTGACCGGCGTCGTGACCCTCCCCGAGGGCACCGAGATGGTCATGCCGGGCGACAACACCGAGATGAGCGTCAAGCTCATCCAGCCGGTCGCCATGGACGAGGGCCTGCGCTTCGCGATCCGCGAAGGTGGCCGCACCGTCGGTGCCGGCCGCGTCACCAAGATCATCAAGTGATTCCCTGAATCACTGATCGGTCGACGGCGTCGCTCCCCCGGGAGCGACGCCGTTCGCCGTTTCGAAGCGCGTCACCGGTGGCTGCCCCCCCGGTGGGTTGACGCTCAGCAGTTGGTGGGGGCGGGGTGGTTTTGGAAGCGGGCGTCGAGCCAGGCCAGGGCGAAGGGGAGGCCGAGGACGGCGGTGGTCATGTGTTCGGGGGTGGGGGCGAGGTCGGCTTGGAGGGTGACGCCGGCGGCGCAGTAGCGGCGGTTGGTGTTGACGATGGAGTCGACGGGGATGAGGGGGTCGGTGGGGGAATGCCATTCGTAGATCGGCATGTTCGGGATGCCGTCGAACAGTTCGAGGCTGTTCTCCTCGACCACCGCGCGGGCCTGGGGATCGTCCACCATGGACATGCTGCTCGCGAAATCCATGACGCCGCGGCCCGCGCCCGCCGCGAGGATGTCGTTGGTGCACCCGTTGGCGACGCTGTCGCGGGCGGCCAGACCGCGGGAATTCATCGAATCGCTGACGGGGAAACGATCGGGATATTCGCGTTCGAGTCCGATTCCGGCGGCGAACACCAGTCCGAATGCGGGGTGCGGATTGGTGCCGACGCCTTCGATCATGCGGACCAGATTCATCGGCACACCGCCGTAGGCGGCTCCGGCGATACGCAATTCGGGGGCGTAGGTGGGGGTGAGGGCGGCGGCGAACGCGGTCGCCATTCCGCCGCCGGAATAACCGGCCATCGCGATCGGGCTGTCGGCCAGACCGAATTGGGGGACGGCGCGGGCGGCGCGGATGCCGTCCAGGGTGATCTGGCCGCCGAGTCGCGCGGCGCCGTAGGCGAAGGTGGGGCCGAGGTGGTCGGGCAGGGCGACGGTCCACCCGCGCGCCAGCGCGGCGTTCAACGCCACGGCCTCGCGGACCTGCAGGTTCGGGTCGTCGGTGTAGAGCACGTGGGAGACCGCGCATCGCGGGCCGAGTCCGTTGATGATGTGCTGATAGGACAGCAGTGGCCCGCCGGGGGCCCGCAACGGCGGGGTGAGCACGGTGGTGGTCGCGGCGATCGGCAGGCCGCGGGAATTGGTGGACCGGAATTTGACGAGGGTCACCGCGGTGCCGGGAAATATCGGCAGCGGCGGCAGGGCGCGGATAGCGAGTACGTCGCCGGGGGAATGGTCGGCGATATCGGCGGGGGCGGCGTAGATCGGGTCGGGGTCGGGTAGGGGATACAGCGGGGCCGCGGTCGAGAATCCGGGGGCGAATACGGATATCGCGGAGCCGATCAGGACGGCCTGGAAAATGCGGGAGAGTGGATTTCGAGCGATCGTCGGAATCTGCACGAGGAGTCATGATCACCCGTCGCGGCGAATTATTCGCGTAACCGAGGCGGTGTCAACCGAGTTGTGTCATTCCGGCGGCGACCACGGCGGCGACGGTGGAGACCTCGTCGGTGGCGGGCAGCGGAATGTCGTCCAGGGCGCGCAGTCGGTCGGTGCCAGCGATGGCGAACATCGCCGACACCCAGGCGGCGGCGCAGGCCCGCAGGGTGCCGGGGCGGACCGGTCCGGGCGCGCTGGCCTCGAGGACGCGCGCGGTGACGTCGAGCAGGTGGGTGCGCAGGTCGCGCAGTTGCCGCCGCACGTCGGGATGGGTGTCGGCTTCGCGCCACATGATGACGCGCAGCACCGAGGAGTGGTGGTCGCGCAGGTTGACGGTGGCGTCGAGGTCGACGAGGCTGCGCGCGGGGTCGCCGGGGGTGACGAGGGCGTCGATGTCGGCGACGGGGTGGGTGGGCGCGCGTTCTTCCATCAGCGCGGACAGGATCGCCTCTTTGGTGGGGAAGTAGTAGAAGACCAGTCCCTTGGGCACACCGGCCGCGGACGCGACGGCGGCGGTGGCCGTCGCGTCGAAGCCGTGCGCCGCGAAGAGGTTCTCCGCGGCGTCGAGGATGAGTTCGCGGGCGTCGCCGTCGAGTTTGGCGTTGCGGCGACGCCCGGTGTTGCGGTGGGTGTTCGGCATCGGTGGCCTCACCCTTCGTCCCGTGCCGGGGCGGGCCTGCTCAGGTGTGCGGCACGCCTTGGTGCATGCGGGGGTGCATGCGCGCCGACATCGCGGGCAGTGCCGCGACCGCGACGACCACCGTCACCACTCCGACGATCCATGCGGTCCAGGATGCGCCCGTGTAGGCGGTGAAGTCCATCGCCCACGGCGAGATGAACAGCAGGACGCCGGCCAACGCCATCAGGTAGTCCATGGCTCCCATCGCGGGTCGGGTGAGTTGGGCGAGTCCGGCGAGCGCGATGACGGCGCCGAGCACGATGAGCGTCCACATGGCGCGGGTGTTGGTGTCCACCCACAGCGGGGACAGTGCGGTGAAGACACCGAGCACGACGGCGAGTCCGTCCTGTGCGCGGCTTTCGGTGAACATGGTGGCCTCCTTCAGGGTGGTTTTTGCTCCTGACCTCGGTATAGACCTGATTGACCGCCCGGTCGACATCGGGACGGGCACGATTGCGCGGCGATAGCCGGCTCGATGCGGTCACGGAGGGTCACACGATCGACCAAGCAAGCGCTAGGCTGGGTGGACGTTACGGGTGAAGGGATGGCCGCATGACAGCGACGATCGTGATCATCGGCGCCGGGCTCGCGGGCCTGCGCACCGCCGAGGAACTGCGGCGCACGGGCTACGAGGGCGAACTGGTGCTCGTCGGCGACGAATCGCGGCTGCCCTACGATCGCCCGCCGCTGTCCAAGCAGTTCGTGCGGGGCGAGACCGACGACACCACGCTGCGGCCCGCCGAATTCTTCGATGACAAGGGTATCGCGCTGCGCCTGGGGACCGAGGCGATCGGGCTGGACACCGCCGCCCGCACGGTCGCGCTCGCCGACGGGGGCGTGCTGGCCTACGACCAGGTGATCATCGCGACGGGTCTGCGTCCCCGTCGCCTGCCGGGACTGCCCGACCTCGCCGGTGTGCACGTGCTGCGCGGGCACGCCGACGCGACCGCGTTGCGCGCCGACATCGCGGACGCGCGCCGCGCGCTCGTGGTGGGCGCGGGTTTCATCGGCTGCGAGGTCGCGGCGAGCCTGCGTGCCGAAGGACTCGAGGTGACGCTGGTCGAACCGCAGCCGACGCCGCTGGCCTCGGTGCTGGGCGAGCGGGTCGGCGAACTGGTGGCCCGTCTGCACCGCGCGGAGGGCGTCGACCTGCGCTGCGGCATCGGCTTGGACACCCTGCTGTCCGATGACGCGGGCCGGGTGCGGGGGGCGCGGCTGTCCGACGGGGCGGAGGTCGCGGCCGACCTGGTGGTGATCGGGGTCGGCTCGCGACCGGTCACCGAATGGTTGGATGGGTCGGGGGTGGCGTTGGCCGAACCCGCGCGCGGCGGTGGCGTCCTGGCCGACGAGGTCGGACGGACCTCGGCCGAGGGCGTGTGGGCGGTCGGCGACGTGGCGGCCTGGCGGCACGACACCGGGGAGACCAAGCGCGTCGAGCACTGGACCAACGCGGGCGAGCAGGCGAAACTGCTGGCCTGCGCGCTGCTGGGGGCCGAGCCGCCCACGGCGGCGCGGGTGCCGTACTTCTGGAGCGATCAGTACGAGGTGAAGATCCAGGCTCTCGGTGTTCCGTCGGTGGAGGACACCGTCGACCTGATCTCCGATGACGGCCGCCGTTTCCTGGTGTACTACTCCCGCGACGGCAAACTGACCGCGGTGGTGGGCGCGGGGATGATGAGCGCGGTCATGAAGATGCGCAACCGGATCGCCACCGGCGCCTCGATCGCCGAACTGCTCGCCTCGACCTGATCCGCGCGCCAACGGCCGCCTGCTGTGTCGGGGCGCGCGCGGGCCTGTAATACGGTGGTCGATGTGATCGTCGCGCTCATCGATTCCGGTTTGGGGTTGCTGCCCACGGCGGCCTGGCTGCGCAAACTGCGGCCCGATGTCGATCTGCTGTTGCAGACCGACCCGGACGGCGCGCCGTGGGGGCCAAAGCCCGAACCGTGGGTGGTGGAGCGGGTCGTGGACGCCGCGCGCACGTCGCTGCGGCACGGCGCGGAGGTGGTCGTGCTGCCCTGCAACACCGCGAGTGTGACGGCGCTGGCGCAGGTGCGCGAGGAGGTCGGTCAGGACGTGCCGGTGATCGGCACCGTGCCCGCGATCAAACCCGCTGCGGCGGTGTGTCGTTCGGTCGCGGTGTGGGCGACGGCGGCGACCACGGCCAGTCGGTACCAGGCGGATCTGATCGCGCGTTTCGGCGGCCGGGCGTCGGTGGTCGGGGTGGCCTGTCACGGGCTCGCCGACTCCATCGACGGTGGTGATCTGGCGGCGGCGCACGCCGCGATCGCCAGTGCCGCGGAGCGGACGCCGCCCGAGGTGGAGGGCGTGGTGCTCGGCTGCACGCACTATCCGCTGGTGGCCGACGCGATCCTGGCGGCGCTGCCCGCGGGCGTCCGCCTGTTCGACAGCGCGCAAGCCGTTGCCGCGCAGACCATCCGGCGGATGGAGGCGCTGGACCGCCCGTCCACCGGAACGGGTGTGGTGCGGGTGCTCAACAGCGGCCGTCCCGGTGAATTGCCTTCCGGCGCGGCGGCTTACGAGTCGGGTCGGGTGCTGGGCGCGCGGCCGTGACGGCGACCGCGGCGCGGGTGGCGGCCGCGCTGGCCGAGGTCGCCGACGTCGAGGACGCGCGAAATCTGGGGCGTTTCTTCAAGACCGGGCCCGGCGAGTACGGCGAAGGCGACGTCTTCCTCGGTGTGCGGGTGCCCGCGACCAGGGCCGTGGCCAAGCGCTTCGCGGATCTGCCGCTCGCGGAGATCGACGTGCTGCTCGACAGCGCGGTGCACGAACACCGCCTGGCCGGTCTGGTGATCCTGAACGCCCGGTTCGCGAAGGCCGCCCGTCCGCGGACCCTCGACCTCGACGCCCAGGCGGAGATGGCGCGGTTCTACCTCGACGCGGTGTACCGGGGGCGGGTGAACAACTGGGACCTGGTCGACGTGTCCGCCGAGAACGTGCTGGGGCCGTGGCTGTTGGACCGTCCGCGCGACGTGCTGTTCGAGTTGGCCCGCGCGGATTCGCTGTGGCAGCGGCGGGTGGCCTTGCTGACCACCTTCGCCTTCATCAAGGCCGGGGACGCCTCGACCACGTTCGCGCTGGCCGAGGAACTCTTCGACGACCGCCGCGACCTGATCCAGAAGGCGCTGGGCTGGATGCTGCGCGAGGTGGGCAAACGCGTCGATCCCGCGCTGCTGACCGGTTTCCTCGACGAGCACGCCCCGGCGCTGGGCCGCACCGCGCTCTCCTACGCCACCGAGCACCTGGACCCGGCGCGGCGGGCGGCCTATCGGGCGGCGCGCTAGAACTGGATCTTGAGGTGATCGGTGACCGGTCGCGCCTGGCAGCCGAGGATGTAGCCGTTCTCGATGTCCTCGGGGTCGAGGATCTCGCAGGTCGCCATCTCGACCTTGCCCTCGAGCACGGTGCACGCGCAGGAACCGCATTCGCCCTCCTGGCAGGAGTAGGGCACGTCGATGCCCTTGGCGAGCATGATGTCGACCAGCGTCTGGCTGCGCGGCCAGGACAGTTCGTGCACCTCGCCGTCGAGTTCGACCTCCACGGTGGCGGCGTCGGCGGCATCGGCTGCGCTGACTTCCACGGGGGCCTGGTCGGCGAACGGGTCGCCCGCGAGGGAGTTGAACACCTCGGCGTTGGTGCGCGAGCGCGGCACCTCGAGGCGGGCCAGCGCGTCGTGCACCCGGTCCATGAACGGCTTCGGGCCGCACATGAAAGCGTGGTAGGAGCTGTAGGGCTCGACCAGGCAGGCCAAGGCGTCGGCGGTGGGCAGCCCCTGCAATGTCTCGAGCCAATGGACGACGACGAGGCGCTGCGGGTGTTTGGCGGCCAGTTCGGCGAGTTCGGCGGCGAAGATGACTTCGTTGGGGTCGCGGTTGGCGTAGACGAGCACGACCTGGCCCGCGCCGCGCGCGAGCGCCGACTTCAGGATGGAGATGACGGGGGTGATCCCGCTGCCAGCGCCGAACAGCAGCAGGTCGTCGTCGAGGTCCTTGGGGGTGAACACGCCCGAGGGCGGCAGCACCTCGATCTCATCGCCCGGTTTGACGTTGTCGCACACCCAGTTCGAGCCGTAGCCGCCCGCCGTGCGCTTGACGGTGACCTTGGGTTTGTCATCGGTGTGCGGCGAACTGGCCAGCGAGTAGCAGCGCGCCACCGATCCGGTGAGGTCGCTGGGGATGCGCAGGGTGAGGAACTGGCCGGGCTTGTAGGCGAATTTGTCGCGGGATTCCTCGGGCACGTCGAAGACGAGTGAGCAGGCGTCGGTCGTCTCGGCGATCACCGCGGCGACTCGCAGTACGACCGATCGCGAACCGTGCGGAACCTCGACGGTAGTCATCTCGTCCTCTCGACCGGGGCGCAAACTAGAACGTGTTTCAGTTTCATCGTACGTCGAGGTCCCGTCGACGGACAAGCTGGGCTTCCAGGCCGGCGATCAACACCTCCATGCCGAAGTCGTAGGTGTAGCGTCCGCGCAGGTCGGCGATGTGTTCGGCGGCCCTGGCCACCACCTCCGGCAGCGCCACCTCCGACAGGGCCGTGCTGTCACGCGGCGGGTTCACCCGGCGGCGACCGAACAGATAGGTGTGGATCGTGGCGTAGGCCGAGAGCACGTCGCGCTCGCCGAACCCCGCTTCGAACAGGATCTCCATGATCGCGGTGATCAGGTCGAGCTGCTTGCCGAGCATCTGCTCGATCAGCACGTCGCCCAGGCCGGGATGCTTGCGCAGCTTCTCGTCGATCTGGTCGATCAGCTCGCGCAACCGGTGCTGCCACGGCCCCGACTCCGGGGTGCGCACCCCGGTCAGCGCCGCCGTCGCGACCAGATCGAGCAGTTCGCGCTTGTCGGCCACGTAGTAGTACGGGGCCATCGGAGAGACGCCCAGTTCACGGGACAGCCGCCGCATCGACAGCTTTTCCACACCGTCCTCGCGGACCACGCGTAGCGCGGCCTCGACGATCTCGGACTCCGACAGTGTGTTGCCGCCCCCGCTCGCCTGCATTCGTCCGACTCCCATGCCACCTCTACCACTGCCGGCGTCGACGCCGACGCGTTCCGTTCAGCTGTTCTCCACCCGGAATTCTAGAGGGCGCGGCGGTGTGCGTTTTGCGTTGGCGGCCCCGCATGGGATTTGATCGTCGGCGCGCCGGAGCATCCGCCCGGCGCCGCGGGTTACTGCGCCCGTGGTGGCGCAGTCCGTCCGGCCTCGACGCGGGGGTGGTCCCGCGGTCGGACGGTGCTGTGCCCGTTGATCGATCATCCGTCCGCTCGCCGGTACCGTCGAAACAGGGCCGTGCGTCGTCGGCGTCGCCGAACGATTGCCGGTGACCCGCCGACAATCCGGAGAGCGGAACAATCGCGGACGGATGTGATAATTGCCCATCCGTTGCCATGGGAGGGATCACGAGATGTCGCACCTCGGTCGCCGACGAATTCCGGTGTATCGCGCGGACTTCGCCGACGGCGCAGCGCGAACGGGCGAGCGCCGCAATCGAACGGATTCGGGCGAATCGCGCGGAATTCCCTCCTTTTTTCCGGGGCGATGATGTCCGGCCGCGAAAATCCGCCTAGCATGCCAGGAATGCGCCATGATCGCCTGCCCGACGGATTCGGGGTGCGGATCGATCCCCGGGTGCGGGCGTATTCCGGGGGACGCATCCTGATCGGCGGGTCCCCGGCCCGGTTGCTGCGACTTGCCCCGGAGGCCGCCGAGATGATCGGCGACGGCTATCTCGAGGTCACCGGCCCGAAATCGGCTGTCGTTGCCAGACGTCTGCTCGACTCCGGTGTCGGCAATCCGCGACCGCGTCTGCTGCCCTCGCCGCAGGACGTGACGGTCATCGTGCCGCTGCACAACAATCCCGACGGGCTGGAGCGGCTGCTCGCGGTGCTGCGCGGCCACAACGTCATCGTCGTGGACGACGGTTCGGACCAACCGGTCCTGATTCCGGAGGGCCGTGGCAGCCGCTGCAACGTCACCGTGCTGCGCCAGGACCGTCAGCAAGGGCCCGCCGCGGCGCGCAACGCGGGGCTGCGGGCGGCGACAACCGAATTCGTGGCCTTCCTGGACTCCGACGTGGTGCCGCGCAGCGGGTGGCTGGAAGTCATGCTCGGACATTTCAGCGACCCCGAGGTCGCCCTGGTCGCGCCGCGCATCGTGGCGCTGGACCCGGAGTCCAACGCGCTGGCCCGCTACGAGCACACCCGCTCCTCGCTGGATCTGGGCAGGCGCGAGTCGGCGGTGCATTCGCGCGGTTCGGTGTCCTACGTGCCGAGCGCGGCGCTGCTGGTGCGCCGCCGCGCGCTGCTCGCCGAGGGCGGCTTCGACGAGTCCATGCGGGTGGCCGAGGACGTCGACCTGTGTTGGCGGCTCGAAAGCGCGGGGTGGCGGTTGCGCTACGAACCCGCCGCGCACGTCGCCCACGACCACCGGATCTCCTTCCGCGCCTGGTTCGGCCGCAAATTGCTGTACGGGACCGGGGCCGCCCCGCTGGGCGAACGCCACGATCCGAGCCTGGTCTCCCCGTTGACGGTGCCGTCCTGGACGGTGGTGGCCGCCTTCCTGTTCGGCACGCTGTCCAAGTGGGGTGTGCTGGGCGGGCTGATCACGCTGGCGACGGCGCTGATCCGATTGCGCCGCGTCTTCACCGAATTGGACAATCCGACCAGGATCGCCGCGATCTACCTCTCCCGCGGCTTCTTCGCCGGGCTGTGGCGGCTGGCCTCGGCCATGTGTCGCCACTATTGGCCGGTGACGTTGCTGGCGATGCTGTTCTCCCGCCGTATCCGCCGGGTCGCGGTGACGATGGCGGTGGCCGACGGTCTGGCCGACTGGTTCACCCACCGGGACGCGGGCGGTCTGGACCCGGTGCGCTATCTGGCCTACAAGCGCCTCGACGACATCGCCTACGGCACCGGATTGTGGCTGGGGGCGTTCCGGGCGCGCAGCCTCGAGGCGCTCAAGCCGTCGGTGCCGCCGCGTTGAGTCGATGACCCTCGTCGGGGTCGACACCCTGATCGTCGGCGCGGGGACGGCGGGCTGTCTGCTCGCGGCTCGGTTGGCCGCCGTGCCCGGCCACCGGGTGCGGGTGGTGGAGGCGGGGCCGGTGTGGGCCGGGTGGGAGCGGATCCCCGCGGCGGTGCGCGATGCCGAGGTCATGCCGATCGGCCCCGAGTCGCCGTGGCTGTGGCGCTACCGGACCCGGCTCGCCGAGGGCGCGCCCGATAGTGCCGAGGTGCTGCGCGGGCGACTGCTGGGCGGGTCGAGCGCGGTCAACGGTGGTTATTTCGTTCGTGCGACCGCGCAGGATTTCCTGGCCTGGTCGGCCGAACTCGGGGGTGCGCCGCAGTGGTCGGCGTCTGCGGTATTACCCGCGTATCGGCAAATCGAGCGCGATCTCGATTTCGGTGACGCGCCCGGTCACGGCGCTCGCGGACCCATTCCGGTGCAGCGCGTGCCCCGACCGAAACCGGTGAGTGTCGAATTCTCGACAGTGGCGGGCGCGGCCGGATTTCCGGAGATTCCCGACCTCAACGCCCTGCCCGAGGCGGTCCCGACGACCGGATTCGGTCCGGTGCCCCGCAATATCGCCGACGGAACGCGGATGAGCAGCGCGGCCGCGCTCGCGACCGCGCCCGCGTCGGCGGCGTTGACCGTCACCGGCGGAATCACGGTGACCCGCATCCTTTTTCGCGGGACGCGGGCGGTGGGTGTGGAGTACCGCGACGCGGGCGGCACGGGCACGATCGCGGCGGACCGGGTCGTGGTGTGCGCGGGCGCGGTGGAATCGGCGGCGTTGCTGCTCCGCTCGGGAATCGGTGATCCGGACGAATTACGCGCTCTGGACATTCCGGTTGTCGCGCCCTCGCCGGTGGGGAAATGGTTCAGCGACCATCCGGAGGTGGGCATCGATTTCCGATTCGGTCCGCCCGCGGCGGCGACCGCGCCGCCGCTGGAGGTGATCTGGACGCGGGGCGACGTCGAGATCCGGCCCTACACCGTCGCGTTCGGCCCGGATCCGTCGGTGCATCGACTCGGGGTGGCGCTGATGCGGCCGGTCGGGCACGGGGTCCTGCGGTTGGCGTCGGCCGATCCGGCGGTCGCGCCCGTCCTCGAGCATCGCTACTTGTCCGAGGCCACCGATCGGGAGGCGCTGTGGACGGGCATGGCGGTGGCCGAGGAACTGCTGCGGGCGATCCCGGGGGTGCGCTACGACCGCCCGCGGTGGCAGGATCGACTCGCGATCCCCGCGAATCTCGGTACCTCCCAGCATCTGTCGGGCACCTGCCGGATGGGGGCGGCGGGCGACGAGCGCGCCGTGGTGGATCCGTGGTGTGCGGTGCACGGGGTGAGCGGGGTGTCGGTGGTGGACCTGTCGGTGGTCCCGGTGCCGCTGAGTCGGGGGCCCGCGGCGACTGTCATGATGGTCGCCGAACACGTCGCTGGTCACCTCACACCGCTAAGTGAAAGATGATTAGGTCACATTTTCTTACGGTGTGAACCGTGTGTGACCTGGCGGACAAACACCGCCATCCGACCTTGCCTGGGAAATCGCGCCGGTACAGTTTGGGGCGGAAAGAAAGGCAAATGGTCAGCAATCTTGCAGGTGGGTGGCCCCCACGGCGCGGCGACAATCGATCGACGGTGGAACCGGGTACACAACTCGGCGCCCTCGAATCCTATGCCGCACAAGCCCACGGATATCTTAGCGCGGGCGGTGAACAACTGTCGCAGCTAGCCGGTCTGCTGCGTCCGCTCGTGCTGGAATCCTGGTTGCGCAGCCTCCGCGGCGGCATCGACCCGATGGACGTGCTGAGCGAACGCGGTCTGCGCGGCGTCGACCTGCAACGCTACCGCGACGCCCACCCCATCGCGGCGCTCATGCCGTTGATCGACAAACTCCTGGTCCAGGACACCTCGCGGACCGGTCTGATCGTGGTGGTGGCCGACCAGTTCGGCCGGGTGCTGACCGTGCACGGCAAGGACGAACAGGTCGCCGCGGCGGCCGAGACCGGCCTGCGCGCCGGCGACGACCTGAGCGAGCGCCGGGTCGGCGCCAACGCCGTGGGCCTGGTGGTGCGCACCGGGCGGGCCACCTGGATCCACGGACCCGAACATTTCCTGCACCGCATGCACCAGGTCACCGGGGCGGCCGCGCCGGTGCACGATCCGGACGGTCGACTCGTCGGCGTGCTGATGATCGCGGGCGGCGTGCGGGTGGCCAAGCCGGAGATCCTGGCGTTGGTCAAGGCCGCGGCCACGGCCGCGGAGATGGATCTGGTGCTGACCGCCATGCGCGCGAATCAGCACGGCGGCGCTCGGCCGGGCAGGCGCGAGCCGGAACCCGCCGCGCAGGCCGACCGGATCGGCTTGGACGTGCTCGGCCTCGGTCAGCCGCAACTGACGCTGGCGGGCGACCGGGTGCCGCTGTCGCAACGGCACGCCGAGATCCTGCTGCTGTTGGCCGAACATCCCGAGGGGCTGGGCGCGGACCATCTGGCGCTGCTGCTCGATGACACCGATCTGGACAACGGCACGATCCGCGCCGCGATGTCGCGGTTGCGCTCGGTGGTCGGGCCGAATGTGGTCGGCTCGCGGCCCTACCGTCTGCGGGTGCACCTCGCAACCGATGTGGAGGCGCTGCGCGCGGCGCTCGACTCCGGTGATGTCGATTACGCATTACGGTTGTACGCCGGTCCGGTGCTGCCCAGATCCACCGCGCCGGGAATTATCGACATCCGCGACGAGTTGCGGGTGCGTCTGCGCACCGCGGTGCTCGGTTCCCATGATTCCGGGGTCTTGCGCCGCTGGACGGCGGGGGCCGAGGGGCGCGACGACGCCCCGGCATGGGCTGCCTACCGTGCCACCGTCGATCGGGATTCGCCCCTATATGCCCAGATCGAGGCGAAGATCCGGGTGCTCGACCGGCGGCTCGGCGCCGATGCAACGCGAATGCAACGTTCCGGCTCATAGTCTGCACCCCTGAGAGTGCGATAGCTCACACCAGCGGCCGAATCCCGGCCGCGCGGCCGTTCGTGTCCGCGAGTTGCTGCCGTGAGAGTTCACTGAACAAGCGTCCAGAAGTTTTTAACGCAATAGGTTCCTTTTTATTTCGATTGGGCTTAGTGTTCGCAATGCACGGGTCACATCCGTGTGACGTACGAAACACAGTCGCCGCGCAGGACCGGCGTGGCGGCCGCGGAGTTGGAGGAACGATCACGGGCTGAACGCATCCGTCGGCGAACCTCGCCACGGAGGTGACCGCAGCGGTCACCGATCTCGTATCACGCAATCTGTTGGATCCCGCGGCGGTGACGTGTCCACGTCCCGCGCATTCGTCGAATCACCTGTGGTGGCTACGCCCCGCGCCGGGTCGACCCGGTACGGAGGCCGTCTTCGTGCTGCCCGAAAAACATTCGGCAAGCAGTACTTTCACCGATCGAGGAGGCTCTGGTGCACGGTACGGAGTTGAGTGGTCACGGCGTCCGACCCGACGCGGCGACGCGGACCGGGACAACATCCGAACCGATCCGGTTCCCGCTCGCGCCCGCGCAACTCGGCCTCTGGTACGCGCAACTGCTCGATCCCGAGGTGCCGATCAACATCGCCCAGTACGTCGACGTGCGCGGGGAACTCGACGCCGACGTGCTCGCCGAAGTCTCCCGGGAGGCGGCCCGCGACTACGGTTCCACCCTGGTCCGCCTCGGCGTCGAGGACGGGACGCCCTACCAGTGCGTCGACCCGGCGCTGACGATCGAGATCCCGCTGCTGGACATGCGCGGACACGACGACCCGGTCGCGGCCGCGCACGAATGGATGCGCGCCGACGCGGGCGCGCCCGTCGACCTGCTGCACGACCGACTCTTCGCGGGCGCGGTGCTGCGCGTGGCCGACCAGCGCTGGTTCTGGTACCTGCGCGCGCACCACATCGTGCTCGACGGTTTCGGCGCGCTGACCAATACCATGCGCGTCGCCGAGCGCTACACCGCCCGCGTCCTCGGCGCCGAACCCGAACCGGCGCGCGCCGGTGACCTGCCCGACCTGGTCGACGGCGAGACGACCTACCGCGCGAGCACGCGCTTCGAATCCGACCGCGCGCACTGGGCGGAGCGGGTCGCCGGACTCGACGCGCCCACCAGCCTCGACGGTCGCAGCGCGCCGCGCTCGGCCAACAACCTGATCGTCGGACGCGCGCTGCCCGCACCCCTGGTCGAGGCGATGGAGAAACTGGCCGCGAGCCAGGACTCCACCATCGCCGTCGTCCTGCTGGCCGCCTTCGCCGGCTACCTCGGCCGCTGCACCGACCGCGACGACGTCGTGTTGAGCCTGCCGGTGACCGCGCGGACCACCGCCGTGATGCGGCGTTCGGCGGGCATGCTGTCCAATATCGTCCCGCTGCGCGTGGGCCTCGGCGCGGAAGTGAGCTGGGGAGAACTGCTGCGCGCGACCCGGGTCGAGGTCGCGGGCGCGCTGCGGCACCAGCGCTACCGGCACGAGGACATCCGCCGCGACGCCGAACACGACGGCAGGCCCGCCCGGCGCGCGCTGTTCGGCCCGCTGGCCAACATCATGCTCTTCAGCAGCGACCTCACCCTCGGCGCGACCTCCGGCCGCTACAACGTGCTGTCCACCGGGCCGGTCGAGGATCTGAGCCTCAATGTCTACTACGGCGAACGCGACAGCGTGCACGTCGACTTCGAGGCGAACCCGAACCTGTACCGCACCGACGATCTGGCCCGCCACCACGCGCGCTTCCTGCGGTACCTGGAACGTCTGGTCGAGCTGGACCTGGACCGTCCGGTCGTCGCGGTCGACGTGGCCACCGAACTCGAAGTGCAGGTCAGCACCGGGATCTGGAACAGCACCGGATTCGACGTCGCCGAAGTCACCGGGGGCGCGGACACACTGGTCGCGCTGTTCGACGCGCAGGTCGCGCGCACCCCCGAAGCGACGGCGCTGCACGTCGCGGGCGAGCCGGGGCAGAGCCTGACCTACCGCGAACTGGCCGCGCGGGTGCGGCGCGCGGCGCGCGGGCTGATCGACGCCGGCGTCGGGCCGGAGACCACGGTCGCGCTGCATCTGCGCCGGTCGGTGGACCTGGTCGTCGCGCTGTACGCGGTGCAGGCCGCGGGCGGGGCGTACCTGCCGATCGACCCCGATCATCCGGCCGAGCGCGTCGCGCACATCCTGCGCACGGCGCGTCCGGTGTGCGTGCTCAGCGCGGAACCGGCGGACCTGCCGGACGCCGCCGGGATTCCAGTGCTGGCCGTGGCCGCCCTGGCACCGGAGGACGCGGACGACGCGCCGATCACCGACACCGAGCGTCTGGCTCCGCTGCGCGCGGACCACCCGGCCTATGTGATCTTCACCTCCGGGTCGACCGGGTTGCCCAAGGGCGTGACGGTCACCCATGCGGCGATCGTCAACCGGTTGGTGTGGATGCAGCAGACCTATCGGCTCACCCCGGCGGACGTGGTGTTGCAGAAGACCCCCGCGACATTCGACGTGTCGGTGTGGGAGTTGTTCTGGCCGTGGCAGATCGGCGCGACCCTGGTACTGGCCGCGCCCGACGGACACCGCGATCCGGCGTACCTGCGCGCGGTCATCGCCGAATACGGCGTGACCACCGCGCATTTCGTGCCGTCGATGCTGGAAGTGTTCCTCGCCCACCAGGACATCGCGCGCACCGGGACGCTGCGCACGGTGTTCGCCTCCGGTGAGGCGCTGCCCGCCGCGACCGCGCGCAGGCTGCGGGTGCTGACGGGGGCCCGACTGCACAACCTGTACGGTCCGACCGAGGCGGCGGTCGATGTCACCTACCACGAAGTCACCGATGCCGATACCCTCGCGGTGCCGATCGGTGCGCCGGTGTTCAACACCAGGCTCTACGTGCTCGACTCGCGGCTGCGGCCGTCGCCGGTCGGCGCTCCGGGTGAGCTGTATCTGTCGGGGGTACAGCTCGCCCGGGGCTACGCGGCACGCGCGGGCTTGACCGCGGAGCGCTTCGTCGCCGACCCGTACGCGGCGGGCGAACGCATGTACCGCACCGGCGACTCGGTGCGCTGGACCGCGGGCGGCGAACTCGAATACCTGGGACGCACCGATTTCCAGGTCAAGCTGCGCGGTCTGCGCATCGAACTCGGCGAGATCGAGTCGGTGCTGGCCGAGGTGGATTCGGTGGTGCGCGCGGTGGTCACCGTCGGCGACGTCGCCGGGGTGGGCGAGCAGTTGATCGCCTACGCGGTGGAATCCGAGCCGGGGACGGTGACGCCCGCGCGGTTGCGCGCGGCGGCGGCCCGCGCGCTGCCCGCCTACATGGTGCCCGCCGCCTACGTCGTGCTCGACGCCTTCCCGCTCAACGCCTCGGGCAAACTCGACCGCGCCGCGCTGCCCGCCCCCGAGCGGACCGCGACCGAGTACCAACCGCCGCGCACCCCGGGGGAACGCGCTGTCGCCGAGGTGTTCGCCGAGGTCCTCGGCCTGGAACGGGTCGGCCGCGACGACGACTTCTTCGCACTGGGCGGCAACAGTCTGGCCGCCACCGGCGTGGCCGCGCGCCTGGGTGCGGAACTGGGCTGCCCGCTCGGGGTCAGGGAGGTGTTCACCGCCACCACAGTGGCCGACCTCGCCGACCTGATCGAGCGGGCTGGTGGGACCGGCGGCGTCGATCCGGCCGCGCTGCTGCGGGCGCGACCGCGTCCGCCGCTGGTCCCGCTGTCTCCGGCGCAGCAGCGGATCTGGTTCCTGAACCGTTTCGAGCGCGCGAGCGCGGGCTACAACATGCCGTTCGTGGTGCGCCTGCGCGGCGAGGTCGACACCGCGGCCCTGCTCGCGGCGGTCGCCGACGTGGTGGGCAGGCACGAGGTGCTGCGCACGGTGTTCCCCGCGCTGCCCGCCGGTCATCCGGACGGCGTCGCCGCGCAGCGCGTCGTCGAGGACGTGGTGCTCGCGGGTTCGGCCGAAGCCGTCGCGGCCGCCGACCTGGCGGCCCGGCTCGCGGAATTCGCGGCGACCGGGTTCGACCTCGAACACGAGATCCCCCTGCGCCTGCGACTGTTCGCCGTGGACGACGGCGAGCACGCGCTGGCGCTGGTGCTGCACCACATCGCCGCCGACGGTCTGTCGCTGCGGGTGCTGGCCCGCGACGTCGTGATCGCCTACACCGCCCGCCGGGCGGGTGGGGCCCCGCAGTGGGCTCCGCTGCCGGTGCAGTACGCGGATTACAGCCTGTGGCAACGCGAATGGCTGGGGTCGGCGCGGGAGGAGAACTCCGTCGCGGCGCGGCAACTCGCGTTCTGGACGGACGCGCTGGCAGGCGCCCCCGATCAGCTCGAGCTGCCCGCCGACCGTCCGCGTCCGGCGGTGGCCTCCGGTCGCGGCGCGGTGCACCGTTTCGAGATCCCCGCCGCCGTGGCCGCGGGTGTCACCGAACTCGCCGGGGCCGAAGGGGTTTCGGCGTTCATGGTGCTGCACGCCGCGCTGGCGAGCTTGCTCGCGCGGGTCGGCGGCACGGCCGACATCCTCATCGGCACCCCGGTCGCCGGACGCGGGCAGCGCGCCCTCGACGAACTGATCGGCATGTTCGTCAACACGCTGGTGCTGCGCACCCGCGTCGATACGGCCGCCCCCTTCACCGCTCTGCTGGCCCGGGTGCGCGACACCGACCTGGCGGCATTCGCGCACGCCGAACTGCCGTTCGAGCAGTTGGTGGAGGCCCTGAATCCGACGCGTTCGCAGGCCCGGCACCCGCTGTTCCAGGTGCTGCTGGCCTTCGACGCCGGCGCCGATGTCGCGCTCGCGCTGCCCGGTCTGGCCGCCACCGCCGAGGTCGTGGACACCGGACTCACCAAATTCGACCTCCAGTTGACGGTGTCGGGCGCGTTCACCGGCGCGGGGGCGGTCCCGGCCGAATTCACCTACGCCACCGACCTGTTCGACCCCGCCACGATCGCCGAACTGACCGGGTGGCTGCTGCGCCTGCTGGACGGCGTCGTCTCGGCCCCGGGAACGGCGGTCGGCGATCTGCCGCTGCTCGACCCGGCGGCGCAGCGGGCGGCGGTGGCCCGCGGCCGTCGCGGCGGGCCTGCCGTGACCGGCACGGTCGTGGACGCCTTCCGCGACCGGGCGCGCCGCACCCCGGAGGCGACGGCGCTGATCGACGGCGCGCGGCGCTTCGACTACGCCGGGTTCGCCGCCGAGGTCGACCGGGTGGCCGCGGCGCTGGTCGCGGCCGGGGTCGGACGGCAGCGCACGGTCGTGCTCGGTATGCGGCGTTCGGCCGAATTCGTCGTCGCCGCCTACGCGGTGCTCGCGGCGGGCGGGGCCTACGTGCCGGTCGATCCCGACCAGCCCGCGGCCCGACTGGCGGCGATCGTGGACCAGGCCGCCCCGGTGTGCGTGCTCACCCGCCGCGCCGACGGGTGGTCGGCCCCGACCGCCGTCCCGGTGCTGGCCGTGGACGACCTCGCCGACGCGCCCCGCGACCGACTCACCCCCGGACCGGACGCGGCGGACACCGCGTACCTGATCTTCACCTCCGGCTCCACCGGCCTGCCCAAGGGCGTGGCGGTCACGCACGCCGCGATGGCCAACCAGGTGCGCTGGATCGCCGACGAATACGGCATCGGCGCGCACGACACCGTGCTGTTCAAGACGCCCGCCACCTTCGACGTGTCGGTGTGGGAACTGTTCGCGCCGCTCACCACGGGCGGCCGGATCGTGGTCGCCGCGCACGACGGGCACCGCGACAGCCGCTACCTCGCGGACGCGATCGCCGAACACGGCGTCACCATGACCTCGTTCGTGCCGTCCATGCTGACCGTGTTCGCCGAGGTCGTCGACCCCGCCGACCTGGTATCGCTGCGCACGGTCTTCGTGGCGGGCGAGGCCATGACCGGCGCGGCGGCGGCGGCCTTCGCCGCCGTCAGCGGCGCGGAACTGCACAACCTGTACGGGCCGACCGAATTCACCGTGCACGCCACCCACGCGCCGGTCGACCCGGCCGCGACGGGCGCGGTCCCGATCGGCAGGCCGGTCGCGGGCAGCGGCGTCCTGGTGCTCGACGCCCGGTTGCGCCCGGTGCCCGAAACCGTGGTCGGGGAGCTCTATCTGACCGGCGTGCAACTCGCGCGCGGCTACCACGGCCGCCTCGGCCTGACCGCCGAACGTTTCGTCGCCGATCCGCACGGCCCCGCGGGCACACGCATGTATCGCACCGGGGATCTGGTGCGGCGCAACCGGTCCGGGCAGTTGGAGTACCTGGGCCGCACCGACTTCCAGGTGAAACTGCGCGGCCAGCGCATCGAACTCGGCGAGATCGAGGCGGCGCTGCTGGCCCAGGAACCGGTGCGGGCGGCGGCGGTGCGCGTGCACCGCCACGCGGCGGGGGAGATCCTGGTCGCCTACCTTGTCACCGACCTGGACGAGGCGCGCCTGGGCGCGGTGCTGGGGGAGCGGTTGCGCGAGTCGCTGCCCTCCTACATGGTGCCCGGCGCGTACGTGCGGTTGACGGCGATGCCGCTGACCGGTTCGGGCAAGCTGGACCGCAACGCCCTGCCCGAGCCCCGGCTGACCACCGTCACCCACCGCGCGCCGCGCACCGTCGAGGAGCGTCTGGTGGCGGCCGAGTTCGCCGAGGTGCTCGGCCTGGACCGGGTCGGCCTGGACGACGACTTCTTCGCCCTCGGCGGCAATTCGCTGGTGGCGACCCAGATCGCGGCCCGACTCGCGGCCGCGACCGGGACCGAGGTGCCGGTGCGACTGCTGTTCGAGCGGCCGACGGTGGCGGCGCTGGCCGCCGGACTCCCGGCCGCCGGGGCCGCGGGTGGGCGGCTGCCCCTGGTCGCGGGCTCGCGCCCCGACTCGATCCCGCTGTCCTACGCCCAGCAGCGCATGTGGCTGCTCAGCCAACTCGACACCGATTCGGTGGCCGACAACCTGACCGCCGCGCTGCGCCTGCGCGGTCCGCTGGACGTGGCGGTGCTGCGCGCGGCGGTCGCCGATCTGGTCGGCAGGCACGAGGTGCTGCGCACCCACTACCCGTCGGTCGACGGCGTCGCCCGCCAGCAGATCCTGCCCGCCGACGGCGCGGAGTTCGCGCTGAGCGCGGAAATCGTGTCGGCCGAACGGCTCTCGGCGCGGATCGCCGAAGTGGCCGCGACGCCGTTCGCGGTGGATCGCGAACCGCCGGTGCGCCTGGCGCTGCTGCGGACCGCGGCCGAGGAGCACGTGCTCGTGGTGTCGCTGCACCACATCGCCGCCGACGGGTGGTCGCTGGCCCCGCTGACCCGCGACCTGATGACCGCCTACGCCGCCCGCCGCGCGCGGATCACGCCGACCTGGCCGCCGCTTCCGGTGCAGTACGCCGATTACGCGCTGTGGCAGCGGGAATCGCTCGGGCGGTCCGAGGACCCGCAGTCGCCGTTGTCCGCGCAACTGGCGTTCTGGTCCGCCGAACTCGCCGACCTGCCCGATGTGCTCGCGCTGCCCGCCGACCGCCCGCGCCCGCCGGTCGCCTCGGGCCGTGGCGCGCGCCACCGCTTCGGCGTGCCCGCCGAGGTCGTCGCCGCCCTGCGCGGCACAGCCACCGCGCACAACGCCTCGCTGTTCATGGTGTGCCACGCGGCGTTCGCCGTGCTGCTGGCGAAACTGTCCGGACAGCGGGACATTCCGATCGGCACACCCGTCTCCGGGCGCGGTGACCGCGCGCTGGACGCGGTCGTCGGCATGTTCGTCAACACCCTGGTCCTGCGCGCCCGCATCGATCCGGACGCCGCTTTCACCGACCTGCTCGGCACGGTCCGCGAGACCGACCTGCGGGCCTTCGAGCACGCCGAGGTCCCTTTCGAGCGCCTGGTGCAGGCGCTGGACCCGGCGCGTTCCACCGCCCACCACCCGCTGTTCCAGGTGATGCTGGACTTCCAGAACACCGAGTCCGTCGCGCTCGACCTGGCCGGCCTGACGATCACCGATCTCGACATCGATCCCGCCGCCGCGAAATTCGACCTGCACCTGAGCCTGCGCGAGACCGCCGACGGTGGCCTGCTCGCCCACTTCGACTACGCCACGGACCTTTTCGACGCCGACACCGTCGCCGTTCTTGCTGCACGTTTCGTTCGCGTCCTGGCGGCGGTCGCCGCGAATCCGGCGTCCGCCCTGGACGACATCGACGTGCTGTCGACGGCCGAACGCGCCGCACTGCCGATGGTCGGCGAGGTCATCCCGATCGACCCCGCCGCCACGCTGGTGTCGCTGTTCGAGGCGGGCAGCGCGGGCCGCGCCGACGCCGTCGCCGTCACCTTCGAGGGCGACTCGCTGACCGTCGCCGAATTCCGGGCCCGGGTGAATCGGCTGGCGCGCCTGTTGATCTCGGTGGGCGTCGGACCGGACCGGACCGTCGCGGTCGCCATGCAACGGTCGCTGGACCTGGTCGTCGCGCTGTACGCGGTGGTGACCGCGGGCGGCGCCTACGTGCCGGTCGATCCGACGCATCCGGCCGACCGCGTCGCCGACGTCCTCGGCACCGCCCGCCCGGTGTGCGTGCTGACCCGCACCGGCGACGGCCTCGACCTGCCCGCCGACGGCAAGCCGTGGCCTGTGCTCGACGTGGACGAATTCGACACCGCCGATTACAGCGCGGACACCGTCACCGACGCCGACCGCCTCGCGGACCTGCGCCCGGACCACACCGCCTACGTCCTGTTCACCTCCGGGTCCACCGGCCGCCCGAAGGGAGTGGCGGTCAGCCACGCGGCGATCGTCAACCGGTTGGTGTGGATGCAGCACGCCTACCCGATCGGCCCCGCCGACGCCGTGATCCAGAAGACGCCCGCCACCTTCGACGTGTCGGTGTGGGAGTTCTTCTGGCCGCCGCAGGTCGGGGCGCGACTGGTGCTGGCCCGCCCGGACGGTCACCGCGACCCCGCCTATCTGGCCGACCTCATCCGGCGCGAAGGCGTCACGGTCGCGCATTTCGTGCCGTCGATGCTGGCGGTGTTCGTCGCCGACCCCGCGGCCGGACAGGCCGCCTGCCTGCGCCAGGTGTTCTGCTCCGGCGAGGCGCTGCCCGCCGGGCCCGCCCAGCGCCTGCGCGCGCTGACCGGCGCGCGGGTGCTGAACCTCTACGGCCCCACCGAAGCCGCCGTCGACGTCACCCACCACGAGGTGCGCGACGCCGACACGCTCGGCGTGCCGATCGGCCGACCGGTCGCCCACACCGGGGTCCACGTCCTGGACGCGCGGTTGCGTCCGGTCGCGCCCGGCGTCGCGGGCGAGCTGTACCTGACCGGTGCGCAGTTGGCGCGCGGCTATCTCGGCCGCGCCGATCTCACCGCCGATCGTTTCGTCGCCGACCCGTACGCCGCGGGCACGCGCATGTACCGCACCGGCGATCTGGTCACCCGTGATCGCGACGGCGAACTGGAATATCTGGGCCGCACCGACTTCCAGGTCAAGGTGCGCGGCCTGCGCATCGAACTCGGCGAGATCGAGGCCGCGCTCACCGCCGCCGACACCGTCGCCACGGCCGCGGCGGCCGTGCACGGCGATCGGCTGGTCGGCTACCTGGCGCCCGCGGACGGCCCGGTCGACCTGGTCGGCGTGCGCGCCGCCCTGAGCCGCCGACTACCCGACTACATGGTGCCCGCGGACCTGCTCGTGCTGGACCGGTTGCCGCTCAACGCCTCCGGCAAACTCGACCGCAAGGCCCTGCCCGCGCCCGCGCGCACCCAGGCCGAATTCCGCGCGCCGGAGACCGCGACCCAACGCGCCGTCGCCCACGTCTTCGCCGAAGTGCTCGACATCACCGAACCGCTCGGCCTCGACGACGATTTCTTCGCCCTCGGCGGCACCTCGCTGTCCGCCGCCCGCGCGGTCGCCCGGATCGGGGCCGTCGTGGACGCCCGCGTCCCGCTGCGCGCGGTGTTCGAGGCGTCGACCGTGGCCGCCGTCGCCGAACGCGCCGACCTGCTGCGCGGCGACGGCGACCGACTCGCGTTGACCGCGCGTCCACGTCCGGCGCGCATCCCGCTCGCCCCCGCGCAGCGCCGCATCTGGTTCCTCAACCGCTACCTCGCCGACGTGGGCGGCGACGCGGTCGACAACATCCCCCTCGCGCTGCGCCTGACCGGGACGCTGGACCGCGCCGCCTTGGCCGCCGCCCTGGGTGACGTGTTCACCCGGCACGAAATGCTGCGCACCCGGTTCCCTGATTCCGCGGACGGTCCGACGCAGGTCGTCGCGGCCGCCGCCGTGGCTGTCCCGGAACTGGTCGCACCGCTCGATGCCCCGGTGACCGTCACCGAATCCGACCTCGCCGCCGCACTGGCCGAGCGCGCCGCCCGGACTTTCGATCTGACCCGCGACCTGCCGGTGCGCGTCGACCTGTTCGTTCTCGGACCCACGGACCACGTGCTGAGCGTGGTCCTGCATCACATCGCGGCGGACGGCTTCTCGCTCGCCCCGCTGGCCGCGGATGTCATGCGCGCCTACGCCGCTCGGCGCGACGGCGACGCGCCCGAGTGGTCGCCGTTGCCGGTGCAGTACGCCGACTACACCCTGTGGCAGTCCGAATCCCTCGGTGACCCGGCGGATTCCGGCTCCACCGCGCACCGGCAGTTGGAGTTCTGGCGGCACGCGCTGGACGGGCTGCCCGAACAACTCGACCTGCCCGCCGACCGTCCGCGCCCGGAGTCCGCGACCCTGCGCGGTGCGACGCACCGGTTGCGGGTCGACTCCGATCTGCACGGTGAGCTGCGCGAACTCGCCCGCAAGCACGAGGCGACGCTGTTCAGCACCGTGCACGCCGCGTTGGCGGTGCTGTTGGCGCGGCTGTCGGGCGGCGCGGACATCGCCGTCGGCACGCCGGTCGCGGGGCGCGGCGAGGCGGCCCTCGACGGGGTGATCGGCATGTTCGTCAACACGCTGGTGCTGCGGACCCGGATCGATCCGCGCGCCCGCTTCGAGACCGTTCTGGACGCGGTGCGCGCCGGCGACCTGGACGCGCTCTCGCACGCCGACCTGCCGTTCGAGGAGATCGTGGACGCGCTCGCGCCCGCTCGGGCGCGCAACCGGCATCCGCTGTTCCAGGTGGCGTTGAGCTGGCAGGATTTCGCGGCCCCCGCCGTGGAACTGGCCGGTCTGACCGTGGCGGCGGTTCCGGTCGACACCGCGACCGCGAAATTCGATCTCCAGTTCACCGTGGTGGAGGCCGACGACGCCGACGGCCGCGCCGACGGCATGGACATCGAGATCGTCTACGCGAGCGAGCTGTTCGAGCCCGCGACCGTCGCGGCGCTGGGCCGCCGTTTCACCCAGGTCCTGGCGGCCGTCGCCGCCGACGCGACCGTGGTGGTCGGTGACATCCAACTGCTCGACGCGGAGGAACAGCGGCGCGCGCTGCACGAGTGGGCCACTGCGGCGGCGGGCGCGCACGCGGGCGAGGCGACGATCGCGGAACGTTTCGCCGCCTCGGTGCGCCGCGGTCCCGGCGCGATCGCGGTGCGGGCCGGGTCGCGGGCACTGAGTTACGCCGAACTCGACGCCTGGTCGAATCGGTTGGCGCGGCGACTCGTCGCGGCGGGCGTCGCCCCGGAAACCCTGGTGGCCGTGGCGTTGCCGCGCTCGGTGGAACTGGTCGTGGCGTTGCTGGCGGTGCTCAAGGCGGGCGGCGGCTACCTGCCGGTGGACCCGAACTACCCGGCCGACCGCATCGAGTACATGCTCGACGACGCCGCCCCGGTCTGCGCGATCGGCGGCAGCGGCACCGACCTGCCGCGCGACTGGTTCGGCGGACCCGTCCTGGACGTGGACGCCGCGAACCTCGGCGACCTGGACGCGGGCCCGATCACCGACGCCGACCGGCGCGCGCCGCTGTCACCGGCCAACACCGCCTACGTCATCTACACCTCCGGGTCGACCGGCAGGCCCAAGGGCGTCGTGGTGCCGCACCGGCAGGTCATCCGGTTGCTCGACAACACCGCGGGGCTGATCGACTTCGGCCCGGCCGACGTGTGGACGATGTTCCACTCCTACGCCTTCGACTTCTCGGTGTGGGAACTGTTCGGTGCGCTGCTGCACGGCGGCCGCCTGGTCGTGGTCGACTACTTCACCTCGCGCTCGCCGGAACAGTTCCTCGATCTGCTGGTGCGCGAGCGGGTGACGATCCTGAACCAGACCCCCTCGGCCTTCTACCAGTTGGCGGCGGCCGACGCGGCCCGCGAACCGGCCGAATTCGCCCTGCGCACCGTGATCTTCGGCGGTGAGGCGCTCGAGCCGCAGCGGCTCGCGGGCTGGTTCGCGCGCTATCCACACGCGCCGCGCCTGGTCAACATGTACGGCATCACCGAGACCACCGTGCACGTCTCGCACCGGCCGCTGACCCCGGACACCATGTCGGCCAGCGTGATCGGCGGCCCGATCCCGGGACTGGTGATCCGCGTGCTGGATTCGCGGCTGCGGCCGGTGCCGGTCGGCGTGCCCGGCGAGATCTACGTCTCCGGCGGGCAACTCGCGCGCGGCTACCTGGGTCGTCCCGACCTGACCGCGAGCCGGTTCGTCGCCGACCCGTACGGCGCGGACGGCGCACTGGCCTACCGCACGGGCGACCTCGCCCGCCGCCGCCCGGACGGCGATCTGGAATACCTCGGCCGCGCCGACCAGCAGGTCAACCTGCGCGGATTCCGCATCGAACTCGGCGAGATCGAGGCCGCGCTGCTGGCGGCGGGCGCGCCCGCCCCGACGCAGGCCGCCGTGGTGGTACGCACCGATCTGGCCGAAGACGCCCGGTTGGTCGGCTACGTGGTGGGCGTGGGCGTGGACACCGCGGCCTTGCGCGCGGAACTGGCCCGCACGCTGCCCGAGCACATGGTGCCCGCCGCGCTGGTCGTGCTGGACCGGATCCCGTTGACCGTCAACGGGAAACTCGACCGCGCCGCGCTGCCCGCGCCGGTCTTCGAGGGCACCGCCTACCGCAGGCCGTCCGGATTGGCCGAGGAGATCGTGGCGGGGGTGTTCGCCGAAGTCCTCGGACTGCCCGCCGACGAACAGCGGGTCGGCGCCGACGACGATTTCTTCGCACTCGGCGGCAGTTCACTGCTCGCCGCCAAGGCGGTCGCGCGGATCGGCGCGGCCCTGGACCGCGCGGTCGGGGTGCGGTCGCTGTTCGAGTCGCCCACCGTCGCGGAACTCGCCGCCGCGGTCACCGCCTCGGACGCGGCCCGCCTACCCGCGCTGGTGGCCGGGGCGCGGCCGGCGCGACTGCCGCTCTCGCCCGCCCAGCAGCGCATGTGGTTCCTCAACCGCTTCGACGGGGAGTCCAGCGCCTACACCATCCCGCTCGCACTGCGCCTGACCGGCGACCTCGACGTCGCCGCGTTGCAGGCCGCCTTCGGCGATGTAGTCGGCAGGCACGAATCGCTGCGCACCCGCTATCCCGAGATCGACGGCGCGCCCGCGCAAGTGGTGGCCCCGGTCGCGGCGGCCGTGCCCGCGCTGTACCCGATCGCCCTCGCCGAGGCGGACCTGCCGGATCGGCTGCGCGAGTTGGTCGCGACGGTCTTCGACGTGACCGCGCAGATCCCGCTCGCGGTGCGGCTCTACCGCCTCGACGAGCGCACCCACGTGCTGGCGGCGGTCCTGCACCACATCGCCGCGGACGGGTCCTCGATCGCGCCGTTCGTGCGCGATCTGATGACCGCCTACACCGCGCGCGTCGAGGATCGCGCGCCCTGCTGGTCGCCGTTGGCGGTGCAGTACGCCGACTACGCGCTGTGGCAGCGCGCGGCCCTGGGCGCGGAGGACGACCCGGATTCCCGTGTCGCGCGCCAGATCGCCTACTGGACGCGCACCCTGGCCGACCTGCCCGACCAGCTGAACCTGCCCACCGACCTGCCGCGGCCCGCCCGCCAGAGTCTGCGCGGCGCGAAACTGGACTGGACCGCCGACGCGGATCTGCACGCGGCCCTGACCGCACGCGGCCGCGAACGCGGGGCGACCCTGTTCATGGTGGTCCAGGCGGCGTTCGCGGCACTGCTGGCCCGGCTGTCCGGCACCGGCGACATCGCCGTGGGCACGCCGATCGCCGGTCGTGGCGAAGTCGAACTCGACGATGTGATCGGCATGTTCGTCAACACGCTGGTACTGCGCACCCGCGTGGACGCCCGGTCGAGCTTCGCGGACCTGCTGACCGCCGTGCGTGCCGCCGACGTGGCCGCCTTCTCGCACGCCGAAGTCCCGTTCGAGCGCTTGGTGGAGGTGCTCAACCCGGAGCGGTCCACCGCGCGGCACCCGCTGTTCCAGGTGGGCTACTCCTTCCAGAACCACGAGCGCGGCGAGCTCGCGCTGCCGGGCCTCGAGGTCCGCCCGATCGAGATCGACAACGGGGTGGCGCAGTTCGACCTGCACCTGTTCGCGGTCGACACCTACGACGCCGACGGCGCGCCCGCCGGCATCGAGTTCTCCCTCGGTTACGCCACCGACCTGTTCCTGCCCGACACCGCGCGCCGCGTGGTCGAGCAGTTGCGCCGGGTGCTGACGGCGGTCGCGCACCGCCCGGACGCCGTGGTCGGCGACCTGGACCTGCTCGGCACGACCGAGCGGGCCCGCCTGCTCGACGGGTGGAACCACACCGTGCGGCCGGTGCCCGCGGCCACCCTCGGCGACCTCGCGGCCGCACAGGCCGCGCGGACACCCGAGGCGGTCGCCCTGGTGGACGCCGCCACCGGCCGCGGCCTGGACTACCGCGGCTTCGACGCGACGGTCAACCGCCTGGCCCGCGTGCTGATCGAGGCGGGCGTCGGCCCGGAGACCACGGTCGCGCTGGCCATGCGCCGCTCGGTGGACCTGGTGTTGGCCATGTACGCGGTGGCGCGCGCGGGCGGCGCCTACGTTCCGCTCGACCCGGACCACCCGGCCGACCGTCTGACCTACGTCCTGGACACCGCCGCCCCCGCCTGCGTGCTGACCACCGCCGCCGACGGTGTCCCGGTGGACACCGCGCTGCCGGTGTTCGAGGTGGACCGCCTGGACCTGGCGGGCCGCTCCGGCGCACCGGTCACCGACGCGGAGCGGACGCGTCCGCTGCGTCCCGACCACACCGCCTACGTCATCTTCACCTCCGGTTCGACCGGTCGGCCGAAGGGCGTCGCCGTCCCGCACGCGGCGGTGGTCAACCAACTGGCTTGGCTGCGCGAGCATTTCGCCCTCGGCCCGGCCGACGCGACCCTGTTGAAGACCCCCGCCACCTTCGATCTGTCGGTCTGGGAGTTCTGGGCACCGCTGACCACGGGCGGAACAGTGGTCGTCACCGAACCCGGCGTCGAACGCGACCCGGACCGGTTGCGCGCCGCGCTGACCCGGCACCGCGCGACGATCCTGTTCGCCGTTCCGTCGCTGATCGGGCTGCTGCTCGAACAGCCCGACGCCACCGTGCCGCCCGCGCTGCGCCACGTCCTCGCCATCGGTGAGGCGCTGCCGCCGAGCACCGCCGCGGCGTTCCGGCGCGCGGCGAACGGCCGTGCGCGCCTGTGGAATCTGTACGGCCCGACCGAGGCGGCGGTGTCGATCACCGCCCACGAGGTCACCGAGGATGACGGCCACGCGGTGCCCATCGGCGCGCCGGTGTGGAACAGCCGCGTCTACGTCCTGGACGCCCGGCTGCATCCGGTTCCGGTCGGTGTCGCGGGCGAGTTGTACTTGGCGGGCGCGCAATTGGCGCGCGGGTACCACGCCCGGCCGGCCATCACGGCGGACCGGTTCGTCGCCGACCCGTTCGGCGCGCGGTCGACCCGCATGTACCGGACGGGCGACATCGTGCGCAGGCGCGCGGACGGCGGCCTGGAGTACCTGGAGCGCGCCGACTTCCAGGTGCAGATCGGCGGATTCCGCATCGAACTCGGCGAAGTGGAGACCGCGCTGCGGGCTCGGCCGGGTGTGACCGCCGCGGTCGCCGTCGCCCACCGCGACGAACGCGCGGGCGTGCGCCTGATCGCCTACGCGGCGAGCGCCGAGTCACTGGACGGCGCCGACCTGCGCGCCGCGCTGGCCGCCGACCTGCCCGCCTACATGGTCCCCGCGTCGGTGACGGTGCTGGATCGGTTGCCGCTCAACGCCAACGGCAAGGTCGACCGGGCGCGGCTGCCCGAACCGGTCTTCGTGGAGGCGGGTTTCCGCGCGCCGGTCACCGAATTGGAATACCTGGTCGCGGGCACCTTCGCCGAGGTCATCGGCGTTGCCGAGGTCGGCGTGGACGGCGAGTTCTTCGCCCTCGGCGGTAATTCGCTGCTGGCCACCCGCCTCGTGGCGCGCCTCGGCGCGGCCCTGGGCGCGCGGGTTCCGGTGGCCGCCGTGTTCGACGCGCCGACCGTCGCGGCCCTGGCCGCGCACCTGGCCGACCTGGACACCGGGTCCGCTGGACCGGTCCTGGTCGCCTACGCCGGCACCGATCCGGCTCCGCTCGCGCCCGCCCAACAGCGGATGTGGGTGGTCAACCGGCTCGCACCCGAGTCCGCGGCCTACAACATCCCGGTCGCGCTGCGGCTCACCGGCGCGCTGGACACCGCGCTGCTGACCGCCGCGCTCGGTGACGTGGTGGCCCGGCACGAGATCCTGCGCACCCGCTACCCCGACACCGCGGACGGCCCCGTCCAGCAGGTCCTCGCCGACGTGCGCGTGGAACTGACCGAATCCACGGTCGCCGCGGCCGATCTCGATCGCCGCGTCGCCGAATTCGTCGGCGTCGGCTTCGACGTGACCGCCGCGCCGCCGGTCCGGGCCGCGCTGCTGCGCCAGGCGCCGGACGAGGCCGTCCTGCTGGTGGTGCTGCACCATATCGCCGCCGACGGCTATTCGGTGGCCCCGATGGCCCGTGACCTGGTCCGCGCCTATCTGGACCGCGCGCGCGGCGGCGAACCCGGCTGGGAGTCGCTGGACATCCAGTACGGCGACTACAGCCGCTGGCAGCACGACCTGCTCGGCGCGCGCACCGATCCGACCAGCCTGCGCGCGCGGCAACTCGACTACTGGACGCGGGAACTCGCGGGACTGCCCGAGGTGCTCGCGCTGCCCACCGACCGACCGCGGCCCGCGCGCCGCGACGGACGCGGCGGCAGCGTCGAGGTCACCGCGGACGCGGCGCTGACCGGTCGACTGGCCGCGGTCGCCGAGGAGTACGGCACCACGTTGTTCACGGTCGTGCACAGCGCGCTGGCCGTCCTGCTGGCCAAACTCGGCGGCGGGACCGACATCGCGATCGGCGCTCCGGTCGCGGGGCGCGGCGCGCGCGAACTCGACGATTTGATCGGCATGTTCGTCAACACCGTCGTCCTGCGCACCGAGGTCGACCCGAAGGCGGGCTTCGCCGATCTGCTGCGCCAGGTCCGCGACCGCGACCTGGCGGCGCTCTCGCACGCCGAGGTGCCCTTCGAGGAGGTCGTGGAGGCCACCGGCCGCGCCCGATCCGGGTCCTACACACCGCTGTTCCAGGTGATGTTCACCTTCCAGAACCTGCCCGCGGGCACGGTGGCCCTGCCCGGACTCGACGTCGAGGTGCTCGACCCGGACACCGGCGAGGCGAAATTCGATCTCCAGCTGACCGGGATCGAACGCTTCGAGTCCGACGGGTCGCGCGCCGGACTGGACCTGCGCGTCGGATACGCCGCCGACCTGTTCGACGCCGACACCGCCGACCGGATCGCGCGCAGACTGCTGCTGGTGCTCAGCGCGGTCGCCGAGGACCCGCGGATCGCGGTGCGCGCGATCGACATCCGCGTCGAGGACGAGAAGGCGGCGGCGCGGCCCGCCCCCGTCTCCGCCCCCGCGACCACGGCGGATCTGCCCGACCTGATCGCGGCCGCGGCGCGGACCGCGCCGCGGGCCATCGCGTTCAGTCACGGCGCGCACGCCGTCTCCTACGGCGATCTGGCCGCCAAGGTGGCCGCGGTCGCCAAGGCGATGGGCGCGGCGGCGAAACCGGAAGCCCTGATCAACGTCTCACTCGCCGGGCTGGTGCCCGGTGTCCTGGCCGCACTCGGGGGCGGAGGTCTCGCCGAGGCCCTGCGCACCCTGCTCGACGACGCGCGGTCGGTCGTCGCGCTCGGCCACCAGGAAGTCGATTCGGAAGGAATGTGCTGATGTCCTCAGCAGAACTCACCGTCGGCGAACGCGGCGACCACACCGCGCCCCGCGACCACCGCGCCCTGCGCCGTGCCTACGGCATCGACGACCTGCCCGCGTTGATCGACCTGGTCGCCGAGGTGGCCCCCGACCGCGTCGCGCTGACCCATGACGGAGTCGGCATCGCCTACGCCGTGCTGGCGGCCGAGATCACCGCGCTGGACGAGGCGATGGGTGGCGGACTCGGCCCCGAGGCGCTGGTGCCGGTGGTCATCTCCGCGCAGTTGCCCGCCCTGCTCGACGCGGGCGAGGGCATCCTCGGCGCGGTGCTCGAACGCCTGCTCGACGACTCCCTCGACGCGGTGGGACATCTGCTGGCGGGCAGTTTCGCGCCGGTCGAGACGCTGATCACCGAATTCGCGGGCCAGGTGGCCCGCACCCCCGACGCCGTGGCGCTGGAGTTCGGCGGCCGGACCCTGTCCTACGCCGAATTCGCCACCAGGGTCACCGCGCTGGCCCGGCGGCTCAGCGCCCTCGGCGTCGGCCCCGACGTGCTGGTCGGACTGGCCGTGCGGCGGTCCTTCGAGCTGCTGGTCGGCATGTACGCGATCCTCGAGGCGGGCGGCGCGTACGTCCCGATCGACCCGGATCACCCCGCCGAGCGCATCGGCCACATCCTCGACACCGCGAACCCGGCGCTGGTGCTGACCACCACCGCCGACGAACCGGCGATCGCCGACGTGCCGCTCCTGCACATCGACGTGTTCGAGTCCGACGACCGCGCCTCCGGGACCGCGCTCGACGCCGCGCCCGCCCGCGCGGTCTCCGCCGACAGCACCGCCTATGTGATCTTCACCTCCGGTTCGACCGGCAGGCCCAAGGGCGTGGCCGTCGCGCACCGCGCGATCATGGCGAATCTGCGCTGGCGGCAGCGGATGTACCGGCTGCACCCCGACGACGTGGTGTTGCAGAAGACCCCGTTCACCTTCGACGTGTCGGTGTGGGAGTTCTTCTGGCCGTTGCAGGTCGGCGCGCGACTGGTCATCGCCGAACCCGACGGCCACCGCGATCCGGCCTACCTGACCCGGGTGATCGCCGAGAAGAACGTCACCGTCGCGCATTTCGTGCCGTCGATGCTGTCGGTATTCGTGGCCGAACCCGGGGTGGAGGCCGCCGCCGAACCGCTGCGTCTGGTGTTCGCCTCGGGCGAGGCGCTGCCCGCCGCGACCGCCGCCGCCTTCCGCGACATCAGCGGCGCGACCCTGCACAACCTGTACGGCCCCACCGAGGCCGCGGTGGACGTCACCGCGCACGAGGTCACCGCCGCCGACGTCACCTCCGTGCCGATCGGCGCGCCCGCCGACGACACCGACCTGCTGGTGCTGGACGACACGCTGCGCCCGGTGCCCAGCGGCGTGGTGGGCGAGTTGTACTTGGCCGGTGTGCAATTGGCGCGCGGCTACGTCGCGCGGGCCGGACTGACCGCGGACCGCTTCGTCGCCAATCCCGAGGGCGCGCCCGGCGACCGCATGTACCGCACGGGCGATCTGGTGCGCTGGGTGAGCGACGTGGACGGCGGGCCCGCCGAACTGGAGTACCTGGGCCGCACCGATTTCCAGGTCAAGCTGCGCGGTCTGCGCATCGAACTCGGCGAGGTGGAGGCCGCGCTGCTGCGTCGCCGCGAGGTCGCCCAGGCCGCGGTGGTCCTGCACCGGCACGCGGGCGGCGACCACCTGGTCGGCTACCTGGTCGGGTCGGGCGGCCCGCTCGACACAGCGGACGTGCTGGCCAGCGCGCGCGATGTCCTGCCCGAATACATGGTGCCGTCGCTGCTGGTCGTCCTGGACGCCATGCCGCTCAACGCGAACGGCAAACTGGACCGCCGGGCCCTGCCCGAACCCGACTTCGGCAGCGCCGCCGCGGAATACCGCGCGCCGGGCACGCCCGCGGAACGGACCGTCGCCGACATCTACGCCGACCTGCTCGGGGCCGAGCGGGTGGGCGCGGACGACGACTTCTTCACCCTCGGCGGCAATTCGCTGCTGGCGACCCGCGCGCTGGCCCGGATCGGTGCGGCGCTGGGCGTCACCCTGGACGTGCGCGATTTCTTCGACGACTCGTCGGTGGCCGCCGTCGCCGCGGCGGCGGGCACGGCCGCCCCGCGTCCGCCGCTGGTGGCGGGGGAGCGGCCCGCGCTGGTGCCGCTCTCGCCCGCCCAGCGCCGCATGTGGTTCCTCAATCGGCTGGCCGTGGACGGTCCCGGCGGCGATCTGCACGCCGCCGCGGTCGACAACATCCCGGTCGCGCTGCGGTTGCGCGGGCCGCTGGACCGGGCCGCGCTGGCGGCCGCGGTCACGGATCTGGTGGCCCGCCACGAGATCCTGCGCACCGTCTATCCGCAGACCCCGGGCGGTCCGGTGCAGTCGGTGCGCGCGGTGCACGCCGCCTTCGACCTGACCCCGGTGTCGGTGCCCGAGGCCGATCTGGCCGAGGCGGTCGCCGCCGCCGCGGCGCGCGGCTTCGACGTGGCCGAGGAGATCCCGCTGCGGGTGCGGTTGCTGCGCAGCGCCGCCGACGACCACACGCTGGTGTTCGTGGTCCACCACATCGCCGCCGACGGCGTCTCGCTGGGACCGCTGATGCGCGACCTATTGACCGCCTACGCCGCGCGCGGCCTCGGTCGCGGCCCCGACTGGCCGCCGCTGCCGGTGCAGTACGCCGACTACGCGCTGTGGCAGCGCGCGGTCCTGGGCGAGGCGGCCGACCCGGAATCGCTCGCCGCCGCCCAACTCGGTTTCTGGACCGCCGAACTGGCCGACCTGCCCGCCCAACTCGACCTGCCCGCCGACCGCGCGCGTCCGGCGGCGTCCTCCTATCGGGGCGCGACCCGCGAATTCGCGATCGACGCCGACCTGCGTGCCGAGATCGACGCCTTGGCCGCCCGGACCGGCGCGACGCCGTTCATGGTGCTGCACGCCGCGCTCGCCGCGTTGCTCGCGCGCCTGTCCGGCACCGCCGACATCGCCGTGGGCACCCCGGTCGCCGGTCGCGGCGACCGCGCCCTGGACGAGTTGATCGGCATGTTCGTCAACACCCTGGTGCTGCGCACCGAGGTCGACGCCGCCGCCTCGTTCACCGCGCTGCTCGCCCACGCCCGCGATCGCGACCTGCGCGCTTTCGCCCACGCCGACGTGCCGTTCGAGCAGTTGGTGGAGGTCATCGATCCCGCCCGCTCGCAGGCCCGCCACCCGCTGTTCCAGGTCGCGTTGTTCATGCAGAACATGGCGCCGGTCGCGCTGGAACTGCCGGAACTCACCGTCGAACCGGTCGATTTCGATCCCGGGTTCGCGAAATTCGATCTTCAGCTGACTTTCTCCGAACCGACCGCGGGCGGTGCCGGCTACCGCGCCGAATTCACCTACGCCACCGACCTGTTCGACGCCGCCACGGTGGACGAGTTCGGCACCAAATTCGTGCGTCTGCTGCGCGCGGTGCTGGCCGACCCGGACCGCGCCGTCGGCGATGTCGAACTGCTCGACGCGGGCGAACTCGACTACGTCACCGCGAGCTGGAACGCCAGCGGCCACAAAGTCGCCGACCGGTTCCTGCACGAGGGCTTCGACAATCAGGTGCGGCGCACACCGGGCGCGGTCGCGCTGATCGCCGCCGACGGCACCTCGCTGACCTACACCGAGTTGTCGGAGCGGGCCAACCGGCTCGGCCGCGCCCTGATCGCGGACGGGGTCGGGCCGGAATCGCTGGTCGTGCTGGCCCTGCCGCGCTCGGTGGACCTCGTCGTGGCCATGTACGCGGTGCTGCGCGCGGGCGGCGCGTACGTGCCGGTCGACCCGGCGCACCCGGCCGAGCGCGTCGGCCACATCCTGGACACCGCGCGCCCGCATTCGGTGCTCACCACCCGGACCTCCGGTTTCGCCGCGCCCGCGGACATCGCGGTCCGCCACCTCGACGACCTCGACCTGTCCGAGGTCTCGGCGTCCGCGATCACCGACCGGGACCGCCGCGCCTCCCCGCACCCCGACCAGCCCGCCTACGTGATCTTCACCTCCGGGTCCACCGGAAAGCCCAAGGGCGTGGCCGTCTCGCACCGCGCCATCGCCAACCAACTGGCCTGGATGCACGACGAGTACCGCCCCGGTCGCGGCGACGTCTACCTCCAGAAGACCGCCACCACCTTCGACGTGTCGCTGTGGGGGTACTTCCTGCCGTTGCGGGCGGGCGCGACCCTGCTGCTGGCCACCCCCGACGGCCACCGCGATCCGCGCTACATCGCCGAGGTCATCGCCGCCAACGGCGTCACCCTCACCGATTTCGTACCCTCGATGCTGGCGGTGTTCGCCGCGCACGCCGAACCCGGCGAACTGGACACCCTGCGTGACGTGTTCGTCATCGGCGAGGCGCTGCCCCCGGAGACCGTGGCCGCCTTCCACGCGGTCAGCGACGCCGGACTGCACAACCTGTACGGCCCCACCGAGGCCGCGGTCTCGATCACCTACCGCGAGGTCACCACCGCGGACGCGCCGCTGGTCCCGATCGGCGAACCGGAGTGGAATTCGCAGGTCTACGTGCTGGATTCGCGCCTGCACCCCACCCCGATCGGTGTGCCGGGCGAGCTGTACCTGGCCGGTGACCAACTCGCGCGCGGCTACCACGGCCGGGTCGACCTGACCTCGGACCGCTTCGTCGCCAACCCGTTCGGCGCCGGTCAGCGCATGTACCGCACCGGCGACCTGGTGCGCTGGAGCCCGGACGGCGAACTGGTCTACTTGGGCCGCGTCGACTTCCAGGTCAAATTCCGCGGCCAGCGCGTCGAACTGGCCGAGATCGAGACCGCGCTGCTGGCCGAACCCGGCATCGCCCAGGCCGCCGTGCGCCTGATCGCGGGCGAGAGCGGCGACTATTTGGCCGGCTACGTCGTGCCGAGTCCCGGTGTCCGCTGGAACCCCGACGCCGTGCGCGAGGGGCTCACCCGGCGACTACCGGCCTACATGGTGCCCACGGCCTTGGTCGACCTGCCCGAATTCCCGCTCAACACCAGCGGCAAGCTCGATCGCAAGGCCCTGCCGGTCCCGGTGTTGCGCGCCAGGGAGTTCCGCGCGCCGGTCACCGCGGCGCAACGAACGGTCGCCACCGTGTTCGCCGAGGTCCTCGGACTGCCCAGGGTCGGCCTCGACGACGATTTCTTCGCCTTGGGCGGCAGTTCGCTCGACGCCACCCAGGTCACCGCCCGCGCGGGCGCGGCGTTCGACGTGCGCGTCCCCGTGCGCGTGCTGTTCGAAGCGGGCACGGTGGAAGGTTTCGCGGCGGCGGTGCAAGCGCTCGCCCCGACCGGCGCGGCGCGCGTCGACCTGGTGGGACAGCCTCGGCCGCAACGGCTTCCGCTCTCCCCGGCCCAGCAGCGCCTGTGGTTCCTCAACCGGCTCGAAGCCGAGGAGTCGGCGACAGCGGCCACCGGCGTCTACAACCTGCCCGTGGTCCTGCGCCTGCGCGGCAGGCTCGACGTGCTCGCGCTCGAACGCGCGGTCCTCGACGTCCTCGCGCGGCACGAATCCCTGCGCACCCGCTACCCGCAGGACGACCGAGGCCCCTACCAGTCGATCCTGCCCGCCGCCGAGATCGGCCTGAGCCTGGTCCCCGCCCCGGTCTCGCCCGCCGAACTGGACGACGCCGTCATCGCGATCGTCGCCGCCGGATTCGACGTCACCGAGGAGATCCCCGCGCGCGTGGCGCTGCTGTCTGTCACCGAGGGGCAGACGCCCGAACACGTGCTGGTCTTCGTCGTGCACCACATCGCCGCCGACGCGCTGTCGATGCCGCCGCTGGTCACCGACCTGCTGCGCGCCTACCGCGCCCGCCTGATCTCGCACGCGCCGGACTGGGCCCCGCTGTCCGTCCACTACGCGGATTACAGCGTGTGGCAGCACCGCGTCCTGGGGTCCGCCGACGATCCCGACGCCTTGGCCCACGCCCAGATGAACCACTGGCGCGCGGCGCTCGCGGGCGCGCCGGGCGAGTTGCCGGTCCCGACCGATCGTCCGCGTCCCGCGCATCCCACGCGGCGCGGCGCGACCGTCGACCTCACCGTCGAACCCGCCGTCGTCACGGCCCTGCGCGAAGTGGCGCGAGGGGCGGGCGCGACCCTGTTCATGGTGCTGCACGCCGGATTCGCGGCCACCCTGGCGCGGTCGGGCGGCACGGCCGACATCGTCGTCGGCACCCCGGTCGGCGGTCGCGGCGAACGCGAACTCGACGGCCTGGTCGGCATGTTCGTCAACACCCTCGCGCTGCGCACCCCCGTCCTCGCGCGGCGGCCCTTCACCGAATTCCTGGCCGGGGTCGCCGAGGTCGATCTGGCCGCGTTCGCCAACGCCGACCTGCCCTTCGAGCAGATCGTGGACGCCCTCGACGTCGACCGCGGCACCGGCGCGCACCCGCTGTTCCAGGTGATGTTCAGCTACGGTCAGGCCCAGCGCTTCCCCGCGGTCGACCTGCCGTGGCTCACCGTGGAACCGGTCGAGATCGCGGACCCCACCGCCAAATTCGACCTGCACCTGATCCTGAACGAAGACGCGGCCACCGGCGCGCTGACCGGATCGCTGCGCTACGACACCGACCTGTTCGACGCCCGCCGCGCCGAGGCGCTGGCGACCCGTCTGGGCCGCGTCCTGAACGCCGTCGCCGCCGCGCCGAGCACCGCGGTCGGTGATCTCGAGGTGTTCGACGCCGCCGAACGCGCCGAGGTGCTGCGCGGCTACAACGCCACCGAGCACCGTCTCGACGGCCCGCGCACCCTGCCCGCGCTGTTCGCCGCCCAGGTGGCGCGCACCCCGGACGCTCCGGCGCTCACCTTCGAGACCACGACGCTGACCTACGCGGAACTCTCGGCGCGGGCCAACCGTCTGGCCCGCGAACTGATCGCGCGCGGCGTCGGCCCGGATTCGCTGGTCGCGCTGGGGATGCGCCGCGGCATCGACCTGGTCGTCGGCATGTACGCGATCACCATCGCGGGCGGCGGCTACGTGCCGCTGGACCCCGACCACCCGGCCGAACGCACCCGCCACATCCTCGACACCGCCATCCCGGTGATGGTGCTGACCTCGGGCGCGGACCTGGACCTGCCCGTCTCGCAGGTCCGCGTCGACCGCCTCGACCTGGACCGCCACAGCGGCGACCCGGTCACCGACGCCGACCGCCGCGCCCCGCTGCGCGCCGCCAACACCGCCTACGTGATCTTCACCTCGGGGTCCACCGGCAGGCCCAAGGGCGTCGCGATGACCCACGAGGGCATCGTCAACCGGTTGCGCTGGGGTCAGGCGCACATGGTCACCCTGGACGACACCGACACCGTGTTGCAGAAGACGCCCGTCACCTTCGACGTGTCGGTGCCGGAGTTCTTCTGGCCGTTGCAGACCGGCGCGCGCCTGGTGCTGGCCCGCCCCGACGGTCACCGTGACCCGGTCTACCTGGCCGAACTCATCCGCCGCGAGCGGATCACGGTCGCGCATTTCGTGCCGTCGATGCTGGCGGTGTTCCTGGCCGACGACGTGTCCGCGCCCTCGCTGCGCCACATCCAGTGCTCCGGTGAGACGCTGCCGGCCGCCACCGCGCGGCGCGCGCTCGAACTGACCGGCGCGCGCCTGCACAACACCTACGGCCCCACCGAGACCGCGGTGGAGTTGTCCCACCACGAGGTCACGCCCGAGGATCTGCGCGAGGGGCGGAGTCTGTCCCTGGGCGGGCCGATATGGAACACCCGCTGCTATGTGCTCGACGCGCGTCTGCGGCCGGTGCCGCCCGGTGTGCCCGGCGAGTTGTATCTGGCGGGCGCGCAGTTGGCGCGCGGCTACCTCGGTCGCGCCGACCTGACCGGCGACCGCTTCGTGGCCGACCCGTTCGGCCCGCGCGGCGCGCGCATGTACCGCTCCGGCGACCTGGTCGCCTGGCGCACCGACGGCTCCGGCGAACTGGAGTTTCTGGGCCGCACCGATTTCCAGGTCAAGGTGCGCGGCCTGCGGATCGAACTCGGCGAGATCGAATCCGCGCTGCTCACCCTGCCCGGCGTCGCGCAGGCGGCCGTGCTGGTGCGCGACGACCACGGCACCGGCGACCAGTTGGTGGCCTACCTGGTGCTAGACGGCCCCGTCGAGATCGACCAGGTGCGCGACGATCTCGCGCGCCTGCTGCCCTCCTACATGGTGCCCGCGGCCTTCCTCGCGCTGGACGCCTTCCCGGTCAACGCCTCGGGCAAACTCGACCGGCCCGCGCTGCCCGCCCCCGCGGCCGCCGCCGTGCGCTTCCGCGCGCCCGCCGGACGCGCCGAGATCCTGGTGGCCGAGACCTTCGGCGCGCTGCTCGGCTTGGATCGCGTCGGCGCGGACGACGACTTCTTCGCCTCGGGCGGCAATTCGCTCGTCGCCACCCAACTCGCGGCCCGCCTCGGCAAGGCCACGGGCGCGGAGGTGCCGGTCCGCGCGATCTTCGACGCCTCGACGGTGCGGGAACTGGCCGCGCGCCTGGACTTCGACGCCGTCGACGCCGTGCCCGTGCTGCCGCCGGTGACCGCCGCGGACCGCGAGTCCGCCATCCCGCTGTCCATCGCGCAGCGGCGCATGTGGTTCCTCAACCGTTTCGACAGCGGCAGCGGCGCCTACAACATCCCGTTCGCGCTGCGCCTGACCGGTGCACTGGACGTGCCCGCGCTCGAGGCCGCCCTCGGTGACCTCGTCACCAGGCACGAGACCCTGCGCACCCTCTACCCGGAGCACGACGGCGCGGCGACGCAGTTCGTGCTGCCCCCGCACGCCGCCGCGATCCGGTTGGAGCCGCGCTCGGTGCGCGAGAGCGAACTGCCCGCGCTGATCGCCGCCGTCGCGGGCGCCGGATTCGACGTGACCGCGGAGGTGCCGCTGCGCGTGCGCCTGCTGCGGGTCGAGACCGAACCGGGTGCGCCGCGCGAACACGTCCTGCTGTTCGTCGTGCACCACATCGCCGCCGACGGGTGGTCCTTCGCGCCGCTGACCCGCGATCTGGCCGCCGCCTACGTGGCGCGCTGCGCGAACACCGCCCCGCACTGGTCGCCGCTGCCGGTGCAGTACGCCGATTTCGCGCTCTGGCAGCGCGCCGTCCTGGGCGACGCCGCGGACGAGACCTCGGTGCTGGCCCGTCAACTCGGCTACTGGACCGAGCGCCTGACCGGTGCGCCGGAGGTCTGCTCGCCGCCCGCCGACCGGCCCCGCCCGGCCGTGGCGAGCAACGTCGGCGGCGAGCGGATCGGTCACCTCGACGCCGCGCTGCACCGCGAGGTGCACCGCTTGGCCGCCGCCCGCCGCGTCACTCCGTTCATGGTCCTGCACACCGCGCTCGCGGTGCTGCTGAGCCGCCTCGGCGGCGCGCGGGACGTGGTGATCGGCACTTCTGTGGCAGGCCGCGGCGACGAAGCGCTGGACGAGTTGGTCGGCATGTTCGTCAACACCCTGGTGCTGCGCACCGAGGTCCGCCCAGACGCCACCCTGGCCGACCTGCTCGACACCGTGCGCGCCGCCGACCTGGCCGCCTTCGACCACGCGGTGGTCCCCTTCGAGCAACTGGTGGAAACCCTCAACCCGGTGCGCTCGCAGGCGCATGCGCCGCTCTACCAGGTCGGCTTGACCCTCCAGAACCAGACCAAGCCCGAATTCGCGCTGCACCGGCTGAGTTTCGCCGTGCTGGAGGCCGGTCCCGCCCCGATCCAGCTCGACCTGGACTGGACGCTGACCGACCGCTACGACGCCGACGGCGACCCCGACGGCATCGATGTCCACCTGCACTACGCGACCGACCTGTTCGACCCCGAGACGGTCGCGGATCTGCTCGCCCGCTTCGAGCGGGTGCTGCGCGTCCTGGTCGCCGATCCCGGCGTCCGGGTCGGCGCGGTCGAACTGCTCTCGGTGGCCGAACGCGGTCTGCTGCTGTCGGATCGCAACGCCACCGTGCACCCGCTGCCCGCGCAGACCCTGGACGACCTGCTCAGGACGCGGACGGCCGCCGACCCCGAGGGCGTCGCCGCCTGGTTCGAGGGCGACACCATCACCTACGGCGAGCTGACGGCCCGGGTGGACCGGTTGGCGCGCTGGCTGATCGGGCGCGGCGTCGGCCCGGAGACCGTCGTCGGTCTGGCCGCCCTGCGCGGCACGGACATGCTGGTCGCGCTGTACGCGATCGTGCGCGCGGGCGGCGCCTACCTGCCGATCGATCCGGCGCACCCGGCCGACCGCATCGCCCACCTGATCGATACCGCCGCACCGGCGCTGATCCTCACCGCGGGCGGCGCGCGTCTGCCCGCCCCGCGGGACGTGCCGGTGGTCGATCCGGCCGACCTGGACCTGTCCGGCCTCGACGCGCACCCGTTCACCGCCGCCGAGCGCCGCGCGCCGCTGCGCCCGGACAACACCGCCTACGTGCTGTTCACCTCCGGTTCCACCGGACGACCCAAGGGCGTCGCGGTGAGTCACCGCGCGATCGTGAACCAGTTGCGCTGGCTGGAGTTCCGCTACGGGGTGAACGCCGCGGACCGCCTGCTGCACCGCGCGCCGCTGAGCTTCGACGTCTCGGTGTGGGAACTGTTCCTGCCGGTCGCCGTGGGCGCACCGCTGGTGATCGCCCGCCCCAGCGGCCATCAGGACCTGGCCTACCTCGCCGACCTGCTGCGCGAACATCGGATCACCTTCGCCGAATTCGTGCCGTCGGTGCTGGCGGCGCTGATCGGCGAGGGCATGGGCGACGCGCTCGCCTCGCTGCGGCACCTGCACTCCGGCGGCGAGGCGCTGACCCCCGACCTGGTGGCCGCCCTGCGCGCCCACGTCGGCGGCGCGGTGCACAACACCTACGGCCCCACCGAGGCCGCGATCACCGTGATCTTCCACGAATTCGATGCCGCCGGCGCGGATTCCGCGCTGGAGGTCCCGATCGGGCGGGCCTGCTGGAACACCCGCGCCTACGTCCTGGACGGGCGGCTGCGCCCGGTCCCGATCGGCGTCGCGGGCGAGTTGTACCTCGCGGGCGACCAACTCGCCCGCGGCTACCAAGGGCGTCCCGGGCTGAGCGCCGAACGCTTCGTCGCGGACCCGTTCGGCGTGCCGGGCCGGGTCATGTACCGCACCGGCGACCTGGTCAAGTGGAATCGTGACGGCGATCTGGTCTATCTGGGCCGCAACGACTTCCAGGTGAAGTTGCGCGGTCAGCGCGTCGAACTCGGCGAGATCGAGGCCGCGCTGACAGCGGTGGCCGGTGTTGCCAACGCCGCCGTCGTGTTGGCCGCCGACTCTGCGGGCACGGACAACCTGGTCGGCTACGTCAGCGGGACCGATCTGGTCGCCGCGGACGTCCTCGTCGCGGTGCGCGGTCGCCTGCCCGGCTACATGGTGCCCGCCCACCTGGTCGTCCTGGATCGGATGCCGCTGACCACGGTCGGCAAGCTGAACCGCGCCGCGCTGCCCGCCGTCGAGTTCACCGGCGCGAGCACCGTCTTCCGCGCGCCGAGCGAAGGCGTCGAATCGGTGCTGGCGGCGCTGATCACCGACCTGATCGCGCCGAATTCCGCGCTCGGCGCGGACGACGACTTCTTCGCGCGCGGCGGCAATTCGCTGCTGGCGATGCGCCTGGTCGCCCGCGCCAACGCGGCGTTCGGGTCCGCGCTGACCGTGCGCGAGATCTTCGAGGCCCCGACCGTGGCCGAACTGGCCCCGCGGGTACGCGATTCGGCCGCGGGGGAGGTGCGCGCGACGCCTCCGCTGGTCGCCGGGCCGCGCCCGGCCCGCATCCCGCTCTCGCCCGCCCAGCAGCGGATCTGGCTGCTCAACCGGCTGGAACCGGAGTCGGCGGCCTACAACATCCCGATCACCATCCGCCTCGCGGGCGCGCTCGACCCGGCGGCGCTGCGCGCGGCCATCGGTGACGTGGTGACCCGCCACGAATCGCTGCGCACGATCTTCCCGTCCGACGCCGAGGGCCCGCACCAAGTGGTGCTGTCCGGTGCGGCCGCGCCGAATCCGCCGTTGCCGGTGCTCGACGTCGAGGCGGCGAACCTGCTCGACACCGTCGTCCGCCTGACCGGCGACGGCTTCGACCTGCGCACCCGGATGCCCGTGCGCGCGCATCTGCTGCGGGTGCACCCGCGCGAGCACGTACTGGTGGTGGTCGTGCACCACATCGCCGCCGACGGCGTGTCCACCGGTCCGCTGGCCCGTGACCTGATGGTCGCCTACGAGGCCCGCGTGCGGGAGACCGCGCCCGAGTGGACGCCGCTGCCGGTGCAGTACCCCGACGTCGCGCTGTGGCAGCACGCGGTACTCGGTTCCGCCGACGACCCGGATTCGCTGCTGTCCCAGCGCATCACGCACTGGCGCACCGAATTGGCCGGACTCGCCCCGGTGCTGGAACTGCCGGCCGACCGCCCGCGTCCGCCGGTCGCGAGCGGCCGTGGCGCCATGGTCGAGTTCACCGTGCCCGAGGACTTGGTCGCGGCGGCGGGCGAGTTGGCCCGCGCGCACGGCGTCTCGCTGTTCATGGTGGTGCACGCCGCCTACGCCGCGCTGCTCTCGCGCTCGGCCCGCACCGAGGACATCGCCATCGGCACCCCGGTGGCGGGCCGCGCCGAACAGGCCCTCGACGACCTGGTCGGCATGTTCGTCAACACGCTGGTGCTGCGCACCGCCGTGCGCGCCGGGGACAGCTTCGCCGATCTGCTGGCCGAGGTGCGCGCGGTCGACGTGCGCGCCTTCGGACACGCCGAACTGCCCTTCGAGCGACTGGTCGAGGAGCTGAACCCGGTCCGCTCGCAGGCGCATTCGCCGATCGTGCAGACCCTGCTCACCTTCGAGCACCGTGACGACACCGTGCTGAGCCTGGGTGACCTCGAGGTCAGCGGCTACCCGATCGACAGCGGCATCGCCCAGTTCGACCTGGCCCTGGAACTCACCGAATACGGCACCGACGCCGGGTCCGCGCTGCGCGGCGTGCTGCGCTACGCCACCGATCTGTTCGACGCGGCCACCGCGCACACCTACGCCGCGCGACTGCTGCGCGTCCTGGAGGCGGCCACCGCCGATCCGCGCGTCGCGGTCGGCGACATCGAATGGCTCGACCCGGCCGAGCGCACCCTGGTCCTGGACCGCTGGAACGACACCGCTCGGGCCCTGCCCGGTGAGCACACCTTGGTCTCGCTGTTCGAGGCACAGGCCGCGCGCACCCCCGACGCGCCCGCCCTGACCCAGGACGGCCACACCCTCACCTACGCCGAATTCGCCGCCCGCGCGCGGCGGTTGGCGCGGTGGCTGGTGGATCAGGGTGTGGGCCCCGACTCGCTGGTGGCACTCGGCATGCGCCGCTCGATCGACCAGGTCGTCGCCATGTACGCGATCCTCGCGGCGGGCGGCGCGTACGTCCCGCTCGACCCCGACCACCCGGCCGAGCGGATCGACCACGTGCTGCGCACCGCGAAACCGGTGTGCGCGTTGACCTCCGGCCTGGATCTGGACACCGCCGCCGTGCGGCAGGTGCGCGTGGACCGTCTAGACCTGGACCGGTACCCGAGCGATCCGCTGCGCGCGGTCGACCGTCTCGGCGACCCCCGACCGGGTCACCCGGCCTACGTCATCTTCACCTCCGGGTCCACCGGCCGCCCGAAGGGCGTGGCCGTCTCGCACGCCGCCATCGTCAACCGACTGCTGTGGATGCAGGACCGCTATGCCCTGCGCCCGGCGGACACGGTGTTGCAGAAGACGCCCGCGACCTTCGACGTGTCGGTGTGGGAGTTCTTCTGGCCCTTGCAGGTCGGCGCGCGCCTGGTGCTGGCGAGCCACGACGGCCACCGCGACCCGGCCTACCTGGCCGCGCTGATCGCCACCGAATCCGTCACCACCGTGCATTTCGTCCCGGCCATGCTGGCGGCCTTCGTGGCCGAACCGGCGGCGGCGCGGTGCGGTTCGCTGCGGCGCGTGTTCGCCTCGGGCGAGGCGCTGCCCGCGCCCGTCGCCCAGCGCGCGCGGGCACTGACCGGTGCGCGCGTGCACAACCTGTACGGCCCCACCGAGGCGGCGGTGGACGTCACCTTCCACGAGGTCACCGACGCCGACACCGTCACGGTGCCGATCGGGCGTCCGGTGTTCAACACCCGCCTGCTGGTGCTGGACACGCGCCTGCGCCCGGTGCCGGTCGGGGTGCCCGGCGAGCTGTACCTGGCGGGCGCGCAGGTGGCCCTCGGTTACGTCGGCCGCCCGGATCTGACCGCCGACCGCTTCGTCGCCGATCCGTACGGTAGGCCCGGCGCGCGCATGTACCGCACCGGCGACCTGGTCGTCTGGCGGCCGGACGGCGAACTGGACTACCTGGGCCGCACCGATTTCCAGGTGAAGTTGCGCGGCCTGCGGATCGAACTCGGCGAGATCGAGGCCGCGCTGACCGCCGACGCCGCGGTCGACCAGGCCGTGGTGGTGCTGCGCGCCGACGAACGGGTCGGGGAACGACTCGTCGCCTACCTGGTCGGCGCGGCGATCGACACACCCCGCCTGCGCGCCGCGCTCGCCGACCGGTTGCCCGCCTACATGGTGCCCGCCGCCTTCGTCGTGCTGCCCGACCTGCCCGTAAACGCCTCGGGCAAACTGGACCGCCGCGCGCTGCCCGAACCGCCCGTCGAGACCGCCGCCTACCGCGCGCCGGAGACCGACGCCGAACGGATCGTGGCCGCCGTGATGGCCGATCTGCTCGGTCTGGACCGCGTCGGCCTGGACGACGATTTCTTCGCCCTCGGCGGCAATTCGCTGATCGCGACCCGGTTGGCCGCACGCCTGAGCGCCGAACTGTGCGGGGACATCCCGGTGCGGATGCTGTTCGACGCGCCCACCGTGGCCGCGCTGGCCGCGCGGGTCGCCCGCGCCGACGGACCGCGCACCGCGCTCACCGCCGGTCCGCGCCCGGAGTCGATCCCGCTCTCGCCCGCTCAGCGGCGCATGTGGTTCCTGAACCGGTTCGACCCGAACGACACCGTCAACAACATTCCCGTCGCTGTCCGGCTGACGGGGGCGCTGGACGAAACCGCGCTCACCGCGGCACTGGCCGACGTCGTCGCCCGGCACGAAACCCTGCGCACCGTCTACCCGGACCGTGACGGCACCGGCCACCAGCGCGTCCTGGACCCCGCCGCACCGCGGATCACCGCACTCGACGGCGCCCGCCCGCGGGAAGCGCTGGCCGATTTCGTCGCCGCCCCGTTCGACGTCACCGCCGAGGTGCCGCTGCGGGTCGGCCTGGCCCGCCTCGCGCCCGAGGACCACGTGCTCGCGCTGGTCGTGCACCACATCGCCGCCGACGGCTATTCGATGGGACCGCTGGCGCGCGACATCGCCACCGCCTACGCGGCCCGGGCGGCCGGTTCCGCGCCGGACTGGTCGCCGCTGCCGGTCCAGTACGCCGACTACGCGCTGTGGCAGCGCGAACTGCTCGGCGCGGAGACCGATCCGCAGTCCCTGGCCGCCCGTCAACTCGACTACTGGCGGCGGGCACTGCGCGGTCTGCCCGCCCAACTCGACCTGCCCGCCGACCGCCCGCGCCCCGCCGTCGCCACGCACGCGGCGGAGTCGGTGACCGTACCGCTGCCGGAAGGGCTGCGCCGCGCGATCGACGCCGTCGCCGCCCGCCACGAGGCCACCCCGTTCATGGTGGTGCACGCCGCGTTCGCGGTACTGCTGGCCCGACTCTCGGGCACCTCGGACATCGCCGTCGGCGCTCCCGTGGCCGGTCGCGGCGCGGCCGCGCTCGATGATCTGGTCGGCATGTTCGTCAACACCCTGGTGCTGCGCGTCGAGGTGACCGGCGCGGAGAGCTTCGCCGAGGTGCTGGGCCGGGTCCGCGAGACCGACCTGGACGCCTTCGCCAACGCCGAGACGCCGTTCGAGCGGTTGGTCGAGGTCCTCGACCCGCCGCGCTCGCAGGCCCGCCACCCGCTGTTCCAGGTCGCGCTGTTCTTCCAGAACCTCGCCGCCACCGGAATGCGCATGGACGGACTCGGACTCGACGAATACGCCGTCGACCACGAGACCAGCCGCTTCGACCTGCAACTGACCGTCACCGACGACACGCTGCGCTTCGGCTACGCCACCGACCTGTTCGACCGCGCCACCGTCGCGGGCTTCGGCGCGCGCTTCACCCGCTTGCTCACGGCGGTCACCGCCGATCCGGCGCTGATCGTCGGCGATGTCGATCTGTTCGGCGCGGGGGAGTTGGACCGCGTCGTGCGGGTGTGGAACGACTCCGCGCACACCGCGTACGTCGCCGAGATGCTGCTGGACGAATTCGAGGCCCAGGCCGCGGCGACTCCCGAGGACCCGGCCGTGGTCTACGTCCCCGAGCACGGCCCGAGCACCGTGCTCAGCTACGGCGAACTGGACCGTCGCACCAACCGCCTCGCGCGCCACCTGATCGACCTGGGCGTCGGCCCGGAATCCCTGGTGGCCCTTGCCATCCGGCGCTCGACCGACCTGGTGACCGCGATCTACGCGGTGCTCAAGGCCGGCGGGGCCTACGTCCCGATCGACCCGGACCACCCGGGGCAGCGCATCGCCCACATCCTCGACACCGCCCGTCCCGTCGCCCTGCTGACCGCCGCCGACGGCGACGCCTTCGGCTTCACCGGACCGGTCGTCGCGGTCGACGCCGTCGACCTCGCGGGCCACGACGACGGGCCGATCGCCGTCGAGGAACGTCGCGCGCCCGTGCACCCCGACCACCCCGCCTACGTCATCTTCACCTCCGGTTCCACCGGAAAACCCAAGGGCGTCAGCGTCTCGCACGCCGCGATCGTCAACCAGATGACCTGGATGCAGGCGCAGTACCGGCTCGACGCCGACGACGTCTACCTGCAGAAGACCGCCACCACCTTCGACGTGTCGCTGTGGGGCTGGTTCCTGCCGCTGCGGGTCGGCGCGACCCTGGTGCTGGCCACCCCCGACGGGCACCGCGACCCCGGCTACCTGGCCGAGGTGATCGGCGGATACGGCGTCACCGTCACCGATTTCGTGCCGTCGATGCTCACGGTGTTCGCCGGACACGTCGCCGCGGCCGACCTCGCCGCCGCGCTCACCTCGCTGCGCACGGTGTTCGTCATCGGCGAGGCGCTGCCCGCCGAGACCGTGCGTGCGTTCCGCGCGGTGAGTTCGGCGCGGCTGCACAACCTGTACGGGCCGACCGAGGCCGCGGTCAGCATCACCTACCGCGACGTCACCGACGAGACCGAGCGCGCCGTCATGCCGATCGGCAACCCCGAGTGGAACAGCCGCGTCTACGTGCTGGATTCGCGGCTGCGCCCGACGTTGCCCGGTGTCGCGGGCGAGCTGTACCTGGCGGGCGTTCAGTTGGCGCGCGGCTACCAGGACCGTCCCGACCTGACCGCGGACCGGTTCGTGGCCAATCCCTTCGGGCAGCCCGGCGAGCGCATGTACCGCACCGGCGACCTGGTCCGCTGGGACACCTCGGATTCCAGCGCGGAACTGGTCTACCTGGGCCGCACCGACTTCCAGGTGAAGTTCCGCGGCCAGCGCATCGAACTCGGCGAGATCGAGGCCGTGCTGGCCGGGGCCACCGAGGTCGCGCAGGCCGCGGCGCGGGTGGTCGCCACCGCCGCCGGGGAACACCTGGTCGGCTACCTGACCCCGCGTCCGGGCGCGGATCTCGACCGCGACCGCGTCCTGCGAGCCGCCGCGGCCGCGCTGCCGTCCTACATGGTGCCCTCGGCGCTGGTCTTGCTGGCGGAGTTCCCGCTCAACGCCTCCGGCAAGCTCGACCGCGCCGCGCTGCCCGAACCGGTCTTCGACCGCGTCGCCTACCTGGCCCCGGTCACCCCGGCCGAACGACTGGTCGCGGCCGCCTTCGAGGCGGTGCTCGGCGGTCGGATCGGCCTGGACGACGACTTCTTCGCCCTGGGCGGCAACTCGCTGAGCGCGACCAGGGTCGCCGCCCGCCTGGGCGAACTGCTCGGCCGCCGCGTCGCGGTGCGGATGCTGTTCGAGACGCCCGTGGTGCGCGCGCTGGCCGTGGCGCTGACCGCCGAGGCGGACGCGTCCGCCGCCGTGGTGCCGCTGATCGCGGGACCGCGCCCGGAGGTCGTGCCGCTGGCCCCGGTGCAGCACGGCATGTGGCTGCTCAACCGGCTCGACCCCGCCTCGGCCGCGCACAACATCCCGGTCGCGCTGCGCCTGCGCGGCGAACTGGACGAGGTCGCCCTCGCCGCCGGTTTCGCCGACGTCGTCGCCCGGCACGAGGTCCTGCGCACCACCTATCCCGCCGACGCGAACGGCGTGGGGCGGCAGGTGATCCTGCCCGCCGAGCCGGCCCCGGTGCGCCTTGGCCTGGAATCGGTGTCCGAGGACGGCCTGCACGCCAGGATCGCCGAGATCCTCGGCGCGGGCTTCGACGTCACCGGCGAGGTGCCGGTGCGCGCGGTGCTGCTGCGGGTCGCCGCCGAGGACCACGTGCTGGTCGCGGCGGTGCACCACATCGCCGCCGACGGCTATTCGATGACCCCGTTGCTGCGCGACCTGCTCGCCGCGTACCTGTCCCGGATGCTGGGGGCGAAACCGGCGTGGCCGCGGTTGGCCGCCCAGTACGCCGACTACGCGCTGTGGCAGGTCCGCGAGGTCGCCGAAGTCGAACGCGCACACCTGGAGTTCTGGCGCGAGACCCTGCGCGAGTTGCCCGAGGAGATCGCGCTGCCCGCCGACCGCCCGCGCCCGGCGGTGGCGAGCAAGCACGGCGGCACGGTCCGCGCGCGGATCGGCGGCGGAGTCGGCCGGCGGGTGCGCGAGTTGGCCGCGCGCGCGGGCGTCACGCCGTTCATGGTCGTGCACGCGGCGCTGTCGGTGCTGTTGGCCCGGCTGTCCGGGACCACCGACATCGCCGTCGGCACGCCCGTGGCCGGTCGCGGCGCGGCGGCGCTGGACGATCTGGTCGGCATGTTCGTCAACACCGTGGTCCTGCGCGTCGAGACCGACCCGCGCCGTGACTTCCACGACCTGCTGGCGCGCGCCAAGGCCGCCGATCTGGCCGCCTTCGCCCACGCCGCTGTCCCGTTCGAGAAGGTGGTGGAGGACCTGGGCGTGCCGACCTCGCTGGCCCGGCACCCGCTGTTCACCGTGGCCCTGAGCTACCTGGACACCGGCGCGGACACCTTCTCGCTGCCCGGCCTGGATCTCGCGCCGGTCGCCTTCGAGGAGGCGGTGGCCCGCTTCGACCTCCAGTTCACCGTCGCCGGAACCCCCGACGACGACGGCCATCTCGGCGTCGAACTGGACTACGCGACCGATCTCTACGACGCCGACACCGCCGCTGCCCTGCTGCGGCGCTTCGGCAGACTGCTCGGCGCGCTCACCGCCGACCCGGCCGCACCGGTCGGCGCGGCGGATCTGCTCGCGCCGGCCGAGCGCGACGAACTGCTGTCACGGCGCGGCCCGGCCGCGCCCGCCCCGCTCACCTTGGCCGACCTCATGGCCGCCGCGGTGGCCGCCAACCCGGACGGCCCCGCGGTCCTGGCGGGCGAGCACACGCTGACCTACCGCGAACTCGACGAGCGGTCCGCGCGCTTGGCGCGCCTGCTCCTCGGGGCGGGCGTCGGCGCGGAGGACGTCGTCGCCGTGGCGATCGACCGCGGCCTGTATTCGGTGCTCGCCGTCTGGGCGGTGACCCGCACCGGGGCGGCCTTCGTCCCGGTGGACCCGGACCATCCGGCCGAGCGCATCACCCACATGCTCACCGATTCCGGTGCGGCACTGGGCCTGACGACCGCCGCCGCCCGACCGAACCTGCCCGACGACGTCGAGTGGACCGTGCTCGACGCCGAGACCACCACGGCCCGCCTGCGCCGCCACAGCGCCGCGCCGCTCTCGCCCGGCGAACTGGTCCGTCCGGTCCGAGTGCACAACCCGGCCTGGATGATCTACACCTCCGGGTCGACCGGCCTGCCCAAGGGCGTCGTGGCGACGCACACCGGCATCGCGGGTGTGGCGCTGGCGCAACGGGACCGGTACGCGGTCACCGCCGCCTCGCGGGTCCTGCACGTGGCCTCGCCCAGCTTCGACGCCTCCATGTTGGAGTACCTGCTCGCCCTCGCGGCGGGCGCGGCGCTGGTCGTCGCGCCGTCGGGTTGCTACGGCGGCGCGGAACTGACCGCGCTGATCCGCGACCGCCGCGTCACCCACGCCTTCCTCACCCCGGCGGTGGTGCAGACCCTCGACCCGACGGTGCTGCCCGAGTTCGCGCACCTGACCGTCGGCGGCGAGGCGTACGGCCCGGATCTGGTGCGGCGCTGGGCTCCCGGCCGCGCGTTCCACAACACCTACGGGCCGACCGAGACCACCATCATCACCACGATCAGCGCACCGCTGCGCCCCGACGCCGATTTCGACATCGGCACGCCCATCCACGGCATGTCCGCCGTGGTGCTCGACACGGGACTGCGTCCGGTCCCGGTGGGTGTGACCGGTGAGCTGTATCTGCGCGGTCCCGGTCTGGCCCGCGGCTACCACGCCCGGCCCGGACTCTCGGCGCAGCGCTTCGTCGCCGACCCGTACGGCCCGGCGGGCGGACGCCTCTACCGCACCGGTGACCTGGTGCGCTGGACCGCCGCGGGGGCTGTCCAGTACGTCGGCCGCTCCGACCAGCAGGTCAAGGTGCGCGGTCTGCGCGTGGAACTCGGCGAGATCGACGCCGCGCTCAACGCCCATCCCGCCGTCGACCACGCGGTGACCGTCGGCCACACCGACGCCAACGGCGTCGTGGCCCTGGTCGCCTACGTGGTGCCCGTCGACGGCGCGAGCGTCGACGTGGACGATCTGCTGAGCTTCGCCGGTCGCTCGCTGACCGCCTACATGGTGCCCGCCGCGGTCACCGTGCTCGACGCCCTTCCGCTCACCCCGGTCGGCAAACTCGACCGGAAAGCGCTGCCGGAACCGGTCTTCCGCACCGCCGAGTTCCAGGCGCCCGCCACCGCGGCCGAACGGACGGTGGCCCGGATCTTCGCCGAGGTCCTCGGCCTGCCCGAGGACGCGCGCGTCGGCCGCGCCGACGATTTCTTCGCCCTCGGCGGCAATTCGCTGACCGCCACGCAACTCTCGGCCCGCCTCGGCGCGGCGCTGGGCGTCGTGGTCGGCGTGCGCGCGGTGTTCGAGCACGGCGCCGTCGCCGCGCTGGCCGCCGCCGTCGGCGCGGGAGCGGGCGACGCGCGTCCGGTCCTGGCCCCGCGCACCGGGACCGGTCCGGTCCCGCTGTCGCTGGCCCAGCAGCGCATGTGGTTCCTCAACCGCCTCGACCGCCAGTCCACCGCCTACAACATCCCGCTCGCGGTGCGCCTGACCGGACTCGACGTCGACGCGCTGAACGCGGCCGTCGCGGACGTGGTGGCCCGTCACGAGGTCCTGCGCACCGTCTACCCGTCCGGCGAATCCGGTCCGGTGCAAGTGGTGCTGCGGCCCGAGGACGCGGGCACCCCCGTCCTCGCGCCGGTTCCGGTCCCCGCCGACGACCTGCCCACCGCCGTCGCCGATTTCGTCGGCGCGGGCTTCGACGTCGCCGAATCCGTGCCGTTGCGCGCCCGACTGTTCGCCCCGACCGACGAGACCGACCGCCCGGCGGCCGATCACGTGCTGGTCGTGGTCGTGCACCACATCGCCGCCGACGGGTCCTCGCTCGTGCCGCTGGCCCGCGACGTGATGACCGCCTACGCGGCCCGACTGCGCGGCACGCCGCCGGACTGGTCGCCGCTGCCGGTGCAGTACGCCGACTACAGCCTGTGGCAGCGCGCGCTGCTCGGCGCGGAGGACGACCCGGATTCGCTGATCCGCCGGCAACTGGACTTCTGGACCGCGACACTGGCCGATCTGCCCGCGCAACTGGACCTGCCCGCGGACCGGCCGCGTCCGGCGGTCGTGTCCACCCGCGGCGGTCACGTCGATTTCACCGTCGAGGCTAGCGATCACGCCGCGTTGGTCGAACTCGCCCGGTCCGGGGGAGCGACGCTGTTCATGGTCGTGCACGCCGCGTTCGCGCTGCTGCTGGCCCGGCTGTCGGGCACCTCCGACATCGCCGTGGGCACCCCGGTGGCCGGTCGCGGCGACGCCGCCTTGGACGACGTGATCGGCATGTTCGTCAACACCCTGGTGCTGCGCGCCGACGTGCGCGCGGACCAGGATTTCCGGCACCTGCTCGAGCACGTCCGCGAGGCCGATCTTGCGGCGTTCTCGCACGCCGACGTGCCGTTCGAGCGCCTGGTCGAAGTCCTCAACCCGGAGCGCTCGACCGCGCGGCATCCGCTGTTCCAGGTCGGTTTCTCCTTCCACAACCAGGCCGAGGCGGCCTTCGCGCTGGACGGATCGGCTGCCGCCGCCGTCGATTTCGAGTCGGAGGTCTCCCAGTTCGACCTGCACCTGGTGGTCACCGACCGCTACGACGCCGACGGCGCGCCCGCCGGTCTCGCGGCCTCGCTCGCCTACGCCACCGCGCTGTTCGACGAGACCACCGTCGCCGGTTTCGCGGGCCGGTTGCAGCGCCTGCTCGCCGGGATCTGCGCCGCGCCGGGCACACCCGTGGGTGATCTGCCGCTGCTGGAGGCCACCGAGGCCCAGCGCGTCACGCGCACCTGGAACCTGCCGGACCGCGTCCTCGAAACGGGCACGCTGCCCGACGGTTTCGCCGCGCAGGCCGCCGCCACGCCGAACGCCGTCGCGGTGGTCGACGGGGACGAGGAACTCACCTACGGGGAGTTCGCGGCGCGGGTCAACCGGCTGGCGCGGGTGCTGATCGGGCGCGGCGTCGGCCCGGACACCCTGGTGGCGCTGGCCGTTCCGCGTAGTGTCGACCTGCTGGTCGCGATGTACGCGGTGGTCACCGCGGGCGGGGCCTACGTCCCGCTGGACCCGGCGCACCCGCTGGAACGCACCACCGCGGTCCTCGCCGCGGCCGCACCCCGACTGGTGCTCACCTCGGCGCGACGACCCATGCGCCCGCCGGTACCCGAGGACACGGTCCTCGACGTCACCGCAGTCGACCCGGCGATCTCCCCGGAACCGGTCCGCCAGGACGAACGGCTGTCCCCGCTGACCGGGGCGTCGCTGGCCTACGTCATCTTCACCTCCGGGTCCACCGGCACGCCCAAGGGTGTCGCGGTCCCGCACGCGGCGGTGACCCACCAGCTGTCCTGGATGCAGTCGGAGTACCGCCTCGGCGACACCGACGCCGCGCTGCTGATGACCTCGGCCGCCTTCGACCTGTCGGTGTGGGAGTTCTGGTGGGCGTCGCGCACCGGGGCGAGACTCGTGCTCGCCCCCTCCGGGGCGCAGCGCGATCCCGAGGCGTTGCTCGCGCTGATCGCCGGGCGCGGGGTCACCACCGTCACCCTGGTGCCGTCGCTGCTCGCGATGCTCACCGAGGTCACCGGATCGGGACGGCTGCCCGCGACCCTGCGCCGCGTGCTGGTCATCGGCGAGGCCCTGCCCGCCGCGACCCTGGACCGCGCCGTCGCGGCCACCTCCGCCCGGATCGACAACCTGTACGGCCCCACCGAGGCCGCGGTCTCGGTGACCCGGTTCCGCACCGACGGCGACGGACCGCGCCGCGCGGTCGTCCCGATCGGCCGGGTGCAGGCGGGCAACACCGTCTACGTCCTGGACGACCGGTTGCGTCCGGTGCCCGCGGGCGTCACCGGTGAGCTGTACCTGGGCGGCGCGCAACTGGCCCGCGGCTACCTGGGCCGCGCCGACCTGAGCGCGGAACGCTTCGTCGCCGACCCGTTCGGCGCGCCGGGCGCGCGCCTCTACCGCACCGGCGACCTGGTGCGCTGGTCGGCCGACGGCGATCTCGAGTACGTCGAGCGCCGGGACTTCCAGGTCAAGGTGCGCGGCTACCGGATCGAACCCGGCGAGGTCGAGCACGCCCTGCGCGGGCGTCCCGGCGTCGCCGACGCTCTCGTCCTCGCGCACGGCAACGGCGAGAACGCGCGGTTGGTCGGCTATGTCGCGGGGACCTCGGACCTGGACACCGACGCGCTGCGCGCCGAACTGGCCGAAACCCTGCCCAGCTATCTGGTGCCCGCGGTGCTCGTGCGCCTGGACGCGCTGCCGCGCAACGCCAACGGCAAAGTGGACCGGGCGGCCCTACCGCGGCCCGACCTGGACACCCGCGCCTACCGCGCGCCGGAGTCCGAAGCCGAGCGGACGGTCTGCGCGGTCTTCGCCGAGGTGCTCGGCCGCACGCGGATCGGCCTGGACGACAACTTCTTCGAGCACGGCGGCAACTCGCTGCTGGGCACCCGGTTGGCGACCCGATTGAGCGCCGAACTGGGCGAACGGGTTCCGGTGATGTGGCTGTTCGCCGCGCCGACTCCCGCGGGCCTGCTCGCACAGGCCGACGCGGCGCGCGCCGGACGCGGCCGGGTCGAGGTCGAGGCCGCCTTCGAGGTGCTGCTGCCGCTGCGGCGCGGCGGCACGGGCGCGCCGCTGTTCTGCCTGTCGCCTGCGGGCGGTGTGGCCTGGTCCTTCGCCGGCCTGGCCGCGCACCTGGACACCGACCGCCCGCTCTACGGCCTCCAGTCGCCGGTGCTGAACTCGGCGGCGGCGCTGCCGGAGTCGATCGAGGACTGGGCCGCGCGCTACGTCGAGGAGATCCGCGCGGTCCAACCCGAGGGCCCGTACCACCTGCTCGGCTGGTCGCTGGGCGGCGTGCTCGCGCACGCCGTCGCCGTCCGCCTCCAGGAGCAGGGACACCACGTCGCGACGCTGGCCATGATGGACAGCCCGCGCGTCCTCCCCGACACGGACCTCGCGGACACGGCCGTCCCGCTGGCCGACCTGGTCGGCGGCCTGCTCGGTGACCGGATCGAGGTCCTGCCCGCGACGGCCGAGGCCGCGCGGTTGCTCGAGCACCTGGACGACCTGCCCGAACCGTTCGCCTCGTTCGGCGCGGAGCGGCTCACCCGCCTGCTCGACGCGGGCACCCGCTCGCTCGGGCTCATCGCCCGGTACCGGCCGCGCCCGTTCAAGGGAAATCTCGTGTACTTCACCGCGGCACCGGACGATCCCACCGGCGCGACCGGCGCGGCGAGTTGGGCCGACGCGGTGGACGGCACCGTGCACAACCACGCCGTCGAGGCGACCCACTGGCGGATGACCTCCGACGCCGCGCTCGCGCGCATCGGCCACGTCCTGACCGCCCTACGGGACCGCGCGACGCGCCACTGACCCCGTCCGGCACCGGACTCCCAGAGAAAGGAATGCTCGTGAACAATCCGTTCGACGACGACACCGCCCAGTTCTACGTGCTGGTCAACGCCGAGGGCGAACATTCGCTGTGGCCGATCTTCGCTGCCGTGCCGACCGGGTGGACCATCGCCCACGGCGCGGCCTCGCGCGCCTCCTGCCTGGCCTACGTCGAGGCGCACTGGCTCGACATGCGGCCCGCCTCGCTGATCGCGGCCATGGACGCGGGCACCCGCTGAACACAGTGGGCACCCGCTGAACACAGTGGGCGCCCGCTGAACACAGCGGGTGCCCGTGGGAACACCGACCCCCTGAATACCGCGGGGCGCACCGGTTCCCCCGCCTACCGGTGCGCCCCGCCCCCTCCGTCGAGCGCGACCACACGCGCGGACCCGACCCCTCGGCGGACGCGCGGACCGGTCGTGCGCTCACGCTCGGATGGGTGTCGGCCGCAGGGCCGAGGCCGCCTGTTCCCGCCAGGTGCTCCGCGCGCGGCCGTGCTGCGGTGACAGCGCGGCGTCGAACAGTTTGGCCCGCTTGCTCACCGTCAGACCCACGTAGGTGCGCTGGTCGGTGATCGCCGCGGTCGCGACCGCGCACGCCTCGTCGACCTCGCCGGAGCGCAGCAGCGCGGTGGCGTGCTCGAAGCGGACCAGCGCCGGTTCCATCGTCTCGCGCGGGTCGTAGAGCGAGATCGCCTCGTTGGCGGCCTGCGCGGTCTCCTCGGCGCGCCCGAGTCGGGCGTAGCCGATGGCCTTGTAGAACGAGAGCTTCTCGGGCCGGAAGGAGAAGATGCCGGTCGGGAAGTGCTGTCCCTCCACGCTGTCCAGCGCGAGCGCCGATTTCTCCACGCAGTGCTGGAACCGGTCGGCCTGACCCATCTCGGCGTGCGCCCGCGCGGCCATGCCCCACAGCCACGCCGCGGCCGCGCCCGTGCGCGGGTCCTCGGCCAGACGGGGTTCGAGCAGGGCCAGGACCTCCTCGGGTCGGTCGCTGTAGGTGGGCAGATAGCTCATGCCCGCCAGCGCGATGTCCTCGGAATAGCGGTCGCCGATGTCCTGGGCCGCGTGAATGGCGGTGGTATACCAGAGTCGGGCCTGACCGAAATGGCCTTCGTTGAACAGAATTTCACCGACGACATTGGCCAGGCGGCCCGCCGTGCGGACCAGCCGGATCTGATGGATCGTGGCCTGTCTTTCGCCGAGACAGCCTCGAACCATGCGGAATTGCTCTAATGAGGTTTGCAATAGTTGGTGCGGGGGTACCTGGACGACCTCGGCGCCGAGCGCCTCGGCGGTCTGTTCCAGCAACCCGAGTCTGCGTTCGCTGATCGATCCGGCGTCCAGGGTGGCGAGCATCCGCTCCGGCTCGCTCACGACCAGTTCCGCCGCGGTCCCCGCCAGCCCTACCCCCAGGCAGGCCAGCAACTCTCGACGATTCACGTCGTCTTCCTCGACTTCCTTGTCGAGCCCGATCGGCGCCGGCCGGTCCTCCGCCGGTACCGGCGCACTTTCCCTACCGAGCTTGGTGTTCCGCACGAGCGCCGTGCTCGCTTCTCCGGTTTCACTGGCCGCGTCGTGGCCCGCCGTGATCGCGCGCTCGAACCGCGCGACGACGACCGGATCGGCCTCGGAGAGCACTCGGTCGAGTAAGCGCCTGCTTGCGGCATGCATCCGGGTTGTCCGGCCTTTTTCCCACAAGACCACGGTGCGCGGGGTAACGCCCACCATGCGCGCGAACTCGTAGCGACTTCGCCGCATCGCCGCCCGAAGTGCTACAACATCTTCGCCGGTCCAGTCGATCTCAACCATAGGTCCTACTTCCTCGTACCAGGCTGATTCAACCGGAAATTACTCGTAATTACCGCATTCGGGACTGTTATCAACCGAATCGCAACGCGCACTCTTGAAATCGCATCCGGTACCGGGGTTCTGCCCAGACCTTACGGGGGCGCCCGCTCTCCGGAAACCCGTCGCACGGTCCCGGGGCGGTCCGATCCAGCCGCCCCGAGCGCGGTTTCCGGCGGCGCCCCCAGGTGCCGGATGCACTGAACTCCCGTGGAGGTGAACGATGGACGTATTGCACTCGGATATCAGGGAATTGTGGCTGATCCGCAGTCGCGACTGCGGCCAGGACCCCGCCCTGGACCCGCTGCCGCTCGACGACGAGCGCGCCCGGTTCATCCTGGCCACGCACGCGGGCCACGGCGCCGCGTGCCGCCAGTACTTAGCGGCTTCGGCGCACTGTTCCGGACGAGCCGCCGGCAGGTAGTCGTGGGATCGCTGTGGTCGGTCCTGACCGGCTGCGGACTGCTGCTCACCATCGCGGGCGTGCTGGGAAGTTGGCTGGGCGGCGGGCTTTCGACGCCGGAGCGGCGGCCCGCGCCCGAGCGGCTGACGCCCGCTCAGGCCCACGAGATCATGCAGGCCCATCGCGGCTGCTGCGCCGACACCTGCGCCCGCAAGGCGGCGGCCTTCCGCGCCTTGGTCGACGCCGGGCGCATCGTGCCCGATTCACGCGCGGAGGGTTACACCCGCTGACCCCCCGCCACGGCGTACCCGGATTCCGCAGACCCGGGTACGGCAGAGGCCCGGTGCCTCGCGTTCGCGCGAGCGCACCGGGCCTCCGGCCGGTCTGTGTCCGTACCGCCTCAGACCAGCTGCTTGTTCCCCTTCAGCCTGCGGCGGATGTCGGCCATCATCGTGTAGGTGCCGCCGAAGCGCAGCGGACGGGGGATGAACCGGTTGACGAAGCCGACGAACACGAACAGGTGCTCGAAGCGGCGCTGATCGGCCTCGGTCCACTTCACCTGCATCTGCTCGCGGAAGTGCGGCGCGAGGAACCCGATGGTCAGGAATTTCAGCAGGCCGCGGAACGGAATCCGCAGGTACCAGTGGATCATCCGCAGGTTGAGCAGGTCGTCGACGTAGGCGCGGACGTAGTCGTCCATGACGGCCTGTTCGCAGGCCGCGTTCCAGTAGGCGTCGAAATCCTTGCGGGTGGCGGGCCACATCTCCTCGGTCACCTGCAAGGTGGTGCCCAGCGTGGAGGAGGAGGCGTAGAAGGCTTCGGCCTGTTCCTCGTTCATCCGCCCGTGCAGCAGTTGGTAGGTGTCCTCGAAGCCGATGAACAGGCAGGCGGCCACCCACATCTGGAGGTCGCGGTCGAAGGCGTTGTACTTGACCGGGGCGCCGGGTTCGGAGCGCACGTGGCGGTGCACGGCGTTGACCGCTTCGCGGTAGGCCTTGCGCTCCTCCTCGGTGCCCAGGATGGCGACCGCGAGGTACTGGGTGGTGGTGCGCGCGCGCTTCCACGGATGCTTCATCAGCGATCCGGATTCCACCTTGCTCTGGGCCACGCCGTATCCCACCCCGGGCCGCGCCATCTGCATCGCCACGTTGGCGGCCGCGCCGGCGAAGGCCCAGAAGTCCAGCGCGTCGGTCAACTTCAGCGGACGCTTGGTGAGCGGTCGGTGCGCGGCGCTGATGTGGATGCGGGTGCGGTCCCCGCCGAGCGGGGCCGATTCCCGGTTGTCGGTGGGATGTGCGGCGGCGGTCATGGCAGTCCTTTCGTGGCGGTGCGTTCGAAGCGGGGGAGCCGGTGTCGCGGTGCCGTGCGCGCGGTCCCGTGGCTCCCCGGTGTGTTCCTGACTGGCACCCCGGCCGCTATGTTACTGGAAATTCTGCTGGGTCGGGAGGGGTTTCCGAGCCCGTTCGCGGTGCCTGCCGCGCCGGGTAATTCCTGGTACTTCGCGCCGTAAACACAGGTGGAAGCTGCCGAACCGCACGGAGTAGACAGTTCGGGGACAAGTGCCACTTCCGCAACGATGTGAATCGTGCGTAACATATGGGCGCACCGGTGCGATCGTGGACGATCGCACCGATCCGCGGCGTCGCGGTCTCCGGGCTTCTCCCCGGGTCGGCGAGCGGTCGGCCCGGTGCGCGAAAGGAGGCAACGCCAGTGCTCGCCAAGCTGGATAGATTGTTCAGCTATGAGATGAAGGTGTCGGAGTTCATCGGCACCCTGATCATTCTCGCGATCCCGTACGGGATCATCGGTTTGATCTGGTCGCTGACCCACACGAGTCATCTCAAGCAGCTACACGGAATCGACGTCGTCGTCTCCTTCCTGGGCTCGATCGTGTGCTGGCCCGTGCTCCTGTTCGCGAATGTGACCATGACCTGATGATGGCGCTGGTCTGGCTCATCGACATCCTGGTGATCGGCATCAAGATCCTCGGTGGGCGTAGGAAAGTCAATCCGGTCCTGCGCTTCGGGCTCTGGCTCGCCGTGCTCGGCGTCCTGGCCGCGGGCGTCGGCGGAATCGGCCTGCTGCTGGTCCTGCTCGAGGACCGCCTCTCCGCTCCCGCCTGACCGTCCGCCGATCCTGCGTTGGTGCAGGAGTGTCGGAAACTTATCACCACATGAGTGCGGGGTATTTGCGCCCCATTTAATTATTCATCGGCGAATAACGCCAGTTCACATTGATGGAAGATGTCGATGAATGCTCTGTCAGGGTGGCGGAAATCCCCGCTCATGGCCGAGAATCAACATTCACATATCGCTTGTGTCGCGCATCTCTCTGTGCGAGACTTCACACGCTCCGAGCCTCGTGGGAGCGACCGGCGGACCGGTTGTCGTGTGAGCGGCGGACCGCCGAGAAAGGAACTCGGGCACCAGTGACCACCACCGAACACCCTCGACAACGAACCGACCTGGAGTTGGCCGTCGAGGATCTCAAGGGGCTGTGGCGGCGACACCCGCAGCAATCGCTCGAGACCTTGGGCCGCCAGGTGATGCTGGGCCGCGACGCGATCATCGAGCTCTTCCGGGCCCTGGCCGCGCGCCGATTCCCGTTCCACGAGTTCATCAAGCAGTGCGCGTTCATGTCCAGCGTCTCCGCCGCGCCGACGATCTTCGTCGCCATCCCCGTCGCGGTCGTGGTCTCGATCCAGGTGGGCGCCTTGGTCAACCAGGTCGGCGCGACCACCTTCATCGGCGCGGTCGCCGGCCTCGGCGTCATCCGGCAAGGCGCGCCCCTGGTCACCTCGCTCATGATCGCGGGCGCGGTCGGATCGGCCATCTGCGCCGACCTCGGCTCGCGCACCATCCGCGAGGAGATCGACGCCATGAAGGTCATGGGCGTCGACCCGGTGCGTCGCCTGGTCGCCCCGCGCCTGCTGGCCGCGGTCCTGGTCAGCATGCTGCTGTGCGGGTTCATCGTCTTCGTCGGCTTCGCGACCGCCTACATGTTCAACGTCTACGCCCAGGGCGGCACCCCGGGGTCGTTCATCGGCTCGTTCGCCTCGTTCGCGGTGTCCAGCGACCTGATCGTCGCGCTGATCAAGGCCGCCATCTTCGGCGCGCTGACCGCCATCATCGCCTGCGACGTCGGCCTGCACGCCAAGGGCGGACCCGGCGGCGTCGCCAACGCGGTGAACTCCGCGGTCGTCACCTCGGCGCTGATGTTGTTCGCCACCAACATCATTCTCACGCAGCTCTACAACACGCTGTTCCCGACGAAGGTCATCTGAGGTGGGTACTCGCTACACACCGCCCGCGCTCAAACCGCTGCGGGCGGTCCGCTCCGTCGCCCTGGTGCCCTACGGGCTCAACCAGCGCATCGGCCATCAGGTCGTCACGTTCTTCCAGGCCGTGGCCGCGATCCCGTTCGTGCTCAAGCACTATCGCAAGGAAGTGCTGCGCCTGACCGCCGACGTCGGCTGGGGCAACGGCTCGCTCATCGTCGGCGGCGGCACCGTCGGCGTGGTGATCATCCTGTGCGCCTTCGGCGGCGTCACCGTCGGCATGGAATCGTTCACCGCGCTCAACCTGCTGACCATGGGTCCGCTGACCGGCGCGATCTCCGGTTTCGCCACCACGCGCGAGATCGCGCCCATCCTGGCCACCTTGGCCTTCGCCATCCAGGCCGGCTGCCGATTCACCGCCCAGCTCGGCTCGATGCGGATCTCCGAGGAGATCGACGCGCTCGAGTCCATCGCCATCCGGCCGCTGCCCTACCTGGTGAGCACCCGGATGATCGCGGCCACGCTGACCATCATCCCGCTCTACACCGTGGGTCTGGCCACCGCCTACCTGGCGACCAAACTGTCGGTGCTGTTCCTCGGCGGCACCTCCGCGGGCACCTACGACCACTACTTCTACCAATTCCTGGTCGGCCCCGACGTGTTCGCCTCGCTGTTCAAGGTGGCGCTGTTCACCCTGCTGGCGACCTTCATCCAGTGCTACTACGGGTTCACCGCCACCGGCGGCCCCGAAGGCGTCGGCGTGGCCGCGGGCCGCGCGATCAAGATGGTCATCGTCGTCATGGTCTTCGCCAATCTGTTTCTGACCCTCGCGATCTGGGGTATCGACCCCGGATTCCGGATCTCGGGATAGGGGCCGGGAATGCTACTCGATCCCAGCGGCCGCGGCGCGACCGCGCGGCAGCTCACCACGGCGGGCATCGGCCTGATCCTGACGGTGATCCTGCTGCTCGGCCTGCTCATGCTGCGCTACAACGGCTACTTCGAAAGCAAGGTCCCGGTCACCGTCGAGCTGACCAGCACCGGCGACGGCCTGCCCACCCGCGCGGACGTGAAGTTCCGCGGCATGGTGGTGGGCGCGGTCGCCGAGGTGGAAGTCGTCGGCAAGGGCGCGTTGCAGCGTGCCAGCGTGCACCTGAAGCCGGAGTCGGCGGGCACCATCCCGGCCAACGTCACCGCGCGGGTGGTGCCGAACAACCTGTTCGGCGTCACCGCGATCGAACTGGTCGACAACGGCTTCTCCGGTGCGAAACTGGCCGAGGGCGCGGTCATCCCGGAGGACAAGGGCGAGGCGACGATCCAGTTGCAGACCACCCTCACGGTGCTGCGCAACGTGCTCGACAACATCCAGCCCGAGAAGTTGGGCAGGGTGCTGGCCACCCTGGCGACCGCGCTGGAACCCGGCGCCCGCGCGCCCGGTTCCACCGTCGAGCGGCTCGACCGCTGGATGACCGAGGTGCGCGGCACTCCCGGAATCGGCGAACTGCTCGGCGATCTGGGCATGGCGACCACCGAGTTGAGCAAGTCGGCGCCCGATCTGGTCGGCGTGCTGACCGAATCGGTGACCGCCGCGCGCACGCTCACCGAGCGCCGCGCCAACCTGGTCGCGCTGCTGGCCAACGCGAGCGACACCATCGACTCGGTCAATTCGCTGTTCGCGGCGAACCCGAACTCGGCCAAGGATCTCGTGCCCGGCCTGAACCAGCTCTTCGGCGATCTCGCCAAGGACCCGCAGGCCATCCCGTACACGATCAGCAACCTCAACAACTCGTTGGCGAAGCTGGCCACGACCTTCCACTTCGGGCCCTCGCGGCAGATGGCCTGGACGATGGACGTGAGCTTCACCCCGTTCCAGCAGTACACCGCCGAGGACTGCCCCCGCTACGGGGACATGTACGGCCCGCGCTGCGGCGGACCCACCGTTCCGACGGTCGCGCCCCCGCAGGAGTACCCGGCCTCGATGATGCCGCGCTGGCTCGACGCCGCGGGCCCCCAGCCGGTGGTGAACGTGCCCGCTCCGCAGGACATTCCGGGCGCGTTCGGCGCTCCGACCCTGCCGGGCCTGCCCGCCATACCCGGTCTGCCCGCCATCCCGGGCCTGACCGTGCCCGCGGCCAACGGCGCGAACGCGATCCCCGGCCTGCGGCCGATCGCGTCCGGACGCGGCCACGCGGGTGTGGCGGCGATGGTCGGCGGACAGCCGACGGCCGCGCAACTGCTGCTGCTCACCCCGCTGATCGCGGGTGGCTCGGTGACCGTCTACGACACCGCAGAGGGAGGTAACTGACCGTGAAATCCGGTAAAGCGCTGCTCGGCTTCAGCTTCTTCGCGGTGGTGGCCGTGGTGCTGACCTACACGATCTACTCGACCCTGCAACGCGCCGTCCCCGGCGACACCTCCACCTATTCGGCGACCTTCTCCGATGTGATGGGCGTGCGCGTCGGCGACGACGTGCGCATGGCGGGCGTGCGCGTCGGCCGGGTCGACTCGATCGACTTCGACGACGACTACAAGGCGCGCGTCGAGATCCGCATCCAGGAACGCCAGCGGCTGACCACCTCCACCAAAGCGCTGGTGCGCTACCAGAACCTGATCGGTCAGCGCTACATCGCGCTGGTGCCGGGGGAGGGCGCGAGCGAACCGCTCGGCGCGGGCGGACACATCCCGATCGAGCGCACCGAGCCGTCCTTCGACGTGTCCTCGCTGCTGTCCGGGTTCGAGCCGCTGTTCAGCGTGCTGCAACCGGATCAGATCAATTCGCTGTCGGAGACGCTGATCCAGGCGCTGCAAGGCGACGGCGTCTCGCTGAGCACCCTGGTCACCCAGGCCGCGGATCTGGCGGCCACCTTCGGTCAGCGTGACGAGATCCTCGGCCAGGTCATCACCAATCTCTCCAGCGTGATGAGCGGCCTGGCCAATCGCAGCGGTGAACTCGAGACCCTGATCACCCAGGCGCGCGCGCTGGTGGAGGCGCTCTACGCCGAGGGCGAGTCGCTCAAGGCGTCGGTCACCCAGATCGCCACCGCGACCGATTCGTTGGTGAATCTCGTCGCGCAGGTGAAACCGGACCTGGCGGGCGCGCAGAACGACGCCACCACCGGTATCGCGCTGCTGCTGCTCAACGGCGCCGCGCTGGACAAGGCCGCGGTCCAGTTCCCGGTCGTGCTGAACGGCCTGGCCCGCTTCACCAGCTACGGCGGCTTCGGCAACGCCTACCTGTGCAGCCTCGACGTCTCGCTCTACGGCGTGCTGCTGCCGCCGGGACTGTTCTCGCAAGTCGGCGGAAACTCGCATTCGGAGGTGTGCCGATGATGGCGCGGATCAAACTCCCGCGGTACTCCCGCAACCGCTACCTGTGGCTGGGCGTCCTGGCCGCGGCCGCGGTGGCGCTGCTGCTGGTCGGATCGAGCGCGATCTCGCAGGCGCGCCTGTCGGACCGGACGATCCACGCCGAATTCGCCCAGGCCGCCGGTCTGCGCGCGGGTGCGACGGTGGACGTCTCCGGTATCGAGGTCGGCGCGGTCCGCTCGGTGCGCCTGGACGGCGACAAGGTGGTGGCCGACCTGCGGGTGCGCCGCGACCTGCGCCTCGGACCCGACGCGCGCGCCTCGATCAAGATGTCGACCATCCTGGGCCGACTGCACATCGAGTTGGTGCCGGGCAACGGCAAGGGCCTGCCCGAGGACACCATCCGCCTGGAGAACACGGCCGTGCCCTACAACCTGGCCAAGGTCATCCAGGACCAGCGCTACAAGTCCTCCTTCGAACGGATCGAGAAGGTCGACCCGGAGAAGCTGCGCGAATCGCTGAACCTGCTCGACAAGCAGATGGGCGACTCCCCGCAGTTGACGGTGGCGGCCCTGGACAGCATCGGCTCGCTGGCCAAGGTCATCAACGAACGCCGCGACGAGGTCGACACCCTGCTCAAGAGCATGGACAAGGTCTCGGAGTTGGTGTCGGACAACCAGAACAGCGTGCTGTTGCTGCTGACCCGCGGTGAGGCGATCGGCGACGCGGTGGCGTTGCGCCAGAACCTGCTGCGCCAACTGCTCGACAACGTCGCCGCGCTCTCGGCGCTGTTGCAGGAGATGGGCGTGGAGAACAACGGCCAACTCGGACCGCTGATCGAGAACCTCAACACCATGACCGAGGGACTCGAGAAGAACCGCGACAACCTCGATCACCTCTACGAGATCCTGCCGGTGACCTTCCGGCAGTACAACAACGCCCTCGGCAACGGACCCTACGGCGATGTCTGGGCGCCGTGGGCCCTGCCGGACAATTGGCTGTGCTTCGCCCAGGCGGTGCCGGGATGCAACTGATGAGAATTCGAGCCTTCGTCAAGCTGGCCGCGGTCTGCGTGATCGCCGCCTTCGCCTCGGGTTGCTCGCTGCTGCCCGACAGCCTGACCTCGCTGCCCGAGGACTACCTCGGCGAGCGGATGCGCGTCAGCGCGGATTTCGAGAACGTCGCCGGTCTGTACGCGGGCAACGAGGTCGCCATCCTCGGCGTCCCGGTCGGCCAGGTCGACAGCGTGACCCCGCGCGGCAGCTACGTCGAGGTGATCATGTCCCTCGACAAGACCGTCAAGATCCCCGCCGACGTGATGGCCGCGCTGATCTCGCCGCAGTTGATCACCAACCGCCACGTCGAACTGGCCCCCGCCTACACCGGGGACGGCCCGACGCTCAACGACGGCGACCACATCCCGTTGGCGCGCACCAGGACCCCGGTCGAACTGGACCGCATCCTGGAGAACTTCGACGAACTCGGCGCCGCGCTCAAGGGCGACAGCGAGGAGGGCCCGATGGCCAGCCGCGTGCTGTTCCCGCTGCTCGACGGCAACGGCGACCGGTTGCGCGAAACCCTGGACTCGCTCTCGGCGGCGTTCGAGGTGACCTTCGCCAACAAGGACCAGATCGCCAACACCATCGTCAAACTCAACGACATCACCCAGGTCATCGCCTCCAACGACCAGACCGTGCGCGACTTCAGCGCCCGGCTCACCGAATTGGTGCGCCTGCTCGGCGAACAGTCGCCGGGCCTGCAGGCGGTGCTCACCCAGCTCAACGACTTCGTCGCCAACACCTCGGCGGTGGTCGGACAGAACCAGGACCAGTTGGCGGGCGCGCTGACCCGCTTCGTGGCGATCACCCAGCAGATGCGCGACAACGCGCGCGAACTGACCGAGACCGTCGACGTGGGGCCGCTGTTCCTGCAGAACCTGGCCAACGCGGTCAGCCCGGAACACCGGGCGCTGCGCCTGCACGGCCTGCTCGACAAGGCGGTGCTCGACGGCGAGGCGCTGGCCCTGTTCTGCGAACGCGTCCAGATGCGCCTCGATGGCTGCCGTACCGGAAAGATTCAGGATATGGGCCCGGACTTCGGACTCACCGCCGCGCTGCTCGGGATCACCAAATGATGGCCCGCGCACGCACGCGCGTGTGGAAGATCGCGGCGGCGGCGTTGACCGCGGCCGCCGTCGGGGCGGCCTCCGGCTGCACGATCACCGTCGAGAACGTGCCGATGCCCAAACCGGGGATCGGCGGGGACGGCTACGTCATCCGCGCCGCGTTCCGCGACGCGTTGAACCTGCCCGACCGCGCGCACGTCAAGATCGGCGGCACCGACATCGGCGTGGTCACCTCCATCGACACGACGAATTTCATCGCCGACGTCGAGATGCTGATCCGCGAGGACATCCAACTGCCGCAGGGCACCACGGCCGAACTGCGCCAGGGCACCCCGCTCGGCGACATCTTCATCGCCATGACCCTGCCCGAGGCCGATCCGAACGCGCCGTTGATGCGCGACGGCGACACCATCGGCACCGACCGCACCGGCGCGGGCGCGTCGGTGGAGCAGTTGATGGTCTCGATCGCGATGCTGCTCAACGGCGGCGGCCTGAACCAGGCCGCGCGGATCACCGCGGAGATGAACTCGATGTTCGGCGGGCGCGCACCGCAATTGGCGCACCTGCTCACCGAACTGACCGCCACCATCGCCGCGCTCAACGTCCGCACCGCCGACATCGACAGCACCTTGGGCGGCATCTCGGTGCTGACCGGCGAACTGGCCCAGCGCAAGGCCGAACTCGGTCAGGCCGCCGACACCTTCCCGGCGCTGCTGGGCCTGGTGGCCGAGAACAACCGCGACATCTCCTCGCTGATCAACAAGGTCTCGGTGACCATGGCCGCACTCGGCGACTTCACCGACACCACCGGCCCGGAGTTCGTCGGCCTGTTCGACAGCATCAAGAAGTTGATGCAGGGCTTCAGCCAGTCCACCGAACTCGGTGAGGCGCTGGACCGTTTCGACAAGCTGTACCCGTCGCTGACGGCGTCGCTGCAAGGGCCGACCCTGGCCGTCGCGGCCACCGTGTCCTACCTGAGCGTCGGTGCGCTGACCGACCAGAACGGCAGTCGCGCACCGGAAATCGGTGACGTGCCCGCCTTCATCGGCAGCCTCACCCAGGTCATCGAGAAGGTGATCGGCCGCCTGGGCAGCACGCCCCAGGCCCCGGCCGCGCCCCAGCCGGGAGGCGGACGATGAACATCCCGCTCTGGAACTACCTGGTCCGCCACCGGATCGGGTTGGCCAACCTCGGCCTGATCCTGGTGATGATCGCGGGCTCGTCCTACCTGGCGGTGGCGGTGCTGCGGTTCAATCCGCTGCCGAATACCTATCGGGTCACCGTGGAACTGGCCACCTCGGGCGGTCTGCTGGCCAACCACGACGTCACCTTCCGCGGCTCCCGGGTCGGCAAGGTCGACAAGGTCGAGGTCTCCGAGACCGGCATCGTCGCGATCGCCGAGATCGACGGCGACGCGCACATCCCGGTCGGCGGCACCGTCGCGGTCGGGCGGCTGTCCGCGGCCGGTGAGCAGTACCTGGACTTCCGGCCCGACTCCGACTCCGGCCCCTACTTGGTCGACGGCTCGGTCATCCCGCGGGCCCAGACCCAGGCGCCGGTGGCGGTGAACTCGCTGCTGACCAACCTCAGCGGCCTGATCGGCGGCCTGAACCCGCAGCGGCTCAACGTGATCATCAACGAACTGGACAAGGCCCTCGGTGGCGGTCCCGACCGGTTGCGCGACCTGATCTCCGGACTCAGCCGCGCCACCGCCGGCCTGGACAGCGTGCTGCCCCAGACCAAGCAGCTGATCCAGAACCTCGAGGTCATCGCCGAGACCACCTCGCACGCGCAACCGGACCTCACCACCCTGACCACCGGCGCGGGCGCGCTGTTCGAGCAGCTCACCGCTTCCGATCAGGAGTTGCGCCGCTTCCTGGACCTGGCCCCCGGCCAGTTGGCCACCCTGGGCGGGTTCATTCAGGAGACCCAGGACCCGATCACCAACCTGGTCACCAATTTCGTCGCCATCACCAAGGCCGCGAAACTGCGCGCCCCCGCGATCGCCGCGCTGTTCCCGGCGGTGCGCGAAGGCGTGGGCGCGGTCGGCATCCCCGCCTGGGACGGCTCCTTCCACACGCTGGTCGACCCGTGGCCCCGCCCGACCTGCGACTACGACACCATCCCGGTGGTGCCGACCCTCGAGCAGACCGACACCAGGGTTCGGCTCTACAACTACTGCATCACCGACAACCCGGCCCTGCAGGTCCGCGGCTCGGCCAACGCCCCGCGGCCCAACGTGCCCGACAACGGCTCCGGCCCGCCGCCCGGCGTGACCGGCAACGAGTTGTCCCGACCCGCCCCCCGGTAGACAAGGAAGACGAAAGACAGTGAGCGACGAAGTCAACAACACCGAAGACACGACCGGTTCGACTCCGGCGGCAGCGGGGTCCGACGCGGTCGAGTCCGCGGCGTCGGCGACCGAGTCGAGTGCCTCCGCGGCCGCGGCGAGCGACGCCGCGGCCGAGAAGACCACGGCCGAGAAGACCACCGCGACAAGCGCTTCGGCGGCGGACGCGGTGGTCGATTCCGCCAAGGTCGATACGGCGAAGGTCGATACCGCGAAGACCGGAACCGCGAAGACCGATACCGCGAAAGTCGATGCGGCGAAGGCCGAGACCGCGGCGGCGATCCCGGTCGCGACCGGAACCGCCACCGCCGAGGCGGTTCCGGCCGCCGCGAGCGCCGAGGCTCCCGAGGCTTCGGGCGGGCGGCTGTCGCGCCTGAAGTCGTCCGGGAAGGGGAGCATCGCGGTCCGCGCCGCGGCCGTGTTGGTGGTCGGCGCGTCCGTGGCCGCCGCGGTGTTCTTCTTCCTCCAGGACCGCGACAGCCAGGCGAAACTGGACGCCCAGGAACAGGCCCGCGCGGCCGCCTGCGCCTACGCCCCCGTACTGGCCGAGTACGACTCCAAGAACCTCGACACCTACTTCCAGGCCGTGCTCGCGGGCGCGACCGGCGACTGGAAGAAGCAGTTCGACGACACCAGCAAGGAACTGCGCGAGGTCCTGACCCAGGGCGAGGTCGTCTCCAAGGCCAACGACGTGCAGTGCGCGATCAAGTCCGGTGACGAGAACGCCGCGGAGGCCATCGTGGTGATCGGCCAGACCATCACCAGCCTCGGCACCCAGGGCAAGCCCGCGCCGGGTCAGCTCTCGATGGTCATGCGACTGGAGAACGCCGACGGGAAATGGCTGGTCAACAAGGTCAATTCGCCGTTGATGCCGTCGGGGGCGCAGTAGCGCCGAGCGAGGTCCCGGCGCGTCCGAACAGGATGACCTGCATGAGCCGCATCACCCGGGTGGGGGTGCTGCTCGGATGCTCCGGGCCCAGCCACTGGCCGATGTCGACCACGAGCGCGAGCGCGGCGTGCACCAGCACGCGCGCCTCGGCCGAGGTCAGCTCCGGCCGGATCTCGACGACCAGTTTGGCCCATTCCTCGACGTTGAGGCGCTGGATGTTGCGCAGCACCGTGCGGTCCTCGGGCGGGACGTTGCTGATCTCGGCGTAGTAGACGAAGGTCAGTTCGCGTTCGTCGAACGAGCCGCGCACATACAGTTCGATGAGCGTGGTCAGCGCCTGTTCGGGGCCGTCGGAGGCCGCGATGGCCGGGCCGATGGCGGCCGACACGCGATCGGCGGCGCGACGGAAGGCGGCGGCGAGGATGTCGCCTTTGCTGCGGTAGAAGCGGTAGACCGCCGAGGAGGCGGGCAGTTCGGCCGCCACGGCGATGTCCTCGACGCTGACGTTGGGGTAGCCGCGTTCGTGGAACAGTTCGATGGCCCGCTTGAGCAGCAGTTCGTGTTTGAAGGTCAGCGGGATCTCGGTGGCGGGCGGGAAGCCCGACTCGGCGTCCACGGCGGGCAGGTCGGCGGCGAGCACGTGCAGGCAGGCCGAGCGCAACAGGGTGGTCAGCGTCCGCACGGGCACCGAGACGTGGTGGTCGGCGATGCTGCCGATGATGCTGAGGGTGGCGGTGGCCAGCACGACGCGGTCGGCGCGGGCGAGTTCGGGACGGGTCTGGGCCAGCAGGTCGTCGGCGACGCGGTAGGTGCGCACGAGTTGGTCGATGAGCTGGCGGTAGTCGTCGGGTTCGAGGTAGCGGCTCTGCCAGCGCAGCAGCGCCGCGCTGCGCCGGTTGGCGATGGAGGTGGCGATGAAGTTGTCGAGGATGGCCTCGAGTCGGACGCCCGCGGGTTCGGCGGCGAGGCGGTCGGGCAGTTTCACCGACTCCTCGCTGATCGCGCTCAACCGCAGGGCTTCCTCGCGGAAGATCGCGTATTTGCTGGGGTAGTGGCGGTAGAGCGCGGTGGAACTGATGTCGAGTCGGGAGGCGATGTCCTCCATGCTGACCCCGTGATAGCCCAGCGTGCCGAAGGCTTCGGCGGAGGCGGCGGCGATTTGTGCCCGCCTGTCGCGGGGGCGACGGCGCACCACCCGCGGTGTCGCGCCGTCGTGGCCGGTCGCCTCGCGGCGGGCACGGCGTTTCGGGGCATCCATTCAGCGATGGTAACTCGAGGAAAGCCCTCGGAAGGCGTCCCGACCTGCGTGGAAATAGTATTGAACGATAGATCACAAATACGGCGTAACAATGCACTCTACGTGCGCGATCAACTTATCGAGGATAAGAATATCGCCTAACATACCCCCGCTGTGATCACCCGGAGGTAGCGGTGTCCGCCCCCGCCCGGCCCGTCGACGGACGGCCGAACAGCACCATCTGCATGAGCAGGCGCACCCGGGCCTGGCCGGCGAACGGGGCCGAATCGAAGGACCGCCCCAGGTCGACGACCAGCGCGAAGGCCGCGTGCACCAGGAAACGCGCCTCGGCGGGCGACAACTCCGGGCGCACCTCGCGCAGCAAGCGCGCCCACTCCTCGACGCTGGAACGCTGGATGCTGCGCAGCGTGGTGCGCTCCTCGGCGGGCACGTGGGAGAACTCGGTGTAGTACACGAATGTCAGCGCGCGCTCCTCGAACGACCCCGCGACGTAGTGGTCGATCAGCGTCGTCAGCGCGGCCTCCGGATCGGCGCTGCTCGCCACCGCGGGACCGATCGCGCCCGAGACCCGGTCGGCGGCGCGGCGGAAGGCCGCGGCCAGCAGATCGCTCTTGCCCCGGTAGAACCGGTAGACCGCGGAGGCCGCCGAAAGCCCTGCGGCGGCGGCGATCTCCTCCACGCTGACATTCGGGTAGCCGCGATCGTGGAACAACTCGACCGCGCGCCGCAGCAGCAGTTCGTGTTTGAACGAATCCGGGATCTCCGCCGCCACCGCGACCTGCGCCGTCGCGTCGGCGGGCGGGAGCGGGGCGGCGGCGATCGCCAGACAGGCCGAATCCAGCAGGCGGCCCAGCGCTTTCGCGGGCAGGGTGGCGTGGTGGTCGGCGATGCTGGTGATGGCGCTGAGCACGGCCGCGCGCAGCAGGCGGAGGTCGTCGGCGGTGTCCGCCGGACGCAGCGCGGCGAGTTCGGCGCCGATGGCCGCCAGGACCGTCATCTGCTGCTCGTCGAGGATGTCGCGGTCGGGTTGCTCGAGGTAGCGCCCCTCCCAGCGGACCAGGGTGACGCTGGGCCTGTTGTCGATGGTGACCGCGATCAGCGCGTCGAGGACCTGGCGCAACCGCTGTTCGGGCGAGGAGTCCCGCGACTGCTCGGGCAGGTGCACCGACTCGGTCATCGCCCGGCCCACGCGCAGCAGTTCCTCGCGGAACAACGCGTATTTGCTGGGGTAGTGGCGGTAGAGCGCCGCCGAGCTGATGCCGAGGCCGGAGGCGATGTCCTCCATACTGACGCTGTGATAGCCGTGCGAGCCGAACGCCGCCGCGGACGCCGCCGCGATCTGGGCGCGTCGATTCTTGGGCCTGCGCCGGATCTCGCGCGGTGCCGCCTCGCCGGTGACAGCCTGACGCGCCGATCGGCGGTTGTCGACACTCATGCGATTCATGGTATCGAGCCGGGGGCGCGAATGATTTGCCCAGGTGAGAACGTCGGGTGCACCGACGCGTTCGGGAGGCGGTCCGCGAACGCGTCGATGCGCCCTCGTGTCCGGCCACGCGGGCGGGCGTCACTGGTTGGCACCGGGAATGCGACGCCCGTTTCATGGACGAACAGTGAGCAACTTACAGCACTGAATATCCAGTGTGGTCCGCATCTCACAAACTGAATTGCCATTCACATAAGGGCGCGACGGCGAGGCCGGGGATGCTACCGTCTCGGACTGGAACCCGATGAGGAGATGGCGTGGGTATCGAGCAGGTCGCGATTGTCCTGTATCCGGGGATGACAGCGCTGGACGCGATCGGCCCCTACGAGGTGCTGCGATTCGCCCCCGGCGTGAAAGTGCGATTCGTCGGCCACGAACTAGGCCCCGTCCTCACCGACAGCGGCGTACTCGCCCTGGGGATCACCCACACCTTCGACGAGACCCCGAATCCCGACCTGGTCGTGGTGCCCGGCGGGCCCGGTGCGGTCGCGCACGCCGCCGACAAACCGTTGGTCCGCTGGCTGCGCGCGGCGCACGAGACCAGCACCTGGACCACCTCGGTCTGCACCGGCGCGCTGATCCTGGCCGGCGCGGGCCTGCTGCACAACGCCCCCGCCACCACGCACTGGGCCGCCCAGGATGTGCTGGCCGCCTACGGCGCCAAGCCGCGTCGCTCCGAACGCATCGTCAAGCACGGCCGCGTCGCCACCGCCGCGGGCGCCTCGGCGGGCATCGACCTGGCGCTGTGGCTGGTCGGCGAGAGTTTCGGCAGCGAACGCGCCGAGGCCATCCAACTCGACCTCGAATACGATCCGCGCCCGCCCTTCGACTCCGGTCACCCCGACAAGGCCAGCGCGGCCGTGCGCCGCATCGCCCTGACCGACCAGTTCCGGCTGGTCAACAGCAACGGCACCGTCTACGGCAACGTGACCGGTGTGCAGAAGGTGCTGTGGCGCACGATGATCCGCAAGATCCGCGGCTGACTCACCGCGCGGGTCGCAACCCCGCGTACCAGTCGAGCAACGCCGGGTCGTCGACCGCGCTCCGCTCGACCACCCGCGCGGGATCACCGCCCTGGAACAGCTTCTTGATCGGCACCTCGAGCTTCTTGCCGGTGCGGGTGTGCGGGATGCCGGGCGCGAGCAGGATCTCGTCGGGCACGTGGCGCGGGGACACCTCCGCGCGGATCGTGGCCCGGATGCGTTCGCGCAGGTCCTCGGTCAGCTCCGCGCCCGGCGCGAGCACCACGAACAGCGGCATCCAGTAGCCGCCGTCGGGCTGTTCGGCCCCGATGACCAGCGCCTCGGCGATCTCGGGCAGGCGTTCGACGGCCTGGTAGATATCGGCGCTGCCCATCCTGATCCCGTGCCGGTTCAACGTCGAATCCGAGCGTCCGTGCACCACGACGCTGCCGCGCTCGGTGATGGTGATCCAGTCGCCGTGCCGCCACACGCCGGGATAGACGTCGAAATAGGCGTCGTGATATCGGGTTCCGTCCGGATCGCGCCAGAAGGCCACCGGCATCGACGGCATCGGCGCGGTGATCACCAGTTCCCCGACCTCCCCGCGCACCGGCGCGCCGTCGGGATCGAAGGCATCCAGCGCCACGCCCAGATACGGCGCGGACAACTCGCCCGGCCACACCGGCACCGTGCGCACGCCGCCGAGGAAGGCCGAGACCACGTCGGTGCCGCCGCTGATCGAGTTGACCTGCACGCGCTCACCGACATTCGCGCTCAGCCACAGCGCCGAGGACGGCGGCAGCGCCGACCCGGTGATGCCCACCGTGCGCAGCGCCGACAGATCGTGCTCGACGCGCGGGACCGATCCGGCCTTGGCGCAGGCCAGCACGTAGCCCGGGCTGGTGCCCAGCACGGTGGCGCGCACGCGTTCGGCGATCCGCCACAGGCCGTCCGCGCCCGGGTGGGTCGGACTGCCGTCGTAGCAGACGATGGTCGCCCCGGTCAGCAGGCCCGCGACCTGGAAGTTCCACATCATCCAGCTCGGACTCGTGTACCAGAAGAAGACGTCCTCGCCGCCGATGTCGGACTGCAACGCCACGGCTTTCAAGTGTTCGAGCAGTACGCCGCCGTGCCCGTGCACGATGCCCTTGGGCAGTCCGGTGGTGCCGGAGGAGAACACGATCCACAGCGGATGGTCGAACGGCACCGGTTCGGTCGCGATGGGCGCGCCCGCGTCGTCGTCGGCCGCGACCGCCGCCGTCCACTCGATCGCGTCGGGCACCCTCGCCTCCGAACGCGGCACGACGATCACCGCGCGCAGGTCCGGCAGACCCGCGCGCAGCGCCGCGATGTCCTCGCGTTTGTCGTGGAAGCGCCCGCCGAAGCGGTAGCCGTCGGCGGTGACCAGCACCGTCGGCTCGAGTTGGCCGAGACGGTCCAGGGCCGCCTTGGCCGAATAGTCCTGTCCGCACGCGCTCCACACCGCGCCGATCGCGGCGGTCGCGAGAAAGGCGACCACGGCCTCCGGGATGTTGGGCAGATACCCCGCCACCCGGTCACCGGGGCCCACCCCGAGGCCGCGCAGCGTGCGGGCCAGGGCGGCGGTGTCCTCGATCAGGTCGACCCAGGACACCTCGCGCGGCTCGGCGTCCTCGCTCACCGCGACGATCGCGGGCCGGTCGGTGCGGGCCTGCCGCACGATCTGGTCGACGTAGTTCACCCGCGTGCCGGGAAACCACCGCGCGCCGGGCATTTTCGCGTCCGCCAGCACCGCGCCCGCGATCTCGCCGAGCGCGAACCAGTCCCACACCGCTCGCCAGAACTCGGCCGGATCGGCCACCGACCACCGCCACAGCGCGGCGTAGTCGGGAGTCGCCACGCCGGTCCGCTCGGTGACGAACTTCGCGAACTCGGTGATCGTGGCCTCGGCGACGTCCCGTTCCGTCGGCACCCACTGCGCGTCCACCGCTACCTCCTGACTCGACGGCTGCCCCGGCCCCGACACTCAGATCGCCCGGCGCAGAATCTGTTCGGCGTGCCGGATGACCGGCGCGTCGACCATACGGCCCTCGAAGGCGAACACGCCCCGGTGCCGCGGCACCGCGTCCAGAACCCGCCGCGCCCACGCCGATTCCTCGTCGCTGGGCGCGAAGGCCGCCCGGATCACCGACACCTGCGACGGATGGATGGCCACCTTCGCGTCGAAGCCGACCGCCACCGCGTCCTCGGTCTCGGCCCGCAACCCGTCCAGGTCCGCGATGTCGAGGAACACCGAGTCCAGCGCGAACCGGCCGTATGCCTTGGCCGCGAGCAGTGTGCTCGAGCGGACGTGCCGCGCCACGTCGCGGTATCCGCCATCGGAGCCTCGGCTCCCGGTGCCGCCGAGTCCGGCCACCAGATCCTCAGCACCCCACATCACACCGATCGCGTTGTCCGCGCGCACCGACTCCGCGACCGTCACCGCGCCCAGCGGCGACTCGATCAACGCGATGACCTCGAAGGCCACCAGATCGGTGATCTGCGCGGCGGATTCGGTCTTGGGCAGCATCAGCAGGCGGTAGTCGGTGCGCGCCAGCGCCACCAGATCCTCGGCGTGCTCGGCCGTGCCCGCCGCGTTGACCCGCACCACCGTGGCGGCCGGGTCCAACGGTGTGTCCACCAGCGCCGCGCGGGCCGCCGGTTTGTCGGCGGCGGCGACACCGTCCTCGAGGTCGAGGATCACCACGTCGGCGGCCGCGGCGGCCTTGGCGAAGCGCTCGGGGCGGTCCGCCGGACAGAACAACCACCCGGTCCCGGGCATCTCCCAGCTCACGACGCCTCCGGCGCGCGACGCACCAGCACCGTGCGGGTCGCGGTCACCACGATCACGCCGTCCTGGTTGCGGCCGGTGTGGGCCAAGGTGACCAGGCCCTCGCCCGGCCGCGACCGCGACTCCCGTTTCTCCGTCACGACCGTCTCGCAGTAGAGGGTGTCGCCGTGGAACAGCGGGTGCGGGAAGGTGATCTCGCCGAAGCCCAGATTGGCCACCAACGTGCCCTGGGTGAGCTGCCCGACCGACAGCCCGATCAACGTCGACAAGGTGAACATCGAGTTCACCAACCGCTGCCGATACGGCGGTTGCGTGTCGGCGAAGGCCGCGTCCAGGTGCAGGGCCTGCGGATTCATCGTCGTCGTGGTGAACAGCACGTTGTCGGCCTCGGTGACGGTGCGGCCGGGCCGGTGGTCGTAGACGACCTCGGTCTCGAACTCCTCGTACCAGAGTCCGCGTTGCTCGATGCGTTTCACAGTCCCAACTCCCGTCCGATCAGCATCAACTGGACCTCGGTGGTGCCCTCGCCGATCTCCAGGATCTTGCTGTCGCGGTAGTGCCTGGCCACCGCGTACTCGTTCATGAACCCGTTGCCGCCGAAGATCTGGGTGGCGTCGCGGGCGTTGTCCATCGCCGCCTCGCTGGCGACGAGTTTGGCGATCGAAGCCTGCTTCTTGAACGGCTTGCCCGCCAGCATCAGCGCCGCCGCGTCGTAGTAGGCGGTGCGCGCCACGTGCGCGCGCGTCTCCATCCTGGCGATCTTGAAGGCGATGGCCTGATTGCGGCCGATCGGCTGCCCGAAGGCCAGACGCTCTTTGGCGTAGCGCACGCTCTCGTCCACGCAGCCCTGGGCCGCGCCGACCGAGAGCGCCGCGATGGCGATGCGCCCCTCGTCCAGGATGCGCAGGAAATTCGCGTACCCGCGGCCGCGTTCGCCGAGCAGATTCGCCTCCGGCACCCGGACGTCGGTGAACGAGAGCGGATGGGTGTCCGAGGCGTTCCACCCCACCTTGTTGTAGGCGGGCTCCACGGCGAATCCCGGGGTGCCGCTGGGCACCAGGATCGTGGAGATCTCCTTCTTGCCGCCGGTCTGCCCGGTCACTGCCGTCACCGTGACCAGCGCGGTGATGTCGGTGCCGGAATTGGTGATGAACTGCTTGCGGCCGTTGATCAGCCAGTCGCCGCCGTCGAGCACCGCCGTGGTCCTGGTGCCGCCCGCGTCGCTGCCCGCGTCGGGTTCGGTCAGCCCGAACCCGGCCAGCGCGCGTCCGCTGGTCAGCGACGGCAGCCACTGCTCGCGCTGCTTGTCGGTGCCGAAACGGTGGATCGGCATGGCCCCCAGCGACACTCCCGCCTCCAGGGTGATCGCCACACTCTGATCCACCTTGCCCAATTCCTCGAGCGCCAGGCACAGGGCGAAGTAGTCGCCGCCCATCCCGCCGTACTCCTCGGGGAACGGCAGGCCGAACAGGCCCATCTCGGCCATCCCCTGCACCACCTCGTACGGGAAGGTGTGGTTGGCGTCGTGTTCGGCGGACACCGGGGCGACCACCGTGCGCGCGAACTCGCGCACCGTCAACGCGAGATCGCGGTAGTCCTCGGGCAGCGTGCCGGTGGACAGGTAGTCGGTCATGCGGGAAGTCCCTCTCCTTGCGGATCGTTCGACGCGGCCACCACGCGGGCCAGCGGTTGGTCGAGGCGCACCTGCGCGCCCACCTCGACGAGCAGTTCCACCGTGCCCGCCACCGGCGCGGTCAGCGTGTGCTCCATCTTCATCGCCTCCACGACGACCACGGGCGCGCCCACGGCGACCGCGGCGCCCGCCTCGGCGGGGATCGCGATCACCGAACCGGGCATGGGGCTGCGGATCTCGGCGTCGCCCGCGTGTTCGGCGCCGCCGCGCACGCTCGCCTCCGCGACCGTGCGCAGCACCGCGACACCGTGCGGCCCGCCCACCCACAGTCGGTCCTCCGCCTCGGCCACCCGGTAGTCGCGGCGCACCCCGTCCAGCGCCACCGTCAGCACGCCGGCCTCCGCCGCGTAGGAGACCGTCACCGGCAGTTCGGGGCCGTCGTCCACCCGCGCGGTGCCCGCGTTCGGGTTGCCGATCAGTCGCACGTGCGCGTCGCGGTCCCCGCCCGCCAGGCGCAGCGTCGTCGGCGCGGGCGCGCCCAACCGCCACCCGGACGGTATCGCCCACGGGTCCGCCGGACCGTCCGGCCAGCGCCGTATCCAGTGGAAAGCGGCGGCGACCACGAACAACTCGTCCTCGACCGGAGCGGGCGCGAAATCGGTGACCCGACGGTCCAGCAGGCCGGTGTCCAAGCGACCCGCCGCCACGTCGGGATCGGCGAGCAGGAAACGCAGGAACTCGACGTTGGAGGTCACGCCCAGCAGCGTCGTGTCGGCCAGCGCCCGGTCCAGGCGGGCCAGCGCCCCCGCGCGGTCCGGCGCGTGCGCGATGATCTTCGACAGCATCGGGTCGTAGTCGCTGCCGACCACCGTGCCGACCCGCAACCCCGAATCCACCCGCACGCCACGGCCGTCCGGTTCCACCAGATCCAGCACCGTGCCGCCCGTGGGCAGGAAACCCCGACCGGGGTCCTCGGCGTAGACGCGGGCCTCCACGGCGTGGCCGACCAACCGGATGTCGTCCTGCTCCGCGCCGATCTTCTGCCCGGCCGCCACCCGCACCTGACATTCGACCAGGTCGATCCCGGTGACCATCTCGGTGACCGGATGCTCCACCTGCAAACGGGTGTTCATCTCCATGAAGAAGAACTCCTCGGGCCGGTCGGCGGAGACGATGAACTCGACCGTCCCCGCGCCGACGTAGTCCACGCTGCGCGCGGTGTCACAGGCCGCCGCGCCGATGCGCGCCCTGGTGGCCGCGTCCAGCAGCGGCGACGGCGCCTCCTCGATCACCTTCTGATGCCTGCGTTGCAGGCTGCACTCACGTTCGCCCAGGTGGATCACGGTGCCGAACTGGTCGGCCAGCACCTGCACCTCGATGTGGCGCGGCCGGGTGACGAAGCGTTCCAGGAACAGCGTGTCGTCGCCGAAGGCCGCCGCCGCCTCACGCCGCGCGCTGGTCAACGCGCCGGGCAGCGCCGCCGGATCGTCCACCCGCCGCATCCCTTTGCCGCCGCCGCCCGCCGACGGTTTGACCAGCACCGGGTAGCCGATCCGGTCCGCGGCGGCGATCAGCGCGTCGTCGGTGAGGCCCGGTTCGGCGATCCCCGGCACCACCGGCACGTCGAAGGCCGCGACGGTGTTCTTGGCCGTGATCTTGTCGCCCATCACCTCGATCGCGCGTGCGGGCGGACCGAGGAACACCACGCCCGCCCGAGCCAGCGCGGCGGCGAACGCGGCGTTCTCGGACAGGAATCCGTAGCCGGGATGCACGGCCTGCGCGCCCGTGCGCACCGCGGCGGCCACCACCAGATCGATGTCGAGATAACTCTCCCGGGCGGGCGCGGGCCCCAGTCGCACCGCCACGTCGGCGACGCGCACGTGCTCGGCCTGGGCGTCGGCGTCGCTGTAGACGGCGACGCTGCGGATGCCCATCTCACGCAGGGTCCGCATGACGCGCACCGCGATCTCGCCGCGATTGGCGACCAACACGGTGTCGAAGGAGACCGGGTGATCCCGGTTCACGGGGGCGGGGTTCGGCACGTTCATCACATCCGGAAGACGCCGTAGGAAACGGGTTCGAGGGGAGCCTGCCCGCACACCGACAAGGCCAGGCCCAGCACGGTTCTGGTGTCGGCGGGATCGATGACCCCGTCGTCCCACAGGCGCGCGGTGGAGTAGTACGGATTGCCCTGATGCTCGTACTGTTCGCGGATCGGGGCCTTGAAGGCTTCCTCGTCCGCCGCCGACCAGGGGTTGCCGTCGCTGTCGAGTTGGTCGCCGCGCACCGTGGACAGCACCGAGGCGGCCTGCTCGCCGCCCATCACCGAGATCCTGGCGTTGGGCCACATCCACAGGAACCGCGGCGAATACGCCCGCCCGCACATCGAATAGTTGCCCGCCCCGTACGAACCGCCGATCACCACCGTCAGTTTCGGCACCCGCGCGCACGCCACCGCCGTGACCATCTTCGCGCCGTGCTTGGCGATACCGCCAGCCTCGTAGTCGCGCCCGACCATGAAACCGGTGATGTTCTGCAAGAACAACAGCGGGATCTCGCGTTTGTCGCACAGTTCGATGAAATGCGCGCCCTTCATGGCGGATTCACCGAACAGCACGCCGTTGTTGGCGACGATCCCCACCGGATGGCCGTGGATGCGCGCGAACCCGGTCACCAGCGTCTTGCCGTATTCGGCCTTGAACTCCTGGAAGCCCTCGTAGTCGCCCCCGGCTCCATCGACGATCCGCGCGATGACCTCACGCACGTCGTACGGCGTGCGCAGATCCACCGGAACCACGTCGTAGAGTTCGGTTTCCGGCGCGGCGGGCGGCGCCGAGGGCAGCACACCCCACGGCGCGCTCGGCCGGGGACCCAGCGTGCCCACGATCCGGCGCACGATGCGCAGCGCGTCGCGGTCGTCCTCGGCGAGATGGTCGGTGACACCGGAAGTGCGCGAATGCAGCGCGCCACCGCCGAGTTCCTCCGCCGTGACCACCTCACCCGTAGCCGCCTTCACCAGCGGCGGACCACCCAGGAAGATCGTGCCCTGATCGCGCACGATCACCGCTTCGTCACTCATCGCGGGCACGTACGCGCCGCCCGCCGTGCAGGACCCGAGCACCGCGGCGATCTGCGGAATCCCCTGCGCGCTCATCGTGGCCTGATTGAAGAAGATCCGCCCGAAGTGCTCCCGATCGGGGAAGACCTCGTCCTGGCGCGGCAGGAACGCCCCGCCCGAATCCACCAGATACAGACACGGCAGCCGGTTCTGCAAGGCGATCTCCTGCGCCCGCAGATGCTTCTTCACCGACATCGGGTAATAGGTGCCGCCCTTGACCGTCGCGTCGTTGGCGACGATCACGCATTCGCGCCCCGAGACCCGACCGATCCCGCTGATCACGCCCGCGCCCGGACACTGGTCGTCATACATCCCGGTGGCCGCCAACGGCGACAACTCCAGGAACGGACTGCCCGGATCGAGCAATTGATCGACCCGTTCGCGCGGCAGCAACTTCCCACGCGCCACATGCCGCTCGCGGGCCTTGTCGGGCCCGCCGCGGGCCGCCGCGCGCAACCTGCCGCGCAGATCCTCCACCAGCGCGCGATGGGCCGCGCGGTTGTCGGCCGCCGTCTCGGGGCCTGCCACTACACCGTGGGTCGCCGTCATCCCGCCTGCCGTCCAGTTAGTCGCCGATAACTGGAATTCAGGTTAATCTTGATTAACCGAGTTGTCCAGGTAAGCGGCAGTTGCCCAGGTAGGCGGAAGGAACGCAGGTGACCGGCATCGACTCCGGCGCGCTCACCCGCCGTGAGCAGATGAAAGCCGAACGACGGCGCGAAATCCTCGAGGCGGGCGCCCGCCTCATCGCCGACCGCGGCTTCCTCGGCGTCCGCCTCGACGACCTCGGCGCCGCCGTCGGCATCAGCGGCCCCGCCGTCTACCGCCACTTCGCCTCCAAAGAAGCCCTGCTCACCGAATTGCTCGGCGGCGTCAGCCAACGCCTGCTGGCGGGCGGCCGCCGCGTCGTCACCGACACCGACAACCCCCGCGACGCGCTCACCGCCCTCGTCGACTTCCACCTCGACTTCGCCTTCGGCGAACCCGAACTCATCCGCATCCAGGACCGCGACCTCGACAAAGTCCCCGCCGGCCCCCGCCGCGACCTGCGCCGCACCCAACGCCACTACGTCGAGATCTGGGTGCAGGTCCTGCGCGACCTGCATCCCGACCTCCCCGAGGAAACCGCCCGGGTCCAAGCCCACGCCGCCTTCGGCCTCATGAACTCCACCCCCCACACCGCCACCACCACCCGAGCCCGCCCCATCCTCCGCGCCATGGCCCTCGCCGCTCTCGGCTGACCCCGGTCCGCGGAGGTCGTTGTCACGCCTGAGCGGCGGTCTGGTCGCGACACGGGTGCGCGTCGGGCGCCGGAACTAGGCTGACCGGATGGCCTCACTGACGGATCCCAAGGTTCGCGAATTCCTGTCCCTCGGCACGCGCACCGGCAAGGTCGCGATCGTCGCCGCCGACGGTCGGCCGCTGGTCACGCCGATCTGGTTCCTGGTCGACGGTGACACCGTCGTGTTCAACACCGGCAAGAACACCGCCAAGGGCAAGGCGTTCGCGCGGGACCGGCGGGTCGCGCTGGTGGTCGACCAGGAGGAGCCGCCATACGGGTCGGTGCAGATCCAGGGCACCGTCAGCCTGTCCGAGGACCCCGAGGAACTGCTGCGCACCGCCACCGCGCTCGGCGGGCGATACATGGGGGAGGACCGGGCCGAGGAATTCGGTCGCCGCAACGGGGTGCCGGGGGAGTTGGTGGTCCGACTCCATCCCACGAAGGTGATCGCGCACTTCGACGCCACGGGGTAGACACCCCTCGGAGCGCCTCCCCGACTGCCCGACCTCGCCCCGAACCTAGACTCACCCGCATGACCGTGCACTTCATCGGAGCGGGCCCCGGGGCCGCCGACCTGCTGACCGTGCGCGCGGTCACCCTGCTGCGTGACTCGCCGGTCTGCCTCTACGCGGGCACCTACCTCGACCCCGAGGTCCTGGCGCACTGCGCCCCCGACGCCGAACTGATCGACACCCAGCGCCTCGACATCGACGCCATCACCGAGCACCTCGTCCGCGCCCACACCGCGGGCAAAGACGTGGCGCGCCTGTGCTCCGGCGACCCGTCCCTGTACTCCGCGCTGACCGAGCAGACCCGTCGCCTCGACGCCGCGGGCGTCCCCTGGGACGTCACCCCCGGCGTCCCCGCCTACGCGGCCGCGGCGGCCGTACTCGGCACCGAACTCACGGTGCCGGAAGTGGTCCAATCGGTCGTGCTGACCCGCACCAGGGTCCGCTCCACCACCATGCCCGCCACCGAGGACCTCGCCGAATTCGCGCGCACCCGCGCCACCCTCGCCCTGCACCTGGCCATCACCCGCATCCGCCCCCTGGCCGCCGACCTCGTCGCCGACTACGGCCCGGACTGCCCCGTCGCCGTCGTCCACCGCGCCAGCCAACCCGAACAACTCGTCCTGCGCGGCACCCTCACCGACATCGCCGACCAGGTCGAAGCCGCCGACCTACGCCAAGCCGCCGTCATCCTGGTCGGCCGCGCCCTCACCCCGGCTCTGACCTGCGTGACCTCGCACCTCTACGACCCCGCCCGGCCCCGCTGACCCGGAGAGCGCGGATTCAGAAATACGCCAGAACGGCCGCCTCGAACTCGTCCGTCGACGGCAGTGACGCGGGCGGCCGATACCCGGCCTCCCGCACATGGTGCAAGAACTCCTCCGGAATACTCAACGAATACCGGCTCAGATAATGGATCGAATCCACCCGCCAGATCCATCGACCGTCCGACATCAACGACGGCCCCGAAGGCACCACCACCGTCTCGTCGAACAGATCCCGCACATCCTCCAACACATCGAAAACCGGTGTCGCCGACCGCATATACCGGATCACCTCGGCCCGATCCGTCAACGCCTGCACCGGCTGCGGCTCCCGCACCGAAGGCAACCGCTCCTTCCCCCGCGCATACATCTCCCGATAGATCCCGACCGTCTCCAACCGCGTCACTACCCACCTCCCCGAGTCGCCAGTAAATCCCCACCGACGCCGCACCGACCCCGGCACGCGCAGCCTACCGCGCGGATCATCACCTGCCGCCCGCCCGCCGCTCAGAGTCCCTGGCGTCTACGCGACTCCAGCGCGGTGGGAAGGTAGTCGGCCAGCGAGGTGACCCATTCGGTGAAGGTCCACGGAGCCTCACTGACCGGCCTCGTCTCCTGATAGATCCAGAAACGCGGATCCGGAGTGTGCAGATCCTCGGGACGGAAGTAATAGAAGATGTAGCCCTGGTGGGTCTGGAAGACATACGCGTCCTCGAACGGCGCGAAATCGAGCCCCGCGTCCCCGGTCACCATCTCCCGCGCGTACCGCTTCGCGTCGAGCAACCATTCGTAGTCCCATTCCCCGTTGCGGCTCAACCAGTACGGATTCTTCCCGGCGACCGCGAGGAATTCGCGATAGGACCCGGGGACCGCGGTGACTCCCTGGGCCTCGAGGAGAGCGCCGATCTGCCCTTCCGTGCACCCTTCGACGGCTTCGCGAGTCACCAGGTCGCGAGCGATCAGCCCATCCACGAGCACGTCCATGAACGGCACAGTGTCCTCCTCGGGTCTCCGACTGGTCACAGGTAGGCCGATTCCGCGCCACCGGGGATACGGAGCCAACCGGACGGTCCATGGCCCCCACGCGGCAGTTCATTTCGCGATCACACAAAGGTGGAGCGGAACCCGCAGATCCGCCAGCGCCGCCAATCCACGCGTATCGAAGGTGAGAGTCGCGCCATCGCTCACGGCGGACATGATGGACAGCTCCGCCGACACCCCTGCCCCCACCAGACGTGCGAGCGGTTCCCCGCGCTCTGACAGTGTCGCGAGAGCAGTGGGAATCGGGTTGTCGAGACGAGTGGGGTGTCCGCTGAAGACCACCACCCGGAATCCGTCCGGCGAATCGCGCGACCCGCCGGGCTCTGTCGTCCGCGAGGGCGCGAGGCGCATCTCCCGCGTCACCTCGGCCGGAGGCAGGGTCGGATGACTCAATTGCAGCGTCACCTCCACGAGCGACCACCGGCATTCCGTGTAGTCGAAGCCACGCATCTCGCCGCAATCCCTCGTCTCGGAGGGTGTGCCGAGTACTTCGGCGAAGAATACGTCCACGTCGCTCGGGTGGCGACGGACGGTGAAACCGACCGGAACATCGGCCTCCGTCAGTGATTTCAAGACTGCCGGTGACAGCGTCAGATCGCGAATGCCCTCGGCCCATCCGCGTACGACGATCTCGACGGTGTGGTCTCGCTCGCGAAGCTCCTCGACTCGACCTCGGGTGGCGGCGAGCGTCGTTCCCAGTCGGGGCAATCGGTCTTGCAGCGTGCTCGTATCGGGCGTCGGACCGTCGACCAGTGCCCACACGCCGCTCCCACCCCGGAACCGGCGCAAGCGATCAGGGGGAGCGGTATGGGTCGCGGCCAATCGCAGAAGTCTTGTCACCTCCGCCGGCATCAAGCCGGCCCCGGTCACCAAGAGCACTACGTCGACATCGTGCAACGAGCCGGTCATCGGAGCCGAAGCAGTTGACAGAGGTCAAGAGGCCAGACAGCGAGGCGTCGGTTCGTTCCGCTCGGCGCTGTGACAGTCCCAGCCGCCGAAGCGAGGTCGGCATCATCAAACAACGGTGACGCCCAGCGTGCGCAGCAGCGCCGCGCACGCGTCGCACGGCGCGGCGGGACCACCGACCGCACCGATACGTCGAGCCGTCAACACAGCACCCGCGAAATGAGGTGCCGCCTCCTCGAGCGTCGTCGTCCGTCCCTCACCCCGTTCGGCGTCGAGCCGCCACAGCTGATCGGAGATGAGCGCCGATTCGGCGCAGCGACCGGAGAACCCCGCGCGCACCTCGGCGGGCAGAGATTCCACGAATCGAGTCACCACGGGATGGAGATCCGGGACACCGTCACCGACGAGATCGGTGTGACTGACCACCGTCCCGCCGATCAACAGCGAAGCCGCTACCGAAGGCTCGTTACTGGACACCGCTTTCCTCCAGGGGGGATCGTGTTGAGCGGACTCGGCCGGATTCGTCAGCCGGTATCTTCCGCCCGCCGATGTGTATCAGTGAGATTCTTCGCCGCGCTCAACGAAGTAATCCATCGCTTCCGGTTCGCGCACATTGCCGATGAAACGGGCGAAGGCATCCATCGCATTCTCTCCCATGTAGTAGCCGCCGGTGTGATGCAGCTGGAAGATCCGGCCGCGGTCGTCGGCGAGCAGAATGCCGTACTCGGAGGCTTCATAGCCGATCGGGAATAGTGAAGTCCCCAGGTAACCGCCCAGTTCTGTGATGGTGGCGGCATCGCCGTTGTAGCCGAAAGTCGGGTCCATGACCAGCACGCAGTCGGGCGTACGCGGGTGTGGAAGTCTCAGCATGCCGTAGCGGTGCACGAAGTCGACTGCCGGTTGGACGGGGATGAGGGGGAAGCCCTGTGCAGCCGAATTGCTCCTACGATATTCGATGAGCTCATCGGCTTCGGGGCCGATGTCACGCCCATCGCTCCACCCGTGCTGCTGGAGCCAATTCGTGACCTCTGATTCGGAACTGGGTTTACTCATGAGCCTCCACCTTCAGGCGTCGCGACCTTGATTCCTAGTTGCGGAAGTATCTGTGCGCAGGTTCGGCACGGCGGCAGAAAATCACCATGACGAGCGGATTCTTCATCTCTGCTGGCCAGATCGCCGATCTGACGGGTGTGCATCACTCCGCCCTCGAGCACCGCTCGCGCCTCGGGGATTGTACTCAGCTGAGTGCCGCTGGGGTCGACCTGGTGAAGGCGATCACTGATCAGGGATATCTCCGCGCACTTTCCGTGGCCGAGACCGACCTTCCCCTCGGCCGCGTCCGCGACCTGTTGGAGCATGTCCCTGATCACGGGGTGGGTTTCCGGCGCCTTCTGGCCGTGCATCTTGGTAGTACTCGTATGTGTGGTCATCACATCGTTGTGCACAAAGCTTCCCGCACAACCCGAATCGCGGCGATTGCGTCCCGGCGGAATATGCTCTGTTCCGCCATGGGGTGCGTTGATCGCCTCGTTCGCCAGTGCTTCCGCTTCTCTTCGCAGGACTTCGATCTGTTCCTCCGGAGACAGTCCGCTGACATCCAGCGCTTCGCCGCGGAAATGCCGCATTCTGCCCGCGGTCTGGCCATGCCAGGTGGGTTGGGGATCCAGCGGTATGCCGCGTGGTGGGTCAACTGAACCCTCCTCCGGTCGATCATCGCCCATGTAATCGATGTCGCTCGGTTCGTGTTCGACGGGGCCGGTCGGCGCTTCGGTCCTCGCCGGCTCCGGCGCGTCACCATCGGAGTCTGTGGGGTGATAGGTCACCCATGCGCCGCCATCGCGGACGTGGGCGGGGGAGTCGGGGCGGTTGGGGACACCGACGGCTTCGGTAGGGGCGTGGACCGATGCGCCGAGTTCGTCGGCCAGTTGCTGGGCGAGATCCGGGTTGTTCGCGGCATTGCAGGCGACCAGTCGGACCGGGGTGCCGGGCGTGTAGGCGGGGTTGTCGCGGATCGCTTCGGCGATCTGTCGCGGCGTGAGGTCCTCGAGCGGGTTGCCGTTCCTGTCGGCGTGGAAGATGACGTCGAAATCGCCCTCGTTGCGGAGATTCTCGCGCACACGGTGGGTGGCGGGATCGTCGCCGATCGATGTGCTGGTCGAGGTGTGGGTGGTGCTGTGCGGGGGCGAGTCCGTGTGCCGGTCGGTTGCGTCCTCCGGGGATAACGTGCCGGTCGAGCGCGGATCGCGGGTGTCGGTCGGCACCGTACCGGGCTCTTTGTCCTCGGGTGCCGAGCGATGGGGATCGTCAGACCTGGTGTGGTCGCCGGTCGTCGATGGTGCGGTCCGCGCGGGCTTCTCGACAGTCGCCTCGGTGACGGACGGCTTCGAAGCGCTCAGGGTCGGGCGCGTTGTCGTCGCGCTGTCAGGTGTGATGCCGCCCGGCTGGCCGGTACCGACCGTTGCTGCCGGAGATGCGACCGTGGGCTGGCCGTGGATCGATCCGGTCGGAGTCGGACCGGTATCGCGTGCAGAGCCCGCATCCGTCGCCTGCTGTGACGTCTCCGCAGACGCGGAGTTCGCGGTAACAGCGTCCGTAGGCGCGACCTGATCGGGCTTGCGATCTCGCTCTGTCGAGTCGGAAGGATCTACCGCAGGTACGTCCGTGTTTCTGCCGGAGACCGATTCCGCGTTGTCGGGTGATTCCGCCTCGGATCTCGTCGGCGTCTCGGCGTCCGAGGTGATCGTGGGGTCGTTCAGAACTCGAACGTCGCGGTCTGTGGCCAGGTCCCGTTCCGGCTGTTGAACTCCGCCCAGCTCATCGCCTGGATGCCGACCTCGTGTGCAGTCGGTGGATCGGTCTGGAATCGCTGATTGTTCTTGTTGATCCGCAGAGTGAGGTCGATCGGCGGAAGAGGCGGTTGAATCAGGGATTCCGCTGTCACCCGGTACTCGATCTCGTGTTCGGTCTCCCAGTTCGTCCGTAGCTGAACCCGCCAGGTCGGCGGGTACACTTGGAACCCCTGGACCGGATTCCCCGCTTCGATCGCCTCGTCGTACATCTCCCCGATCGTCATCGGGTCCAGACTCGAATGTGCCGTGATCACCCCGGTCCGTTTGTTGACCATGTAGCAGCCCAGCCCCAGGTCTTGACCGGTCGCTCGTTCCTCCGCTGTCGGTTCGGTCTGGCACGCCCACCCGTGCTTGGTCTCCGTCACCGTGAAGTGGCGATCCTGTCGAAGATGAGTGCGGAGGTGTTCCCGGACCTGCTGACTGGTCAGTAGCGGAGGCTGCACTGCGGTCGACTCCTGAAGCGGTGTTCGGAGAGAGCGATTCGGTGGCGTTCTGCGAGGTCGACGCGTCGAGAGGTGTGGTCGAGCCGTTCGTCGGTTCGGTGTCCCGGGTGGGGTTCAGAACAGGAACGTCCCGTCCGGGGGCCACCTCCAGCCCCGGCTGAGAGCTTCCGCCCAGCTCGCCGCTTCCCGCGCGGCTTGATGCATCTGCGGTGGATTCGTGCGGAAGCTGCCGGTGTTCTTGTCGATCAGCAGGTATTGGACGATCGGGGGCTCCGACGGTCGAGTCACGTTCTGGGCGGTCACCCGGTACTCCACCTCGTTCGGGCTCTCGCGCAACAGTTCCACCCGGACTTCCCAGTCCCGGGGATACACCTGCTCGCCCGGCTTCGCCTGTCCCGATCGGATCGCTTGGTCGTACTCCTCCCCGATCAGATCCGGGGGCAGACTCCGGTGTGCGCTGACCCGGCCGGTCTGCTTGTCGATCACGTAGTTCCCCAGGCCCAGGCCTTCCCCCGCTTCGATCTCCTCCTGAGTCAGCACCGGCCGGGCCACCCACCCGAACTCGCTCTCCAGGATCCGAAACTGCTGCATCGGATAGATTTCCCGCAGGTACTCCTGCGCTTGATCCATGGTTCGGAACCGGTCCGGCATGATTGCTCACTCCTCCATTGGGTGGTATAGGAATCGACCAAAGGTCACAGGTTCGGTTCACCAGGTGTGTTGGGGGTGAATCGGAGGTTTGGCCAGTCTGTGGATCCCACCAGACCGGCCCTGAGGCTCCAGGTGGGTAAACGATCACTGTGGCATGCGCGCCGTCCGTGATCGGCTTGCCGTCTTTGTCGAACATGGGCTTACCGCTCGGGTCGCGAGCTTGCCATGTGTTCACTACCAGGGCGGAGGAGCCCGGCCCCATTGCCGCGATCCGATCGTGTAGTTCGGCGAACTGCGCCGGCATCGGCAGACCACTGGCAGAGTTGTGTTCGTACGGTCGGCCGATCCACTGCATCGCGCGTTTACTGCCGCCGTGCTCACCGTTGCGCTTGTCTACATCGCCGTTTGGTAGCCGATCCGGATAGCGAGGGGCAGAGACCAGCGGTTCACCGTGAAACGAGGACAACGCTGAGAGTGAACAATCGAGGCAGTTGTTGCTGCGGCCCGGCCTTGTCGGTCCACCGTCGTTGATCAATCGGCCGTAGGGATGGGTTCGAGGGTCTGCGCCGACGGTGAACTCGTTGCCATCGCGGAGCGAATCCTCGACATCGTGCTGATGCGACGCGCTCTCCAGCGGTGCCAGTCGGCGTGGCCCTTCGGGACGCATATGTGAGGGATTGTCGAAAGGCGGATTTGTATTGGCATTGGCGACGTCGTTGCTCACTTGGCGGAGATCTTCCGGAGTGAGAGACGGGTCGCGGCCCAGCGTCGGCATAAGTCCGAGCTGCATGCGGACGTTGTCGGCCAGTCGGGCCGGATTGTCGTTGTGCGACCAGCCTTCTCGGCTACCGCCGAGGTTGCTGAGGCTGGTGGCGCGCACATGGAGATTCGCGTCGTTCGGATTGTTGGTGAAGACCACATCGACCAAGACGCGGTCGCCGCTGAGCAGGCTCGGGGCGCTGTTGAACGCGGCGTCGGTGGTGTGTTGGGCGTTGGCCATCAGACGTTGCAGGTCTTGCGGTGAGACATCCGAATTGGGTGTGACGTGGACGCGTACCGACAACACCGAGACATATTCCCCAGACGGCAACCGGTAGCGGCGGACCTCGTAATTCGGTCCGCCCAGCCCTATCCGGACCGGTGTGGGATCACCGATCGGTGGTTGATTGCGGTAGAACTCCCGCGCGGTTCTGGCCTGCTCGATCTGTTGCTGCCAACGGGTCTGTTGGGGGTTCGCGTGCGGGGGAGTGTGGGTGGGGTTCGGTTGGTTGTGGTGTTGGTTCGGCGAGTTCTGGTGGTGTGGCATTCCGGGGTCGCGGGGAGGAACGCGGGAGCCCGGATCGGGTTGGGTGGTGCGTGAATTCGGATCGGTTCGCGGTGTGTCCCGGATTCGCGGATCCGTGGAGTGATTCGGATCGGCGGAGTTCGCGGCCGGGGTGGTCGCACGCGGATCGATGGATTGTGGTGTGGGATTGGTGCGGGACTCGGGGGAGCGCGCGGGGGCGTCATTCGAGTTGTTCGGGTTGGTGTTTCGCGACGGTGAGCTGTCGCTTGGAACGGTCGGCCTTTGTGCTCCGTGATCTGGTGATCCGACCGGTGGGGAGGGTGGGCGGTTGCTCGCGGGCGGTGACGCCGGGGCAGGTCGTGGGTCGAGATCGTGGGGGCGGTTCTGTTGCGGGGTGGTCGATTCCGGGGTGCGCGAGCGGTCCGGATCGGGGCCGGGGTTTCGGCGTGTCCGGGTGTCCGGATCGGTGTCGGCGGGCCTGGTGGGGGTGTCGCCCCACGGGGTTGCCGACGGGTCGTGCTCGCGTTGTTTCTGGTTGAACCAGTTCTGGAAGTCTTCGCTGGTGCGGCGGTAGGGGGCCGGGGAGTTCGGGGGCTGTCGGTCCGCGGGATGCGCTTGGGTCGGGCGCGAGTGGGATTCGGGCGTGGTGGTCGAAAGGGGCGCGCGTGTGTCCGGTAGGCCGGTGAGCGGGGATTGCTGTCGGGGCCGCTGGGGCGTCGGGTCAGCCGGCGACGACTGGGGTGCGCGGGTGTCGGAGAAGCCGGTATTCGCGGGTTCGGGCGTGCGGGGCGTCGTGGAATTCGAGGGTGTGGACAGCGGCGCGCGACTGTCGGGGAGATCGGACAGCGGGGAGGGGCGTGCACCAGGCTGGTCCGGCGTGGTCTGGGTGGGGTAGGCGCTGTTGCCCGGATGCGGGGTGGTCGAGCGTCCTTCGTTCGGCACGGTGTTCGGTCGGGTGCCGGTTTCGCTGGGCAGCGAGGGCGGCGACGCCGGGTAGGCCGAGTTGCCGGGGTGGGTGTCGATCGGCTGAAGATCGGTCGGGCGGGATTCGCTCTGATTCGGGCTGGGCGAGGTGTCGGGGTGTGGATCGGTCCTCGAAGGCTGGCGGGTCGTCCGAGGGGAACCTGCCGAGGCGGCGTCCCGATTCGATGGTGAGTGCTCGGGCGGTGTCGCAGGTTGTGGAGAAGTGGGGTTCGCGGTCGCGGTCGCGGTGCCGGCGGGGCGGGGCTCAGCCGAATGCTGCGGCGCTGAGGAAGGTTGGGGATCGTTGCCGCGGGGTGCTCGGTTCGGGGTCGGCGACTGTGTAGACGCGCTCGCGGGCGATGCGGGCGATGCGGGCGATGCGGGCGATGCGGGCGATGCGGGCGATGCGGGCGATGCGGGCGATGCGGGCGATGCGGGCGATGCGGGCGATGCGGGTGGCGGCGTCGCGGGAGTGGTTGGTGTGGCCGGGGTTCGAGCGGGAGCAGGTGTAGTGGCGGAAGCCCCTGGACTACCGCTGCCGGTATCGCCAGTGGTGGGAGTGGTGCGCGGCGTCGCGTCCGCCAGGTTAGGGGTGGCGGTTGCGGGCGTCGCTGTTGCGGTCGCCGACGCGGTGGTGGTCGCGTCAGCCGCGGACTGGGGAGTGTTCGCGGTCGCGTCCGGGGCCGTTCCAACCGGTGTGGATGACACAGGGGTGCCGGTGGCGTTCGGGTCGGTGGCCTGGGATGGAGCGCGTGAGGTTTCGGAAGCCGTGGTGGGCTGGCCGAGTCCGGTGGGCGACTGTGGTGTCGCCGGCTGGGCGGTGGCGGACTGTGCGCCTTGCTGGGGGGAGTCGCTGTCGTTTCGACGGCCAGTGGAATGGTCGGTGGACGACTGTGGACTACCGGGCTGGCCGGACAGTTGTTGGGTGCCGGACTGTTGGCCGCCGTCCTGACGGCCTTGTTGATCGGTCGCATTCGATTGGGTCGGGTGGTCCGGGAAGGGCTGTGGAGCGTTCGCTGGCTGCGCTGCGGACTGCTGCTGGCCGCCCGTTCCCGATAGTTGTGGGGAGCCCGACTGCGGAGGCGTCGATTGCTGACCCGAGGACTGCTGGGTGCTGGGTTGTTGGGTGCCGCTCTGGGGCGGTTGACCACTCGGCTGTGACTGGCTCGATGACTGGTCGGGCTGCGGAGCGCTCGTTTGCTGAGCTCCGGTCTGCTGCTGGGGAGCCGAGCCGGAAGGTTGGGGGAGCCCGACTGCTGACCCGAGGACTGTTGGCCGCTGTCCTGTTGGTTCGGCTGACCGTTCGAGGAGAACTGGCTCGAGGACTGGTCGGACTGCGCCGCGTTCGATTGCTGCTGTCCCGACGGCTGATTCGGCTGCTGCTGGTCAGGGGACTGTTGGGTGGGAGCCTGCTGTTGCCCTGTGGACTGTTGGGGATCGTTCGAGTCGGCGTCGTTTCGGCTACCGGTCGGCTGTTCTGTGGAGGTTTGGGAATCGGTCGGCTGCTGACCGTGCGGCTGTTGCGGGTTCGACTGTGATGAATCCGGCGTCTGCTGCCCTGGGGATTGCTGCTGGCCCGACTGTTGATCGGAGTTCTGTTGCCCAGGCGACTGCTGGGAGCTCTGGGACTGCTGATTCTCTGTGTGATCGCCTGTGGACTGTTGTTGCCCGGGTGACTGCTGGTTCGACGCTTGGTCGCCTGTGGGCTGCTGCGAACCAGTCGACTGCTGGCTGGACGCCTGGTCACCGGGGGGCTGCTGTTGACCGGGCGACTGCTGATTCGGCGTCTGGTCGCCGGTGGACTGTTGCTGAGTGGGGGACTGCTGCCCCGGGTTCTGTCCCTGGGACTGCTGGCCGGGAGACTGCTGTCCCTGGGACTGGTTCGAGGAGTCGCCGGCATTGGCCGGGTTGGTCGACGCGCCGTTGTCGGGAGTATTTCCCCCACCTTGACCGTTTTCATTGCCGTCGCGCGGACCGCTGCCGGTATCACCCCGGTCGCCTGCCCCCGAGCCATTGCCGTCCCCCGCCCCGGAGCCGTTCCCCTCATCCGCCCGGTCCCCGTTTCCAGCGTCGGAGCGGTTCCCGTCCCTGGAGCCGTTCCCGTCCCCAGAGCCGCTTCCGTCCCCGTCCTCTGACCCGCCCCCATCTCCAGACCCCTCCCCCTCCGAGGAATGATCCCCACCCCGCTCCCCGGCGGATTCGATCCCGGACTGCACCCCGCCCGCGAGCGACGACGTCAACGTGTCCGTGCTGAGCACATCCTCGAGACTGAACGGCTGATCGTTGAGCGCGGCGTCGGTGGCCGCGCCCGCGACTTCACCGACCAATCCGACGCCGACGTCCTTGGCCCCCTCCGACAGCGCGTTGGTGAGCGGATTCCCACCGCCTCCGGTGCCCGTCCCGGTGCCGCCGCCGAGCCCGCCGAGCGCGCCTTCGGTGGCCCCGGAGACGGCGGCCGTGAGCAGGGTCTTGCCGGAGTCGATCCATTCTTCTCTGGAGAGCGGGTCGCGGCGGTCGGTGGCGACCTGGGCGAGTTTGATGCCGATGTCGAGGACGGCTTCTTCGAGGACGGCTTCCCAGGCGCCGCGCAGGGCGGCGCGTCCCGCGGCTTTGAGGGCGGCTTTGGTCAGGATGCTCTGGAGGAGCTTCTTGATGGCGATCTTGAGGGTGATCCTGGTGGCGGCCTGGGCGGCGGCGGCTTGGGCCGCGCCCGCGGGGGCGCCGACGCCGGTGGCCATCTCGGCGAGCGCGATGGTCATCTCGACGGCGAAGATCACCAGCGAGGCGATGATGACGAGTTTGGTGTGCTCGATGTCGGCGGCGCCGTCGCCGATCTGGTCGGCGAGGGTCTCGATGTGTTGGGTGAGCCCGTCGAAGGCGCCTTTGCCGCCGCCGAGTTTGTCCCAGTGCTGCGCCAGCGCCTGCCCGGTGGCCCCGTCGAGCTGGGACAACGCCTGGCCGATCGCGTGGGTGGCCTCGCCGTCGAGTTCGCCGAGGCTCTGCGCGAGACCGGTCCACGCGGCTTCGACGCGGCGCATCGCCGTCTCGTCGCCTTCGGGCCAATCACCCGCGCCCACAACGTATTTCGCAGCCCATTGCAGTGACTCGGGTATTTCGATGCCCACCCCGCCGACCCCTCCCCGCACTCCGCCCGCCGCTTCGGGCACGAACATACCTACATCCCGATAGACGCGGCGGCCCCCGGGGCGGTTCCATCCCCCTCCTCGCGACCCGGCGAACGCGCGGCAGGCGCGCGGGCGCAAGCCGGGGAGACGGGCCCAGCAAACCGGACTCGCGCCCGCTGCCAGCGCCGATGTTCGTCGGCTATGGATCTTGGTTGGTCGGGCGCGGTGGGCGACGGTAGATTGTTGCGGTGGTCAGCACTGGAGGTCCCGGCACAGCCGGTCGGTGGGTACGAGGCACGGTCGGGCCCATGTAACAAGATCGGCCTCGAACAGATAGTGCCTATGAACATTTTTTTGCCTGATTGATGAGAACTGAACCTGGAATCGCAGACGCCGCCCTCGGTTGGGGTGCGCGTCCTGTCCGGGTGTCGTCGGGGAGCGCTTGCGTGGTGTTCCGGAAGCGAGGTTACGGTTGGACCGGCTGGATTTCGGCGGGAACGGCGAAGCTGGTGGCGAGTACTTCCCACTGTCGCCCGCGCAGCTGGGCATCTGGTATGCCCAGCACGTCGATCCGCAGGTGCCGATCAATATCGCACAGTATGTCGATCTGCACGGGGATCTCGATGTAGCCGCGCTGGAGCAGGCCAGTCGTGACGCCGCCGTGGAGATGGGCTCGGGCTTCCTCCGCATCGTCGAGGTCGACGGCGAGCCCGTCCAGACCGTCGATCCCTCGCTGGACTCCACCCTCGAATACATCGATCTGCGCGACGCCGAGGACCCCGAGGCGGCCGCCGCGGAGTGGATGCGGGCCGAGTACAGCCGTCCGCTGACCATCGTCGAGGACCGGCTGATCCGCGCCGCGGCCCTGCGTCTGGCCGATTCGCGCTGGTACTGGTACTCGCGCGCCCATCACATCGTGCTCGACGGCTTCGGCGCGATGACGTTCATGCAGCGCATCGCCGAGTTGTACACGGCGGCGGTCAACGGGGAGACGGCCGCGCCTGCCAAGGCCACCGATCTGCGCACCCTGTACGAGCAGGAGATCGCCTACCGGGATTCGAGCCGGTTCCAGTCCGACAAGGCGCACTGGGCCGAGCGGGTCGCGGGGCTCGAGGAGGGCTCGAGTCTGGCCGGTCGTTCCGCGCCGCCGTCGCCGGTGAACGGAGTGGCTAGCGCCGCGCTGTCCGCCGAGCAGGACGATCTGCTGGCCGCCGCGGTGCGGCGCTACGACAGTTCGCCCGCCGGGTTGCTGATCGCCGGTTTCGCGGGCTACCTGGCCCAGTTGACCGGCGCGCAGGACGTGATCCTGAGCCTGCCGGTGACCGCGCGCACCACGGCCGCCATGCGCCGGTCGGGCGGTGTGGTGTCCAACATCGTGCCGCTGCGGTTGACGGTGTCGCACGACACGACCGTCGCCGACCTGCTCAAGGCGGTGACGGTGGAGGTCTCGGGCGCGCTGCGCCACCAGCGCTACCGCCACGAGGACATCCGCCGCGATTCCGCGGGCGAGGGTGTGGTGACCACGGAGTTCTTCGGCCCGTGGGTCAACATCATGCTGTTCCACAGCGAGATGGTGCTGGGCCCGATGGTGGGTCAGCTCAACGTGCTGTCCACGGGCAGCATCGAGGATCTGGGCGTCAACTTCTACCAGTCGGTGGCGGGCACCCGGTCGCACATCGATTTCGAGACCAACCCGAACCTGTATTCCGAGGCCGAGGCGCGCACCCATCACGCCCGGTTCCTGGAGTTCTTCGAGCGTTTCCTGGCCGCCGACGGCGCGGCCGCGGTGTGGGATCTGCCGGTCACCACCGAGGACGAGCGCGAACTGACGCTGCTGGAGTGGAACGACGCCCAGCAGGAGGTTCCCGAAACCACGCTGCCCGCGCTGCTGGACGCGCAGATCGCGGCCACGCCCGACCGGGTCGCCCTCGACTTCGAGGGCGACACCCTGACCTACGCGGAGTTCGACGCGCGGGTCAACCGGTTGGCGCGGTCGCTGATCGCGGACGGTGTCGGGCCGGAGTCCCTGGTCGCGCTGGGGATGCGGCGGTCGCTCGACCTGGTCGTCGGCATGCACGCGGTGCTGAAGGCGGGCGGCGCGTACGTGCCGATCGATCCGGATCATCCGGCCGAGCGCACCGCCTACATCCTGGAGTCGGCCGATCCGGTGTGTGTGCTCACCGTCACCGGTGACGAGATCGAGTTGCCGGAGTCGGTGCGCTCGGTCCGGATCGACGCCCTGGATCTGTCGGCGCTGTCCGCCGCGCCGGTCACCGACGCGGAACGGCGGGCGCCGCTGCGGCCGGACAACACCGCCTACGTGATCTACACCTCGGGTTCGACCGGTCGCCCGAAGGGCGTCGCGGTGACCCACCACGCCATCGTCAACCAGCAACTGTGGATGCTCGACGAGTACCGGTTGACCGCCGAGGACGTCTACCTCCAGAAGACCGCGACCACGTTCGACGTGTCGCTGTGGGGTTATTTCCTGCCGCTGATGGTCGGCGCGAAACTGGTCGTCGCCGCGCCCGACGGGCATCGGGACCCGCTCTACGTGGCCGACATGATCGAGCGGCACGCGGTGACGGTCACCGACTTCGTGCCCTCGATGTTGACGGTGTTCGTCGCGCACGCGACCCGCGAGCAGTGCGCGTCGCTGCGCGCGGTGTTCGTGATCGGCGAGGCGCTGCCGCCGGAGACGGCCGCGGGTCTGCGCGCGATCTCCTCGGCCGGACTGCACAACCTGTACGGGCCCACCGAGGCCGCGGTGTCGGTGACCTATTGGGAGGCCACCGCCGCCGACACGGTGACCGTGCCGATCGGCATCCCGGAGTGGAATGTCGAGGTCTACGTCCTGGATTCGCGGCTGCGGCCCGCCGCCGTCGGCGCGCCCGGTGAGCTGTATCTGGGTGGCAGGCAGTTGGCCCGCGGCTATCGCGGCCGCGCCGATCTGACCTCGGACAGGTTCGTGGCGAACCCGTTCGGCACGCACGGTCAGCGCATGTACCGCACGGGCGACTTGGTGCGCTGGAACTCCTCGGGCACGCTCGAGTACATCGGCCGCACCGACTTCCAGGTGAAGTTCCGCGGTCAGCGCATCGAACTCGGCGAGATCGAGACGGTCACGCTGGCCCATCCCGCGGTCAGCCAGTCGGCGGTGCTCGTGGTCGACACCGCGACCGGTCAGCAGTTGGTGGCCTACCTGGTTCCCGCGCCGGGCCATTCGATCGACCCGGCCGAGCTGACCAGGTTCGCCGCCGAGCAGTTGCCGAGCTACATGGTCCCGGCCTCGGTGATGGTCCTCGAGGCGTTCCCGCTCAACACCAGCGGCAAGCTGGATCGCAAGGCGCTGCCGGAACCGGTGTTCAGCGCCGACGCCGCGGGCTACCGCGCGCCGCGCACCCAGTCCGAGCAGATCGTGGCGGGCATCTTCGCCGACGTGCTGTCGCAGCGCCAGGTCGGCATCGATGACAACTTCTTCGATCTGGGCGGCAACTCGCTGGTCGCCACCCAGGTGGTGTCGCGGATCAGCGCGGCGTTCGGTGCCCGGATCGGGGTGCGGGCGCTGTTCGAGACCCCGACCGTCGCCGGGATCGCGGCGCGCGCCGAGCAGGCCACGCCGACCGACGCCGCCCGTCCGCCGCTGGTCGCCCAGCAGTTGCCCGCGCGGGTGCCGCTCTCGCCCGCGCAGCAGCGCATGTGGTTCATCAACCAGTTCGACCCCACCGCGCCCACCTACAACCTGCCGTTCGTGGTGCGGTTGCGCGGCCGCGTCGACCTGGCCGCGCTGGAGACGGCGCTCAACGACGTGATGGCGCGGCAGGAATCGCTGCGCACGATCTTCCCGGAGTCCGGCGACGGCGGCTACCAGCAGGTCATCCCGGACGACGAGATCAACTTGGCCATCACGGTGGCCTCGATCGATGAATCCGAACTCCAGGCCACGCTCACCGAATTCGCCTCGACCGGCTTCGACGTCTCCCGCGAACTGCCGATCCGGGTGCGCATCTATCAGGTGACGGGCGGGTCGACCAACGGAACGCCCGATCACGCGGTGGCCTTCGTCGTGCACCACATCGCGGCCGACGGCTTCTCCTTCGGTCCGCTCTCGCGCGATGTCGCCTCCGCCTATCTGGCGCGCGCGGCGGGTCAGGCGCCCGCCTGGTCGCCGCTGCCGGTCCAGTATCAGGACTACAGCGTCTGGCAGCGCGAACTGCTCGGCGCGGAATCCGATCCCGGTTCGATGGCCGCGCGCGAGATCGCCTACTGGCGTAGGCAATTGGCGGGTCTGCCGGATCAGCTCGACCTGCCGACCGACCGCAAGCGCCCGCCGATGCAGAGTTTCCTCGGCAGCCGGGTGAACTTCGAGATCGACGCCGACCTGCACGAGCGGCTCATCGGCGTGGCTCGCGCACAGGGCGTTTCGCTGTTCATGGTCGTGCACGCCTCGCTGGCGTTGCTGTTGGCGCGGTTGTCGGGCACCGAGGACATCGCCATCGGCACCCCGGTCGCGGGTCGTGGCGAGCAGGCGCTCGACGATCTGATCGGCATGTTCGTCAACACCCTGGTGTTGCGCTCCGAGGTGGACCCGACCGTCTCGTTCACCGAACTGCTCGCGCGCACCAGGGAAACCGACCTGGCCGCGTTCGCCTACGCCGACGTCCCGTTCGAACGGCTCGTGGAGGTCATCAACCCCACGCGGTCGCAGGCCCGGCATCCGCTGTTCCAGGTCATGCTGTCGTTCCAGGAGATGTCGCACGCGGGCCTGGAATTGCCGGGTCTGTCGGTCACCGCCGACGAACTCGACGTCGACATCGCGAAATTCGATCTCCAGTGGACGATCACCGAGGGCCGCGGCGCGCAGGGCGAGCCCACCGGCATGTCCGCGGTGGTGTCCTTCGCGACCGACCTGTTCGAAGCCGACACCGTGGCCGGGTTCGCCCGCCGCTTCCTGCGGGTGCTCGAAACCGTCGTCGCCGCACCGGAATCCAAGGTGCACGACATCGACATCCTGGACGCCGCCGAACGCGCCCAGGTGCTCACCGACTGGAACCGCACCGAGCGCGCGGTCCCCGAGGCCACCCTGGTCTCGCTGTTCCGCGACCAGGTCGCGGCCACTCCCGACGCCCCCGCGCTGAGCTTCGAGGGGACGACTCTGTCCTACGCCGAGTTCGCGGCGCGGGTGGACCGTCTCGCCCGGCACCTGATCGCGCAGGGCGTCGGCCCGGAGTCGATGGTGGCGCTCGGCATGAGCCGGTCGATCGATCTGGTCGTGGGCATGTACGCGGTGAGCGTGGCCGGTGGCGCGTATGTGCCGTTGGACCCGGATCATCCGGCCGACCGCACCCGCTACGTGCTGGAGACCGCGTCGCCGGTCTGCGTGTTGACCACCACCCGCGACGCGTTCGCGGCAGGCGCGGCCCAGACCATCGCCATCGACACCCTGGACGCGGACGCCTACTCCGACGCGCCGGTCACCGACGCGGATCGTCTCGCGCCGCTGCGTCCGTCGAACACCGCCTACGTGATCTTCACCTCCGGTTCCACCGGTCGTCCGAAGGGCGTCGCGGTGTCGCACGAGGCGATCGTGAACCGCCTGGTGTGGATGCAGTCCGAGTACGGACTCACCCCGGCCGATGTGGTGTTGCAGAAGACGCCGGCCACCTTCGACGTGTCGGTGTGGGAGTTCTTCTGGCCGTTGCAGACCGGTGCGCGTCTGGTGGTGGCCAAGCCCGACGGTCATCGTGACCCGGGCTATCTGGTCGATGTGATTCTCGACGAGGGTGTGACCACCGCGCATTTCGTGCCTTCGATGCTGTCGGTGTTCGTGGCCGAGGGCGGCGTGGACGAATGCACGAGTCTGCGGAATGTCTTCGCCTCCGGTGAGGCGCTACCCGCGGCGACCGCGCAGCGGTTGCGGGAACTGACCGGCGCGTCGCTGCACAACCTGTACGGCCCCACCGAGGCCGCGGTCGACGTCACCTATCACGAGGTGACCGACGCGGATCAGGTCGGCGTTCCGATCGGTGCTCCGGTCTTCAACACCCGTGTGTACGTGTTGGATTCGCGTCTGCATCCGGTTCCGGTGGGTGTGGCGGGTGAGCTCTATCTCGCGGGTGTGCAGTTGGCGCGCGGGTATGTGGCGCGTCCGGATCTGACCGCGGATCGTTTCGTGGCGAATCCGTTCGATCCCGCGGGCGGTCGGATGTACCGCACGGGTGACTTGGTGACCTGGACGGCCGACGGTGAGTTGGAGTACCTGGGCCGCACCGACTTCCAGGTGAAGTTGCGTGGTCTGCGTATCGAACTCGGTGAGATCGAGTCGGCGTTGACCGGTGTGGACGCGGTCGCGCAGGCCGTGGTGCTGGTCCGCTCGGACGATCGTCTGGGCGATCAACTCGTCGCCTACGTCATCCCGGCCGCAGGCCAGGTGATCGATGTCGAGGCGATTCGCGCGGAACTGTCCGCGGACCTGCCCGCCTACATGGTGCCCAACGCGTTCGTGACGTTGGACGCCTTCCCACTCAACGCCTCCGGCAAGCTCGACCGCAGGGCGCTGCCCGCCCCGGTGTTCGAGGTCAAGGTCTTCCGCGCGCCCTCGACGCCGATCGAGGAGATCGTCGCGCAGATCTTCGGCGAGGTCCTCGGGATCGCCCGCATCGGCGTGGACGACGACTTCTTCGAGTTGGGCGGCAACTCGCTGATCGCGACCCAGGTCGCCTCGCGCCTGGGCATCGCGCTGGACACCCGCGTCCCCGTGCGCATGCTCTTCGACGCCTCCACCGTCGGCGCGCTGGCCGCGCGGGTCGAGTCGCGCGCGGGCGACGGCGCCCGCAAGGCGCTGGTGGCGCGGGAGCGTCCGCGGGACGTGCCGCTGTCGCTGGCCCAGCAGCGCATGTGGTTCCTCAACCGGTTCGACACCGAATCGGCGGTCAACAACATCCCGGTCGCGATCCGACTGTCCGGCGAACTGGACGTGGCCGCGTTGCAGGTCGCGGTGATCGACGTCATCGACCGGCACGAATCGCTGCGGACCGTCTTCCCCGAGACCGCCGCCGGTCCGGTCCAGGTGGTGTTGGACGCCGCCCAGATCGTGCCCGACCTGACCCCGTACCGGGTCACCGAGACCACGCTGTTCGAGCATCTGATCGACCTGGCGTCGATGGCCTTCGACGTCACCAGCGAAGTGCCGCTGCACGCCCGACTGTTCGAGATCAGCGAGACCGAATACGTGCTCGGCATGGTCATGCACCACATCTCCGCCGACGGGTGGTCGATGGGCCCGCTGGCCCGCGACGTGATGGTCGCCTACGCGGCCCGCACGCTGTGGGAACCGCCCGCGTGGACCGCGCTGCCCGTGCAGTACGCGGACTACTCGCTGTGGCAGCGCGAAGTGCTCGGCTCCGAAGAGGACCCGAACTCGCTGATCGCCAACCAGATCGCCTACTGGACACGCGAACTCGCCGATCTGCCCGACGAACTCGTACTCCCCTCGGACCGTCCGCGTCCGGCGGCGGCCACCTATCAGGGCGGCGCCTACCCGTTCGTCATCTCCGGGGAGATCCAGCACGCGCTGGTCGACCTGGGTCGCCGCTACAACGTCTCGCCGTTCATGGTCATGCACAGCGCGCTCGCGGTGCTGCTGGCCCGCCTGTCGGGCAGTAGCGACATCGCGATCGGCACCCCCGTTGCCGGCCGCGGTGAAGCCGCGCTCGACGACCTGATCGGCATGTTCGTCAACACCCTCGTGCTGCGCACCGAGATCGACGGGACCGCGAGTTTCGCCGACCTGCTCGCCACCGCCCGCGAGAAGGACCTGCACGCCTTCGCCAACGCCGACGTCCCCTTCGAGCGCCTGGTGGAAGTGTTGAACCCGGCGCGCTCGCAGGCGCGGCACCCGCTGTTCCAGGTGATGCTGGCCTTCCAGAACACCAAACAGGCCAACCTGGAACTGCCCGGCCTGTCCATCAACGGCATCGACTACGACGCCGGCCTGGCCAAGTTCGACCTGCAACTGACCTTGCAGGAGATCCAGGACGACAACGGTGAAGCCACCGGCATGTCGGCCGAATTCTCTTATGCGCGCGACCTGTTCGACGAGGACACCGTCGCGGCGTTCGCGGTGCGTCTGGACCGCATCCTGACCGCGATCCTCGCCGACCCGGACGTGCCGGTCGGGGATATCGACCTGCTCGAACCGCACGAGACCGAACTGGCTCTGCGGGGGTGGAATGCGACCGAGCGTGGGTTGGATACCACCGGGACGTTGGTGGGTGATTTAGCTCGTCAGGTTGCTGTCTCGCCGGATTCGGTGGCGGTGGTCGATCCGCAGTCGGGTGTGGTTCTGACGTATGTGGAGTTCGCTGATCGTGTGTATCGGTTGGCGCGTAGGTTGATCGCGGAGGGTGTGGGTCCGGAGTCGTTGGTGGCTCTGGGTCTGCGTCGGTCGGTGGATCTGGTTGTCGCGGCTTGTGCGGTGCAGGCTGCTGGTGGTGGTTATGTGCCGTTGGATTTGGATCAGCCTGCTGAGCGTGTGGGGTATGTGCTGGAGTCGGCGGCACCGGTGTGTGTGTTGACGACTGCGCGTGATGGTTTCGATGGTTTCGGGTTGCCGACGTTGGTTGTGGATGATCTGGACTTGTCGGGGTTCTCGGGTGAGCCGGTTTCCGATGTCGAGCGTCTTGCTCCGTTGCGTGGGTCGAATCCGGCGTATGTGATCTTCACTTCCGGGTCGACGGGTCGTCCGAAGGGTGTGGCGGTGCCGCATTCGGCCGCTGTCAACCAGATCCGTTGGATCT
>NZ_BAGG01000113.1 GCF_000308695.1 Nocardia takedensis NBRC 100417 | reverse complement strand
TCACGCAGCGTTGTTGCAACGACGCCAGTTGCGTCTCCGAGTGCCCGGTCGATTGCATTCGCCCCACCCCGGACCAGCCGGAATTCGCGACGACCGAGATGCTCTACATCGACCCCGACACCTGCATCGACTGCGGCGCCTGCGTCGATGCCTGCCCGGTCGAGGCCATCTTCTCCGAGGACGACCTCACCGCCTCCCTGGCCCGCTACCGCGACATCAACGCCGCCTACTTCCAACGCCACCCCCTCGAATCCAACTTCGAACCCATCACCGCCCCCACACGCCCACCCAAAACCCTGGGCACCCTCCGCGTGGCCATCGTCGGCGCCGGCCCCGCCGCCTGCTACGCCGCCGACGAACTCCTGCGCCGCGCCGACGTCGAAATCGAGATGTTCGACCGCCTACCCACCCCCTACGGCCTCGTCCGCGCCGGCGTCGCCCCCGACCACGCCGGCACCAAAACCGTCGCCGAACTCTTCGAGACCGCCTTCCGCCGCGACACCCTGCAATACCACCTCAACGTCGAGATCGGCACCCACCTCACCCACACCGAACTCCGAAACCACCACCACGCCGTCCTCTACGCCGTCGGCGCCTCGAGCGACCGCCGCATGAACATCGACGGCGAAGACCTCCCCGGCTCCCACTCCGCCACCGAATTCGTCGCCTGGTACAACGGCCACCCCGACTACGCCGACCGCACCTTCGACCTGTCGAACGAACGCGCCGTCATCGTCGGCAACGGCAACGTCGCCCTCGACATCGCCCGCGTCCTCACCGTCGACCCCGACACCCTCGCCAAAACCGACATCGCCGACCACGCCCTGGCCGCCCTCCGCGAATCCGGCATCCGCGAAGTCGTCGTCCTGGGCCGCCGCGGCCCCCTCCAAGCCGCCTACACCACCCCCGAATTCCTCGCCCTGACCCACCTGCACGGCGTCGACATCATCATCGACGACACCGACCTCACCCTCGACCACACCT
>NZ_BAGG01000114.1 GCF_000308695.1 Nocardia takedensis NBRC 100417 | reverse complement strand
GGCGATCCGTGATTCCCTCGCCCAGAACGACGACACACAGGTCATGGCCTACAACAACGGGAATCTCGGGGCATACCAGGGCGGCGCGTTCGACTCTACTGTTCGCCACAACACAACTAACGGGTAACATACGGTCCGTGAATCGGACCCTGGCGCGTGTGCGGACTCCATTCGAGTCGGCGTTTGCGCAGGCGGGCAACATCTTTGCGCTGTTCATCGATGTACTCCGCAAGACCTTCAGAAGACCGTTCCAGTGGCGGGAGTTCATCGAGCAGTCGTGGTTCATCGCGAGTGTCTCGATCCTGCCCAGTGCGTTGGTGGCCATCCCGTTCGGCGCCGTGGTGGCGTTGCAGACCGGATCGCTGATCAAACAGCTCGGCGCCGAATCCTTCACCGGGGCCACCAGCGTGCTCGCCACCGTGCAGCAGGCCGCCCCGGTGGTGACGGCGTTGATCATCGCGGGCGCGGCCGGATCGGCGGTAGCCGCCGATCTCGGCTCGCGCACCATCCGCGAGGAGATCGACGCCATGGAAGTCCTCGGCGTCGACCCCGTCCAGCGGCTCGTGGTACCGCGGGTGCTCGGCATGATGCTGGTCGCGTTGCTGCTCAACGGCCTTGTCTCGGTCGTCGGCATCGCGGGCGGCTATTTCTTCAACGTGCTGCTCCAAGGCGGCACTCCCGGTGCGTATCTCGCCTCCTTCTCCGCGCTCGCGCAACTTCCCGATCTGTGGATCGGTGAGATCAAGGCGTTGGTGTTCGGCCTCATCGCCGGCGTCATCGCCGCCTACAAGGGTCTGCATCCGACCGGGGGCCCGAAAGGAGTCGGTGACGCGGTGAACCAGTCCGTGGTGATCACCTTCTTGGTGCTGTTCTTCGTGAACCTGATCCTGACGCTGGTGTATCTCCAGGTCGTCCCCGCCAAGGGGCAGTGATGGCGACTCCCTACCGCAACCCCGTCATCGCGAAGACGACACGCAGGGTTGGCGAGATCGCACGCGCGCCACTGAACATGGTGGACCGCGCGGGCGACCAGATGTCGTTCTACTCGCGCGCCATCGCCTGGATACCGCGCACCGCCGTGCACTACCGCAAGGAGGTCATGCGCCTGCTGGCCGAGGTGACCTTCGGCAGCGGCGCGCTCGCGGTCATCGGCGGCACCATCGGCGTCATCGTGTTCATGTCCGGTTCGGTCGGCGTGGTCGTCGGCCTCCAGGGCTTCAAGGCGCTGGACTCGCTGGGCAGTTCGGTGCTGACCGGCTTCCTCACCGCCTACATCAACACCAGGGAGATCGCCCCGCTGGTCGCGGCGTTGGCCCTCTCGGCGACGGTGGGCTGCGGCTTCACCGCGCAGTTGGGGGCCATGCGGATCTCGGAGGAGATCGACGCGCTCGAAGTGATGGCGGTGCCCGGTGTGCCGTTCCTGGTGACCACCAGGGTCATCGCGGGCTTCCTGGCCGTGATCCCGCTCTACGTGGTCGGCCTGCTCGGCACGTTCATCGCCTCGCGGTTGATCAGCGTGTACTTCAACGGGCAGTCCAGCGGGTCCTACGACCACTATTTCAGTTTGTTCCTGCCACCCGAGGATGTGCTCTATTCGTTCCTCAAAGTGCTGGTCTTCGCGTTCGTCATCATCCTGGTGCACTGCTACTACGGCTTCAACGCCACCGGCGGTCCCGCCGGTGTCGGCGTGGCGGTCGGCCGGGCGGTGCGCGCGGCGATCGTGCTGGTGAACGTGCTCGACTTCTTCCTGAGCCTGGCGATCTGGGGCACCACCACGACCGTGCGAGTGGCGGGATGAGCGGGACGGCGGCCTGGCGCAGGACCGAGAAGACCCGCACCCGACTATTGGGTATCGCCTTCTTCGTCCTGGTCGCGGTGTTCGTGTGGGGCACGATCGCGATCTACGACAAGCAGTTCGTCCGTACGGTCGACGTCGACCTGGTGACCGACAGCGTCGGCAACGCGCTGACGCGCAACGCCGATGTGAAGGTCCGCGGCGTGCCGGTGGGCGAGGTGCGGTCGAGCCGGTCCGAGGGCGGCAAGGTCACCCTGGATCTGGCGATCTATCCGGACAAGGCGCGGCAGATCCCGGTCAACGCGACCGCGCGACTGCTGCCCAAGACGCTGTTCGGCGAGCGCTACGTGGATCTGGTCATCCCGGCGGACCCCAGTCCGCAGGCGCTGACCGAGGGCGCGACGCTGTATCAGGACCGCAGCGGCAACGCCATCGAGATCAGCAAGCTGCTCGACGATCTGCTGCCGCTGTTGCAGGCGATCCCGCCGCAGGATCTGGCGTCCACGCTCGGCGCGCTGTCGCAGGCGCTGACCGGTCAGGGCGAGGCCCTGGGCACGACGGTGGATCGTTTGGACGAAGCTTTCCGCGAGGTCAACGGCGTGCTGCCGGACCTGCAGGAGGATCTGCGCAGTTTCGCCACCGTGGCCGCCACCTATTCCGACGCCGCGCCGCAGTTGGTGAACGCGCTGGACAACCTGCGCACCACGAACGCGACGATCGTGCAGCGCCGCACGGCGATCGACACGTTGTACGAGGTGTTGACCCCGACCTCGGCGAATCTCGCCGATTTCCTGGTGGCCAACCGCGACAACATCATCGACGTGGCGGCCGACGCGCGGCCCGCGCTGGAACTGCTGGCCGAGTACTCGCCGACCTACGCGTGCACGATGAAGAATTTCGCGACGATGAAGCCGAGGATCGACGAGTTGTTCGGCAAGGGCACCGATCGCCCGGGTTCGCGGGTGACGATCGAACTGGTCAACCCGCGCGGCCGCTACCTGCCCAACCAGGACGAACCGCGGTGGTTCGACACCCGCGGGCCGTGGTGCGTGCCCGAGTATCCGCTCGGCGTCGACGTGGGCCAGTACATCAGCGGCCCGCCCAACGACGGGTCCTACTCGGTGCCCAGCCGCAACCCCGGTGATCAGACCACCGGGTATCTGCAACCGCCGCAGTTGGGCGTGTATCCGGCGCAGCAGGTGCCGACGCTGGCCGGTTCGCCGTCCGAGCAGCAGTCGCTGGGCGCGATCTACGGCGCGGCGCAGGGCGTCTCGCCGGATTCGGTGCCGAGTTGGCTGACCAGGGTCGGCGCGCCCGCGTTCCGCGGCAGCGAGGTGAGTGTGCGATGAAGGAGCAGATGCGCGGTCTGGGCGGTCCGCTGACCAAACTGATCGTCTTCGTGGTGGTGACGCTGTTCGCGACCACGGTGCTGGGCCTGTCGATCGCCAACTACACCGGCGGCGGTACGAAGTTCAAGGCCCGCTTCACCGACGTCACCTCGCTCAACAAGGGCGACGAGGTGCGGATCGCGGGTGTGCGTGTCGGCAAGGTCACCGAGGTGAAGATCGTGGACCGCCGCCAGGCGGAGGTGTCCTTCGAGGTGCAGGACCGCGAGTGGCTGCCCGCCTCGACCACGGCGACCATCCGCTACCGCAACCTGGTCGGCCAGCGCTACATCGCGCTGGAGCAGGGGGCGGGCGAGCAGGGCCGCAAGCTGAACGCGGGCGCGACCATCGGGTTGCAGAACACCCGGCCCGCGCTGAATCTGACCACGCTGTTCAACGGGTTCCGCCCGCTGTTCCGCACCTTGACCGCCGAGGACGTCAACAAGCTGTCCTTCGAGATCATCCAGGTCTTCCAGGGCGAACAGGGCACGATCCACGACCTGGTGGCCTCCACGGCCACGCTGACCAACAAGATCGCCGACAAGGACGCCGTCATCGGTGAGCTGGTGAAGAACCTGACCGCGGTGCTGGAGACGGTCAATCAGCGCGACGACCAGTTCGACTCGTTGATCGTCAACACCGAGAAGTTCGTCAGCGGGTTGGCCGCCGAACGCGATGTGGTGGGCCGTTCGATCACCTCGCTGGGCAATCTGGCCTCGGCGACCTCGGACCTGCTGGTGCCGGTCCGCCCGACCCTGCAAGGGTCGATCGCCGGTCTGAACCAGCTGACCGGAACGCTCAACGACCGCTCCGACGAGGTGAACGAGGCCGTGCAGACCCTGCCGGTGAAGATGGAGAAGCTCGGCCGCGTGGGCAGTTACGGCTCCTGGTTCCAGTTCTACCTGTGCGGCATCGACATCGTGGTGGGGCCGGGCGCGGTGGACGCGCCGCAGCTCAACCTGCCCGCGGGGATGCCGACGATCAACCAGCCGGTGTACACCAACGCCGCGCCGCGCTGCGAGGGGAGGGCCCGCTGATGGACGACCGGATGCTGCTGGGCAAGCGCAGCCCGAAGTTCCTCGGGGCGATGGGGCTGTTCCTGGTGCTGTTGGTGACGGTGTCGGCGTTCTTCCTGGACCGACTACCGATCGTCAGCGCGGGCACCAAGTACACCGCCGAGTTCAGCGAGGCCGCGGGCCTGAAGAAGGGCAACGAGGTCAGGATCGCGGGCGTGAAGGTCGGCGCGGTCGCCGACGTGACGCTGGACGGTGACAAGGTGCTCGTCGAGTTCCGCACCAAGGACGCCTGGATCGGCGATCAGACCACCGCCTCGATCCAGATCAAGACGGTGCTGGGGCAGAAGTATCTGGCGCTGGACCCGCACGGCACCGAACCCGCCGATCCGGGGACGCCGATCCCGCTGTCGCGCACGGTCGCGCCCTACGACGTGATCGACGCGTTCACCGATGTGGCCGACACGCTCGAACAGGTCGACACCGGCCAGTTGGCGACGTCGATGCAGGTGCTCGCGGAGGCGTTCGAGACCACGCCGCCGGAGATCCGCGGGTCGATCGACGGCATCGCGCGGCTCTCGGAGACCCTGGCCAAACGCGACGAGGAATTGCGCAGGCTGTTCCGCGCGACCAAGGACACCACCCAGATCCTGGCCGACCGCAACGCCGAATTCGAGCGGCTGCTCTCCTCGGGCGGACAGTTGTTGGCGGAGTTGAACATTCGCCAACAGTCCATCCACCAGTTGTTGGAGGGCGCCAAGACGGTCGCGGCCGAGCTGAGCGCGCTGGTCCGCGACAACGAGGCCCAGATCGGCCCGGCGCTGACCAACCTGCTCGGTTCCATCGAACTGCTCAACGACAACCAGCAGAGCGTCTCCAAGATCCTGGAGCTCGCCGCCCCGTTCTACGGGCTCTACGCCAACGTGCTCGGCACCGGCAGATGGTTTGACGCGGTGATCGTCAACGCGATCCCGCCCGCGCTGCCGGAGATCCCCGGTGATCGTCCGCCGGTGCGCACCCTGGGAGGTAACTGAGGTGGCCAACGTGACCGCACCGCGCTCCTCGCGCCGCGGCGCGATCGTCGCGATCGCGCTCGGCCTGGTCGTGGCCCTGCTGATCGCGGGTTTCCTGTGGTGGCTGTTCGACCGGATGAGCACCACGAAGATCACCGCCTACTTCGATCGGTCGGTCGGCATCTACGAGGGGTCGGAGGTGCGCATTCTCGGCGTGCCGGTCGGCAAGGTGAGTTCGGTGGAACCGCAGGGCGATCAGGTCAAGATCGTCATGAGCGTGGACCGCGACTACGACATCCCGGCCGAGGCGAACGCCGCCCAGGTCACCCCCTCGGTGGTCTCGGACCGCTTCATCCAGCTCACCCCGGTCTATCGGGGAGGGCCGAAGATGGAACGCACCGCGACGATTCCGCGTGAACGCACCGTCACCCCGGTCGAGGTCGACCAGCTGTACAAGAGCATCGCCGACCTGTCCGAGGCGCTCGGCCCCAACGGGGCCAATCGCGACGGCGCGGTCAACGATCTGGTGCGCTCGTCGGCGGCGAATCTGGAAGGCAACGGACAGGCGCTGGGCGAGAGCATCACCCAGTTGAGCCGGGCCGCGCGCCTGCTGTCGGATTCGCGCGGCGACATCTTCGACACGGTCGAGAACTTGCAGAGTTTCGTCAGCATGCTGGCGGTCAACGATCAGCAGGTCCGCCAGTTCAACACCCAGTTGGCCGACCTGTCGGGGTTCCTGGCGAGCGAACGCCAGAATCTCGGCCAGGCGCTGGATCTGCTGTCGGTGGCCCTGGGCGACGTCGCCCGCTTCATCGACGACAACCGGGCGCTGGTGGCCGAGAACGCCGCGGCGCTGACCACGCTCACCAAGACCCTGGCCGACCAGCGTGACGATCTGGCCGCCGCGCTGCCGGTGCTGCCGGTCGCGTTGAGCAACTTGATCAACATCCACAACGGCGAAGCGGGCACCCTCGACATGCGCGCCAACTTCCCCGAACTCCAGGACCCGTTCGGGACGGTCTGCAAGCTGCTCGACGTGTCGCGGCTGATGCCGGGCGATCCGCAGTTCGAGGCGCTTGGCAAGCAGATGCGCCCGGTCCTTGACCACTGCAAGGAGATCACCGACCAGGTCACCGCCGGTGTCCGCACGCCGTCGCTGGTGCTGCCGTTCGGCATTCTCAGCGGCGAGAACCAGCAGCGTGATCCGGTGCCCGGCACCGTGCCCGGCGTCCCGTCGGATCGGGTCGCGCCGTCCCAGGAGGGGGAGCGATGAGCCGCATCCGGCGCGCGGCGGTGTCCGCGATGACGCTGGCCGTGTCGGCGACGGTCGCCACCGCGTGCTCCTCCGACGGGATCTACAGCGTGCCGCTGCCCGGCGGCGCGGATATCGGCGACCACCCGATGACCATCGAGATCCAGTTCGACGACGTCCTGGACCTGGTGCCGCAGTCCGCGGTGAAGGTCGAGGGCGTGCCGGTGGGGCGCGTGGAGAAGATCAGCGTCGGCAAGGACCAGTGGACCGCGAGCGTGCGCACCGTGGTCAACGGCTCGGTCGATCTGCCCGCCAACGCCCGCGCCGAGGTGCGTCAGTCGAATCTGCTGGGCGAGAAGTTCATCGAACTGTCCAAGCCCGTGGCCGATCCCGATCCGGCGCGCCTGGCCGACGGTGCGGTCATCCCGGTCTCGAACACGCGGCACGCCACCGAGATCGAACAGGTCCTCGGCGCGCTGTCGCTGCTGCTCAACGGTGGCGGCGTGGCCCAGTTGCAGCCGATCATCACCGAACTGAACAAGGCGCTCGGCGGCCGCGAGGACCGCGTGCGGTCGCTGCTGGAACAGACCAACACCCTGATCGGCGGTCTCGAGGAGCAGGTCGACGACATCACCAGGGCCATCGACGGACTGGCGACGTTGAGCAGTCGGGTCAGCACCCAGACCGGTCAGATCGCGAAGATCCTCGACGAATTGCCCAAGGGCATCGCGATTCTCGAGGAACAGCGCCCGCAGCTCATCGCGCTGCTCACCCAGTTGGATCGGGTCGGCGAGGCGGGCTTCGACGTGCTCAACACCTCCAAGGAGGACCTGATCGCCGGGCTGGTCTCGCTGCGCCCGACTTTGCAGGAACTCGGCCGCGCCGCACCGGATCTGGTGACAGCGCTTCCGCTCATCCCGACCTACCCGTTCCCGGACGCCACCCTGGAGAGCACCTTCGGCGGCTCGGTGAACACCTTCCTGTCGGTCGACGCGGAGATCGGCGTCGCGCTGAGCAACCTCGGTGTGGGCAAGGGCGATCCGGTCTACATCCCGCCGCCGGGTCGACCGGTCCCGGTGAATCCGAGCAACCCGTACTACGACGGCAACGGACCGCGTCCGGGCTGGCCCACGGTCTCCCTGGTCCCGCTGCCGCCGACGATGGCGCCGGTGCCCGGAATCGAAGTGCCCGCGCTGCCGAATCCGTTGGGGCCGCTGCTCGAACAGTTCGGCGTCGAAGGCCAGGGAGGACAGCGATGACCCGCCTGGTCCGCTACCAGTTGATCGCGTTCGCGGTGATCGCCGTCCTGGGCGTCACCTATGTCGGCGCGCGCTACGTCCGGCTCGACGAGATGTTCGGGTTCGGGCTCTACCACGTCGATGTGCGCGCCGAGCAGACCGGCGGCCTCTACAAGGGGGCCGAGGTCACTTATCGCGGCGTCCCGGTCGGCCGGGTCGGCGATCTGTCGCTGCGACCCGACGGCGTCACCATGACCCTGGACATGGAGACCGGCGCGCCGCGCGTCCCGGCCTCGGCCAAGGCCGTGGTCGCCAACCGGTCCGCGATCGGCGAACAGTACGTCGACCTGCAGCCCGACTCCGACAGCGGTCCGTATCTGAGCGACGGGTCGGTCATCGACGGCGCGAAGACGCCGATCTCGGTGGAGCGACTGGTCGCCAGTGTCGACCACTTCACCAGTTCGGTGGATCTGGCGGCGCTGCACACCACCGTCACCGAACTCGGCCGCGCTTTCGACGGCAAGGGCGACGACCTGCGGGTGCTGCTGGAATCGCTGAACTCGTTCACCGAGACCTTCCGCGAGGCGCTGCCGCAGACCGTCCAGTTGATCCGCGACGGCCGGGTGGCCCTGGGGACCCAGGCGGAGCAGTCGGACGCGATCCGCGAGTTCAGCGACGGGCTCGAACAGCTGACCGACCAGTTGCGCACCAGCGACCCGTCGATCCGCAGGCTGATCGGCACCGGCACCGACGCCGGAGTCCAGGTGGGCGCGCTGCTCGACGAGAGCGGCGGCGCGCTGACCGAGGATCTGACGAACCTGCGCGCGCTGTTCCAAGCCATCTCGCCGAAGTTCTACGCGCTGCAACCGCTGTTGATCATGCTGCCCGGCCTGTCGGTCGGCGCCTCGGCCACCGCGCCCGGTGACGGGACCACGCACTTCGGCCTGGTGCTCGAGACCAACAATCCGCCCGCCTGTACCGTCGGGTACGAGGGGACGCAGGCCATCATCGCGCGGATGAAGGCGCAGAATCCGGACTTCGACGACACCAAGGACGAATTCCCCTTCAACAAGGACGCCAAGTGCACCGTGCCGCAGGGTAATCCGAGTGCGGTGCGCGGTGGGGCGCGCGCGGACACGGCCGATCCCGCTGTTCCGCAACCGTGGGACGACGTCCCCAAGACCGATCCCGAGAGCCTGAATCTCAATCCGATCGCCGTACAGATGGCCACCCTGCTGGGGGTCACGCCGAAGCGGTGACCAGGACCGACAACGTTAGGGTGCCTGTCGTGAACATCGACATCTCCAAGGAGAAGCCGGGGGCCGTAGGACCGGACGCCGAGGAATCCGATGCCACGGCGCTCGCCGGCGACGCCGGGTCCGCGGGCGATTCCGAGCCCGCGGCGGAGGCCACGAGCATGACCGACACGGGCGTGACCGACGCGGAGTCCGCCGCCCCCGCCGAGCCCACCGCACCGCCGGGTGATCCCGCGCACAGTCCGTCGCCGCGACGCGCGCCGCTCGCGGTCACCGCCGTGGCCGCGGTGGCGCTGATCGTGGCGGTGGTCACGGCCGGGTTCTTCGGCGTCGGTTGGGCGCGCGCGGCGCTGTTCACCGACGGACCGCGCGCGGCCGCCCGGGACAGCGCGCTGGACGCCGCCCGGCAGGCCGCGATCAACATGACCTCGATGAAGTTGGACGACGTCCCCGGTTCGCTGGCCCTGGCGCGGTCCTCGATGACGGGCGCGATCCTGACCTCGGCCGAGCAGAACCAGCAGAAGTCCGAGCAGTTGGCGACCGAAGCGGGCGTCGGGATGCAGTCCAAGGTGCTCGGTGCCTCGCTGACCACGTTGAACAGCGAGAACGACCGCGCGACCGCGCTGGTGGTGCTCCAGGTCAGCGAATCCAGGGCCGACCGGTCGGTCTCGGACTACCGCTACACCTGGAGTCTGGAGATGGCCGAGGTCGACGGCGTGTGGAAGGCCGAACAGGTCGCCTCGCTCGCCCAACCGGTCCTGCTGTCCGGGCCGGGACCGAACGGCCTCGGACAGCCGGCCGCTCAGCCGTCCGAGGCCGCCCAGCCCCCCGCCGACACCGCGCCCGCGCCGCGGCCCGGATCGTAGGAGACCCGCCGATGAACACTCGTAAACCGGTCAATCGGGTCACCGCCAAGCGCCGTCCGGCCACCGGCCCCGGCGCGCGACCCACCACCCGCGCCGTCGCGGGCACCCGGACCCCGCGTCCGGCCGTGACATCGCGCACACCGGAGGCGTCGAATCGGACCGCTCGGCAGGAATCTCGCAAGCCCGATCTCGCGCCGCGCAAGGCCCGCACCCGGCGCACAGGGGCGTCCTGGCGGGTCGTCGGCGGCTGTCTGGCCGTCGCGGTGGCCGCCGCGGGGCTCGCGGTACTCGCCGCGTTCCGTCCCGGGGTGAACAATTCGAACCGCGCGATCGTCGACAGCGCCGCCACCGAGGAGGTCCGCGCGGCCGCCGACAACGCGCTGCGCACCATCTACGCCTACGACATCAAGGACATCGACCGGTACGAAGCCGCGGTGCGCTCGGTGGTAACCGGCGACATGCTGGCCGACCTGGACAAGTTCTCGGCCACCACGATCGAGGCCATCAAGCAGGCTCAGACCAGCGCCGACGCCAAGGCCGACCCCATCGGTGTGACAATGCTCACCGAGGATCACGCCGAGTTGCTGGTGAACCTCGTCGTGAGCGCCACCAAGGGCGGGACCGCCCAGCAGAGCGTGGCCGGACCGGTCGTGCTGCGTATGCAAAAAGTGGACGGTCGTTGGCTGGCGAGTGACATCGTCGACCAATAGGCATCCGGGCGGCGAACAGAATCTCACGGAGATCTCGGACTGATCTCGCCGAGATCTCGCCAACGGCCGCCGATCATGCTAAGGCGCAGCGTGACAGCGTATCTCGCCGTCCCGCGACCGCGGCGGCCGGTGGCCGCCGAGCCGGATCCGGCACTTGACGAGTTTGTTCGGACACGTCACGCTATTCACAGAAGCGGCAGCTGTCACACGCGGTTCTCGGAGCCTCGTCGGCTCCCGTCGCCCCAAGCGCAGCCAGCGTTCCGGGCGCGACGCGAGCCCCCTGTACGGGGCCGGATCGTCGGCCTCCCGAGGCCCGGCGCGCCGGCCACGTGGATGTCGGCACGGGTGGTACTTTGACACCCCCGTGTATGTAGGTGTAGTTTTGGACGTTGCGCTGGCTGCCTCCTGTCCACACCTCAATTCGCACTCGTAAGTGCCACCCTTCCGGTGTTGCTTTCGTTGTCGCCTGTTCGGGTTCGTTCGGGTCGTGACCGGCGAGAATCGCAGCGAAGAACAAGAAGAACGAAGCAGGCAAGCGACGGTCGCGGACCACCACGCGACGCGCGTGAGGTGCTGGAAGGACGCATCTTGGCAGTCTCCACCCAGACCAAGGCAGTTGCCGGAATCCCCGGAGCCCCGTTGCGGGTGTCTTTCGCGAAGATCCGTGAACCCTTGGAGGTGCCCGGACTTCTCGATCTACAGACGGACTCTTTTGCATGGTTGATCGGCTCGCCGTCTTGGCGTGAAAAAGTCGCCGCGCGCGGCGACGTCGGGCTCGTCGGGGGACTCGAGGAGGTGCTCGAGGAGCTCTCGCCCATCGAGGATTTCTCCGGCTCCATGTCTCTGTCGTTCTCCGATCCTCGTTTCGAGGAGGTCAAGGCCTCCATCGACGAGTGCAAAGACAAGGACATGACCTACGCGGCCCCGCTGTTCGTGACGGCCGAGTTCATCAACAACAACACCGGTGAGATCAAGAGCCAGACGGTCTTCATGGGTGATTTCCCGATGATGACCGACAAGGGCACGTTCATCATCAACGGCACCGAGCGCGTCGTGGTGTCGCAGTTGGTGCGTTCGCCCGGTGTCTACTTCGACCACAGCGTCGACAAGGGCACCGAGAAGGATCTGCACAGCGTGCGGGTCATCCCCTCGCGCGGCGCGTGGCTGGAATTCGACGTCGACAAGCGCGACACCGTCGGCGTCCGCATCGACCGCAAGCGTCGGCAGCCGGTCACCGTGCTGCTCAAGGCGCTGGGGTGGACCACCGAGGAGATCCACGAGCGCTTCGGCTTCTCCGAGATCATGATGTCGACCCTGGAGAAGGACAACACCGCCGGTCAGGACGAGGCGCTGTTGGACATCTACCGCAAGCTGCGCCCGGGCGAACCGCCCACCAAGGAATCCGCGCAGACCCTGCTGGAGAACCTGTTCTTCAAGGAGAAGCGCTACGACCTGGCGCGCGTCGGTCGCTACAAGATCAACAAGAAGCTGGGCATCCACCTCGGCGAGCAGGTCATCGGCTCGGTGCTGACGAAGGAAGACATCGTCACCACCATCGAGTACCTGGTGCGTCTGCACGCGGGTGACCGCACCATGACCGCCCCCGGCGGCGAAGAGGTGCCCGTCGAGGTCGACGACATCGACCACTTCGGCAACCGTCGCCTGCGCACCGTCGGCGAGCTGATCCAGAACCAGATCCGGGTCGGCCTGTCCCGCATGGAGCGTGTGGTCCGCGAGCGGATGACCACCCAGGACGTCGAGGCGATCACGCCGCAGACCCTGATCAACATCCGCCCGGTCGTCGCCGCGATCAAGGAGTTCTTCGGAACCTCCCAGCTGTCGCAGTTCATGGACCAGAACAACCCGCTCTCGGGTCTGACCCACAAGCGTCGCCTCTCGGCGCTGGGCCCGGGCGGTCTGTCCCGTGAGCGCGCCGGCCTGGAAGTCCGTGACGTCCACCCCTCGCACTACGGCCGCATGTGCCCGATCGAGACCCCGGAAGGCCCGAACATCGGCCTGATCGGATCGCTGTCGGTGTACGCGCGAGTCAACCCGTTCGGCTTCATCGAGACCCCGTACCGCAAGGTCGTCGACGGTCGCGTCACCGACGAGGTGCGCTATCTCACCGCCGACGAGGAGGACAGGCACGTCCGCGCGCAGGCGAACTCGCCGGTCGACGCCGAGGGCCGTTTCCTCGAGGACCGCGTGCTGTGCCGCCGCGGCAACGAGGAGAACGAACTCGTCGCGGCCTCCGAGGTCGACTACATGGACGTCTCGCCGCGTCAGATGGTCTCGGTCGCGACCGCGATGATCCCGTTCCTCGAGCACGACGACGCCAACCGTGCCCTCATGGGCGCGAACATGCAGCGTCAGGCGGTTCCGCTGATCCGTTCCGAGGCCCCGATCGTGGGCACCGGCATGGAACTGCGCGCCGCGGTCGACGCGGGCGATGTCGTGGTGAACGAGAAGGCGGGCGTGGTCGAGGAGGTCTCGGCCGACTACGTCACGGTCATGGCCGACGACGGCTCGCGCAAGAGCTACCGGATGCGCAAGTTCAACCGCTCCAACCAGGGCACCTGCTCCAACCAGCGTCCGATCGTGGACGAGGGTCAGCGGGTCGAGACCGGTCAGGTCCTGGCCGACGGTCCCTGCACCGAGAACGGCGAGATGGCGCTGGGCAAGAACCTGCTCGTCGCGATCATGCCGTGGGAGGGCCACAACTACGAGGACGCGATCATCCTGTCGCAGCGCCTCGTGGAAGAGGACGTCCTCACCTCGATCCACATCGAGGAGCACGAGATCGACGCCCGGGACACCAAGCTCGGCGCCGAGGAGATCACCCGGGACATCCCGAACGTCTCCGACGAGGTGCTCGCCGATCTGGACGAGCGCGGCATCGTGCGCATCGGCGCGGAGGTCCGCGACGGCGACATCCTGGTCGGCAAGGTCACCCCGAAGGGCGAGACCGAGCTCACCCCGGAGGAGCGGTTGCTGCGCGCCATCTTCGGCGAGAAGGCGCGCGAAGTGCGCGACACCTCGCTGAAGGTGCCCCACGGCGAATCGGGCAAGGTCATCGGCATCCGCGTGTTCTCCCGCGAGGACGACGACGATCTGCCTCCCGGCGTGAACGAACTGGTCCGCGTCTACGTGGCCCAGAAGCGCAAGATCCAGGACGGCGACAAGCTCGCCGGTCGACACGGCAACAAGGGCGTCATCGGCAAGATCCTCCCCACCGAGGACATGCCGTTCCTGCCCGACGGCACCCCCGTCGACATCATCCTCAACACCCACGGTGTGCCCCGCCGTATGAACATCGGCCAGATCCTCGAGACCCACCTGGGTTGGATCGGCAAGGCGGGCTGGCGCGTGGACGTGGCCGGTGACGGCACGCGTCCCGACTGGGCCCAGGCCCTGCCGGAGGAGATGTTGGGCGCGCCCGCCGACTCCAATATCGCCACGCCGGTGTTCGACGGCGCGCGCGAGGAGGAGCTGACCGGTCTGCTCGCCTCGACCCTGCCCAACCGCGACGGTGAGCGCATGGTCGACGACGACGGCAAGGCCACGCTGTTCGACGGTCGTTCCGGTGAGCCGTTCCCGTACCCGGTCGCGGTCGGCTACATGTACATCCTCAAGCTGCACCACCTGGTCGACGACAAGATCCACGCGCGTTCGACCGGTCCGTACTCGATGATCACCCAGCAGCCGCTCGGCGGTAAGGCGCAGTTCGGTGGTCAGCGCTTCGGCGAGATGGAGTGCTGGGCCATGCAGGCCTACGGCGCCGCCTACACGCTCCAGGAGCTGCTGACCATCAAGTCCGACGACGTCGTCGGGCGCGTCAAGGTCTACGAGGCGATCGTCAAGGGCGAGAACATTCCGGAACCGGGCATTCCGGAGTCGTTCAAGGTGTTGTTGAAAGAGCTCCAGTCGCTGTGCCTCAACGTGGAGGTGCTGTCCTCGGACGGCGCGGCGATCGAGATGCGCGACGGAGACGACGAGGATCTGGAGCGCGCGGCGGCCAACCTGGGCATCAACCTGTCGAGGAACGAAGCGGCCACCGTCGACGATCTGGCGAACTAGGCGGCAAGACCGGATGCCGTGGTTCACGGCATCCGGTCCCCGCGCTCCGCACGTGTCCGGGGGGCGAATGCCCGCCGGACGCCACTAGTGAACTTTTGCTCGAATTCGACCCGCACAGGGGAAAGGAAGTTACGTGCTAGACGTCAACTTCTTCGATGAACTCCGGATCGGCCTGGCCACCGCCGACGACATCCGCCAGTGGTCCTACGGTGAGGTGAAGAAGCCGGAGACCATCAACTACCGCACGCTCAAGCCGGAGAAGGACGGCTTGTTCTGCGAGAAGATCTTCGGTCCCACCCGGGACTGGGAGTGCTACTGCGGCAAGTACAAGCGCGTGCGCTTCAAGGGCATCATCTGCGAGCGCTGCGGCGTCGAGGTGACCCGCGCCAAGGTGCGTCGTGAGCGGATGGGCCATATCGAGCTGGCCGCGCCCGTCACCCACATCTGGTACTTCAAGGGCGTGCCTTCGCGCCTGGGCTACCTGCTCGACCTCGCGCCGAAGGATCTCGAGAAGATCATCTACTTCGCCGCGTACGTCATCGTCGGCGTGAACGACGAACTGCGGCACAACGAACTCTCGACCCTCGAGGCCGAGATGGAGGTCGAGAAGAAGTCGGTCGCCGACCAGCGCGACGCCGACCTCGAGGCCCGTGCCCAGAAGCTGGAAGCCGATCTGGCCGAACTCGAGGCCGAGGGCGCGAAGTCCGATGTGCGCCGCAAGGTCAAGGACGGCGGCGAGCGCGAGATGCGTCAGCTGCGCGACCGGGCCCAGCGTGAGCTGGACCGGCTCGACGAGATCTGGACCACCTTCACCAAGCTCAGCGTCAAGCAGCTGATCGTGGACGAGGTGCTCTACCGCGAGCTGATCGATCGCTACGGCGAGTACTTCACCGGCGCGATGGGCGCGGAGTCGATCCAGAAGCTCATGGAGAACTTCGACATCGCCGCCGAGGCCGAGAACCTGCGCGAGACCATCCGCAGCGGCAAGGGGCAGAAGAAGCTGCGCGCGCTCAAGCGGCTCAAGGTCGTCGCGGCCTTCCAGACCAACGGCAACTCGCCGATGGGCATGGTGCTCGACGCCGTTCCGGTGATCCCGCCGGAGCTGCGTCCGATGGTCCAGCTCGACGGTGGCCGCTTCGCCACCTCCGACCTGAACGATCTGTACCGCCGCGTGATCAACCGCAACAACCGCCTCAAGCGACTGATCGATCTCGGCGCGCCCGAGATCATCGTCAACAACGAGAAGCGGATGTTGCAGGAGTCGGTGGACGCGCTGTTCGACAACGGCCGCCGCGGCCGTCCGGTCACCGGACCGGGCAACCGCCCGCTGAAGTCGCTGAGCGATCTGCTCAAGGGCAAGCAGGGCCGGTTCCGTCAGAACCTGCTCGGCAAGCGCGTCGACTACTCGGGCCGTTCGGTCATCGTGGTCGGTCCGCAGCTCAAGCTGCACCAGTGCGGTCTGCCGAAGCTGATGGCGCTCGAGCTGTTCAAGCCGTTCGTGATGAAGCGCCTGGTCGACCTGAACCACGCGCAGAACATCAAGTCCGCCAAGCGGATGGTCGAGCGGCAGCGGCCCCAGGTGTGGGACGTCCTCGAAGAGGTCATCGCCGAACACCCGGTGCTGCTCAACCGCGCGCCCACCCTGCACCGCCTGGGTATCCAGGCCTTCGAGCCGCAGTTGGTCGAAGGCAAGGCCATCCAGCTGCACCCGCTGGTGTGTGAGGCGTTCAACGCCGACTTCGACGGTGACCAGATGGCGGTGCACCTGCCGCTGTCGGCGGAGGCGCAGGCCGAGGCCCGCATCCTGATGCTGTCCTCGAACAACATCCTCTCGCCCGCCTCGGGTCGCCCGCTGGCCATGCCGCGTCTGGACATGGTCACCGGCCTGTTCTACCTGACCCGCCTGGTCGAGGGCGCGAAGGGCGAATACCGGGAAGCGGTCACCGACGCGGCGGAGCAGGGCGTGTACTCCTCGCCCGCCGAGGCGCAGATGGCGGTGGACCGCGGTGAGCTGACCGTGCGTTCGCTGATCAAGGTGCGCTTGACCGACCAGCGTCCGCCCAAGGACGTCGAGGCCGAGCAGTTCCCCGAGGGCTGGAACCGCGGCGACGCGTGGACGACCAAGACCACGCTGGGCCGGGTGCTGTTCAACGAGTTGCTGCCCGCGGACTACGCGTTCATCAACGAGCAGATGCCGAAGAAGCGGCAGGCGACGATCATCAACGATCTCGCCGAGCGCTACCCGATGATCGTGGTGGCGCAGACCGTCGACAAGCTCAAGGACGCAGGCTTCTACTGGGCCACCCGGTCCGGTGTCACGGTCTCGATGTCGGACGTGCTCGTTCCGCCGGAGAAGACCGAGATCATGGAGCGCTACGAGGCGCAGTCGGATCAGATCGAGAAGAAGTACCAGCGCGGTGCGCTCGATCACCAGGAGCGCAACAACGCCCTGGTCAAGATCTGGCAGGAGGCGACCGAGGAGGTCGGTAGGGCGCTGCGCGCGCACTACCCGGCCGACAACCCGATCATCACGATCGTCGACTCGGGCGCCACGGGCAACTTCACCCAGACCCGTACCCTCGCCGGTATGAAGGGCCTGGTGACGAACCCGAAGGGTGAGTTCATCCCGCGGCCGATCAAGTCCTCCTTCCGTGAGGGCCTGACGGTTCTGGAGTACTTCATCAACACCCACGGCGCGCGCAAGGGTCTGGCCGACACCGCGCTGCGTACCGCGGACTCGGGCTACCTGACCCGTCGTCTGGTCGACGTCTCGCAGGATGTCATCGTGCGCGAGCACGACTGCGGCACCGAGCGCGGCATCGTCGTCCCGATCGCGGAGAAGCAGCTCGACGGCTCGATCATCCGCGACGCGCACGTGGAGACCTCCACCTACGCCCGGACGCTGGCGTCCGACGCGTTGGACGCCGACGGCAACGTCGTCGTGGGCAAGGGCGCCGACCTCGGCGATCCGGCCCTGGAAGCGCTGCTCGAGGCGGGGATCACCGAGGTGAAGGTCCGCTCCGTGCTGACCTGCACCACCGGCACCGGCGTCTGCGCGACCTGCTACGGCCGGTCGATGGCGACCGGCAAGCTGGTCGACATCGGCGAGGCCGTCGGCATCGTCGCCGCGCAGTCCATCGGTGAGCCCGGTACCCAGCTGACCATGCGTACCTTCCACCAGGGTGGTGTCGCGGGTGACGACATCACCGGCGGTCTGCCGCGTGTGCAGGAGCTGTTCGAGGCGCGTGTCCCCAAGGGCAAGGCCCCCATCGCGGAGGTCTCCGGCCGGGTGCGGCTCGAGGACGACGACCGCTTCTACAAGATCACCATCATCCCGGATGACGGTGGCGAGGAAGTCGTCTACGACAAGCTCTCGAAGCGTCAGCGTCTGCGTGTGTTCAAGCACGACGACGGCACCGAGCGTCTGCTCTCGGACGGCGACCACGTCGAGGTGGGTCAGCAGTTGCTCGAGGGCGCCGCTGATCCGCACGAGGTGCTGCGCGTGATGGGTCCCCGTCAGGTGCAGGTCCACCTGGTCCACGAGGTCCAGGAGGTCTACCGCTCGCAGGGTGTGTCGATCCACGACAAGCACATCGAGGTCATCGTCCGCCAGATGCTGCGCCGGGTGACGATCATCGATTCCGGCGCGACGGAGTTCCTGCCCGGTTCGCTCACCGAGCGTGCCGAGTTCGAGGCCGCCAACCGCCGGGTGGTCGCCGAGGGCGGCGAGCCCGCCTCCGGCCGTCCGGTGCTGATGGGTATCACCAAGGCGTCGCTGGCCACCGATTCGTGGCTGTCGGCGGCCTCCTTCCAGGAGACGACCAGGGTTCTGACGGACGCGGCGATCAACTGCCGCTCCGACAAGCTCATCGGCCTGAAGGAGAACGTGATCATCGGCAAGCTGATCCCGGCGGGTACCGGCATCAACCGGTACCGCAACATTCAGGTTCAGCCGACCGAGGAAGCCCGTGCCGCGGCGTACGCGGTGCCGTCCTACGACGACACCTACTACAGCCCGGACAGCTTCGGCGCCACGACCGGTGCCGCGGTCCCGCTGGACGACTACGGTTTCAGCGACTACCGCTAGTCATCGGGTTCGCCTGATCGTCGGCCCCCGCTCTCCGGAGCGGGGGCCGACGTGTTTTCCGGGGTGTGGGGTGGGCGTCTCCACGGCCGTGAACGTGGACAGGGTGGTGCGGTCCGGGGTATGAAACTAGAACAAGTTTCACTTCGGGTCGCAGTTCTCGGCCCGAAGCCTTTCGGACGAGGAGATGTCGTGGACGTTGCCGCGATGGGCGAACTGGTGATGGCCGGATTCCAGAAGCTGGGGTTCATCCGATACGCGGGGATCACCGGCGTCGACTTCGCCGCCGGACGCAACGTCGTCGCCTTGGACCCGAAGCCGGAACATCTCAACCACAACGGCGACCTGCACGCCGCGGTCCTGTTCGGACTCGCCGAGACCGCGGCGATGGGCGCGGCGGTCTCGGGTATCGGCGACCTGATGGGGGAGAGTTTCGTCGTCGCGCGGGACGGCCGCATCGCCTACCGTGCCCGCGCCGCCGGAAAGGCCGGACCGTACCGGGCGACCGGCGAGTTCTCCGACGAGGTTCTGGAGCGGATGCGCGCCGATATCGCCGCCCGGACCGATGTCGAACTCGAGGTGCCGGTCCGCATCGTCGACGGCGACGACAACCTCGTCGCCGAAGCGGCCTTCACCGCCGTGATTCGCCCCCGCCGCAAATAGTCCGTCACCTCGAAAGACATTCGCGACAGTCATGCCGCACGCCGGAGGAGCGCGACGGTATGTTGCGGTCCGGTATGGAACAGGGCCTCAACGCCAGTTATCGGGCATTGGCGGCTCTGCTCGCCGCCTGAGTCAGGTCCGCGCCGTGCCCACTCGGCGGCGGCGCGGTTTCAGGTGGAGTCCGGGTAGCGGGGGAGCCGGGATGCGTTGGTCGGGGGTGTGTCCCGGGATGTCGGCGAATCGGCTGGTGTCGTGGGCTTCCCACGCCGCGCGGGCGGCGACGATCTCCTCGTGGCTGCGGCCGACGAAGTTCCACCACATCACCAGTTCTTCGCCGAAGGGCTCGCCGCCGATCAGGACGAAGTGCGCGCCCGCGGCGGATTCGATCCGCAACTCCTCGCGCCCGCTGCCCACGTACAGCAGCGGGCCGGGTTCCAGCGCGGTGCCGGCGACCGTGAGTTCGCCCTCGATGACCAGCAGGGCGTGCTCGAAAGTCGGGTCCAGCGGCAGTGTCGCCGCGGCCCCGGCATCCAGCGCGATATCGCCGCCCACCAAAGGCGTGTATGTCTTCGCGGGGGAGGTGTGGCCGGCCAGCGTGCCGATCAGCACCGTGGCGCGCAGGCCGGGCGCGGTGAACACCGGCAGATCGCGGTGCTGCTCGAAATGCGCGTCGATCCCGATGTCGGGGCCGGGCAGCGCGATCCACAGTTGCAGGCCGTGCGCGGCGGGGGCGTCCTTCGGGTAGTACTCCGAATGCGCGACGCCGCGGCCGGAAGTCATCAGATTCAGTTGACCCGGGTGGATCTCCACGTCGGAGCCGACGGTGTCGCGGTGCCGGATTCGTCCGACGAAGGGCCACGTGACGGTCTGCAAGCCGATGTGCGGGTGGGGGTCGATATCCGGCGGCGCGTCCGTCCTGGTGACGGTGGGCGACCCGAAATGGTCCAGGAAGCACCACGCGCCCACGGTGGGCAGATCCCGTTGCGGCAGGACCCGTTCCACGTACACGCCGCGCACACCGCCCAGCGGCACCTCGCGCGCCGGATACAGCTCCACCACCGGACCCGGGCCCGGCGTGGGTTCGCACACCGCTTCGTCGGGCCGCGCCTCCAGATCGCTCACGGCCGCTGGACGCCCTTGCCGAGCACGTGGGCGTCGTAGCCGGGGTTCTTCTCCAGGTAGGCGCGGATGAACGGGCAGTGCGCCTCGATGACCCGCCCGCGCGCGACGACGTCGTCCAGGGCGCCCGCGGCCAGGACCTTGCCCAATCCCTTGCCCGCGAAGGCGTCATCGATCTCGGTGTGCGTGAAGTCGGTGACGTCGTCGTGCTCGGCGTATTCGGCGAAGCCGGCGAGCTTGCCCTCGTGGAACACCTCGTAGCGGCTCGCCTCGCCGTTGTTCACGACCTTGTTCTCGGATTCGCTCACGGTTGTGTCCTTTTCCTGAGCCCGCACCGGGTGCCTGCTCATGATCGATACTCGATTGAACGCGCCGATGGTGGTGGCCACCCAGACCACCGCCGACAGCTGGTCATCGGACAACCGCGCCCGGGCGAAGGCGTATTCCCGCTCCAACTCGGCCTCGTCCGGGAGCGTGGTGGTGACCTCGGCCAACGCCAGGGCGGCGCGGTCGAGATCATCGAACAGTTCGGTGCGCCGCCACGCGGGCAGCACGGCGAGTTCGCGTTCGGTGACCCCGGCTTCCAGCGCCGCGCGGTGGTGGGTGTCCAGGCAGAAGGCGCACCCGCTGATCTGGGAGACCCGCACGTTGATCAATTCGATCGTGCGGCGCGTCAACCCGGCCGCGGCCCCTGCCGCCCGCACCTCCACCGCGACGGCGATCAGTGCCTTCTGCGCTTTGGGCGTCTGCTTGTCGATTCGGACCCGATCTCGCTCCACTCCGGCGATGCTAGCCGGACTCCGCACCGACCGGCCGGTCTCGGCTCAGTTGTAGTTCGGCAGTTGCTGGACCGCCCACTTGTTGCCGTCGGGATCGCTGAAGAAGGTGAACAGGCCCCAGCCCATGTCCTGGACCGGGGTGGCCTCGACACCCGCGGCGACCAGATCCTTGTACGCCTGCTCGGCGCTGGCCACCACGACCTGCATCCCCTCGACGCTGCCGGGAGCCGCCTCGGTGATGCCGCGGCCGATGCAGATCGAGCACCCCGACCCGGGCGGGGTGAGCTGCACGAACCGGATGTCCTCGCTGGGGCTGTGGTCGTGATCGGCGTGGAAACCGATCCGCGTGTAGAACTCCTTGGCCCGATCCACATCGGTGACCGGGATGGCGACGAGCTCGATTTTCCAGTCCATCGGCACAGCATGGCACCGGGCACCGACAATTCCGTTTCAACCGCCGATTCGCGCCTACCCTGGTGTCATGGCAGGTAAGGACATCGACCGCGTCCGGGCCCGATCGGCCCTCGCGACGGTCAGGGAAAGCCCGGTGATCACGGCGATCGCCCTCGCGCCCGTGGTGGGCGGGTTGGTGGTCGTGTGGTGGCTCTTCGGCGGATTCGCGGCGTTCGTCGCGCTGGTGATCCTCGGCGTCATCGCCGTGGTCGGGGGCAAACTCACCAAGTGACGCGCGCGGTGGGTCAGCGCGGGATGTGGAAGCACACCAGTTCCCCCGTGCCCGGTTCGATCTGGTCCCACGGCCGGTCGAACTCCAGGACGGCGAGCGCCGAGGTGGGGAACTTCCGGCTGAGTTCGACGGCCTGCTCGGAGTCGCGGTTGGCCGCCAGTTCCCAGGCGGTCCACGGCATTCCGGGCGCGTGCCCGATGACCAGCAGGGTCGAGACGTGCTCGTCGCCGAGGTGGATCAGCTCGATCAGCGAGCGCGGCGACGCCTCGTAGATGCCGCGTTCGTAGACCACGGGCGCGGTGATCCCGGTGGCGGCGAGGGTTTCGCGCGTGCGGGTGGCGGTGGAGCAGCGCACCGCGTCGATCGGCGGTTGGGTGGCGCGCAGCCAGGCGCCCGCCAGCCCCGCCTCCCGCTCGCCGCGCGGCGCCAGCGGTCGCTCGTGATCGCCGACGCCGTCCGGATACCCGGACTTGCCGTGCCGCATGAGGATCAGAGTCCGCACCATGGGACCACGTTAGGCCGTGTCCACGCCGTCGTCGCGCCGGGGGCCGCGCGTGTCCGCGGGCTCGTGAACCCGCCTCGTGCCGGACCGATGAGAGGTGTGCGTCACTCTCGAGGCACACTGAAAGCGGCATCACATCCCGCCTACGCCGCTACCGTGGTGCCGCTGTCCACCACAACCCCGGTGGCCCTAGCCCACGCACCTTTCCGAGGATCTGTAGAACATGGCCTACGTAA